>NZ_JARVRZ010000002.1:0-813194 GCF_030209505.1 Plantibacter sp. LMC-P-059a | reverse complement strand
AGTTCGAGCCCGCCGCGGACGGCATGGCGTGGGTGCACCTGTTCACCACGGCACCCATCGCGCAGGGCATCGTCGAACGGGTCGAAGCAGCGGCCGCGGAGTCGCGGGCCGCCGGCGACACCCGTACCTGCGCGCAGCTGCAGGCGGATGCCATCGCAGCCCTCGCGCTGACGGGTGTGACCCCGGAAGACGTGATGTCGAGCCCGGTGCTGCCGCACCCGATCGAGGTCCAGGAGCACATCAAGCCCACGGTCCAGATCACGGTCCCGGCGCTCAGCCTGGCCGGTGTCACCGACGCCCCGGCCACCCTCGACGGGTACGGGCCGATCGACCCGGAGACGGCCGCCCGGCTCGCGGTGAACGCGCCGAGCATGACCCGGATCCTGGTCCAGCCGGAAACGGGCGCCGTGCTCTCCGTCGGGCGGAAGCAGTACCGGGTTCCGGCCGATCTGCAACGCGCGGTGCGCCTCCGGGACGGCACGTGTCGGGCACCCGGCTGCGGGCGCCGAGCCAGGGCCTGTGACCTCGATCACTCGGTTGCCTGGGAGGACGGCGGGACAACGGACGTCGGGAATCTCGCGTGCCTCTGTCGCCATCACCATCGGATGAAGCACCTCCCCGGCTGGGACCTCGACCACGGGCCCGGTGGCGTGCTGGGCTGGACGACACCCGACGGGAAGCGTCACCGAACCGAGCCGGATCCCGCGCCGTTCTAACCCCCGCTGGTCCCTGAGCTTGTCGAAGGGTTGCTCGTGCGCACTTCGACAGGCTCAGTGACCGGGAAGTTGTGTCCAGAACGCTTCGGTCCCTGCGCTTGTCGAAGGGTTCCTCGTGCGCACTTCGACAGGCTCAGTGACCGGGAAGTTGTGTCCGGAACGCTCTGGCCCCCGAAGCCTGTCGAAGGGTTGCTCGTGGGCACTTCGACACTTCGACAGGCTCAGTGCGGCGCAGCTCAGTGACCGGAGGAGGTTCACCGGACGCGCTTCCGGACCGCCTCCGCACCCCGCCGGGTAGGCTCCAACGGTGGGCACCGACGAAGACCAGATGCTGTCACTCGTGTACGCGAGCACGGCGACACAGCCGTTCAACGACGAGGACCTCACCGCCCTGCTCGCCACCAGCCGCGAGAACAACGCCCGCGCACATCTCACCGGCATGCTCATCTACCGCGACGGTCGGTTCCTGCAGGTCCTCGAAGGACCGGAGGCCGCCGTCCGCGGGCTCATGGACACCCTCACCACCGACCCCCGCCACACCGGCATCCGCGTCATGTTCGAGGAGCCCATCCGCGAACGCCAGTTCGCCGACTGGACCATGGGCTTCGAACGCGCCGACACCGGCTCCGCCCCAGACGTCGACGGCTACCGCGACACCTTCGACGACCTCGACCGCGACGACCCGACTGCCACCATGCGGGCGTTGCAGGAACTCGCCCGCTGGTTCCGTCGTCGCGCCACGCGGAGCTGAGCTCCGCTCAGCGCGCGAGCTTGCCGATCGGGCTGTCCTCGAGGTTCGCGAGCAACTCGGCGACGTCACTGTAGACCGCGACTGCACCCGCGTCACGCAGTTCCTGCTCGCCGAACCCACCGCTGCGCACACCGATGCATTCGACACCGGCCCGAGCGGCCGCCTCGATGTCCCACACGGCGTCGCCAACCATGACGGCCCGTGAGGCAGGCACCCCTGCGCGGTCGAGCGCGACCTCGACGATGTCGGGTTCCGGCTTCGCCGTCTCGACATCACCGGACGACGTCGCGGCGAAGACCGCCTCGTCGACGTCGAGCAGCTCCCGCAGGATCTCCAGCTCGTTCTCCGGCGCCGAGGTCGCCAGGACGACCGCGATCCCGCGCTCAGCCAGCTCGCCGAGGAGCTCGCGCGCGCCGCTGATCACCCGCAGCCGGGACGTGTTCTGCAGGTAGTACTCGCTGTGCAGCTCCTTCGCCCGCTCGCCGTACTGCTCGACCTCCTCGGAACCGTCCAGCAGGGACTCGAGGAGCTCACCGCCGTCCTTCCCGATCGACCGGTGGATCCGCCACGCGTCGACAGGTCTGCCGGCATCGGCGAACGCACGATCCCACGCGTCGACGTGCAGGTAGTTCGAATCGACGAGCGTGCCGTCGATGTCGAAGAGCACCGCGATGCGGTCGTCGGTGTTGTCGGGGACGTTGGTGTCGGTGGTCTCAGTGGTGTCGGACATGCGTCCAGTCAACTCCTCCACATCCGTGCTGTGAAGCGGTGGCGATCAGACGGAGAACATGCGATCGTGCCGACCTGACCCAGGCCGCCCGCTACTGGAACCGGCTCGTCAGGATCACGGTCCGGGTCGCGTCGTCGAGGACCACGACCGTCGAGCGCCCGTCCACGGAGAACGCGTCGTCGATGGCCTGCGCGCGCACGAACGGCCCGCTCGGCAGCACGTCGTCGAGACCGGGATCGAGCTCGGGGAGCTGGGCGTCCTCATCGAGTTCCGTCGACCCCGCCTGCGCGCGCACCGCGGCGTAGCTCGCCTCGTCGAGGGTGACGACGGCGTCGATCCAGTACGTGCTGGGCCCGGGTACGCGGTCGTCGCCGAGGGTCCCCGACATCCAGGTCGCGTCCGTCGCCCCTTCGAGTTGCGGGAACCGCTCGGTGAGCGGGCCGAGGTCGTGCCGGATCTCACCGGTGCCCGAGCGGGTGGCTGCATCCGACGTCGATGCGGATGGCGCGGTCGTGCGGTCCGGCGACGGCGATGGCGCGCATCCGGACAGCAGACAGCTCAGCGCGACCGCGAAGACGGCCCCACGCAGGGCGAAGCGACGAGTGGGAGCATCCATGCCAGCAGCCTAGAGGCCGATGACGACTGTCCATTCGGCCAGGCGTGGACTGGACGTCGGGCGGGGGTGCCGGACGTCGCCAGCGCCGAGGCTGAAGGCATGAACACGACACACCCTCATCCGATCGAGGCGCGCGGGCTCCGGAAGACCTTCCATGGCCGCCCCCGCGTCGACGACGTCTCCTTCACCGTCGACCCTGGTCGGGTCGTCGGACTCCTCGGCCCGAACGGCGCCGGGAAGACCACCACCATCAGACTGCTGCTCGGCCTCGCCCGCGCCGATGCCGGGGAGAGCCTCATCCTCGGCCGGCCGTATCGCGAGCTGGACCAGCCGGCGCGCTCCGTTGGAGCCGTACTCGACGCGGGCGGACTCCACCCGGCCCGCACCGGGCGGCAGCACCTCCGCATCGCCGCAGCGCGCATCGGAGCCGACACCACCCGGATTGACGCGGTCCTCACCGAGGTGGGGATGAGTCGCGACGCCGACCGCCCCGCCGGCGGGTACTCGCTCGGCATGCGCCAGCGCATCGCCATCGCCGCGGCCCTCCTCGGCAACCCCTCGGTGCTCATCCTCGACGAGCCCTCCAACGGCCTCGACCCCGCCGGGATGCAATGGCTGCGACACCGCCTCCGCACCTTCGCCGACGCTGGCGGGACGGTACTGCTGTCGTCGCACCTCCTCTCCGACGTGCAGGACATCGCGGACGACGTGGTCATCATCGCCGACGGGCGTGTCCTGGCCCAGTCGTCGATGAGCGAGATCCTCGCTGCGACGGGAGGCGACCTCGAGGCCTACTACCTCCAGGTCACCGGCACCGCCCAGCTCGCCGAGCACGGGGAGGTGTGCTGATGTTCCGCGCCGAACTCCTCGGGCTCGTCACCACGACCGCCACGAAGGTCACCGCCCTGGTGGCCGTCGTCGGACTGATCGTCACCCAGCTCGCCTTCGTCACCCTCATGCCCGCCCTCGCCGACGGCGACGTCGGGCCGGGGCTCGACGCCCTCGGGAGCGACTTCCCCGTCCTGGACCTCGCGTCTCGCGCCGTCCAACTCGACGCGCTCAACCCCCTCGGCGCGTCGATGGGCAACGGCTCCATCGGTGTCGCGCTCCTCGCGATCACCCTGCTCGGCGTCCTCGCCGGCACGAGCGACGACCGCTACGGCGGCATCGTCGGTGCAGCCCTCGCCTCGCCGAAGCGGTTCCGTATCGTCGCCGCGAAGGCGGGAGCGGTCGCCCTGATCGGTGCCGCACTCGGTGTCGTCCTCGCCCTCGTCAGCCTCGTCACGCTCGTGATCACCCTGGCCACGACCGGGACGCCGTTCGTCCTGGGGTTCGCGGACCTCGCAGCACGGTTCGGGCTCGGCATCCTCGCGGTCGCCGCCCTAGCCGTCATCGGCCTCGCGATCGGACTGATCGTCCGCACGCAACTGGCCGGCGTCCTGACGATGATCGCGATCCTCATCCTCGAACCGGTCGTCGTCTCCATCATCCAGCTCGTCACGGGCGGGGTGCTGCCGGTCTGGACCCAGTTCCTGCCCGTCGCCCTGGCTCAGGGCGTCATCCACGGCGGCGCGGCCGGGCTCGGACCGTCCGTCGTCATCATCGCCCTCGTCACCCTCACCGCCGCCCTGACCGCGGCCGCATCCGCTGCGCTCTCGCGTCGCGACATCTGAAAGGACCCACCCACATGAACGACCAGAACCAGACCGAGAACCAGACGCAGACCCCGCCCAAGACGCAGCACCAGACCCAGCACCGTCACCGCACCCTCATCGCCGTCTCGGCCGCCGCTGCGCTCCTCGCCGGGACCGTCTCCCTCAGCGCCTGCACCAGTGCCACGGAGCAGACCGCCGGGCCCGGCTCCGAGTCCGGCCCGCTGCAGGACCGGATGCAGTCGCTCGTCGACGCCGGCTACCCTGCGGCGCTCGCCTCGGTGATCGGACCCGACGGCTCGTCGACCGACGTCGCGGCCGGCATCGGTGACCTCGCGACCGACGAGCCCGCCCAGGTCGACGGCGAGGTGCGGATCGCGAGCAACACGAAGATGTTCGTCTCGACCGTCGTCCTCCAGCTGGTCGAGGAGGGGAAGGTCGCGCTCGACGCCCCGATCGACACCTACCTCCCGGGGCTCATCACCGGCGACGGGATCGACGGTACCCGCATCACCGTCCGGCAGCTGCTCCAGCACACCGCCGGGCTCCCCGAGTACGCCGATCAGATCGCCGCCGACGCGTTCGCCGCGCAGGAGCGCTACACCTCGCCCCGAGACATGCTCGACATCGCCCTCGCGAAGCCGGCCGTGTTCGCGCCGGGGGAGCGGTGGGCGTACAGCAATACGAACTACCTCGTGCTGGGGCTCATGATCGAGCACGTCACCGACCGGGCGCTCGGCCAGCAGATCGACGAGCGCATCGTCAAGCCGCTCGACCTCGAGCACACCTACTTCCCGGCGCCGGGCGAGCGCGAGCTGCGCGGCGAACACCCCAAGGGGTACCACGCGAAGACCGCCGGCGAGCTCGTGGACTTCACCGCCCTCGACACCTCGTTCGCCTGGTCCGCGGGTGCGCTCGTCTCGACGCCGCGCGAGCTCAACGTCTTCATGAAGGCGCTGCTCGACGGGGAACTCCTGAACGAGGAGACCCTCGCCGAGATGCAGACCACGGTTCCAGCTGGCGACGAGCTGTGGCCAGGGGCGGGCTACGGTCTCGGCCTCCAGAGCTACCCGCTGAGCTGCGGCGGCGTGGCCTGGGGTCACGGCGGCGACATCCCCGGAACCCAGACGCGCAACGCGGTCGGTCCCGACGGCACCGCCGTCACCATCGCCGTCACGTCGCTGCCGTGGGCGGTCGTCTCGCCCGACGACACCGAGCGACTGATGGAGCAGTACCGGATCGTCGTCGACGCCCTCGACGCGAGCCTCTGCGAGCGATGACCGTCTCCCACAGGCAGCCGAGCGTCGACCCCCGCCGGGGTCGGCGCTCGGCGTGGTTGACTCGACCCATGACCTCGTCCGCACGGCCCGCACCTGTCGTGGCCCGGCTACGCTCGGCGCTCCCGCCGGTCCTGGTCCTCGCCGGTGCGGTGGGGTACCTCGGGGTCGTCCCGTGGGTCGATGAGCTGCACGCCGTGCCGGGACAGGTGTCGCCGTGGGTGCACGCGGGGCTGGTCGTGCTCCAGGCCGTCGCTCTGCTCTTCCGGCGTCGGCACCCCGTCGCGGTGTTCGGCGTGACGGTCCTCCTCGACCTCGTGGTCCTCGGATCCAGTGGAGGCGAACTCGGGATCGGCTCGTTCGGCGTCATCCTCGCCACCTATGCGCTCGCCCGTCACGAGGAACGTCGGACGGTGATGACCGCGCTGGTCACCGGCGCGGCGGCCACGACGGTCGTCGGCGGCATCGCCATGGTGTTCGGGTCGTCTGAGCAGCCACTCATCCTCGTGTTCGCAGCCGTCGCGCGCATCGTGCTGCAGTACGTGCTCCCGGCCGGCGTCGCCGAGTACACCCGGGGTCGCGAGCGGTTGCTGTCGGCGATCGAGGACCAGGCGCGCATGGCGGAGAACGAGCGCCGGATCAGCGCGCTCAACGACCTCCGCTCGGAACGCACCGCCCTCGCCCGAGAACTGCACGACATCGCCGGGCACCACCTGTCGGGGATCATCGTCAGTGCACAGGCGGCGACCGCGCTGATGGAGCGCGACCCGGAACGTGCCCGAGCGATGCTCCAGACGGTGCAGTCCGACGCCCGCACCACCCTCGTCGACCTCCGGCGGACGGTCGGCCTGCTGCGCAGCGACGACGCGGACGCCCAGGGCAGCGGCGACGGATCGACCCTCGGGCCGGCGACCATCCCGACGATCGCGGCGATCCCGGAACTCGTCGAGGCGGCGCGGTCACGGGGGCAACACGTCGCGTACACCGTGACCGGCGAGCCTCGCGTGCTGGGGCCGCTCGCGGAGACGGCCGCGTACCGGACCGTCCAGGAGTCGCTGGCGAACGCCGCCCGGCACGCGCCCGGAGCCACCGCGCACGTCGTGGTGCGGTTCGAGGCGGACGCGATCGAGCTCACCGTGACGAACGCCCCGTCGTCGCAGCGGCCTGCGGCTCCGTCCCGTGACGGGTACGGCCTGTGGGGCATGCGCGAGCGGGCCGAGCTCATCGGAGCGCGATTGACCTCGGCGCCGACGGACGGCGGCGGGTGGCGCAACCGCCTGACCATCCCCGACGAACACCGCCCCGACCAGGACCGCCCCGACCAACCCCGGAGTGATGCATGATCCGCCTCCTCATCGCCGACGACCAGGCCGTCGTGCGCGCCGGCCTCTCGGTGATCCTCGGTGCCGAGCCCGACATCGAGGTGGTGGGCGAAGCGATCGACGGCGCCGACGCGGTGCGGTTGGCGAAGGAGCTGCGTCCGGACCTGATCTGCATGGACATCCGGATGCCGGGCACGGACGGGATCGCGGCGACCCGCACGATCACGGCCGACCCGGACCTCGACGTCGACGTCCTCATCCTCACCACGTTCGACGTCGACGCGGACGTCTTCGCCGCGCTCGAGGCCGGGGCGGCGGGCTTCCTGCTGAAGGGCGCGGACGAGGCGACCTTGCTCGCCGCGATCCGGTCCGTCGCAGCGGGGGAGGGCACGCTCGACCAACGCCTCACCCGGCGCATCCTGCGCGAGTTCTCCGAGCGCCGCAGCACGACCGCGCCGACTGCGACGGCTCCGGCCGACTCACCGCTCACCGACCGCGAGTTCGACGTCCTCCACCTGTTGGCCGAGGGTCTGTCCAACGCGGAGATCGCGGACCGGCTCTTCGTCGAACCCACCACGGTGAAGTACCACCTGGCCGGTCTGCTGCAGAAGACCGGCGCGCGCGACCGCCTCCAGGCCGTGCTGTGGGGCATCCGCGCGGGGCTCGTCGACCCGCGGTGAGGGCGCCTGTGGTCAGGCGTCGGGGATGTCGCGGCCGAACGCTGCGAGGGTGACGGCCTCCGGCACGGGCCCGCCGCGGACACCGGTCTCGAGGGCGTCGATCTGCGCAAGCTCGTCGTCGGTGAGCTTGAAGTCGAACACGTCGATGTTCTCGGCGATGCGTTCAGGCCTGGTGGACTTCGGGATGACCTGGCGGCCTTCCTGAATGTGCCAGCGCAACATCACCTGAGCGGCCGACTTCCCGTACTGCTCACCGATCGCGAGGATGACGGGCTCGTCGAAGCTGCGGCGCTCCGAGTCGCGGTAGGAGGTGATGCCGCCGATCGGTGACCATGCCTGGGTGAGGATGCCATGCTCGGCGCCATACGCTTGGACCTCGCGCTGCTGGAAGTACGGGTGGACCTCGATCTGGTTCACCGACGGCACGACACCCGTCTCGTCGAGGAGGCGGGTCAGGTGCTCGACCATGAAGTTGCTGACGCCGATCGCGCGGACCTTGCCGTCCGCGAGCAGCTGTTCGAGGGCGCGGTAGGCGCCGATGGTCTGCTCGAATGCGGTCGGCAGCGCCTGGTGCAGGATGAGGAGGTCGATCTGGTCGACGCCGAGCTTGCCGGCGCTCTTGGTGAAGGAGTGCAGCGTCTGGTCGTAGCCGTAGTCGCTGATCCAGATCTTCGTCTCGATGAAGACCTCGGAACGGTCGAGGCCAGACGCCGCAATCGCATCACCGACGCCGCGTTCGTTCGCATAGGCCGCTGCGGTGTCGATGTGCCGGTAGCCAGCTTGCAAGGCTGAGACGACTGCGGCGGTGGTCTCATCCGGCGGGGTCTGGAAGACGCCGAGGCCGAGGGCGGGAATGTCGATGCCGTTGTTGAGGGTGAACGTGTCCATACCTCGACGCTACGAGCCCGCCTCAGCGGGGCGGGAGTTCCTGGCGGTACCTCCCAGGACCGACCGAGGCGACGTACCGTTGCAGGGTGGATACGAAAGCGCAGGTGCAGGAGTTCCTGACGACCAGGCGGGCGAAACTCACCCCACACGACGCGGGTCTTCCGGACCTGGGTGGCCAGCGTCGCGTCACCGGGCTGCGCCGTGAGGAGGTCGCGATGCTCTCCGGCGTCAGCGTCGACTACTACGTCCGCCTCGAACGTGGCAATCTCGCCGGCGTCTCGGAGAGCGTCCTCGAAGCGCTGTCGCGCGCCCTCCAACTCGACGAGGCCGAGCACGCCCACCTGCTCGATCTTGCTCACGTCGCGAACGCCTCCCCGGTCGCACGCCGAAGAACACCTGCGAACCGGGTCCGTCCGACGATCCAACGACTCCTTGACAGCATCGGAGCCCCTGCCGTCATCAGGAACGGGCGATCCGACATGCTCGCCACCAACACGCTCGGTCGGGCCCTGTATGCGCCGATGTTCATCGACCCAGCCGGGCCACCGAACTCCGCACGGTTCACCTTCCTCGACCCGCGCTCGAACGACTTCTACCCCGATTGGGACCGTCTCGCGTCCGACCTCGTGGCTGCACTCCGCGGCGAAGCCGGCCGACGACCCTACGACAAGCGACTCACCGATCTGATCGGCGAACTCTCCACCCGGAGTGAGGATTTCCGGGTCCGCTGGGCCGCGCACGATGTTTACGCCCACCGCACCGGCAAGAAACGCGTCCACCACCCCGTCGTCGGCGAGATCGAGCTCACCTTCGAAGCCATGGACCTCACCGCCGATGACGGACTCACCCTCGTCGCCTACGGCACCGAACCGGATTCCGCGTCGGAACAAGCGATGGCACTCCTCGCAAGCTGGGCAGCAACGCAGGAGCAAACTCGCGGAACTGCCCCTTCCCCTGCGTAGCGCTCGATTCGCGCCCGTCAGTCAGGTAAGGCTATCCTTCCTAGGTCCCCGCCCTGAATGAAGGAGTCGACGTGCACCAGCGCGCCGCCAGCAGTCTCGCCCTCGCAGCCGTCCTCGCCCTCGGACTCTCCGCCTGTGGCGCCTCCGAAGCCGTCGAACCGGAGTCGACAGCCGCCGCAGGGCAGGGCGCGACCGAGTACCCGCTCACACTCGACAACTGCGGCACCGAGGTCACGATCGACGCCGCACCACAGCGGGTCGTCTCACTCGACCAGAACTCGACCGAGATCCTGCTCTCCCTCGGGCTCGAAGACCGGATCGTCGGCACCGCCTCCTGGACGGACCCCGTCCTCGACTCCCTCGCCGCCGCCAACGCCGACGTCCCACGCCTGGCCGACAACGCCCCCACCTACGAGGTCGTCCTCGGCGCTGACCCGGACTTCGTCACCGCCTCCTTCGGCCGCCACTTCAACGAAGGCGGCGTCGCCCCACGCGACCGCTTCGCCGAGACCGGTGTCGCCAGCTACCTCTCGCCCACCGACTGCGACAACGGCACGAGCATCAACGGCGGCGGGACACGCACGGCACCACTCACCATCGACGCGCTGTACCAGGAGATCACCGAGCTGGGCGAGGTCTTCGACGTCTCCGACCGCGCAGCGACACTCGTCGCCGATCTGCAGGCCCGGGCCGCGAAGGCGACCGAGGGTGTCGACTTCGACGGCACGACCGTCGCGTTCTGGTTCGCCGACACCAAGACGCCCTACGTGGGCGGCGGACTCGGCTCGGCCGCGCTCCTCGCCTCGACCACGGGCCTCGAGAATGTCTTCACCGAGGCCACCGACGACTGGCCGGCGACCACCTGGGAGGACCTCGTCGACCGCGACCCGAAGGTGCTCGTCCTCGGCGACCTGCAACGCGACCGGTTCCCCGGCGACCGCCTCGACGACAAGATCGCATTCCTGGAATCCGACCCACTCACGAAGACCATGGACGCAGTCCGCAACCAGCGGTACATCGCCCTCCACGGCGCCGAGTTGAACCCGTCCATCCGCTTCGTCGACGGCCTCGAGAAGATCAAGGCGTGGTGGGTCGAGCACGAGGACGAGCTCTGAACCCCGACCCGGTGACGAAACCGGATACAGCGACGAGCGTCGACACGGCCCGACGGCCTGCACCCCGAGCCCGCCGCGCGGTGATCGCCGGGGTCCTCGTCCTCGCCGGCGTGCTGCTGCTGCTCATCTCGGTGGGGGCGGCGATCACCCTCGGCCCGGCAGACATCCTGCTCGTCAACGTGCGCGACATCGTCACCAACCACCTCGGCGTAACCGACATCCCGGTGAAGCTGTCGAAGGACGCGATCGTCTGGGAGGAGCGCCTGCCCCGGGCGTTCGTCGCCGCCGCATGCGGAGCCGGACTCGGGCTGTGCGGCGTCATCATGCAGTCGCTGCTCCGGAACCCCCTCGCCGACCCGTTCATCCTCGGCATCTCCTCCGGTGCGTCGACCGGTGCGGTCGCCATCGGGATCCTCGGACTCGGCGGGGCATCGATCGGACTCTCGGGCGGCGCGTTCATCGGCGCCCTCGTCGCGTTCGGACTCGTGCTCCTGCTGGCCCGGCTCTCCGGCGGCGGGACCGACCGGGTCGTGCTCGCCGGGGTGGCCAGCACCCAGCTGTTCTCGGCGCTGACGTCACTGGTCATCTTCGCGTTCGCCGACTCCGACGAGACGCGCGGCGTGATGTTCTGGCTGCTCGGCTCGCTCGAGGGCGTGCGCTGGGACGACGTGATCCTGTGCGCGATCGTCGTCGTCGCCGGCTCCCTCCTGTGCCTGCGCTACGCCCACGCGCTGGACGCTTTCGCATTCGGCGAGGACGTCGCGGCGTCCCTCGGCATCCACGTGGGACGGACGCGCGCGGTGCTCCTCGTCGCGACCGCCCTCATCACGGCGACCCTCGTCAGTGTCGCGGGGGCGATCGGGTTCGTCGGACTCGTCCTCCCGCACGCCGCCCGCCTGCTCGTCGGGCCGCGGCACGGTCGGCTCATCCCGGCGACCGCGATCATCGGCGCCATCTTCATGGTGTGGGTCGACGCTGGCTCGCGCGTCGCGTTCTCGCCGACGCCCCTGCCGGTCGGTGTCGGGACGGCACTCGTCGGGGTGCCCGTGTTCATCGCGCTGCTGGCGCGGAGGAGGAAGCGCGGATGACGCTGCACGCGGAGAACGTGACCTGGAACCGCGGCGGTGCGCTCGTCGTCGACGGCGTCACCCTGCACCCCGAACCGGGACAGACCGTCGGCCTCCTCGGGCCGAACGGCTCGGGCAAGTCATCCCTCCTGCGGGTGCTCCACGGTCTCGTGAAGCCGACCGCCGGGCTCGTGACGCTCGACGGCGTCGACCTCGCCTCGGTCGGTCGGCGGCGCATCGCGCGTTCGGTGGCCTCGGTGACCCAGCACGCCGAGACCGACGTCGACATCACGGTGCGCGACATCGCCCGGCTCGGACGGATCCCGCACCGCTCGGGACTCGGCGGCGACACCGTGTCCGACGACGCCGCCGTGGAGCGCGCGCTCGCGCACGTGGGCCTGCTCGACCAGGCTGGCCGCCTCTGGCACACCCTCTCCGGAGGTGAACGTCAGCGTGCACAGATCGCGCGCGCCCTCGCGCAGGAGCCGCGCGAGCTGCTCCTCGACGAGCCGACGAACCACCTCGACATCCGACACCAGCTGGAGCTCCTCGACCTCGTCTGCGCGCTCCCGCTGACCACTGTGATCGCCATCCACGACCTCAACCTCGCCGCGATGTACTGCGACAGCGTGGTCGTGCTCCGCGCCGGCCGGGTGGTCGCCGCCGGCGCACCGAGCGAGGTGCTCACCGCGGAACTCATCGCCGACGTCTACGGCGTTGCGGCCGAGGTGACGCTGGACGTGGAGCGCGGGTACCCGGTGGTGACGTTCACCCGATCGGGCTCGCCGTCCCGGACACGGTGATGCCGCCGGTGGCGGGGACGTCGACCGTCAGCAGACTGGGGGCGCCCACGTGGTGGCCCTGCCGGATGAGGATCCGCGCCGGAGGGGTGAGGAGTCCGAGCGCACGCAGGTAGCCGCCAAGCGAAGCAGCCGCAGAACCGGTGGCTGGATCCTCGGTGATGTCGCCGACGGGGAAGAGGTTGCGCGCCTCGACGTGCAGGTGCCCCGCGTCGTCGAAGCCGTGATCGTGGACGATGGTGGCTGTTCCGGCCCAGCCCTGCTCATCCATCAGCCGGCGCAGCGTGGCCGGGTCGAAGGTGAAGTCGTCGAAGACCTCCTGCTCGCGGACCGCGACGACCGGATGCCGGTTCCCGGCGAACGACTCACGGAGCGGCCACCGCTCGTCGAGGTCCGACCGCTCGAGCCCGAGGATCGACAGCAGTCGATCGGCGACCTCCGGGTCGAGATCACGCACGGTCGGCTCGACGCTCGTGAACGACGCGGTGATCGAGTGGGTCTCAGGGTCGTCATGCGTCTCGACGACGAGGGGTCCGACGTTCGTCTCCAGCGTGAACCGACCGACACCTCGGCGTTCGGCGAGCACGACGGCCGTCGCGATGGTGGCGTGGCCACAGAACGGCACCTCGGCGCCGGGGGAGAAGTAGCGCAGCCGCACGTGGCGGTCGTCGTCGTCGATTGCCGGGTCGACGACGAACGCCGTCTCGGGGTACGCGACCTCGGTCGCGATCTCCTGCATCTCGGCGTCCGACAGCTGCGAGGCGTCGAGGACGACCCCGGCAGGATTCCCGCCGCCCGGTTCGGCGGCGAATGCAGTGAGGCGGAGGAGTTCGGCGGGCCCGGTGGTCGACATCCGACGATGCTATCCCGCAGCCTGCGACGCTCGTCGGTCAGGCGCGCGACGGAGTCCGCATGGCGATGATGTACCAGCCGAGGATCGCGACGACGTCGGCGATGAGCGCACCGAGGAGGAGGTCGCCGAACGGGTCATCACCCGCGATACCGGTCAAGGTCCAGACCCCGAGCACACCTGCGGCGACGAAGGTCGAGGGGGTCAGCCAGCGCACGGCGTCGCGCAGGAGTCCCGGCTCCCGCACCCGACCACGGCCGCGCACGGTGCCGAGCGCGCCGATCACGCAGCCGAGGATCGAGACACCGGCGAAGAGGAGGGTGAGGAACCCCGGGGCCAGCGCCGCCGTCCTGGACCAGGCTGCAGCACCGGCGTCGGTCCCGGCGACGGCGCCGGCCGGGAGGTCGAGGGCTACACCGAGGTCGTCGTAGCGGGCGTCGAGCGGCCACCGTCCGTCGTCCGGCGCGAGGTCGAGTGTCACCGTCTCCTGCCCGGAACCGTCCTCGGCCGCCGATGGTCTCCAGGCCGCGGCCTCGTCCGGCGTCCAGCCGGCGCTGACGGCGTCGTCGAGGAACGCGTCGTCGGCGGTGAAGCTGAACCGGAACGGTTCCGGCGGGTCGTCCTCGTCGAACGAGGTACTGCTCGACCAGCCGTCGAGGAGGGCGACCCAGTGGATCCGGTCGACGTCGCGGCCATCGACGGTGGTGGCTGTCGCGGGCGTCGTGGCGGTCGTCTGGATCACGACGTCGTGCAGACCGGTGAGCACCTCACCGAAGGTCGTGCGGAGCAGCAGTCGACCGTCCTCCTGTTCCGTCGTGAAGGGAGCGTCCTCGCCGTCGATCGTCACGGTGTCCACAGCGAGACCCAGGTCTTGGCCGTCGACGGCGGCGGGCCACTCGCGCACCACCTGCCCGGGCACCGCGCCCTCATCGGAGAAGTCGACGCCGAGCCGTTCGGTCGTGCGCAGCCGGGCGCCGTCGCGATCGGTCCGCTCCAGGACCGCATCGAACTCGGCCGAGGCGACCCTCGTGAGGGTCGATCCGGCGATGTCACCGGTGTACGAACGGGGCGTCGCGCTCTCCGTCGAGGGAGCGGGGAGCACGTTGACCGCGACGATCGCGCCGGCCACGAGGAGCAGGGCGAGCACGCGGACGGCGATGCGTGGTGCGGTGAGGAAGCCGGTCCGCGATCCCTCGGCACGCGAGGCACGATCGGCCGTGGCGGCCGGCATGGTGATCTCCGGGGCGATGAGCGCGGCCACCCGTCGGCCGGTCGCGCGGGGCGGCGCGCCGAGCACGGCGTAGGGCAGGAGTCGGTCGCGGAGGCTGGCACGGTCGAGCAGCTGCGTCCGCTCCGCGAACACCCGGATGCCGAGCAGATGCTGCTTCACGAGCGCACCCTTGCGGGTCAACGGCCTGGCGGTCAGCGCGATCGTGAGGACGATGACGGCGAAGACGGTCGAGAGCGCGACGAAGGCGAGCGGCCACCACACCACCGCGAGGACGGTCTGGTGCGACAGCTGCCGGACGATGCCCCACTGGAGGAGCGTCAGGGCGATGGGAGCGGCGATGAACCAGTCGCGGACGAAGCCCTTCGGCACCCGGCGGAGGCCCTCCCGGACCTGCCCGGCGCGTTCCGGACCCGTGAGGTAGCGGCGCAGGGCGCGGGGGCGGTCGCCCAGACGGCCGGCCCGCTTGGCGGCACCAGCCGCGGCGATGAGGCGCGCCTGTCGCTTGGCCTGCTGCTTCGTTCCGCTGATCGCGGCGTCCTTGAGGCGTTCGGCGAGCTCCATCGTCGCGGGCGACCGGAGGAGGTGAGCGGCCAGACGCGGCGAGATGCCGGCAGGCGGTTCCGACTGGGCGACGTACCACGGGCGTCCGCGGGCGTCGCCCCACGCGACGGCCCGCGCGGCGAACGACAGGAGGAGCGTCGCGGCGAGGACGAGCATCGGGAGGACCGGACCGAAGGTCTGCAACCAGAAGATCCAGGACTGCGGGGGCATCGTGATCGATCCCGCCTCGAACGGCATGGTGAACCGCGCCTGCGAGTGCGGCGGGGCCGTGTCGTCGACCGTGAAGCCGTAGGTGACCTCGCCCGGTGCCGCGTCCGGCTCGGGGGTGAGCCACTGCCCGGCACCCACGAGGGTCCAGGCGAAGGAGCCGCGCGGTTGCCGGACGAGCCGGTCGTCGAGCTCCTGCGGGATGGTCACCCGCACGTCGAGTTTCGCGACGGCCTGCTGCAGGTCCGGTCCGAAGACGTCCCACCGGAGCAGGTCGACGGGCTGCCCGGTGGCGGTGTCCTGGGTGACGTAGGCGAGATCGGAGAGCCGGTACCGGATGACGAGGTCGTGATCTCCCGTGAGCCGCTCGCCGGGTTTCATGACGAGTCTCAGGAAGACCGCTGCCCGCTCCCGGGTCACGTCCTGCTCCACGCCGTCGAGCGTCACCGTGATGCCGGACGGGTCTAGGGCGTGCCCCTCGTACTCGGTGGCGAGCACCCGTTCGATGGTGGAGTCCTCGAGGTCCTTCGGGAAGAAGGCGTCGATGCGCTCCTCGACGTCGGTGACGAGCCGACCGTCCTCGTCGGTGGTGACCTGGTAGTCGGCGGAGAAGGAGCGGGCGATCCAACTGTCCGTGACGTCGGACGCCTCGGCGGTGAGGTCGTCGAGGGTCAGCGGTGGGTTGATGACCGGGCCGACGAGGAGCAGGATCCCGCCGATCGCGACGAGACCCCAGAGCTGCCACAGCACGCCCCGCAGTCGGGAGCCGCCGCGGGACTGCAGCCATCGCTCGACGCGCAGCAGCCAGGCGGACAGGACGGTCCACAGCGGCGTGTGCTTCGGGGCCGGGTCCGCGATGCGGGTGTCGGTGTCGTCAGGGGTGTCGATGCTGTCAGGGGTGTCGGTGCCGTCGGGTGCGTCGGGCTCGCCCGTTCCGTCCGATCCGATCACGTCGTCGAGTGTAATCGTGTGCCGCGGAGCGGGCGCGCACCCGCCTGCGGTCAGCGGCGCCGGGTGGTGAACGCGACGGCCTGGTGGCCGGTCTCGGTGACGTCGCGCTCGGCGGCCGCACGCTCGCTGCGGAGGTCGAGCGACCGGGAGAGGAGCACATACGAGACCGCGGACGCGGCGAGGCCGATGAACAGGGCGAGGTCGGCCCCGCCGAGCGCCTGCGCGATCGGACCGGTGAACCACACCGTCACGACGAACGGGATCATCGCGACGATCCCGATCGCGTAGGCGACGAGGCCCCGCCACCCCCAGGCGCCGTAGACACCGTTCGGGGTGAAGATGTCGCGGACCACGTAGTGGCCCTTCCGCACGAGGTAGTAGTCGACGAGGTTGATCGAGGTCCACGGCACGAGGACGTAGAGCAGGACGACGAGGAAGCTGCTGAAGTTCGCGAGGAACTCGCCGGTGCTCAGCAGGGACCCGATCACCGCGAGCGCGGCGATGGCGAGACAGGTGATGACCCGCAGGGCGCGCGTCGGCCGGACCGGTCGGATGGAGTCGATGATCGTGATCGTCTCGATCGACGCGGCGTAGATGTTGACCGTGATGACGCTGATCAGCCCGGGCAGTGCGGCGACGAGCAACCAGGTGCCCGAGCCGGGAAGGATCGCGTCGGCCGCATCGCGGACCCCTTCGAGCGGGTCGGCGCCCTGGAACGCGCTGGCGACGAAGGCACCGAGCCCCATCAGCCAGACGGCACCGACGAAGACGCCGCCGTAGGTGTAGGCGAGGGCGCGGCCGGGGTTGGTCTGCGGCGGGAGGTAGCGCGAGTAGTCGGAGACGTACGGGGCCCAGCCGAGTGCGTAGGCCGCTGCGCCGCCGAACTGCACGAGGAACGCGACCCAGTTGAATTCCGCGAAGGACAGCGCGTCGGCCGGGAGTGGCACGACGAAGGGGACGACGACGGTGAACAGCCCGAAGGTGACGAGGAAGAGCGCGGTGAGCCAGGACTGCGTGCGGTGGATCCAGGAGTAGCCGAAGATCGCGAGGAGGACGGCCACGCCACTGATGAGCACGTACCAGCCCGCACCGGCGTCGACGCCGGTCGTCATGGTGAGGACGTCCGCTCCGAGCATCTGGTTGAACATGTTGAAGCCGACGAGGCTGAACACGACGATCGCGCAGATGAGGACGACGCCGCGGTACCCGAACTGGGCGCGCGACTGGATCATCTGCGGGAGGCCGAGTTGGGGGCCCTGCGCCGAGTGGAAGGCCGTGAACACGGTCCCGACGGCCACGCCGAGGACGATCGCGAGGAGGGACGTCGCGAGGTTCGCTCCGAGCGCCGCACCGAGCATGCCGGTCGCCAGGGTCGTGACCTGCGCGTTCGACATGAACCAGAGCGAGAACAGGGAACGCGGGCGACCGTGGCGTTCGTCGAGCGGGACCCAGTCGATGGAGCGGGACTCGACGAGGGACGGCTGGGCGTCACCCGCTCCGGCGGCTGGGCCGGGCGTGGACGAGGATGCGGCGGGTGTCGCCATGGCTGGCCTCCGGGGCTCGGGCGGTCGAGGAGTGCGGCGGGCAGCGGGGTCTGCCTCGGGTCGGTGACTCGCTCGTGCCGACGACGGTATCCGCCGCCCACGGACGCGCACAATCGGCCATGCCCCGATCCCAGCCATCGGGGAACACGATGGTCCCGTCCGCCGCGGCTTCGTATGATCGCTGGATGACCAGCACCGACCCGACGGGCGCCATCGACCACACCGACCCCGACGCGCGGAGTGTCCGGGTCCGCGCCCAGGAGCTCGCCCCCGTCCTCGGTGACCTCGACGGCAACCTCCACACCATCGAGGCGGCCATCCGGGACGCCGTCGCGGACGGGGTGCAACTCCTCGTGCTGCCCGAACTCGCGACGAGCGGGTACTACCTGGACGGTCCGGAGGCGGCCCGAGCGGTCGCGCTCCCGAGCGACGCGCCCGTGTTCGCCGACTGGGCGTCGCTGCTCCCCGGAGACACCGTGGTGGTCGTCGGCTTCTGCGAACGGGACGGCGAGACGATCCACAACAGTGCCCTGGTCCTCGGCGCATCGGGCACCCTCGGGGTCTACCGGAAGGTGCACCTGTGGGACGAGGAGCAGACCGTCTTCGTGGCCGGCCGCGAGACCCAGCCGGTGGTCGAGACGCCCCTCGGCCGGCTCGGCGTCCTCGTCTGCTACGATCTCGAGTTCCCCGAGGTGCCACGCGGTCTGGCCCTCCGGGGAGCTGACCTCCTCGTCGTCCCGACGAACTGGCCTCTGGTCGATCGACCGGTCGGCGAACGCGCGCCCGAGGTCGTGCAGGCGATGGCCGCGGCGCGCGCGTCCGCGATCCCGATCGTCTGCTGCGACCGCTCCGGCACCGAGGCGGGCAAGCCGTGGACCGAGGGCACCACGATCATCCCGGCCGACGGTTGGCCCGTCGGTGCCAAGGACGCACGGGGACGGGTGGATGCGACCGTCCGGATCGACCGGGGCGCGACCCGGATCGGCCCGCGCAACGACGTGCTCGCGGACCGGCGGCCGGAGCTGTACGGGGCGGTCGCCGCCGAGGGCTCGTCCGACCGCCATCGCTAGGCTGACCGCATGACCCTCGCGCAACTCCGCGCCTTCCTCGCCGCTTACGAGAGCGGGTCGTTCACCGCCGCGGCCGCCGAACTCGACAGCAGCCAGGCCTCCGTGTCCGAACTCGTGAGCCGCCTCGAGCGCGAGATCGGCCTCCAGCTGTTCGCCCGCGGTGCGCGTCGGCTCGTCCCGACGGCGGCTGCCGAGGAGCTCCGCGAGCACGCCAGGCGCGCGGTCGCCGCCATCGACGGCGGACTCGACGCGCTGTCCGCGATCACCTCGCTCGACGGCGGCGTGTGCACCTTCGGTGTCCTCCGCAACGCCGCCTACTACGAGCTCTCCGACCTCGTGCAGCGCTTCCACCAGCGGTACCCCAATGTGCGCGTGCGACTCGTGGGGCTGAACTCCGCGCTCGTCGCGGACTCCGTCGCGAGCGGCGAGATCGAGGCCGGACTCGTGGTCCTCCCCGTGCCCGTCACGGGCCTCGCCATCCGGCCGCTCTTCCGCGACGAGGTCTTCTACGCCTCCACCACCCGGGATCCCGCCGCAGGCCCGGTCGGGATCGACGAGTTCGCGGACGCCAAGCTCGTGCTCTACGACGCCTACGCCGGGTGGCGGGACCCCACGCGGCTCCAACTGCTGGAGCGCGCTCGGCTGCAGGGCCGGTCGATCGAGCCCGCCGTCGAGGTCGAGCACGTGGAGACCGCCCTCAGCCTCGCGGCGACCGGCGCCGCGGACACCATCGTGTCCGGTACGGTCGCCCGCACCGGCGGGTTCCCGGAGCAGTTGACCCTCACGCCCTTCGCCGAACCGCTCTACGACACGATCGCCCTCGTGCAGCGCGAGGGCGCCTACCTGTCGCCGGCCACCGCACGGATCGCCGAACTCGCCGAGCACACCCTGCTCGCCGCGGCGGAGCCCGAGCAGGTGATCGCGACGACCCCGAGGCGCTGAGCGCTGGCCGCTGGCCCGCTGATCACCAGCCCGCATCGGCGTATCGGGTGACCCGATGGCTCGCGCAGGCACGTCCCCCGTTGTCGCCCGCGCACCGCGTTCGTACGCTCGCAGCATGCGTTTCAGTCCTCCCGTGCTCCAGTCCCTCGCCGGCTCCTTCCACCACCTCAAGACCCCACTCGTCGACGCTCCACCGGCGCAGCGCGACCCGGCCGTCATCGAGACCGTCTCCGCCATGCTGCTCGACATCGAACGTCGCGGCATGGACGCCGTCCTCGACGCCGCCAAGCGTCTCGACCGGTACGAGGGCGGCGACGTCGAGCTGACGCGCGAGCAGATCGCGACCAGCGGCGACCGCCTCCCCGCCGACCTCCGCGCCGCCATCGACCTCGGTGGCGAGCGCACCCGCGCCTTCGCCCAGGAGCAGCGCGCGCACCTGCAGGACTTCGAGACCGAGCTCGTCCCCGGACTCGTCACGGGCGTGAAGTACGTGCCCGTCTCCCGCGTCGGCGCCTACCTCCCGGCCGGCCGCTTCCCGCTCACCGCCAGCGCGTTCATGACGGTCGGCGTCGCCAAGCAGGCCGGTGTGCCGACGGTCATCGCCTGCACGCCGCCGCAGCCCGACGGCGGTGCGAACGACGCCGTCGTCTACGCCGCACACGTCTCCGGTGTCGACCGCGTCTTCGTCCTCGGCGGGGTGCAGGCGCTCGCCGCGATGGCCTACGGGCTGCTCGGCGAGCTGCCGATCGACATGCTCGTCGGCGCGGGCAACGCCTTCGTCGCCGAGGCGAAGCGGCAGCTGTTCGGCACGGTCGCGATCGATCTCCTCGCCGGTCCGTCTGAGGTCGCCGTCCTCGCGGACGAGACCGCGGATCCGATCCTCGTGGCCGCCGACCTCCTCGGGCAGGCCGAGCACGGGCCGAACTCGCCGGCCGCGCTCGTCACGACGTCGGAGGAGCTCGGCCGCGCGGTCGTGGCCGAGGTCGAACGGCAGCTGCCGACGCTCTCGACCGAGTCGATCTGCGGGCCGGCGTGGCGCGACTACGGCTCCGTGACGGTGGCCGACGACCGTGAGACCGCCGCTGCACTCATGGACGACCTCGCGCCCGAGCACCTCGAGGTCATCGCGGCCGACGACGCCTGGTACCACGACCGGTTGCTCAACTACGGCTCGATCTTCCTCGGCGCGTGGAGCACCGTCGCGTATTCGGACAAGGGCATGGCGGGGACGAACCACGTGCTCCCGACGGCGGGCGGTGCCAAGCACAGTGCCGGGCTGTCGGTGTCGCGCTTCCTGAAGCCGCTCACCTACCAGCGGATCGCGGAGGCGGCGACGCCCGAGCTGGCCGATGCCGTGCAGGTCATCTCCGACTCGGAGGGCATGGCCGCGCACAGTGCGACGGCGACCCTGCGCACCGCCCGGCTGCGCTGAGGGCGACGCGGCGCATCCGCGCCGTCAGCGTCCCTGGCGGAAGGCGTGCTGCGCTTCCTGGACCGCTTCGTCGAAGTCGAGCTCCGGGTCGCGCAGCATCCTGGCGGTCGCGCGGGCGTGCACCCGTGCCTCGCGCTCGGACTGCTCGGCGTCCGCCACCTGTTCGACGGCGTCCACCGCGAGCTCGCCGATGGAGAGGAACGCACGGGTCAGGCTGAGCCGCACGTCGCGGTCGCCGCGCCCGAACTGGCGTGCGAGCAACTCGGCGAGTGCCGGCGCCTCGCGTTCGGGCACGACGCCTGCGGCGGTGCGCCATGCGGCTCGGGCGACCTGATCCTCGTCGTCCTCCAGGAGTGCGAGGGTGATCGCTGACCAGGTGCGCGGGTCGCCCGTCTTCGACAGGGTGTGGAGCGCTTGGCTACGCGCCTGCGGGAACACCGACCCGAGTTCCTCGATGAGGCGCGGCACGGTCACCTCTGGGTCGTGGCGCACGAGGGCCCAGGTGAGCATGTCGCGCACGAAGAAGTCGGGTTCGACGGCGCACCGGTCGACGAGCACCTCGATGTAGGCGGGCTTCGGCGTGGTGCCGGCTGCGAGCGCGGCCTGGAGTCGGTCCGAGGAGGCCGGCACACGCAGGGCGTGGGCGAGCCCGTTCGCGGCCGCGTCGTCGTACTCGGAACTCATCTCGATCACCTTCCGTGGCGTGCTGGGGACCGTTCCAGCGTAGGTGTCGGGTGGTCCCGGAAGCCCCGTATGACGACGGTCGTCGGGGAACCGCCAGACTGGGACGCATGATCACCATCCACCTGCGCTACCGGATCGACCCCGAGCAGCTCGACACCTTCACCGAATACGGGCGGCGCTGGATCCGTCTCGTCAACCGGCTCGGTGGTGATCACCACGGCTACTTCCTCCCCGCGGAGGGTGACAACGACGAGGCGTTCGCGCTGTTCACCTTCCCGTCGCTCGCCGCGTACGAGCAGTACCGCATCGCCGCCGAGACGGACCCGGAGTGCATCGAGGCCTACGAGCTGGTGCGCGGTACCGGCTGCATCCTGCGGTTCGAGCGACGCTTCCAGCGGCCGCTGTTCGGCGACGAGCGCGACGAGGAGTCGCAGGCCTGACCCGCTAGTACCTGACCCGCTAGTACGGAGCGCGGAACGTCAGCGTGAAGGAGGTGGGCGCGTCCTCGGTGAGGAGCGTCCCGTTGAGGAGTTCCGCCCGCTCGGTGAGGCCGACGAGCCCGTGGCCCGCCGACGACCACGTGGTGCTCGCAGACCGCGCCGGACGGGCGTTCCGGATCACCACGGTGACCTCGTCGGGTGAGGCACTGGCCCGGAGCTCGACGGGCGCTCCCGGGGCATGCTTGCGGGCGTTCGTGAGGCCCTCCTGCACCGTCCGGTAGATCGCCCGCTGCAGCGGCGCCGGAAGCCCGTCCGGCAGCTCGATGCCGGAGGTGACGTCGATGCCGCTGTCGGCGATCAGCCGGCTGAGGTCCTCGACCGTCGGTTGCGGCGCCAACGGTGCATGCCCCGTCTCCGCGCGGAGCAGGGTGACCATGTCGCGGAGCTCGTCGAGGGTGCGCGAGGCGAGCGAACGGATCGTGACCGCCATCCGCTTCGTCCCCGGCTCCTCGGTCTGTACCTGGATCGCCCCAGCTTGGACGGCGATGAGGCTGACCTGGTGGGAGACCACGTCGTGCATCTCCCTCGCGATGCGCGTGCGCTCCTCGACGAGGACGTCGGAGGCGATGCGCGCGCGCTCGGTCCGGCGGACCTGCTCGAGATCGCGGATCCGGTCGAACAGCTCCCGTCTGGTGCGCACGAGCAGGCCCAAAGCGATCGGCGCCGCCGCGTACAGGCCGGCGTAGACGATGGACAGGATCGTGTAGTTGGCCGAGTTCCAACCCCACCACGGCACGGCCGCGAGGACGAAGACGACGATGCCCGTCGCGACGAGCCGCCAGCGTCGGCGCTCCCGGACCGCGACGGAGAACAGCGAGGCGAGGCCCGCGAGGGTCGCGAGGTTGAGGGTGAACGCCGGCACGGCGAAGAGGAGCGCGATCCACGGCCACCGTCGCCGGAAGATCAGTCCGACCGCCGCTGCGATCGCCAGCCCCGACTCCCAGGGCGACGCCCATTCGAGCGTCGCGAGGCTCTCGACCACGGCCGCCGCGATGACGGCGAGTTCGATGAGGACCGACCAGAGCCGGGATCGGCGGGTCATGCGTGATCCGTCTCGTCGACACGGACACCGGCGCGCTCCGCGATAATCGCCGCCTCGAGCCGGGTGGTGACGTCGAGCTTGGCGAGGATCGCGCTCACGTGGTCCTTCACCGTCGCCCGGCTGAGATGCAGCGCCTCGCCGATCTCCGTGTTCGACGCGCCCGTCCGCAGCGCCGCCAACACGTCCTGCTCGCGGCCGGTCAAGCCCGACAGTCGCCGGGCCGCCTCGCGGTCGGCGCTCCTGGCGAAACCGCCGACGAGCGTCCGGGACACCTGCGGCGAGAGCACGATGCCGCCTGCCGACAGCGAACGGAGCAGCATGGGGAGCTGCTCGGGGTCGGTGTCCTTCACGAGGAACCCTGCGGCGCCACTGCGGAGGGCGCGCGCGATGTAGTCGTCGGAGTCGAAGGTGGTCAGGATCGCGACGACGGGCGGGTCGTCCCAGGTCTGGAGTTCGTCGAGGATGTCGAGCCCGTTGCGGCCGGGCATGCGGACGTCGAGGAGGACGACGTCGGGACCACTCGCGCGGATGGCTTCGATCGCCTCCACCCCGTCCACGGAGGCGACGACCTCGATGTCCTCGACGGCGCCGAGGATGAGCTCGAACCCGGATCGCACCAACGCCTCGTCGTCGACGACGGCCACTCTGATCACGGGGTCTCCTCAGCTCGACTCTCACCCTACGAGCCCAGGGGATGGAGCGGTGACGGTCCGGCTTCGGAACCCGCCAGGTGGCGGGGGTGGAGTAGCCCGCAGCAGGATGTGGGTCGATCGTCGGGCGACCGATACTGGAACACCCGGGCGGGCTCCAACATGCCCGGTGGGTCGGTGCGAACCGCCCGATCGACATCCGGGGGGATCAGCATGAGGAACGACACGTGAGCGTAAGACGACGGGACGATGAGCGTCGCGCCACCGTCGAGGACTCACCGACGGTCGGCATCGGGATCATCGCCACCATCGTCATCGTCGCGGTCGTGATCGTCGCGGCGGTCTTCATCGTCGCGCTGCTGCTGGGTGGCCGATGATGGCCGAGGTCGGGATCTCGCCGCGGATCCCGCTGTCGAAGCCCTACCGTGCCCCCGGTGAACTCGCACAGCTCGAGCAGGTGCTCGCGTCCGACCACGTCCACGGCGACGGCAGGTTCACGGCGTCGGCCTCCGACCGACTCCGGCAGATCACGGGCGCCCAGCACGTCCTCCTCACCACGTCGGGCACCCACGCGCTCGAGATGATGACCCGGCTGATCGGCGTCGGACCCGGCGACGAGGTCATCCTCCCGAGCTTCACGTTCCCCTCCGCGGCGAACGCGGTCGTCCTCGCCGGGGCGACCCCGGTCTTCGTCGACAGCGACCCGGCGACGGGCAACCTGGACCCGCAGCACGTCGCCGACGCCATCGGTCCACGCACCCGGGCGATCTCGGTCATGCACTACGGCGGAGTCCCCGTCGACGTGCCCGCCTTCCTCGGCCTCGCCGCCGAGCACGGGCTGCACCTGCTCGAGGACAACGCGCACGGCCTCGGCGTCATCGGCGCAGGCGTCCGGCTCGGCACGGTCGGGACGATGGCCGCACAGAGCTTCCACGACACGAAGAACGTGCACTGCGGCGAGGGCGGTGCCTTGCTCATCAACGACGAGTCCGTGCTGCTCCGCGCCGAGATCATGCGCGAGAAGGGGACCGACCGCGCACAGTTCCTCCGAGGTCAGGTCGACAAGTACAGCTGGGCCGACCTCGGCTCCAGCTACCTGCCGAGCGAACTGAACGCCGCGGTGCTCGACACCCAGCTCCGCGACTTCGACGTCATCCAGGCGCACCGGCACCGGATCTGGGACCGGTACGCGGCAGAACTCGCCGAGTGGGCACACGACCGCGGTGCGACGCTCATGGACCCGCCCGGCGGCGTGCATGCCGCACACCTCTTCTTCCTCCTGCTCCCGGACGCCGAGGTGCAGCAGGAGTTCCTCCGCCACCTGCAGGCACACGGCATCGGTGCCGCCTTCCACTACGTACCGCTCCACTCGAGTGCGGCCGGTCGGCGATACGGTCGGGTGGTGTCGGAACCGCAGCACGCGGTCCGGTTCGCCGAACGCCTCGTCCGGCTGCCGCTGTGGCCGGCGATGACCGACACCGAGGTGGACCGGGTCGTCGCCGCGGTCCGTGCGTTCGGGGCGAGACCCGACCTCACGACGGCGACGACGGCATCGACGGGACAGGATTCCATATGGGCATGATCGAGCAGGGGCTCCGCGCCATGCGTGGCGAGGGGGTCCGGTCGACGCTCTGGCGTGCCGCGCACTTCGCCGACGGACGGTTCAACCCGATGCGACGGAAGCCGACCGACCTGTACCCGAGCGACGCGATCGCCGCCGACTGGACGGTGCCGCGGCACTTCAACGTCGCCGAGTTCCCGAGGCGCCCCTACGACGTGGCATGGCTGATCTCGCCGCCGAGCCGCACCTCCGGCGGGCACCAGAACGCATTCCGCTTCATGGAGTTCCTCGAACGAGCCGGCCACCGCCTCACGATCTACCTGTACCAGGCATCCACGCAGCCCGCCGTCGACATCGCCGGGATCCGCGCGATGATGGCGGCGAGCAGCGCCTACCCGGAGCTGCAGGCAGACATCGTCCGGTACGACCCGGTCACCGGCATCGCGCCAGGGGCCGACGTCATCGTGTCCTCCGACTGGCAGACGGCGTACCCCGCGTTCCGCTACCAGGGGCCGGCGAAGCGGTTCTCGTTCGTGCAGGACTTCGAGCCGTGGTTCTACCCGGCCAGCAGCGAGTACGTCCTCGCCGAGAACACCTACCGCTTCGGGTTCCACGGGTTCTCGGCCGGTCCGTGGTTGGCCCGGAAGGTCGCCGACGAGTACGGCATGAGCTGCGACCACTTCGACTACTCCGTCGACAAGCAGCACTACTCGCACGTGAACGACGCACCCCGCACCGAGATCCTCTTCTACGCCCGTCCGCCGACGCCTCGGCGCGGCTGGGAGATCGGCGAGCTCGCGTTGACCGAGTTCCACCGGCTGCGCCCGGACATCACGATCAACCTCGTCGGCTGGGACATGTCGGGCTACGAGACCGGCTTCCCGTTCGTGAACCGTTCGGCCATGGACATCTCCGAGCTGAACGCCGTCTACAACCGCTGCGCCGCAGGGCTCGTGCTGTCGCTCACCGACATGTCGCTGCTCCCGCTGGAGATCATGTCCTCCGGGGTGGTGCCCGTCGTCAACGACAGCCCGAACACGACCGGGGTGCTCGACAGTCAGCACATCGAGTACGTGCCCCTGTCGCCCGCCGCGATCGCCAGGCGGCTCGTCGACATCGTCGAGCGTCCCGACGCGATCGAGCACGCCAAGCGGATCTCGGCGTCGATCACAGCCGCCGACTGGTCCGACCCCGGCGCGCAGTTCGTCGAGCAGTTCGAGCGGGCGATGCGCTCGTCCATCTGACGCTCGGCGCGGCGTCAGCCCACCCGTGCCTGCCGACGGCGGGCGTCGAGGTCGGGGAGCATCTCGGCCACCGGCGGGATGACCCGCCGCTCGACCTCGACCTCGGCCTCCGGCGGGGTGGCGATCGACCGCAGCGCGTGTTCGACCGCCTCACGGATGCTCAGACCACTCGCGGTGATGGCGTGCAGCTGCGCCAACGCCTCGGGGTCGACGATGACGACGGAGACGGGCGTCTCCTGCTCGGGTGCGTCGACGACGGAGCCGGCCCGCGCCCGTCGGGTGGCGAGTCCGTGCGCGATCCATGCACGGTTGCGCTCCACGTCGACCTTCAACAGGCGGGAGTTCCGCCGCACCCGCTCGGCGATGAGCTTGCCCTCGTGGATGTCCGAGTACACCTGCCAGCGCGGATACAGCAGCCGGGTCGCGAGGTCCGACGGCCGGGTCGGGACCGGGAGGTCGTCGATGAAGTCCTGCAGCACGGCATCGGAGAGCGCCGAACGCAACCCACGTCGCTGCACACTGTCGTCGGACGGAGCGGGGAACGTCAGGGTCATGGGGATCCGGTGGTCATGGGGCGGGCGGTCGATCGGAACAGCAAAGACTGGAACAGTCTTGCGCCGAACCCTGGGCGCAAGACGTCCGACGGCTGGAAACCACCCCGGAACCAACCCTGCAAGTGCTTGATCGCGCGAGTCCCGTTCCAGCCCGGTGTGGCCGGAACCCACGAGCGCCCACCGCCGGGTCGCTGTTACCCTCGACGCACGAACACCACCGTTGAGGGAGGAATCGTCATGGGCAACGACGCCGGACGACAGGACCGAGCACGTGCAGGATCGAACCGGGGCGGAGCACTGCAGCCCGCTGCCGGTGGGGAGGCCGAGCCCGTCGTGGTGCAGGATCCGGAGCTCCCACCCACCGCGATCGACGAAGCCGAGCACGCCCCGCGATGGACCCCGGCCAAGGTGGTCCTCTGGGTCGCCATCGCCCTCCTCGGCGGGTTCGCGTGGACGATGCTGGCACTCGTCCGCGGCGAGACGGTCAACGCCATCTGGTTCGTGTTCGCTGCCGTCTGCACCTACCTCATCGCCTACCGCTTCTACTCGAAGCTCATCGAACGGAAACTCCTCCGCCCGGACGACCGGCGGGCGACCCCGGCCGAGTACCTCGCCAACGGCAAGGACTTCGTCCCCACCGACCGCCGCGTCCTCTACGGACACCACTTCGCCGCGATCGCGGGAGCCGGCCCCCTCGTCGGCCCCGTGCTCGCCGCGCAGATGGGTTACCTGCCCGGCACGATCTGGATCATCATCGGCGTGATCCTCGCCGGAGCCGTGCAGGACTACCTCGTCCTCTTCTTCTCGATGCGCCGCGGCGGCCGCTCCCTCGGCCAGATGGCGCGTGACGAGCTCGGCGTGATCGGTGGGACGGCCGCGATCATCGCGACGCTCGCGATCATGGTCATCATCGTCGCGATCCTCGCCCTCGTCGTCGTGAACGCCCTCGGCGAGAGCCCCTGGGGTGTGTTCAGCGTGTCGATGACGATCCCGATCGCCCTGTTCATGGGGGTGTACCTGCGGTTCATCCGGCCGGGCAAGATCACCGAGATCTCCATCATCGGCTTCGTCCTCCTCATGTTCGCGATCGTCGCGGGCGGCTGGGTCGCGGAGACCGAGTGGGGCGCCGCGGCGTTCACCCTCGACCGCACGGTCATCGCCGTCGGCATCATCGTCTACGGCTTCGTCGCCGCGATCCTGCCCGTGTGGCTGCTGCTCGCCCCGCGCGACTACCTCTCCACGTTCATGAAGATCGGCACGATCGTGATGCTCGCCGGGGCGATCGTCCTCGTGCGTCCGGAGATCACGGTGCCCGCGTTCAGCGAGTTCGCCGGTGGCGACGCCGGCCCGGTGGTCAGCGGCTCGCTCTTCCCGTTCCTCTTCGTCACGATCGCGTGCGGCGCCCTCTCCGGCTTCCACGCGCTCATCGCCTCCGGCACCACCCCGAAACTCGTCGAGAAGGAACGCCAGACCCGCTTCATCGGCTACGGCGGCATGCTCATGGAGTCGTTCGTCGCGATCATGGCCCTCGTCGCGGCCCTGTCCATCGACCGCGGCATCTACTTCGCGATGAACTCCTCCGCCGCGGCGACCGGTGGCACCGTCGAGGGCGCCGTCGCCTTCGTGAACTCGCTCGGGCTCGCCGGGGTGAACCTCACACCCGACGTGCTCACGCAGACCGCAGCGAACGTGGGGGAGGAGTCGATCGTGTCCCGCACCGGCGGTGCACCGACGCTCGCCCTCGGCCTCGCGCACATCATGCAGCAGCTCATCGGCGGCACCGCGCTCATGTCGTTCTGGTACCACTTCGCGATCATGTTCGAGGCCCTGTTCATCCTCACCGCCGTCGACGCCGGCACCCGCGTGGCCCGCTTCATGTTGCAGGACACCTTCGGCAACATCATCCCGAAGTTCCGCGACCCCGACTGGCGACTCGGCGCCTGGATCTGCACGGCCGTGATGGTCGCGGCATGGGGAGCGATCCTCATCATGGGCGTGACCGACCCGCTCGGCGGCATCAACACCCTGTTCCCGTTGTTCGGCATCGCGAACCAGCTGCTCGCGGCGATCGCGCTCGCGGTCTGCATGGCGATCGTCGCGAAACGCGGGAACTTCCGGTGGCTGTGGATCGTCGCCGTGCCATTGGCCTTCACCGCGGTCGTCACGATCACCGCGTCGATGTTCAAGATCTTCTCGCCCGTCCCCGCCGTCGGCTACTGGGCGCAGAACGCGGCGTTCCGCGAGGCGCTCGCGGCCGGTGAGGACAGCTTCGGGAACGCGCCGACGCGAGCGGCCATGGAGGCCGTCGTGCGGAACACGACCGTGCAGGGCGTGCTGTCGATCCTGTTCGTGACCCTCGCGATCATCGTGATCTTCTTCGCGATCCTCCACACCGTGCGGTCGTTCCGCTCGGGCGGTGGGCCGAGTTCGGAGGATCCGGCGCTCCCATCGCGTCGCTTCGCACCGGCGGGGATCGTCGCGACGAAGGCGGAGAAAGCCCTCGAGCGCGAGTGGTCGACGGTGGACGCCGACAAGCGGCCAGCCCGGTCGGGGCACTGATGTCCGGCACAGGGTCGGCGACCGGACCGGGAGCCGTGGGGCTCGCGGTCCGGCGGGGCTGGGCGTCGGTGCGGTGGTTCGTCACCTCGCTGATGGGCGACACCGCCTACGCGACCTATGTCGAGCATCATCGGCGCGTGCACCCGGACACCCCGATCCCCGACGAGCGCACCTTCTGGCGGGAGCGCTTCGCGGAGCAGGACCGAACGCCCGGTTCGCGGTGCTGCTGAACTCCAGCACCGCCTGGGAGAATGGGGCCGGACCTCCACCACGCCCCATGCCGAAGGAACCCCCATGAGCATCGACGACCGCACGATCGGCCGACGCGAACGCAACAAGCTCGACAAGCTCGCGCGCATCACGGCGGCGGCGGGCGAGCTGTTCGCCGAGCGCGGCGTCGACGATGTGACGACGCAGGAGATCGCCGACCGCGCGGACATCGGCACCGGGACGCTCTTCCTCTACGCGAAGACCAAGGGCGAACTGCTGCTGCTGGTGCAGAACTCGACCTACGCCGACGCGCTCGCCGAGGGACGAGAGGCCGCAGCAGCTGCCGGCACGATGACGGACGGGGTCCTCGCCGTGATCCGGCCCGTCGTCGAGTGCAACCGCAAGCAGATCGACAACGGCCGCACTTACCTCCGGGAGATCGTGTTCGGCGACCCCGAGGAACCGCACCACCGCGTGGCGCTCGACCTCACCCAGCAGACCGAGGCGCTCATCGCCGAGGTCCTCGTGGACCGCGGCGGGTTCGCCACCGAGGTCGCGAGTACGCTCGCCCACGTCGTCTCCGCGATCATGTTCGTGAGCATGGCGGCGACGGTGAACGCGGCGCGGACGGTCGACGAGATCGTGGAGGAGATCGCCGCGCAAGTGCGTGTGATCCTGCCGGATCCGGTGTGATCCAGCTTGATCCGGCGGCCTAGGAGCGCCCCCGCCGTTTCCAAGCCGTGAGCCGTTCGAACCGCTTGCCGTCGATCGGGACCGACCGGTCGATCATCGAGACGGACGCGTTGCGGGTCCCGCCCACCAGCTGGGCGGCCCGCTCGGCGGCGGCCGCGACCCGTTGTGCGACGAGGCCGACCGTCCCGCCGTCGCCACGGAACCCCCACACCGTCGTCGTGTGGAGGACGGAACCGTGCTCCGTCGCCCGGACGGCGACGGGCGCGGCGCAGCGTGCATAGGGCCGACGCACCCCGACGAGCGACAGGAGCGGGACGAGTTCCAGGGCGTAGGAGCTCAGGGTCGATGCGCGGTCGTCGCCGATGACGGCGTACCGGATGCTCCAGGCGTCAGCCGCGAACGACTCGGGCGACACGGTGAAGCCGTCCGCCTGCAGCGCCGACAGCATGGCCGCCAGGGTGTCGGCCGGCGGGAGCGGCGAGACGATCTCCTGGAACCGCACCATCGACCCGATGGCGAACGCGTGGCCACTCATGCCGTCGTTCTCACTGGTCGACGGCGTGGACGAAGAGCACGACCTGCTCCTCGGGGACGAGCGCTTCGATGGCCTTGCGTGCGCTCGGGTAGTCACGACCCTCGGCCTCGATCGTCCGTGTCGCGACGGGCCGGTAGACGGCGGTGCCGACGAGGTCGCCGTTCACGCGTCCGCCGCCATGCAGCGCGGCGAGTGTGTGCCCGGGCGGGGTGGCGGCGAGGACGGCGGCGCGCAGACCCGCGACATCGGGTGCGGCGGCTTCCGTGGTGATGGTCGCGCGGTCGCGGAGGGTGGCGATGAGCTTCACCCCTCAAGCCTACGGAACACCGCCGACGGCTCGGTAGCCTGGGCGGATGACCGAATCGATCAACGAACCGATCGCCGAAGCGCCGGGGCTCGAACTGCTCGCTGACGGTCTCCGGATCCTCGACACGATCTCGGCTCTCCCGCCTCGGCAGGCGGCGACGCACCCCTCGCTCTGGCCGCTGCTCGGTGTGCCGGCGATCGACCGGGGTGCGCTCGTGATCTTTCCCCTGGCCGTCGCCACGATCAGCGCGACGGACCGATCAGCGCTCGAGCGGCTGCGCGAGGTCTGCGCCGCCCTCCAACGCGACTGCATCCACGTCCACGGCGGCGACTTCATCCACGGGGAGACCACGCTCGACCCCGAGGAGGATCCGTATGGACGACGCCTCGCCGAGGTGGGCGCGCTCACGACCACACCCCGGGGCGTCGTGGTGTGGCGTGTCCGCGATCGCGGCGCGGCGCTCGTCCTCGTGGTCGACGAGGCCCGCGGCCAGGCGACGCTCGCCTTCCACCTGGTGCCGAAGGACTGGATCTGGAATGGGCCGTCCGAGCCCGCGACCAAGCGCGAGGCGTCCCGTCGCCGGACCGCGGTGAAGGAGCAGGCGGCGGTGGACGTCGTCTGGTCGTGGCCGGCGGCCGACCTGGCTCAGGTGCCCTGACCGGCGGCGGCTCCGCGCGGCTGGTCCGGTCGAGTCGAGCCGTTCAGTGCCGCATCTCGTTCGGTGCCGCATCTCGTTCGGCGTCGGCGGTGCGAGCGGCGAAGAGTGCGAGCGATACCACGATGCCGGCCACCACAGCGAGGATCGGCGGGAACCAGAACGACAGATCATCGACTTCGGCGGCGCGGATCGCCATGCACACGAGGGCGACCGCCGCGAAGAAGGCGGTTCCACCGGCGATCTGCACGGCGCGGGTGCGGACGGCGCCGTGGTCGCGACGCCCGATGCCCCACTGGAGGAGGACGTTGATGAACGCGAGGCTGTAGCAGGCCGCGACGACCGGGAGGCCCGTCTCAGCGGGGAAGATGAATTCGCCCAGGTCGCCCGAGTTGCCGGTGCCTCGTGTCTCCGCCCGGGAGAAGGTGAACGGCGACATCCACAGCCACCCTGCTCCCGTGACGAGCCACATGACGGCGGTCACCGTGCCGAGCACCCCGATGCGTCGAAAGCTCTCGACGATGCTCGGCTGGATCCGCTGCGTCGACTGCTCGCGGAGCTGCTCGTACATGTCGTCGAACGCCGCCTCCTCGGTCGTGAACCATCGCCGGGTGGTCTCGACGGGGCTCGACGTATGGTCGGTCGTGTAGACCGTCCACCCACCGTCCATCGGGGCGAAGACCACCGACCGCGGCGCGACCGTGTCGCCCTCGTCGAGGAACAGCGCGTTCCCCCGGTCGGCAGCCGCGACGCCGAGCGCCGTCAACTCCTCCCGCTTCACGACTCGTCCGTCGGCGGTCGGCCCGTCACGACCGCGGAGCGTCCTGGGCGGGCATCGGCTCCACCGAACGCGGCGACGCGGTCCCACAGCCAGTCCGTCAGGCTGGACGCGATCTCCTCGTCGTCGCTGCCTGCGCCGCGTCGGTACAAGCGGCCACCGGCACCCTCGAAGAGGTAGGCGTCCGCATCGTCGGTGAAGAGCAGGGTGAAGTATTCGTGCTCCGCGTCCCACTGCGGCCATGCCGCAGGATGCTGTTCGATCGCCGCGTCCAGGGCTGCGACCTCGGCGCCACTGAGCAGTCGGAAGGGCCGACCGTCACCCCACAGGCCGCCCGATCCCGGACGCTGTCCGTCGCGCCAGGCGAGGACCTTGTCATCTCCGCCGCTGGCACGCGCAGCATCACGGTCGAGGGGCGGGCGCAGCGACGCCGCCAGCTCCGCCGGCAGCAGCGGGTCCAGCGCGGCGAGCGCCTCGGCGAGCCCGGCTCCGAACACCTTGTCGCGCAGGATCCGCCACGCGATCTCGCCCATGCCGGCTCGTCGCAGGTCGTCCATGGTGCCGGCCCCGCGTTCGATGGGGTCGAGGAACCCGCGGGCGACGATCATCCCGCCCTGGGCGACCTCGTCCGTCGGGTCCTCGCGGAGCACGCGGGCCAGCAGCTCGGCCGCCTCCTGCGGACGGTAGTCGTAGAGGTAGGCGAAGGCCAGAGCGGTCGACAGGGTCGTCTCGCTCGGATCCGCTTCGATCGCCTGCTGCGCGGCCACGAGGAACCGTGCCGGCGGGGCACCGGTCGACAGGAAGTGGAGGGCTCGGAGCCCCAGCGCCCCGGCGTACGCCTCCGGCGCGGTCCGACCGGCCAGTTCGACGGCGCCGTCCATCGACGTCCAACCGCGCTCGGGGTCGTCGGCCATCGCGACGGCGGCCGCGAGGTCCATGTGGTCGAACCAGTCCGCGTCGGGATCCTCTCGGAGCACGAGTTCGCCGAGGCGCATGGCCTCCGTGAAGTCACCGGCGGACGCCTCGAGGTCGCGGAGTCGCCGGAGTGCCCCGAGGAACTGCCGGTCCCGGCGTCCGAGCAGCTCCCGCAGGAGCCGTCGGGCCTCCTCGACGTCGCCGCACGCCTCGCGGTGCATGGACAGCAGGATGATCATCCCGGTGAACTGCGGCGCCCGGGCCAGGACGCTCATCGCGAGTTCGGGGATCCGCGGGTGCTGTGGCTGGAACTCGAAGAGTTCCCAGGCGAGGTCGCGGTCGTGTTCGATGGCCTCGCGTTCGACGCCGACGGGCTCGCTCATCGGAGACCGTGCTGCACGCGGTAGGTCCGGAGCTGGGCGAAGGTGCCGTCGTCCACGCCGTATTCGAGCACGGGCGCGACCTGGTCGAACCAGGACGCCGTCGACGGGATGAGGCCGGCGGCGGCCTCGAGCAACCCCTCCGTGGTGACGGACACGATCGCGCCCGCCTCCATCGACGCCGTCAGTGACCGTTGCAGGGCGACCCGTGAGACCTGCGCGATGTCGGCACCGGAGAACCCCTCGGTCGCCGCAGCCACCGCGATGACGTCGACCCCCTCGGCAGGCTTGCCCTCGAGGTCGCCCTGGAGGATGGCGGCCCGAGCCACGGCGTCCGGCGGGAGCACGAGGACCGTCTTGTCGATCCGCCCCGGACGACGGAGCGCCGGGTCGATGTCCCAGGGACGGTTGGTCGCGGCCAGGAAATACACGCCGTCGTTCTCGTTCGCGACACCGTCGAGCTCTTCGAGCAGCTGGGTCACGATCGTGCGCATCGACTGCGACCCGCCGCCCGAGGTGCGTCGGCCACCCAGGGCGTCGAACTCGTCGAAGAAGATGACGCAGGGCGCGGCTGCGCGGGCGTCGTGGAAGACGCTCTGGATGGCCTTCTCGCTGTCGCCCAGCCATTTGCTCAGGAGGTCGGCGAGGGTGACGTGGATGAAGGAGGCGCCCAGGTCTCCGGCGATCGCCTTCGCGATGAAGGTCTTCCCGCACCCGGGCGGCCCGTACATGAGGAGTGACCCGCCCGGCTTCTGCCCGAACGCGGCGGCGAGTTCGGGGTTGCGCAGCGGAGCGAGGAACGTCGAGTCGAGGTGCTGCTTGACGTCGGCGAGACCCGCGACGTCGGCGAGGGTGATCGCGGGCCGCTCCGCGTCCCAAAGGCTCGGTTGCCCGATCCGGACGGGCGCCTGGTCGGGTGTCGACGCGTTCGGGACCGCCGTCGGCCGGTTCGGTGTCGACGAGCTCGCTGTCGGGTCGCCCCCGGGGGTCTCGGCGGGCGCACCGCCCGTCGTGCCACCGCGCAACCGTGCCGCCATCACCCGCGCTCGGAGCAGCCGCACGCGCGCGGGGTCCCCGCCGAACCGTTCGAAGGTCGACACCTCCTCGGCCGCGCGGTCCACGTCGTGCTGGAGCAGCAGCGTGACGAAGTCCTCGCGTAGTGCCGCGTTCTGTGGATCCTGCGCCACCTCGGCAGCGATCACCTCGAGGAAATCCCCGTCCTGTGTCATCTCGTCCCCCCCCACGGTCCGTGTCAGATGCCGACCATCCTGCCAGCGGGACGCCGATGAGCGACAGGCGTCGGCCCGGATCGGTCCGGATCGAGCATGGGGAGGGGTGCCCATCCGTCACCCTGGGCTGGTGTACCGTCGACAGCGGGCCGAACCTGAAGGCGGCTTGAGGTCGGATCGAGGAAGGCGGGTGGTGCGGCGTGCACCAGCCGGACGAGTTGCTCAGCGTCGGCGAGATGAGCCGCCGCACCGGCGTCGCCGTCTCCGCCCTCCACTACTACGAGCGCCTCGGTCTCATCGCGTCCGAACGGTCGACCGGGAACCAACGACGGTACCCACGACACATGCTGCGCCGCGTCGCCCTCATCTCGGTCGCGAAACGCCTCGGCATCCCGCTCGAGGACGTCGCCGAAGCGTTCGCCGACGTCCCCCTCACCAGCACCCCCAGCCATGAGGACTGGCAACGAGCCTCACGCCGGTGGCAGAAGGTCCTCGAACAGCGCCGACGCGGCATCGAACAGCTCGAACGCGAACTCACCGGCTGCATCGGGTGCGGCTGCCTCTCGATGAAGGCCTGCACTCTGCTCAACCCGGACGACGAACTCGGCGACACCGGCACGGGCGCTCGCCGGATCCCCGTCTGAGCGCGCTGCCGGGCGGCACGCGCACCGCCTGAGCCTCAGGTGTCGCCGCGCTGCCCGAAGGTGGCGGGATCCACCGGCCGCAGGCGCTTCGGCAGGCCCTCCACGACGAGGAGGTACGACTCCGTGACGAGGTCGTCGACGAACGCAGGTTCGAGCCCACCGTCCGGCTTGAGCGAGATCCAGTGCCGCTTGTTCATGTGGTAGCCGGGGACGATGTCGGGGAACGCCTCGCGCAGGCTGCGGCTGTCCTCGGGGCGCGCCTTCAGGGTCACGAGCGGTTCGCCCGTCGCTCCGGTCTGCAGCATGAACACCTTGCCCCGCACCTTGTACACGTCCCACTCCTCACCGAAGGGGTGGGTGAGCTCCGCCCCCGGAAGCTCGTCGGCCCGGCGGGCGGCGCGCTCCTGCAGCTCGACACCGTGCATTGTGATCCTCCCGGGTGGACGTCTAGTGCTGTTCGGACGCCGGTCGGAACCGCGCCAGGTTCGGCAGCGGGACCCACGAGCCGAGCCGTGGGTAGTCGAGGGCCACGCCGACGACGCCGCGTTCGCCGAAGGCGAGGACCCAGTCGATTGCCGCTGGCACCGGGACCGCGAGCAGGGAGACCGTGGCATCCGGAGGCACCAGGCCGTTCGCGTAGGCCGCCTCCTGGGCCCGCGTTCCGCTGCTGTACACGCAGAGGAGGTTCCCCGGCTGGGCTGCAAGCGCATAGGGACGCGGCTCGTCCTCAGTCCCGCGGTTGATGAAGACCCAGCGCTCGAGGGACGCGACCGCCTGCCAGAGGCGGATCTGCGGGTCGATCTCGTCCGGTGCTGCGCGGCAGGCGGCGTCGAGGGCGTCGAGCTGCGCCAGGACGTCGGGGCTCGGTTCGAGGGTGCGGCCCCGGTTCGGCTGATCCGCGGCGTCGGCATGCTCGTCGCTCGGGCTGGTGTCGGACGGGCTGCCGTCGCGGCGGAACGGGTTCTGCATGGTCACTTCCTCGTGGCTCGACGAACGGGTTCGGGACCCCGCCAACGCTAGCGCAGGCGTTCCACCGGCGACCAGCGGCTCAGAACGCGCTGCCGAACGCCAGTGCTTCCGCCGCCGCCTGGGCGGGCGAGCCGAAGAACGCCGGCCCATGCCCGGGCAGCACGATCGACGCCGGGAGCCCGGCGAACTTCGTCAGCGACTGTCGGGCACGCTGCAGGTCGCCGTGGAACATCTCCGGGAGCAGCTGCGGTCCGTCGTGCGGGCTCGTCGGGTGCGCGGTGATCAGGGCGTCACCGGCGACGAGGACCCCGTGCTCGACGAGGAGGAACCCCAGGTGGCCGCGCGTGTGCCCGGGGAGGGGGATCGGCCGGATCTCGACACCGAGGGCGCCTCGGAGTTCGGGGACCGCTTCGACCGCCACGACCGCGGTGGGCGCCACGACCTCGAGTCCGCCGGCCTCCACGGCATGGTTCAGCCAGCTCGCGACGCCCGGACGCTCCAGGTGGGGCTGGACGTCGGCGAGTCCGACCTGCTCGAGCAGGTCTCGTCGCACGTTCGGGATCTCGTCGTGGGCGGCGAGGACGTCGCAGTCGGCGAGTCCGGCGATGAACGCGGCGTTGCCGATATGGTCGCCGTGTCCGTGGGTGAGGAGGATCGCCTGGACGTCCTCGACCGCGTAGCCGAGGGCGCCGAGGGTCGCCGTGACGGCGGCGCCGTCGCCCGGGTAGCCGGTGTCGATGAGGATCGGTCCGAGCTCGCCCTCGACGATGATCCAGTTCACGGCAGGGCCCTGGACGAAGTGGACGCCGTCGGTGACGGTGGTGCTGCGCGTGGTCGGTGCCGGTGCGGCTTCGCGCTGCGCTGGTTCACGCTGGGACATGGGCGTCCTTCCGATTGCGGAGACGGGGTTCAGGGGAGGGTCAGTGCTCGGCCGGTCCGCTCACGAGCTCGTGCGCGGCGGCGGCGGTGGTCGTGGCCGCGGCTCCGGCCGGGTCGACGGTCGCGAGGATCGGGCGGATGAGCGTGATCAGTCGGTCTCGGAGCTCGGCCGCGTCGTCGTCGCCCACCGTCGTGGTGACGAGGCCGAAGCAGGCGTCGAGCAGGACGTCCGCGACGCCGTCGAGGTCGGGCAGGTCGAGGTCGTGCGCGGCGGCCTCCATGCGGAGGTTCGTGCGGGTGTAGGCGCGCCAGTCGAACACCGTGTAGACCGGGTCGTCCATGCGGGGGAGTTCGTGCAGCAGTCGGATGGCGCCCATGGCGATCGGGGACCGCTGGGCCTCCCGGGCCGAGGCGAGGATCATCGTCACCCACCGGAGCGCCCCGTAGGGCACGCCGATGGTCGCGTCCGCCGCCTGCCACCGTTCGTCCTGCTCCGCGATGACGGCGTGCGCGAGACTCCGCTTCGACGGGAAGAGGTGGTACCCGATGACCGACTTCGGTTTGCCCATGACGGCGGCGATGCCGGAGAACGAGGTCCCTGCGTAGCCGTTCCGCCCGAACTCGAGGCCGGCGGCGTCGATGATCTCGTCGCGGACCTGGTTCATCGCGTACTGGCGCAGACCGCTCACCGGCGCTCCTTCGAAGTGGGTGACCATCGGGTCTGGTGGGTGTCCGAGGCCTGATCAGACGATCGTCTGAAGAGGACGCCGTCCAGCTTAGACGATCGTCTGGGAAGAACCTGGGATGCTCTGGGGCTCATGGATAAAAATACTGAGTACACTCAGAAATAGACCGGCGGCACTCGATGCTGCCCCACGAGAACAGGAAGACCGTCATGAGAGCGTTCGTCGTCTCGAGCTACCAGACCGCACTGCACGAGGCCGACGTGCCTGAGCCGACCGTCGGCGACCACGACGTCCTCGTCCAGGTGCAGGCCGCCGGGTTGAACCAACTCGACGAGAAGATCCGCCTCGGCGAGTTCAAGCAGATCCTGCCGGCGCAGCTGCCGCTTGTCCTCGGCCACGACGTCGCCGGCACCGTCGTCCGCGTCGGCGGATCGGTCCGAGCGTTCAGGCCCGGTGACGAGGTCTACGCCCGCCCCCGCGATCACCGCATCGGCACCTTCGCCGAGCGCATCGCCATCGACGAGGCCGACGTCGCCCTGAAGCCCGCGTCGATCACGATGGAGGAGGCCGGATCCCTCCCGCTCGTCGCGTTGACGGCCTGGCAGGCACTCGTCGAGATCGGGAACGTGCAGCCCGGTCAGAAGGTCCTCATCCACGCGGGTGCCGGCGGAGTCGGGTCGATCGCGATCCAGCTCGCGAAGCAGCTCGGGGCCGAGGTCGCGACGACCGCCAGCGCCGCCAACGCGGGATTCGTCCGGTCGCTGGGGGCCGATGTCGTGGTCGACTACCGTTCGGAGGACTTCGCCGAACGGCTGTCCGGCTACGATTTCGTGCTCGACAGCCTCGGTGGCGAGAACCTGGACAAGTCGCTCCGGGTGCTGCGTCCGGGTGGCACGGTCGTCGGCATCTCCGGCCCTCCGACGCCGGAGTTCGCGAAGGCGGCCGGGCTGAACGCGGTGCTGCGGCTCGCGATCGCCGCCCTCAGCGCGAAAGTCCGCAAGCAGGCCAAGCGGCTCGACGTGCACTACCGGTTCCTGTTCATGCGGGCGAGTGGTGATCAGCTCCGCGAGATCACGGCGCTCGTCGAACGCGGCGTCCTCCGACCCGTTGTGGGGCGCATCTCCCCGTTCGACGACACCGTCCAGGCGCTCGAGGCGCTGGCCTCCGGTGGCATCCGAGGCAAGGCCGTCATCAGCAACCCCTGATCGGGACTCGGCCGTCGGGAGCGCGCAGCTCAGGCCGGGAGCGGCTCGATGAGGTGCGGCCCGGTGTTGCGGACGTTGTTCACGTCCCGCGTGACCTCGTAGTGGGTGAGGTCGTGGGCGACGGCGAAGGACTCGCGGTCGAGGAGCTGCAGCAGCTGGTCGGTGTCGAGGTGGTCGCCGAGCCAGTCGTCGTAGCCTTCCGGGGTGAGGCAGGCCGGCATGCGGTCGTGGACCTCACCCGGCGAGACGTGGGCGTCGCGGGTGATGATCGCCATCGACAGCCGCCACTTGTCGGGGTCGTCCTCGGCCTTGGTCGGGTCCGGCCAGGCGCTGATGATGCCGGCCATCGCGAGCTCCGCATCGGGGTCGTGGATGAAGTGCGGCTGCTTGCCCGTCTCGGTCACCACCCATTCGTAGTACCCGCTGGCGGGCACGATGCAGCGCGCCGAGGTGAACGCCTTCCGGAACATCGACGCCGTCGCGACCGTCTCCATGCGCGCGTTGATGGGCTGTGGCCGTTGCTTGGCGAAGTCCTTCGCCCAGCCCGGTACGAAGCCCCATCGGGCTGCGGTCGCGGTCCGTTCGTCGTGCCGGGTGCGGACGACGGTCACCGCCGTGGTGGGCGCGACGTTGTAGTCGGGCGCGGGCGCCTCGAACTCGGCCACGAGGTCCGCGAGGAGGGTGGACGTGGAATCGGTGACGACGAAGCGACCGCACATGCGCTCAGCATAGGAGTGCAGCTGCGGGCGGTCGAGCCCTTGCCGGGACTGGCGCGTCGTCTACTCGGCGGTCTTCGCGAGCTGCGGGTACACGGCCTCGAGCGGCGCGCTCAGCCCGGCGCGGGCCTGGCGGGAGGTGTCGTCCGCGAGGACCTCGTACTCGCCGGCGACCATCGCGTCGTAGACCTGCGCGACGAGGAGGGCCGGGTCGAGCTTCGGATCGGTGGTGTGCGCGGCCATCGCGGTGTCGACCCAGCCGACATGCACGCCGATGACGTGGACGCCCGCGGGGAGGAGTTCGAGCCGGAGCGAGTTTGTCGTCGACCACAGGGCCGCCTTCGTCGCACTGTAGATCCCGTTGACCGCGTACCAGCTGAGGGCGGAGTGCAGGTCGATGATGGTGGCGCCCTCGCGCCCCGAGAGCAGGGGCGCGTAGGCGCGGGCGAGGAACAGCGGGCCGAGGAAATTGGTCTCCACGTTGCTGCGGATCTCCTCGTCGCTCTGGGTGAGGATGCCGGGCGTCGTGACGGCGACACCGGCGTTGTTGATGAGCACGGTGACGTCGGAGGCCGCCTCGATGAGCGCTGCGATCGAGGCCGGGTCGGTCACGTCGAGGGTGAGGGGGACGACCCGCTCGTCGTCCCAGGCCCGCGGGTTGCGGGCGGTCGCGTAGACCTTCGCGGCGCCCCGGGCGAGGGCTTCGTGGACGAAGTGGGTGCCGATGCCGCCGTTCGCGCCGGTGACGAGGACGACTGCTCCAGTGAAAGAGGGCATGAGGGCTGCTTTCCGCGAGGGTTGTGGCGCGATCGTCGACCGTGCTCGGAACTGAGTTTACTCACTTTTATCAACACCCCACCCTGAAGCGGCGACGAGCCCCCAGGCTGCTCGCTACAGGGTCTCGCCGGCGTCCGCCAGGAGGGTGCTGCCGGTCATGATCATGGAGAGGTCGCTTGCGGCGAAGAGCACCACGCGCGCGATGTCGTCGGGGGTGCCGAAGCGTCCGATGAGGCTCTGATTCATGACGTCGAGTTTCGGGAGCTCGATGCCGGCGGCTGCAGCGGCCTCGGATGCCGCAGCGGCTGCGGCGAGGTTCCCCTCCGTGGGCACGAAGCTCGGTGCGACACCGAGGACCCGCACGCCGAGCGGGGCGAGGTCGACCGCGAGCGACTTCGTGAGTCCGAGTGCCGCGTGCTTCGAGCTCACGTAGGCGGACATGCCTGGGAAGGCGACCTGGACGCCGGCGGTCGAGATGATGTTCACGATGACGCCACCGGAGCCGTCCGACGTCATGCGTCGTGCCGCTTCGCGCGCTCCGAGGAAGACACCGCGGGCGTTGACGGCGAAGACCCGGTCCCAGGTCTCGTCGTCCATCTCGAGTACGGGGGCGTTGGGGAAGACGCCGGCGTTGTTGACCCAGACGTCGATCCCGCCGAGCTCGGCGACGGCGAGGTCTGCCGCGGCCGCGACGGAGGCGGCGTCGCTCACGTCGGCGCGGGTTCCGAGGGCCGTGACACCGAACCGTGCGTGGAGCTCGTCGGCCGCGGCGCGCGCGGCGTCCTCGCGCAGGTCGATGATCAGCAGGTCGGCGCCGGCCTCCGCGAGTCTGGCGGCGATGGCCTTGCCCAGTCCTTGCGCGCCTCCGGTGACGACGGCTCGTCGCCCGGCGAGGGAGAGGAGGTCTGCGAGCGGGGTCTCGGAGACATCGGGGAAGGGGTAGGGCATGACGACCTCCATGTCGTGACAACGTTATTGGCAGAGTATGCCATAAAGTGGCCCGCACGCGAGCGCTACCGTGGGTGCATGACCGCCAAACGGGGCCCAGGCCGCCCGCCCGTCTCCGAGCCGGACGAACTCAGGTCGCGCGCGCTCGAGGTGCTCTACCGCCGCGGGTACCAGGGCACGACGATGGGTGCGCTGGCGGACGAGCTCGGGGTGAGCGTCCGCACGCTGCACCGGTACTTCCCGACGAAGGCCGACATCGTGTGGGGAGGCATCGAGGGGGCGATCGATGCGCTGGCCCATGGCTTCGCGACGGCCGACGAGTCCCTGCCGATCACCGACGCCATCACTGCCGTCGTCCTCGACGTGTTCGACCAGGACGCCGACGCCCTCGCCGTCGGCCGCGCTCGGATGCGCCTCATCGCGACGACCCCGGAGCTGCGAGAGACGAGACCGGAGACGTACCGGCGGTGGCGCGAGCAGACCATCGAGTTCGTCGCGCGCCGCCTCGGGGCGTCGCCGTCCGACATCGTCCCGCGAGCCGTCGGGGCCGCGGTCCAGGCGGCGATCGACGAGGCGCTGGCCTGGTGGGCGGCCGGTGATCGCGACGCCTCTCCCGCGCAGGCAGTCGCGGAGGCGCTCCGCGGCTTCGACGTCATCCGCACGAGTGGTGTGGACGCACCGGCCCGCTGACCTCACGCCGTCGTGGCGGCGCCGTCCTCCGGTGAGGCGATCAGGCGCATGAAGGCCTCGAGCAGCGGCAGGGTCTCGCGCTCCGGGTCCAGGAGGGCTTGGATGCGCAGGCCGTCGATCATCGCCAGGGTCATCGTCACCTTGTCGTCGGCGGTGAGCTGCTCCCCGTCGGCGGCCGTCGAGAGTCGTTTGTCGGTGAAATGCTCGCGCATCCGAGCTCGGCGGGCCATGAAGAAATCGTGCGCGGGGTGTTGCGGGTTCGTGGCCGCGATCGTGATCGCGAGCCAGTTGCGTTGCTGCTCCGGGTGGGCGAAGTCCTCTTCGAGCACGGCGCTCAGGACCCGGTCCGCCGGCAGTCTCGACTGCATGATGCGCTGGGCGAGTTCGAGGTCGTCGGCGTCGCGCTGCGCGAGGGCGGCCAGGAGGAGATCGTCCTTGGTCGCGAAGTGGCGGAGGAGCGCGGCGTGCGTCACGCTCGCGCGGGAGGCGATGTCCCGCAGTGATGCGCGCTCGTAGCCGTGCTCGGCGAAGCTCGCCGACGCCGCACGGATGATCTCGGCGCGGCGCGCGGGTGTCGTCGCATAGGGTCCGCGAGGCCCCCGGCGCGCCGAGGGGCGCGGTGCCTCAGGCGTGGTGTCCGTCGCGGTGCTCGTCGTCATGCCGGGCCTTCCTCCCGCGGATCGGACCGATGCCGCGCGGGACTTGCCAATTGTATCCGCGGTGGTTACTGTTTCCAAACAGTAACCATGGTGGTTACAGTTTGCCGGAGTCGCACACCGCTGTCGCCCGGACGCAGACCAGCACCGCAGCCGGTCGACACACCCGATGAAGGAGTCATGGTGTCCCCGAACGAACCCGATCCCACCGCGCGCACGGCCGCCGGTATCGCCGCCGCCCAGCCCACCCCGGGGGCCCAGCCCGAACCCGACGGACTCGACGCAGCGCCCACCACCGTGCAGGAGCCGCAGACCCCGGTCAGTCGCTCGTACATCTTCTGGCTCATGCTCGCGAGCTTCGGCGCGTCCATGGCCATGATGGTGCCGTTGTCCTACGGCATCGCCGTCCGCATCTCCGAACTCGCCCCCGGGCACGAGGAGGTGCTCGGCTACATCACCGGGACCGCCCAGCTCGTCTACCTCGTCATCAGCCCCATGATCGGCATCTGGAGCGACCGCGTCCGCTCGCGCCTCGGCCGCAGGACGCCGTTCATCTTCCTCGGCGTCGGCATCGGCCTCATCGGTCTCATCGTCATGGGCCTCGCACCCGACCTGCTCATCGTCGGTGCCGGCTGGGTGCTCGGCATGTCCGGCTGGTCCATCTGCGGTGCTGCGATCCAGACCCTGCAGGCGGACAAGCTCCCCGAGTCGCAGCGCGGCAAGGTGTCCGCGCTGACCGGACTCATGACGCAGATCGCTCCGGTCCTCGGCATCGGCGTCGCGTACGCGGTGTCCTCCAGTACCTTCCTCGTGTTCCTCGTGCCCGGCGTCATCGGCGCCGTCCTGCTGGCGATCTTCCCACTCATCAAGCCGGAGGGCAGCTCCAAGCACCTCGCGAGGACGGACACCGTCACCGTCGGCTCCGTCGTCCGCAGCTATGGCTTCAACGTGCGCAAGTACCCGGACTTCGCCTGGAACTGGCTCGGTCGCTTCGTCTTCTTCATCGGCCTCTACTTCAACACCACGTTCGGCACGTTCTTCTACGCACAGCGGCTCGACCTGCCGGTCCGCGAGGTCGCCGGCGTCGTGGCGACCATCGGCATGCTCGGCGTGGTCGCCGCGGCCGGTGGTGCCCTGCTCGGCGGGTTCCTCTCCGACAAGCTCAAGCGTCGGCGCCTGTTCGTGCTCATCGCCTCGCTCCTCTTCGTCGCGGGTGCCCTGGCCGAGGCGTTCGCCTGGTCGCTGCCGCAGCTCATCATCGGAGCGGTGCTCATGCAGACCGCGATCGCCGTGTTCGCGACGGTCGACCAGGCGATCATCTTCGCCATCCTGCCGAACCGCGAGGAAGCCGGTCGGTACATGGCGGTCGTCGCCTTCGCGCAGAAGATCCCGAGCGCCGTCGCGCCGCTGCTCGCTTCGGTCGTGATCACCCTCGGTGCGACCGGCGCGGAGAAGAACTACACGATCCTCTACCTCACGGGTGCGGTCCTCGCACTCCTCGGCGGGATCATCGTCTCCACCAAGGTCAAGGCCGTCCGCTGACCCGGCGGCACCGACCGCAAGCACCACCGAAACCGCCGTCCAGCACCACCCAGCAGAGAGCCCCAGCATGCACGCGACACCCCACGATCTCACCGTCGACAGCGGCGGCGACCAGTTCGTCGTCACCGGGGCGAAGCCGCGGCTCTCCTGGAAGCCGGTAGTGGGTGCGATCGGTGCCTTCGAGATCGAGGCGGTGATCGACGGGATGCGGCAACCGGTCGTGCTCGCGGACGGGCACCGCCACGTCGCGTGGCCGTGGTCGGCGCTGTCCAGCCGGCAGCGCGTCGAGTGGCGCGTGCGCTCAACCGAGGAAGCCTCCGACTGGTCCGAGCCGGCCTCGTTCGAGGTCGGCCTGCTGAACGAGGACTGGGAAGCGTCCTGGATCTCCCCGGTCGAAGCAGAGGACCCCGGCTACGGGAACCGTCCCGCCCACCTCATGTCCGTCGCGTTCCCGGTGGATCGGGAGATCCGGTCCGCCCGGCTCTACGCGACCGCGCTCGGGGTCTACACCGCGACGGTCAACGGCGAGCGTGTCGGCCGCGCGGAGCTCTCCCCGGGCTCGACCTCGTACGACCGGACCCTCTACGCCCAGGCGTCCGACATCGCCGGTGCGCTGGCCCACGGCACGAACCGGCTCGACATCGAGCTGTCCGACGGTTGGTATCGCGGACAGGTCGGTGCGTTCCGCATCCCGTCCGGCTGGGGGACCGTCCTCGGTCTCCGGGCCGAGGTCCACGTCGATTTCGCGGACGGCACCACGCTGGTGGTCCGCTCCGACGACCGCTGGACCAGCAGGCCGTCCACGATCACCAGAACCGACCTCATGGACGGCCAGACGGTCGACCTCACGGGCGTGGCGGCGACGGGCGCCGGTGTCGTCGTCGACGCGGTGGTGGACCCGCCGGCGATCGACTGGTCGCCGGCGCCCGCCGTGAAGGTGGTCGCCTCGCGCGCCCCGAGCAGCGTCCGCGAGCTGCGCGAGGGCGTGTGGGTCGTCGACTTCGGCCAGAACGCCTCCGGATGGCTCCGGCTCGGAGATCTCGGACCCGCGGGCACCCGGACCGAGATCGACTACGGCGAGTATGTCGGAGCGGACGGCGACCTCTCGACGACCCACCTCGACTCCCACCGACCAGGCGAACCGGCGCGGGTCTTCCGGCAGCACGATGAGGTGGTCGCGGGGGAGACGCCGGCCGTCTTCGAACCGCGTCACACCGTCCACGGGTTCCAATACGTGCGGATCGTGCGACACGGCGCGCCACTCGACCCCGCGACGCTCTTGATGCAGATCGTCCACACCGACCTCGCGCAGGCCGGCACGTTCGCGTGCAGCGACCCCGACCTGGAAGCACTCCATCGACTCGCCGAGTGGAGTTTCCTCGGCAACGCCGTCGACGTCCCGACGGACTGTCCGACGCGGGAACGGCTCGCCTGGAGCGGCGATTACCAGGTGTTCGTCTCCACGGCCACACGGCTCCGCGACGTGAGCGGGTTCAGTCGGAAGTGGCTGCGTTCCGTCCGTGACGACCAGCTCGACGACGGTCGCATCACGAACTTCTCGCCGGACGGTCGACGCATCAAGCAGCGACTCGACGACCAGTTCGCGATGATGACCGGTTCCGCGGGCTGGGGCGACGCGATCGTCGCGGTGCCCTGGGAGCTGTACCGCAGCTACGGCGACACCGAGGTGCTCATGGAGAACTGGGCCGCGATGGTCCGATGGGTCGAGTGGGCGATCGGCCGCGCCCGGGAGACCCGCCACCATGCGCGGCAGCAGCGCTCGTCGGAGCCCGAGGCGTTCGAGGAGTTCCTCTGGGACGGTACGTTCCACTGGGGTGAGTGGACGGAGCCACGGGAGCTCGACGCCGACGGCAAGGCGATCGACCCGATCGTCGACGACCCGATGGCCTGGTTCACGGCCGACAAGGGTGAGGTCGGCACGGCCTACCTCTTCCGTTCCACGTCCACGCTCGCGCAGATCGCGGCGATCCTCGGCCAGGACGACGCAGCGGACCGCTACGCGCTGGTCGCCGAGCAGGTCCGCTCGGCCTGGCAGGCGGCGTACCTCCGGCCAGACGGCACGACCGAGACCGACACGCAGGCAGCGTACGTCCGGGCGCTGTCCTTCGGGCTGCTGCCGGAAGACCGTCGAGCCGCCGCGCTGGACCGCCTCGTGGAGCTCATCCGGCGAGCCGACACCCACCTGGGCACCGGGTTCCTCTCGACGGGGGACCTGCTCCCCGTGCTCGTCGACGGCGGCCGTGCGGACGTGGCGTACGAGCTCCTCATGCAGCGCTCGGAGCCGTCCTGGCTCACCATGGTCGATCGCGGCGCGACCACCATCTGGGAGGCCTGGGAGGGCATCGACGCGGACGGTGTCGCTCACGAGTCGCTCAACCACTACAGCAAGGGGACGTTCGCGCGGTTCCTCCACGAGTTCACGCTCGGACTCCGGCAGGCCGAGGACTCGATCGCCTGGGATTCCATCATCATCGCACCCGTCCCCGGCGCCGGGCTGTCCTGGGCCAAGGGCTCCCACGAATCGCCGAACGGGACGATCACCGTCCACTGGCGGCATGAAGGCGGCGAACTGCTCATCGACGCGGAGATCCCGGCCGCGACCACGGCACGGATCCACTTCCCCGACGGCACCGAGTTCCACGCCGGCCCCGGCCGCTTCAGCGCCCGCCGGCCGTTCCGCACCCCTGCGGCCGAGGCCTCGGTCGCCTCCATCTGACCATCGCAGCACGAACGAGAGAGCACCGACGACCATGACGACGACCTTCCCCGACGGATTCCTCTGGGGCGCGGCGACCGCCGGCCACCAGATCGAGGGCAACAACGTGAACAGCGACTGGTGGGCGCGCGAGCAGTCCATGCCGGGCATGGAATTGTCCGGCGACGCCTGCGACAGCTACCACCGCTACCGCGAGGACATCGCGCTGCTCGCCGACGCAGGCCTCACCTCCTACCGCTTCAGCCTCGAGTGGTCGCGGATCGAACCTGTGCAGGGGCACGTCTCGCGGGCGGAGCTCGCCCACTACCGTCGCATGATCGAGTGTTGCTTCGAGCACGGCGTCACCCCGGTGGTCACCCTGCAGCACTTCACCACCCCCCAGTGGTTCGCCGAGCGAGGCGGCTGGTTGGCGCCCGACGCCTCGGAGCGGTTCCAGGCCTACGTCGCCGAGGCGACCACGATCCTCGAGGGCGTCGAATGGGTCGTCACGATGAACGAACCGAACATGCAGGCGGCGATCATGACCGCCATGCGGCGCATGCAGCAGGCCGGCGGACAGTGGCAGAGCCCGACCGTCGAAGCCGAGGGGGAGCCGGAGCAGCAGACGCACAGCGACTTCCTGACGTATGCCGATCCGGAGATCGGACAGACCTTCACGGCCATCCACCATGCGGCGCGGGCGATCGTGCGCGAACGCACCGGCGCGAAGGTCGGCTGGACCATCGCCGCCGGCGCGCTCACCGCGGTCCCGGGCGGCGAGGAGAAGCTGCTCGAGATCCGGTACGGCAAAGAGGACGTCTACTGGGAGGGCAGCCGCGGCGACGACTTCGTCGGCGTGCAGGCCTACTCGAGTCAGCAGGTCGACGCCCGTGGACTCGTGCCGCATCCGCCGCACCCGGACAACACCCTCGTCGGCACCGCATACCGCCCGGACGCCCTCGCGATGGCCGTCCGCCACGCGTGGGAGGTCACCGGTGGCGTGCCGGTGCTGATCACCGAGAACGGCATCGCGACCGCCGACGACGAGCAGCGCATCCGGTACACCAGGGAGGCGCTCGAGGGGCTCAGCGGCACGATGGAGGACGGTGTCGACGTGCGCGGGTACCTGCACTGGTCACTGCTCGACAACTTCGAGTGGGGTCACTGGGAGCCGACGTTCGGGCTCATCGCCATCGACCGGGAGACCTTCGTCCGGACGCCGAAGCCGAGCCTCGCGTGGCTCGGTGGTGTCGCCCGGCTGAACGCGCTCGACACCGTCGGCGTCACAGGAGCCTGAGCCTGACAACCCGATGCGGGGCTGGCCAGCGCAGGCCCCGCATCGTCGTCCCCGCATAGCCGTCCCCGCGTCAGATCCGCTCGACCGGCCCGGTCGACTCACGCACGATCAGCGTGGTCGCGAGGCCGGGTCCCTCATCCACCCCGTGCTCCCCCCGCACCTCGGCGACGAGCCGGTGGACGGCGGCCTCGCCGATGGCGGCGAGGGGGCTGCGCACGGTCGTCAGCGAGGGGGTGGTCAGATCGGCACCGAAGATGTCGTCGAAGCCGACGACACTGAGTCGACCGGGCACCGTGACGCCCGCCGCCCTGGATGCGCGCAGCAGTCCGAGGGCCATGAGGTCGTTGTACGTGATGACCGCGGTCACGCCGGACGCGATGATCTTCGGCAGGGCGTGCTCACCGCCCTCGATGGTCGGTCGGCCGGCGGTGAACATCGCGATCGACAGGCCGCTTGCACGTGCCGAACCGAAGATGCTGTCCCACCGGGTGCGGTTCATCCAGGACGCGGCCGGTCCCGCCAGATAGCCGATCGAGCGGTGCCCGAGGTCGGCGAGGTGCCCGATCGCCTGCGCGACACCCGCGGTCACGTCGGGGGCGATGGACGGGAGGCCCGGAACCGCGCGGTTGGCCAGGACGACCGGCTTCGTCGCGGCCAACCGGCTGATCTCGTCGTCGTGCAGGCGGGAGGCGACGAGGAGCAGGCCGTCGACCGCCGACTGCAGGCGACCGGCGGTGGCGAGCTCGACCTCGCCGGACTCCTGCGACTCCGCGTACACGAGCGTCTGACCAGTGGCGGCGATCGCGCGTTCTGCTCCGCGAACGAGGTCGAAGTAGACGGGGTTGGTGATGTCGGAGATGAGGATCGCGAGGGTGTCGGTGCGGCCGGTCGGGAGTGCACGCGCCATCGGGTTGATGCGGTAGCCCAGCTCCAGGGCGACCGCGCGGACGCGCTGCTCGGTCACGCGGTTGATCCGTCCGGGCTTGTTGAGTGCCCTGGAGACGGTCGACGCGTTGACGCCGGCCGTGCGCGCGACGTCGTAGATGGTCGGAGCGGTGCGTCGACCAGCCGCCCGGGCCGGTGTCTCTCCGGTGAGCGTGCCCTGTGGATCGTCCATCTCGTCCTCTGTCCGTCGTGCATCGGATCGCCGGTGCTGCGCCTGCGATGGCAAGTTCTGGCAATCGGTTGACAGATTTTGTCTTGCTCAGTCAAAATAGCACCACGAGCCCCTCGCACTGCCGCGGAGGAGGAAGGAGTCCACCCGTATGACGAACACCCCGGTCATCCCCGGCTATCACCCGGATCCGTCCGTCTGCCGGGTCGGCGCGGACTTCTTCCTCGCCACCTCGAGCTTCGAGTATTCGCCCGGCGTCCCCATCTTCACGAGCACCGATCTCCGCTCGTGGGACCAGCTCGGCAACGTTCTCACCCGAGCGAGTCAGCTGACGGTGCGGACCGGCGTCGAAGGCGCCAGCGGTGGTGTCTACGCACCCACCCTCCGACACCACGACGGCCGGTTCTGGCTCGCGACCACCAACGTCGACGAGATCACGAAGGGGCACCTCATCGTGCACGCCGAGCGTCCTGAGGGGCCCTGGAGCGAGCCGGTCTACACCGAAGGCTTGATCGGGATCGACCCCGACCTCGCCTGGGGAGACGACGGGGTCTGCAGGCTCACGTGGGGCGACGTGATGCGCGGCTGCATCTCCCAGGTCGAGGTCGATCCGTCGACCGGTCGGGTCCTGTCCGAGCCCGTGGTGCTCTGGCGCGGTATCGGAATCGGCGACACGCATCCCGAAGGTCCGCACGTGTTCAAGCGCGGAGACTGGTGGTACCTGCTGGTTGCCGAAGGCGGCACCGGTCCCGGTCACATGGTGACCATCGCGCGATCAGCAGCCATCGACGGCCCGTTTGCGGGGAATCCCGCGAACCCGATCCTGTCGCACCGCAGCACGACCCACGCCGTCCAGTCCACCGGACACGCCGACCTGGTGGAGGCGGAGGACGGCAGCTGGGCGATGGTCCACCTCGGCGTCCGGCTGCGTGGATCGTTCCCGCGATGGCACACGAACGGCCGCGAGACCTTCCTCGTCGGCATCGACTGGGTGGACGACTGGCCCGTCGTCGTGGAGGACCGATTCCCGGAGCCGACCCCGGAGACCTCGTTCGTGGACACCTTCGACGCACCGACCCTGCACCCGCGGTGGATCGCCCCGGGCGTGGCCCCAGCGTCCTTCGCGCGGGTCGGGGACGGAGCGCTGCACCTGACGGCCGGGCGACCCGCGGCGAGCCGTGACGCCGAGCACCTGCTGGCGGTCCGCGCACGCGATGAACAGTGGGCTGTGGAGGTGGTCGCGCCCGAGGGCGACATCGTGCTCGGCGTCCGCATCGACGACGCGCATCAGGCCGTGGTGCAGCGGGTCGGCGACCGCGTGACGGTCCGGGTCGTCATCGGCCCGCTCGACCAGCTCGTCGCAGAACGGACCGGTGTCGACCGGCGTGAACCGCTGACCGTCCGTGCCGTCGCCAACCCGCAGCAGCGCCCAGGTGCGCGAACCGGCCCCGACCGCATCGTCCTCGGTCTCGGCACCGAGCCGGACGTGCTCGCCGACGTCGACGGTCGGTACTGCTCGACCGAGGTGGCCGGCGGGTTCACGGGTCGCGTGATCGGCATCGAGGCGCTCGGCGGCGACGCGACCGTCACCAGGTTCTCTTACAGCGCGCTCCACTGAACCCGACCCTGAACCGCTCAGCTTCGTCTCGCTCCGCATCATCGACCCGCACCATTTCGCATCGTCGCGAAGAAGGAACCCCATGTTGAAACCCCGCGCCACCCCCACCCGTGACCTCTCGAACCTCGACGGCCTGTGGTCGTTCGCGCTCGACTCCGCCGTCGGCGAGCAGCCCTGGCTCGAGCGGCTCCCCGGCTCGCTCGAGGTCGCGGTGCCCGCGAGCTACAACGACCAGTTCACCTCCGCCGAGATCCGCGACCACGTGGGCTGGGTGTACTACCAACGCCCCGTGTCCGTCCCGCGCGGGTGGGACGGCGAACGCATCATGCTCCGCTTCGACGCCGCGACGCACGCTGCGCGGGTCTACGTCGACGACGCTTTCGTCGGGGAGCACCAGGGTGGCTACACGCCGTTCGAGATCGACATCAGCGACCGGGTGCAGGCGGGTGGGAGCGTCCGCCTGACGGTCGGTGTCGACAACCAGCTCACGAACCTCACCATCCCGCCTGGCATCATCAGCGAGGCACCGGACGGCCGCAAGCAGCAGGCGGTGCTGCATGACTTCTACAACTACGCGGGGCTCGCACGCTCGGTCTGGCTGTACAGCTCGCCCCAGGTCCGTGTGGAAGACGTCACCATCGTGACGGAGGTCGATGGCACGGACGGGATCGTCCGCTACCGCATTGCGACCACGGCCCCGGCGGACGTACGCGTCCGGGTCCTCGACGCCGGCGGCACGGAGGTCGCCACCGGCGCGGGGGAGTTCGCCGCCCTCACCGTCCCGGGCGTCACCCGCTGGCAGCCTGGCGCGGCCTACCTGTACGACCTCGTGGTCGAACTCGTCGACGGTGATCGGGTGATCGACAGCTACACGCAGTCGTTCGGCGTCCGCACGGTCGAGGTCCGTGGCGCGCAGCTCCTCATCAACGGCTCGCCCTTCTACTTCACCGGGTTCGGCAAGCACGAGGACACCGCCATCCGCGGCAAGGGACACGACAACGCCTACCTGGTCCACGACTTCCAGCTCCTCGACTGGATCGGCGCGAACTCCTTCCGCACCTCGCACTACCCCTACGCCGAGGAGGTGCTCGAGTTCGCGGACCGGCAGGGCATCGTCGTGATCGACGAGACCGCGGCGGTCGGGCTCAACCTCGGGGTGCAAGGCGGCCTCACGGGCATCCCGCCCACCCCGACCTTCGCACCGGAGAACTTCGGCGGGGTGACGCGCGAGATCCACGCGCAGCATCTCCGAGAACTGATCGACCGGGACAAGAACCACCCGAGCGTGGTGATGTGGTGCATCGCGAACGAGCCGGCCTCGAACGAGGAGGGCGCGCGGGAGTACTTCGAACCCCTCGTCGAGCTCGCCCGCGAGCTCGACCCGACGAGGCCGCTCACCTATGCGGCGGTGATGTTCGCGAACGCGCAGAACGACAAGATCGCCGACCTCTTCGACGTCCTCAGCATCAACCGGTACTTCGGGTGGTACGTGTTCACGGGCGACCTCGCCACGGCCGAGCACTACCTCGAGCAGGACCTCCGCGGGTGGGCGCAGCGGTTCGGGAAACCGATCATGATGTCCGAGTACGGCGCGGACACGATGCCGGGCCAGCACTCCGTCTGGGACCTGCCGTGGAGCGAGGAGTACCAGACCGACTACCTCGCGATGAACCACCGCGTCTTCGACCGCATCCCGGAGTTCATCGGCGAGCACGTGTGGAACTTCGCCGACTTCCAGACGTCACCCGGCATCCACCGGGTCGACGGGAACCGCAAGGGTGTCTTCACCCGCGACCGCAAACCGAAGGGCGCCGCGTTCTCCTTGCGGCGTCGCTGGACCGGACTCGACGGGTCGAAGCCCGGACAGGCCACCGACAGAGCCACCGACGACCGCTGACCCGTCCATCCGCGCGCGGCCCCTCGGGGGTGAGGGCCGCCGCGGGTGATCCCGACCCCGCATCACATCCCGTACCACCCGACCGAAGAAGGAACCCATGGGCATCAACGACGAGCTCACTCCAGAGGAGTCCTCACGCATCACCATCGCCGCTGCCACGGCGCGTCCCATGACCTCCGGCACCGCCGCAGGTCCCTCCACGACCAACCTCCCGACGCCCGACGGGCCGTCGCGTCCCGTGAGTGCGCGGTTCATCGTGACGATGATGCTGGCGAACTTCGGGTCGTCGATGGCGTTCATCGTCCCGCTGTCCTACTCGCTGGCGCTCCGGATCCAGGAGCTCGTCCCCGGCCATGAGGAGGTCCTCGGGTACGCGACGGGTCTCGCGCAGGCGGTGTTCATCCTCACGGCGCCGCTCGTCGGGATCTGGAGTGATCGCACGCGCTCCCGTATCGGTCGGCGGCGGCCGTTCATGCTCGGCGGGATCGTCTTCGGACTCGTCGGCCTCCTCGTCATCTCGGTGGCGCCGAGCGTACCCGTCCTCATCATCGGCTGGATCATCGCCATGTTCGGCTGGGCGAACGTCGGCGCGGCGATCATGTTCCTCCAGGCGGACCTGGTGCCGGAACAGCAACGCGGCAAGATCTCCGGCCTCACCGGTTTGACCGCCCAGGTCGCACCGATCCTCGGCATCGGCGTGGTCTACGCCGTCGTGGACATCAGCACCGTGCTCGTCTTCCTCCTCCCCGGCGTCATCGGGGCCGTCACCGTGCTCGTGTTCGTGTTCCTCGGCAAGGACCCGGACTCGCGGGGGATGGCGCTCCCCAACGACAGGATCTCGTTCAAGAAGGTGTTCTCGAGCTACGCCTTCAACCCGCGGAAGTACCCGGACTTCGGGTGGAACTGGCTCGGCCGCTTCACCTTCTTCATCGGCCTGTACTTCAACACGAGTTTCGCGACGTTCTTCTACGCCCAGCGGCTCGGGCTGCCGGTCTCCGAGATCGCCGGCGCCGTGACGGTCATCGGCCTCCTCGGGGTCGTCGCCGCCGTCGTCGGAGCGCTCGGCGGTGGGTGGGTGTCCGACAAGCTGGGGCGCCGGAAGCTCTTCGTCCTCATCGGTGCACTGCTCTTCGCGGTCGGCGCGGTGATCGAGGCCACCGCGTTCTCCTTCCCGCAGCTCGTCATCGGCGCCGTCATCATGAACCTCGCCCTGGCGGCGTTCGGCGCCGTCGACCAGGCCATCGTCCTGGCGATCCTGCCGGACCGCTCCGAGGCCGGCCGCTACATGTCGGTCGTGTCCTTCGCGCAGAAGCTGCCGAGCGCGATCGCCCCGCTCCTCGCTCCGGTGATCATCGCGATCGGCGCGGTGGACGGGGTGAAGAACTACACGCTGCTGTATCTCGTCGGTGGAGTGTTCGCCCTGCTGGGCGGTTCGATCATCCTGACGAAGGTGAAGGGCATCCGGTAGCTGTGTCGAGTGGCTTCGATCAGCCGCCGTTCGACTGTCGGATGCCCTCGCCGAGCGCGGTGAACCGGTAGATGTACCCGCCGGCTTCGCCGCTGACCGTCACATAGGCGTCGGTCGTCCCCGGTTCGATGGCGAGGTTCGTCGCCGACCCGACCCCGTCCTCGTCGTGCGGCATCTCCACGGTGGCGAGGTGCTTCCCGGTGTCGCTGTAGACGAGGACCGCCGCCCGACCGTGGAGACCGAGGTAGAGGTTGCCGTCGGCGTCGACCGCCGCCGAGTCGACCTGCGTCGTCCCGCCATCGAGGTGGAGTGCGGGGAACGCGGCCGTCACCCGCGATCCGGTCTCGTCCAGCCGGACGAAGTCGACCTGGTTCCCCGTGTTGTGCGTCACCCACAGGCCGTCGAACCCGGGAGTGAAGGCGACGCCGTTCGGTGCGGCGAGCCCGTCGGCGAGGACGGTCGGCTCTGCGGTCGATCCGTCGAGCCGGACGAGTCGGCCGGACGCCTCCCAGTACGGCTGGTCGTAGCCGGCCGAATCGGTGACGTAGAGGTGACCGGCTTCGTCGAAGGACAGGTCGTCCGGATGGATCGGTACCCCGTCGACGTCGCCGGCGAAGAACTGCCGGAGATCGTCGCCGTCCGCAGTGATGCTGTCGATCCGGCCGCCGATGAAGTCCGTGAGGTACAGCCGGTCGTCCACGGGGCTGAACTGCGCGGAAGTGTACGCGCTCGTCGAATCCGTGTGGATGGGCGTGATGTCGAGGGACTCGGTGTCGATGCGGAGCACCTTCGGCTCGCCGGGAGGCGCGGTGACGTCCACGATGTAGAAAACGCCATCGGGTCCGAACGTCGGACCCTCGAGGAGCGTCATCCCCGTGAGGTCGTGGGGTGAGGTGACCTGGAGGAGCTCGGTGGCGGTGATGGTGGTCGCCCCCGACAGCCCGGCCGTCGACGAGGCGGCGGGTGCGGTGGTGTCGGTGGTGCAGCCCGCCAGCGTCGTCGCCAGGACGAGTCCGCCGAAGACGCGGACGTCGCGACGTCGCCACGGGGCGGTGTCGGCGCTCATCGGTTCGCGCCGGCGATCGTGATCTCGGCGGCTTCTGCGGTCACGAGCACGTCATGCAGTTCGGTCGCCCGCCACTCGGCCAGCAATCGTCGGAACTGCAGCGGGCTGCCCGAGTAGGAGGCGCCGGTCATCGACTGCGTCCCCTCCCCATTGTAGTACCCGGGCGTGCAGGCGGCTTGGTACGCGGTCACGTCGCGAGCGGTCCGCGCGACGGTCTGCACCCAGGCCTCCTCGGCCTCCGCCGTCGGTTCGACGCGGACGACGTCGACCGCGCGCGCCTGCTCGACGACTGCCGCGATGTGCTCGGCCTGGTCGCGCAGGATGTGGGCGAAGTTCACCGAGGTGGCGTTCTGGATCGGGCCGAGCTGGAACAGGTTCGGGAAGCCGTGGGTCATGAACCCGTGGAGCGTCCGCGGGCCGCGACCCCAGGCCTCGAGCAGGCTCCGGCCGTCGCGTCCGATGACGGGCAGGGTGCCGGAGACGACGCCGGACACCCCTGCCTCGAACCCGGTGGCGAAGATGACGCAGTCGACCTCGTACTCGGTGTCGCCGACCACCACCGAGTGCTCGGTCATGCGGGTGATCCCGCCGTGGTCCGCGGTGTCGACGAGGGTGACGTTCGGTCGGTTGAACGTCTGGAGGTAGTGGTCGCTGAACGCGGGACGTTTGCACATGTAGCGGTACCAGGGCTTCAGCATCGCAGCCGTCGCCGGGTCCTCGACGACCGCGTCCACCCGCGCTCGGATGCGGTTCATGGTGACGGCGTCCTGCAACTCTTCGAGCCGTTCCCGCTCGTCGTCGGGGATCGTGGTGTCGACGTTCCCCGACACCACCTTCCGCTGGAGTGCCGCCGTCGCGGTCCAACCGTCGTCCACGAGCGACTCCTCGACTGGTTCGCCGGAGAGGACGGCGATGAAGTTGTCCATCCGCTCCCGCTGCCAACCGGGACGGAGCGATGCCGCCCACGCCGGATCCGTCGGCCGGTTGTCGCGGACGTCGACGGTCGAGGGCGTCCGCTGGAACACGATGAGCTCCCGGGCGTCGCGACCGAGGTGAGGGATCACCTGGATGCCCGTCGCCCCGGTGCCGACCACCGCGACCCGCTTGTCGGACAGGCCCGTGAGCCCGCCGTCCGGCGTCCCGCCCGTGTAGTCGTAGTCCCACCGGCTCGTGTGGAAGGTGTGACCGCGGAACGTCTCGATGCCGGGGATGCCGGGGAGCTTCGGCTGCGTCAGCGTGCCGGAGGAGGTGATGACGAAGCGGGCCGTCATGCGGTCGCCGCGGTCCGTCTCGACGATCCAGTGCCCGCCGCCGTCGTCCCAGGTGAGTCCGGTGGCGCGCGTCTGGAACAGGGCGTCGGGCAGCAGTCCGTAGTGCTCGGCGATCGCGACGGCATGCTGCCTGATCTCCTCGCCCGGTGCATACCGCCACGTCGGCACGGTCCCGAGCTCCTCGAGGAGTGGCAGGTACACGGAGGCCTCGACGTCGCAGTGGATGCCGGGGTAGCGGTTCCAGTACCAGGTGCCGCCCACGCCGCCGGCCTCGTCCATGAGTCGGATCGACTCCACGCCGGCGTCGCGGAGGCGTGCCGCGGTGAGCAGACCGCCGAACCCGGCGCCGATGATCAGCACCTCGACATGGTCCGTCCGCGGCTCGCGCTCCTGCCAGGCCGTGTAGGGGTCCTTCGCGTAATATCCGAACGCACCGGCGGCACGGCGGTACTGGGCTTGGCCGTCGGGGCGGAGCCGGCGGTCGCGTTCGTGGGCGTAGGTCGCGCGGAGGGCGTCGAGGTCGATGTCGTCGGTCTCGGGGAGGGGCGCTGTCGTGGTCATGGAAAAAGCTTAGCTTTTGTCTAAGTAAATGCTCCTGGGGATCTGCTGAGTCACCGCTACCGTGGTCTCATGAGTGCAGGGGAGCGGAGTCGCGACGCGGTCGTCCGCAGCGTCGAGGCGTTGGCGCTCACCATCTCGATCCGGTCCATCCCCATGAGTCTCGAGCCACTGCTCAAGACCGACCTCACCATCGCGCAGCTCAAGGTGCTCTCGCTCGTCGTCACGAGTGAGGACGGCGCGACCGGTGGGGGGCTCGCGGAGACCTTCGGCGTCTCGATGGCGACGACGTCGAAGCACGTCGATCGCCTCGTCGAGCAGGGCCTCGTGACCCGCTCGTTCGATGTCGACGACCAGCGCGTCAGACGGATCCGCGCGACCGAACTCGGGCGCGCGGTGGTGCTGCGGATGATGGCGTCACGACCGGAACTCGGCTCGGAGGTCCTCCGCGATCTCGCCACCGAGGATCTCCGAGCGCTCGAGCAGGGCCTTCGTGCCGTCGACGAGCTGCTTCGCGCCCGGCGGGCCTGAACCCGTCGGGCGCATCGACTACTGCTCGAGGCCCGCGCGTGCGTCGCGGCGGGTCTTCGCGAGCGAGGCGACCGTCGCCACCGTGATCGTCAGGGCGATGAACAGCAGCGAGAACCAGATCGGGATGTCGGGGATCCAGTCGATGTGCTGCCCGCCGTTGATGAACGGAAGCTCGTTGACGTGGAGGGCGTGGAACACGAGCTTCACGCCGATGAACGCGAGGATGACCGCGAGCCCCTGCGCCAGGTAGACGAGGCGCTCGAGCAGGCCGCCGATGAGGAAGAACAGCTGGCGCAGACCCATGAGCGCGAAGGCGTTCGCCGTGAACACGATGTACGCCTGCTCGGTCAGGCCGTAGATCGCCGGGATGGAGTCGACCGCGAAGACGAGGTCGATGAAGCCGATCGCGACGATGGTGAGCAGCATCGGGGTGAAGAAGCGCTTGCCGTCGATCTTCACCGAGAGGCGGTCGCCGTGGTACGTGTCGGTGATGGGGAGGATGCGGCGGGCGAAGCGCACGAGCTTGCCGTTCGCCGGGTCGCTCTCGTGGTCGCTGAACGCCTGGCGGTACGCGAGGAACAGCAGGAGCGCGCCCATCAGGTAGAAGATCCAGGAGTAGTTCTCGATCAGGGCGGCACCGACGGCGATGAACGCGCCACGCATGATGAGGGCGATGATGATGCCGATCATCAGCACCTTCTGCTGGTACGCCTTCGGCACGGCGAAGCCCGCCATCACGATGAGGAAGACGAACAGGTTGTCGATCGACAGGGCCTTCTCCGTCAGGTAGCCGGCGAAGTACTCGCCGCCGTACGTCCAGCCGGAGACGAGTCCGATGCCGACGCCGAAGAGCAGCGCGAGGCTGACGTAGAAGATCGACCAGCGGGCGGACTCGGCGATCGTCGGCTCGTGCGGCTTCCGCACGTGCGCGAAGAACTCGTAGACGAAGAACAGGATCGTGACACCGATGGTGATGATCCAGATGAGCGGGGTGACGGCCATGACGGCTCCAAGGGGTCGAGGGACACGAGGTTCCGGCGACGGCGCCGGAACAAGGTCTTCTCCGCTCTCGATGAGAGCCGGCACCCCGGGATCCCGACGGTGGGTCCGTATTGACGAGCATGCCGCGAAGGAGTACTCCCCTTGCTCCGTCCATGGTACGGGCGGGAGGGAGTCCGACATCGGCTCGGGGGTCGGACTCCCCGGGGTTTCCCACCGGATTCCGGGTTCCTCCCAGGATCACGCCGGCAGGACGATCACCTTGCCCGCGATGCGCCCTTCGGCGGCCTCGGCGTGGAGGGACGGCAGCTCGCTCAGCGGGATCCGGCGCGTCACCTGGACGGTCAGTGCACCGTCGTCGACGAGTGACACGAGCGTCGAGAGCCGTTCGCGGTTCGGCAGGACGAACACCGTGGCCGCCCGCACCTGCCGGGCCTCGTCGCCGGGCGTCGGCATCCAGGCGGTGGTGCTCACGACCGTGCCGCCGTCACGTACCAGTCCGACGAGGGCGGAGAACCGCTCGGGGTCGATCGGGGCCAGGTTGAGGAGCACGTCGACCGGTTCGGACACCGCGTCGAGGAGGTCGGTCGTGGTGTGGTCCACGACCTCGTCCGCTCCGGCCGCCCGGACGGCCGCTTCGCTGCGCGGGCTCGCCGTCGCGATGACGTGCACGCCGGCCCGCTTCGCGAGCTGCACCGCATAGCCGCCGACCACGCCGCCGGCGCCGACGATGAGGACCCGCTGGCCGGACTCGAGCCCGCCGTCGTCGAACAGTGCCTGCCAGGCGGTCAGTGCGACGGAGGGGAGGGCTGCCGCATCGGCCAGTGGAATGGTCGTCGGGGCGGGGACGACCGACTCGGCCGGTGCAACGACGAACTCCGCGGCCCCGCCGTCGCCCTCCATTGGGAGGAACCCGATGACCGGATCGCCGATCGAGACGCCGTCTACGCCGTCACCGATGGCGTCGATCGTGCCGGACACGTCGTACCCGGGGATGTGGGGGAGTCGGATCGGGATCGGGAGGAACCCGGCGCGCATGCCGTTGTCGGCGGCGTTGAACGCCGAGGCCGCCACGCGCAGGCGCACCTGCCCGGCGGCCGGGGTCGGCTGCTCGACGTCGCCGTACTGGAGGACCTCTGGTCCGCCGATCTCGTGGAACTGGACTGCCTGCATGATGCTCTCCTTTGGTCAACTGCTTCGAGCTCGAAGCAAGTGAGATGACCGTAACACTGCTTCGAACTCGAAGCAACACCTAGGATGGAGACATGTCCGAATCCGCCGCACCCCTGACACCGACCCAGCTCGGCGCGTATTTCGCGTTCACCGAGGTCAGCAGCCTCCTCCGCCCGGCGGTCGAGCAGCAGCTCCGCGAAGCCGGTGGGCTGAGCTATGTCCAGTTCCAGCTCCTCGCCCGGCTCGGCGACACCCCGGACGGACACCAGCGCATGACCGACCTCGCGGACGGCGTGGTCTACAGCCGTAGCGGGCTCACCTATCAGGCGCAGTTGCTCGAGCAGCGAGGACTCATCACGCGGTCGCCGTCACCCGACGACGAACGCAGCACCGTCGTCGCCATCACGGCTGCCGGTCGCGAGGTGCTGTCTGCCGTCTTCCCCGGCCACATCCAGGCCGTGCGAGAGTTGCTCCTCGACCCGCTGTCCGACGATGACGTCAGTGACCTCGCCCGTATCCTCGGGCGGGTCAGCGAGCACCTCCGGGCGGCGCCGCCGCGGTCGGCCGCCCGCCGCCGGAAGGCCTGACCCCAGGCTCAGTAGCTGAGGTCCGGGAGGAGCAGGCCGCCGACGACGGCGACGAACCCCAGGCCGACGAACGCGAGCGCGGTCAGCCCGCTACCCGTGACGCGCGCGGCCGTGGCCACCCGACGGCGCGGGCGTCCGTCGCTCGTGCTCGGTTCCGGTTCCGTTCCGCGCGCCGCGCGAATCGCCCGCCAAACGCTCGGGATACACCCGAGCACCGCGAGGGCCGTCAGGACCTGGGCGACCCGGATGACGACCGACGACGGGGCCGGTCCGTCCGAGATGAGCGCCTGCGCGACGACCGACCAGAACGGCGCCGCGGCGACGAGCGCGAGGACCGATCCGCGCGTCCACCACCTGAGCGCGCGGTCACGTCGATCCGACGGTATCGGCCGCGGGGTACCCGCCCGCCGCAGCGCGCCGAGCGGCCAGGCGAGCAGCGTGATCACGAGGATGAGGAGCGATCCGGCCGCGATCGTCGGGACCAAGGCCCGCTCGGTGGGCATCGGTTGCATCGTGAACGCCGGGTCGAAACCGACGGCCGTCACCGTGTCACCGTCGGTCGAGGCGGCCACCCGGCGTTGACCGTCGACCTCCTGCCAGACCCACGGTTCGACCTCGACGAAGCGGAGCGGCGTTCCTGCGCTGTCGGTGATCGCCGAGATCGTGACGACACCGTCCTGCTCGGCGGCGACCTCCACACTCGACAGGACGTAGAAGAGTCGGACGAACGTCGACTCGCCACGTCGCGACAGCTGATAGGTGCCGGCCAGTGCTGCGGCGTGCGCCGCGGCCGTCTCCTCGACGCGTGGGGCGGACCGCTCCTCCGGGAAGTACCGGTCGGCGAAGCCGGTGGTGACCGCGTCACGGATCGCCGTGCTCGAGTCGCCGTTCACGCCCGTGCTGTTCAGGGAGATGAAGATCCCGGCGTCGTCGTTGGGGTAGATCTCGAGCTGGGCGTGGAACGCGGTGAGATCGCCGGCGTGACTGAGGATGCGGTGTCCGTTCCGGTCCCGTTCGAAGAATCCGAGGGTCATCCGCGGACCGTTCGCGAGGTTCCCGAGGTGTTCCTCGTCGAGGGCCGGGGCGTGCATCCGCTCGAGGCTCTCCGGTGTGAGGAGGGTGCGACCGTCCGCCGACGGGTGGCCGAGCTGGGCGTTCATGAAGTTCGCGAGATCGCCGGCGGTCGCGCTGATCGCGCCTGCCGGTGCCGGACTGACGACCTCGAACGGCACCTCGGGTGACCCGGCGAAGCGGTACCCCGCCGACATGTCGCGTCGGCGTTCCGGCGACAGGGGTTGCTCGTACGTCGCGCCCGTCATGCCGGACGCCTCCAGGACGTGCTCGGTGGCGTACTGCTCGAAAGGCGTGCCGGTGACGCGCTCGACGACATAGGCGGCGAGCCCGTTTGAGTAGTTGGAGTAGGACGGTGTCGTCCCCGGCTCGAAGATCTGCTCGGGTGGGTCGATCGCGACCGTCTCCCGGAGCGGCTTCGGCTCCGCTGGTGCCGAGGCGATGAGCCCGGCGAGTTGGTCTTCGAAGCCCGCGGTGTGCGTCAGGAGATGACGGAGGGTGATCGGGGTGTCGAACGCGACCGGCAGGGTGACGTCGAGATAGGACTGCACTGGTTCGTCGAGGTCGATGACACCGGCCTCGACCTGCTGCATCACGGCGGTCGCCGTCATGAGCTTCGACACGGACCCAATGCGGAACAGCGTCCGGTCGACGTCGACCGGGGTCGGTTCGGACGTGGCGGAACCGGCCGACGCGAGCCCGTAGCCGCGCTTCGCGACGATCTCGCCGCCGCTCACCACCGAGACGACGGCGCCGGTGATCCCTTCACGTTCGAGGGCGGCGGGCAGCAGTCCGTCGAGCCAAGCCGTCGTGTCCTCCGGCGACAGCGGCGCGGCCGCCGTTCCCGTCCCCGTAGGGGCGGCCGGCTCCATCCCGGCGGCCGTCCCGGCGGCAGCGAGCGGTCCGCAGACGATCGCGATCAGGGCCGCGAGGGCGAGGACGACGGAGGTCCGACCGCGGGATCGAGTGGCCGTTTGGGTAGGGTGGCCGGCGGGTCCGCGGCGACTGACGTTCACAGAAGTCAGTCGACCATCATTCGGACCCGACGCCAAAACGAAGGCACCCGCTGTCCGTTATCCGAAGCGGTTCCACGCCGGACTTCGAGGAGGGAGACGCGCCCTTCGCTCAGTCGAGCGAGACGCCGAAGCCACCGGCGATCCCGGCGAGGCCGGTCGTGTAGCCCTGGCCGAGCTGTCAGCAGCGACGCGTCGCGGGTCCCTTCGCAGTGCACGCCAGCCCCTGAATCTGGGATGCTCGAAGCTGTTCCTCCTCGGAAGGGTGCGGCCATGGCAGCTCCAGAGCACGACGTCGGGGCGCCCGCGCGCAATCCGCTGGTCGTCGCGGGCAGCCTGGCGCTCGTCGCGGCGGCTGCCGTGCTCGTGCTGCAGGTCGCTCTTCGGCCGCTCGTGACGGACCTCGCGCTGCAGATGTTCGGGACCCTCGATCTGGGCACCCCGGGAGCGGCGGGGATCGATCGGGTCATGACCGTCGCCCTCATGCTCTTCACCGCGTTGACGACCGGCAGGAACGTGCTCGCCGGCGCTCGTTCACGCGAGGGTGTTCGTTGGATGACGTCGGTATGGCTGCCGGTCGCCGGCTACACGTTCGCCGGAGCGCTTACCTGGGTGTTCTCGGTCACCCGAGGGTTCAGCCTGTCCTGAAAGCAGGACCCGCTCCTCAGTCGAGCGGGACGCCGAAGTCGCCGGCGATCCCGGCGAGGCCGGTCGTGTAGCCCTGCCCGACGGCACGGAACTTCCACTCGCCGTTGTGGCGGTAGATCTCGGCGAACAGCATCGCCGTCTCCTGCGAGGCGTCCTCGGTGAGGTCGTAACGGACGATCTCCTGCTGGTCCTGGTCGAGGACGCGGCAGAAGGCGTCGCGGACCTGACCGAAGTTCTGGCGACGGTTGTCGGCGTCGTGGATGGAGACCGCGATGACGATGCGCGAGACGTCGGCTTCGACGGTGCGGAGGTCGATCGTGATCTGCTCGTCGTCTCCGTCGCCCTCACCGGTGCGGTTGTCGCCCTGGTGCACGACCGAGCCGTCCGGCGTCGACATCTGGTTGTAGAAGATGAAGTCCGCTGGGCTCCGGATCTTGCCGTTCTCCGCGACGAGGATCGCCGAGGCGTCGAGGTCGAACGCCACACCGACGGTGGTGCGCGGATCCCAACCGAGACCGACCGTTGCGATCGTCAGACCAGGACTGGTCTTCGTGAGGGAGAGGTTGCTGCCTTTGGAGAGGCTGAGGCCTGCCATGGGTTGTTCCTTCGGGAGTGCTCGTGTGGTGTTCGAACCTCCATCCTGCCGTGTTCCGGCCGAGAGTGGAGGGGGTTGCCACGGATTTCCCGCCGACGCCGTCCCGGTGAAGGGTGGGGACTACTCGTCCCCGGCCACCGGCGTCCTGCCGACGACCTCCTCGAGCGGCACCTCCTCGCGGGCGACCGCGGCGGCGACATCGCCGAGCCGCCGCTGCCGGGTCCGGGCGTACTGCCGGATCATGCCGAACGCGGTGTCCATGTCCACGCCCGCCGCCCGCGCCAGGTACCCCTTCGCCTGCTCGATCGCAATGCGGCTGTCGAGGGCCCGCTGGAGTTGTGCGGTGGCGAGGGTCGCGTTCTCGATGGTCCGCTGCTGCAGGAGGCTGATCGTCGCGACATCGGCCAGCGCCTGGGCGGCCAGGGCGTCGGCACCGTTGAGTGCGCCCTCGGTCTCGCGGAACAGGTTCAGCGATCCGACGATGGTGTCGCGGAGGCGCAAGGGGATCGCGTGGACGCCGACGTACCCGCTCTCGTTCGCGGCCTCCGCGAACCTCGGCCAGTACAGGTGGAGCTCCTCGGCCGTCTTCACCGTGACCAGGTTGCCCGAGGTGACCGCGGCGATGCACGGCCCCTCACCGGCGTTCAACTGGAGGAGTCCGAAGAAGCCGCTGCGCTCGCTCGTGGAGGCGACGACCTTAAGGGCTCCGTCGCCATCGGCGAGGTGGATCGCCCCGGCTGCGGCGTCGAAGAGTTCGACGGCCCGGTCGACGAGGATCTGCAGGACCTCGACGACGTCGTAGTCGTCGACGAGGCTGTCGGTGAGCGTCACGAACGTCTCGATGAGTCGTGCTTCGCGCGTGTCATCCATGGCGGGGTTCGTCCTCATCTGTCGAGTAGCGGATCAACCGTAACCGAGCCGGAGCCCTCCGACAGCACCCTGGCGGTACCGGTTTCGCCCGGATTTGCATCGCTCGCCGGGGCCGTCCTACGCTGAACGGGCGCTGCCCCAGACCCCGGTCGCCGGACAATCCCCCCACCTCCGTCCATGCCCAGGGAGCATCATGCGCACGCACCGATCAGGCTCGTTCTCCACGCGCCGTCGGCGATCATCGACCTCGACGACACCGCCCGTCCACCCGGCGGAGCGGGTCCGGTGACGGTCGAACGCAGCAGCGGGTTCCGCAAGACCGGACCGAGCAGCACGCCGCGGGCCGGCGGTACGTCGAGTTACTCCGCGATCCTCGCCCAGGTGAAGTCGGCCGGTCTCCTTCGGCGGCGGTACGCGTTCTACTGGACCCTCTTCGCCGTGCTCGTCCTCGCGACCGCCGGGTGCTGGGTGGCGTTCGCGCTGCTCGGAGCGTCCTGGTGGCAACTGCTCGTTGCCGCGGCCCTCGGGGTGCTGTTCACGCAGTTCGCGTTCCTCTCACACGAGGCCGCCCACCGGCAGGTGTTCGAGTCGCGCGCCTGGAACGACCTCGCCGGGCGCTTCCTCGGGACCTTCCTCGTGGGCCTCAGCTACTCCTGGTGGATGAACAAGCACACCCGTCATCACGGCAACCCGAACACGGTCGGCAAGGATCCGGACATCGAGCCCGACACGATCCGTTTCCTTCCGGAGGACGTCAGCGCGGTGCACAACCGGGCGGCGAAGCTCTTCTACCGCCACCAGGGCTGGCTGTTCTTCCCGCTCCTCACGCTCGAGGGCCTCAACCTGCACTGGCTCGCGATCCGCTCGGTCGTGAGCGGGGTCGGGACGAGGGGCGGCGGCCGTGACCGCGCGATCGAGGGGGCGCTGCTCCTGGCCCGGTTCGGTCTCCTCCTCGGCGTCGTGTTCACCTTCCTGCCGTTCGGTATGGCGTGCGCGTTCCTCGGCGTGCAGTTCGCGGTGTTCGGCGTCATGATGGGCGCGTCCTTCGCGCCGAACCACAAGGGCATGCCGACGATCGCCCATGACGCGAACGTCGACTTCTTCTCCCGCCAGGTGCGGACCTCGCGGAACGTCACGGGTGGCCTGTGGGTGTCGTTCCTCATGGGTGGCCTGAACTACCAGGTGGAGCACCACCTGTTCCCGTCGATGCCGCGGCCCGCGCTGAAGGAGGCGCGGCGGCTGGTGCGTGACCACTGTGCGGCGCTCGACGTGCCGTACACGGAGACCACGCTGCTGCGTTCGTGCGGCATCGTCATCCGCTACCTCAACCGGGTCGGCCTCGGGGCCCGCGATCCGTTCGCGTGTCCGCTCGTCGCCGAGCTCCGCATACACTGAGCCACCATCCCCGAGCACCATCACCCCACGGAATCAGGAACCCACCCCATGCAGATCATCATCGTCCTCCTCGTCCCCTGGGCGATCCTCTCCATCGTCGGGTTCGCGCTGAAGGGCCTGCTCTGGCTGGGCATCATCGGTATCGTCCTCCTCGTCGGGACGATCATCTTCGGTGCCGTCCGCCGCGCTGCGAGCAAGCGCAAGCTGTAGCGGCTGAGGCGTACGCACCCGGCTTCGCGAGCATCCAGGAGCCGGGCGCGCCCGGCCGGGTTCAGCGTGGAGGCGTCACCATCGGTGCGTCCGTGTGGACGAGTGCTGCCCAGTCGCCGAACGACGGGCGGTCGCGCCAGTTGCCGGAGAGATCGACCTCGTCCATCGAGAGCCGGTCGAGGGTCGAAGCGACCTTGTCCTTGATCGAGAGCGTGCCCGTGCCATCGGTATTGAAGAGGCCGCGCACGATCCAGAGGCACTGAGCTCGGCGATACTGCGTGTCCTGGTCCGGGTAGAGGTAATCGACGACGCTCCACAGGAACATCCGCTCACCCTCGTCCTTCCAGTCGACGATGCGGAAGATCGACCCGGTCGGAAGGTAGAAGGTCACCCGGAATGCGAGGGGGCCGAGCGCGGAACTCGAGAGCGCCCATGGTGTCGGCGAGCTGCCGTGGGCCTCGACCTCGTCACGGACCGCCTGCGGGACGATGTCGAATCCGTGGGTCTGGTCGTCGTAGGCCGCCCGTGCCTCGCCCTCGGAGATCCACTCGCGGTCGAGGATGGGGCGTCCGGTCATGGAATTCCACTGACCGAGGTAGGCGTACATGCACTCAGGCTAACCGTCGGCCGGCTGACGCCGTGCGGACGTCTGTGATCATCCGGATGGAGCCTGTGCCCCGGGGTTGAAGCGCACGGCGCAGGCCGGTCGGGTACGCTCTGCCGGATGCGGAACCTGGACTGGGACGGCCTGCGCAACCTGAGAGACCTCGGCGGCCTGCCGACGCCGCTCTCGTCCACCGGCGCGACGGTCAGCGGGCGGATCGCGCGAGGACCACGACGGGAGCTGCTCACCGAAGCCGGGTGGGCGGCCGCGACGCGATGGGGGCTGCGCTCCGTGGTCGATCTGCGCAGTGCCGACGAGGTCGGCGCCCGAGACGCCGACCCGGACGCACAGCCCCCGGCGGATCTCGTCATCACGCTGGCGCCGACCGAGGACCAGGCGGATCCCGAGTTCCGTGAGGTCTGCCTGCCGATCCTCGATTCGCCCGAGTACTGGCAGCACAACGTGCGCATCCTGCCGGACCTCGTCCGTGTCGCCCTGGAGACGGTCGCCTCGAGCGAGCCCGGGATCCTCGTGCACTGCGCGGCCGGCCGAGACCGCACCGGAATGATCAGCGCCCTCCTCCTCGCCAACGCCGGCGTCCCCGACGACGCGACCGTCGACGACTACGCGGCGTCGGTCCGTGCGATGGCGGGGGCTGCGCCGCACGGAGGACCGACGCACGATCGCCAGGCCACCTGGACGGCGGATCAGGTCGACGCCTTCCTCGACGAGGTCACCCCGCATGTGCGCGCGTTCGTCGCCGAGGTCGACGTCGTCTTCGACCTCCTGGGTCTCGACAAGGAGGTTCGGACCCGCCTGCGACGGCTCCTCGTCGGGTGACCGGTTCCGGCCGACGCAGAGGCCGTCCTGCTAGGGTCCTGCCTGATCGTCACCCGATCCCGCCAGCCGCCATCACCCCCGGAACAGGAAACCCACACCCGTGCAGAAGTTCGCCGTCGTCATCGTCGTCCTCCTCGCCCTCTGGGCGGTCCTCTCCATCGTCGGGTTCGTGCTGAAGGGCCTGTTCTGGCTCGGCGTCATCGGCGTCATCCTCATCGTCGGCACCATCGCGTTCGGAGCCGTCCAGCGCTCGCTGAACAACCGGCGGTAGACAGGAGCGCCACAGCGCGAACGGCGGTGCTGCCATGATGTCCACTCGTGGCCGGTGGCGCGGAATGGGGTGGCATGATGCGATTCGAATCGTCGGAAGCGCTCATCGCCGCGCTCCTCGAGCTCAGGGCGAAGGGTCGACCGGAACGCGCGTGCGCGCTCGTCCGGGCCTCCCTGGCCGCACTCGGGCACCCGTTCGCGGAAGAGTACTGGGAGACGTTCTTCGACCCGGAGGAGTCCTTCGCCAACGCGATGTATGACTGCGGCACCGCCCTGTGGGAGCTCGACTGGTCCGATCGGGACGACATCCGCCCGCAGGCGGCACTCCTCGCGTTGGAAGCGTCTGCAGCCGCTGGGCTCGACCTCGCCGGATTCGCCCTGGCGCAGTCGCTCGACTGGCTCGGCGATCCTCGCGCCGAGGCGGTGCTCCGCGACTTCGTATCGCGCCACCCCGACTGGGAGGATCCCAGGCTCTTCGGAATCCTCGGCGGTCTCATCGCGGACCACTACGACGACGCGGAGCACATGGACGAGGCGCTCGCCTGTCTCGACCGTGTCGGGGACAGCGAGGACATCTGGGTGTGTTGGCGGGCGTTGGCGATCGCCAAGCTCGGCCACGTGGAGGATGCGGTCGCATTGCTCGGCGACCGGGTGGCGGCGAACGACCGGGACGCCTTGTCCGTGCTCGGAGACATTCACGACTGGGCGGGCGATGTGGACCGGGCGCAGGACGCCTATCTCCGGGCGATTGCCGTCGGAGATGCCCGCTCGGCACGCATGCTCGGCAACTTGCTCCACACGATCGGCGACGATGCTGCGGCGAGGCAGGCCTATGAGATCGCGGCAGCGCGCGGCGACGGGTACGCGACCGAGCTGCTGCGCGATCCCTCGTGGGAACTCCCCGGCTGACGGCGGAGTGGCCAGGGCCGAGCGGGGGCGCCTCCCTCCCGAACGCACCCGCTGTCCAAAGAACGCAACAGCCCGTCCCGCTTCCGGCTCCGTGATTACGCTGATGCCGACAGGACCCTTTCGCCCTGTCGGGGTTCCCGGCCGACGTTCCCTCGATTTCGGCCGGGAACCACCCCGCCGCGAGGACGGTCGTCGGGATCAGCCGGGTTGCTCGGCGCTCGCCGCGAGCAATCCGCTCGCTCCGGCGACCATCGCGGCTTCGGTCCGGGTCGACACACCGAGCTTCCGCAGGATGGCCGAGACGTGGACGCTGGCCGTCTTCGCACTGATGAACAGTCGCTCCCCGATCTGCGGGTTGCTGAGGCCCTCAGCGACGAGCTGCAGCACCTGGCGTTCGCGCGCGGTCAGCTCCGCGGACCCGCCCGAGGTGCGTGCCCGAGGTCGGCCGTCGAGGTTCAGCGATGCCCGCGCTGCCAATGCCCGAGCACCGTCGAGGACGAGCCCGGCGCCGAGTGTCGTCGCCTCCGCGACGGCGGTGACGAGGGCATCCTGCGCCCGGGGACGATCGCCGGCGGCCACCAGCGCCTCCGCCATCCGCAGCGCCGTGTAGGGCGCGAGCACCGCCGGTGCGAACGGGCGTTCGGCCATCGCACGAGCCGTCTCCCACGCTGATGCGTCGTCGCCGGTGCCATCAGGCCCGCCGAGTTCGGCATCGACAAGCGCACTCCAGAGCGGCGCGGTCGGCCAGAACCGCTCCTTCGTGATGAGCGCCCGCCAACGCGTCTCCTGCTCGCGGAGGCGTGCGTCGTCGAGGCCGGCGAATGGCCCGGATCCGAGGTCGAGCGTCCCCGCAGCCATGGCGACCCGCACCCGGGCCATGACCCGGGCCGCGTCCGCCAGCGCAGGAAGGTCGTACGCCGGCATCGGGCGGTGGTCGGGGGCGTCGAACACGCCGACACCGGCGGGCGACCACGCTCCGGCGAGGTCTCCGGTGGCGAGGCCGACCTGCATCACGACGCGCGCGACGCCGAACCGGGTCTGCACCTCCAGGCCCGACAGTGAGAGCATCCCCTTCCGCCACCGGCGGTAGAGCGTCGCTGCGGTCTCGGCATCGCCACGCCACAGCAAGAGGAGGATGAGCGACTGGCGGAGGTACACGGAGAACGCGAGCGGCGGCTGCAGCGCAAGCGCGCGGTGCACCCGTTCCTCCGCCTCGTCCCATCGCCCGAGCGCCACCAGGGGGTCGACGGCGTTCGACGACAGGATGAGCCCAGAGCTGCGCTCGACGCCGAGTGCCCTCGCCCGCGCGACACCTTCGAGCGCCGATGCGAGCGCCTCCTCGTACGAACCGAGCAGGTTCGCCATGTCGGAGGCGTTCACCCGGTATCGGAGGAGCGCGCTGCCGTCGCCGTCGGCCAGTGACTCCGCGGTCGCGAGCATCGGCCTCCCGGCGTCCAACTCACCACGGTGGATGCGGGCGATGCCGCCGATGTTCGCCGCGACCGAGGCGTTCCGCGCGGAGCCGGTGCGCGCGGCCTCCTGCGCGGCGGCGTCGGCGTACTCGATCGCCCGCTCCAGTCGACCGACGATCATGTGTCGTGCGGCGAGGCTCGTGAGCAGCACACCGCGCAGCTCGCCCGGGGTGTCGGCGGGGACGCGGGCCAAGGCCTGTTCGAGGAGCTCCACCGAGCCAGGGCGCCCGAGGTTCGCGAGATAGAACGCCTTGTCGCGCAGCAGCTTGGCCTGATCGAGGTCGTCGCGGTCCTCCGGCGTGGCGAGCACCTGATCGACCATCGCGATGGCCCGGTCCGTCCAGCCCGCGTTCCGCAGGGCGCTCGCCGTCCGTCGCATGAGTTCCGACCGCGAGCGGCCGACGAGGTCTTGCGCCTCGGGGATCTGGTCCCAGATCTCGAGCAGGCGTTCACCGAGCTGCGCCTCCGTGCTGTACGCGAAGGCAGCATGCGCCTGCTCCATGGCCCGCACGGTGGCCGGGAACGCGCGGGTGAAGTCCCTGGCCAGCATCCAGTGGTACGACACCTCGGCCGCAACCGGTTCGACCCCGGCCGCGGCTTCCAAGGCCTCGGCGAACCCGGCATGGAAGCGCGTCCGTTCGCCCGGGAGCAGGTCGTCGTGGATCGCCTCCCGGACGAGCGCGTGACGGAACGCGTAGGTGGTCGTGTCCGCGACGAGGACGTTCGCCGCGATGGCCTCTCGCACGCCGGCGTCGAGGGCGTCGTGGTCGCCGGTGAACACGCGCTCCAGGAGCGCATGCTCGACGCGGACACCGCCGGCGGAGACCACGCGCAGCAACTGTTGGCTGTTGGGCGTGAGCCGTTCGTAGCGGGCGAGGAGGAGCTCGCGGAGGGTGTCGGGCAGATCGTCGCCGTCATCGTCGCCGTCGCCGAGTCCCAACAGCTCCTCCACGAAGAAGGGGACGCCCTCGCTGCGGGCGTACACGCTGTCGATGGAGACCGTGTCGAGCGAGGTGCCGCGGATGGCGATGGCCTGACGGAGCACGTTGCCGCGGCTCAGACGCTCGAGGCCGTGCCGCTCCACCCGCCTCGTGCGGTCGAGTTCGGCCAGGAACCCGCGCAGGGGGTGTCCGCGCGACACGTCCTCGTTGCGGACGGTGAGCACGACCATCACGTGGGCATCGGTCAGGACGCGCACGAGGAACGCGAGCAGGCTGAGAGTCGCGCCGTCGGCCCAGTGGACGTCCTCGATCGCGATGACCACGGGCTGCTCTCGGGAGAGCGCCTCGAGCAGGACGGCGACGGTCTCGTGGAGCCGCCCGACGCCGCCGTCGCGCTGGTCCTCCGGCTCCACACCGGGCGACGGCAGCAGGGTCTCGAGCGAGGCCCGGCCGGGCCCGGCGGCGTCGAGCGCGGCCTCGCGACCCCGCTGCGCGACGAGGTCCTTCATGAGGCCGAGCACGGGCGCGTACGGCGCGGCGACGTCGCCCAGGTCGACGCACTGCCCCGTGATCACGAGCGCCGACGAGCGGACCGAGCGGGTGAACTCCGTCAGCAGTCGGGTCTTCCCGATGCCGGCTTCGCCGCTGAGGACCATGCTGCGCGATCCACCCGCCGCGACGGTGTCGAACACGGACCGCATCGCAGCGAGGTCTGACGCGCGCCCGATCATCGTCGGGCTCGTCGCGGGCAGGGTCACCACTCCATGGTCCCACCCTGGTCGTGGTGGGGAGTGCCCTCGTCGAGCAGGCGCTCGCGGTGTCGCCGCCGCCGTTCGAGGTCCTGCTCGAGCTGGTGCTCGAAGAACCGTCTCGTCTCGGCCGACATGGCCGAGCTGTAGGTCGCGGTCGTGATCATCATGGCTGTCCCTCCATGAGCCGGCTGCGGATGCCGTGCTCGGACTCCAACGTTCCGCTCTGAGGGGGCCCGACTACCTCGGGCACCTGCCCTATTCCGGCCGTGGGGCGCGGCGGGCCTCGCGATGAGGGGCACTGCCCACCTGCGGATGGCGTACGGTTGCCGTTCACGCACCATGACCTCATTGAGGACATCACGATGGAAAGCAGCACTCTCACCCTCGGCGGGCTCGTCTACGCCCTGGACCCGAGCACCGTCATCACGAAGCTGAAGGACACGATGGAGCGCACGGCGCTCTCGGGCGGCGGCTTCGTCGATCTGGACGTCGTCGGCCAGGACTCGGCGAGCGTCTTCGTCAGTCCGGGGACGTCGATCTACTTCACGACCAACGAACGCCGTGGACCGCGCCCGGTCCGACCGCGCGAGCCCGCCGGCGTCGCCCTCAGCGCGACCGAGGCGGACGACTGGGAGCTCGGCTTCTACGGCCTCTGATCTAGGCGGCCGGGCGGCCGACGCTCAGGGACGGACGCGGAGGCGGAATCAGCCCGCGTTCGACCGAAGGTAGGTCTCCAGGTCCATCGGTGGCACACCGGTGATGTCCTCGATCGCCGGGCTCACCTCGGCCATCACGCCGCTGCCGATGGCCGTGTAGGTGCTCACCCAGGCGTCGACCTCCCAGTCGGGCGCGCCGTAGGAGGCGCGCGACGCGTAAGCCTCCTCGATCGTCTCGTCGTGGAAGGTGACCTCGCGATCGCGGACGCGGCTGATCGTGGCGGCGACCTCCGTCATCGTGAGCGCTTCGGGCCCGGTGAGGTCGTAGGTGCGACCGGCGTGGGGCGCAGGGTCGACGAGGATGGCTGTGGCGGTCCGGGCGATGTCGGCGCGGGCGACGAAGGATGCGCGACCGTCCCCTGCCGGCCCACGGATGACGCCGTCCTCACCCACGAGGGCCTCCATGATGTCGAGGTAGAAGGCGTTGCGGAGGAACGTCCACCGCATGCCCGACGCTCGGATGTGCTCCTCGGTCGCATGGTGGTCGCGCGCCAGCGTGAACACGGCGTCCGGTGCCGCAGCGGCGAACGAGGTGTACACCAGGTGCTGCACGCCGGCGGCGGCCGCGGCATCGATGAACGAGCGGTGCTGGTCGACGCGGTCGGCGCTCTCGGCCCCCGACACCATGAAGAGGGTGTCGACGCCCTCGAGTGCCGCGCGGGCAGCAGCCTGGTCGGTGTAGCTGAACCGGTGCACGGTGCTGCGGGGATGCTGCGGCGCCTTCGCGGGGGTGCGGACCAGCAGGCGTTGCGGGATCCCGCGGGCGGCGAGGTCCTGCGCCACGAGGCCGCCGAGCACGCCGGTCGATCCGGTGACGGCGATGGGACGGGGTGTGCTCGGGTTCACGGGGTTCCTCTCGACGGGGCGGTGCAGGGCGGGGCGATCAGGGTCGGACGCGGACGCTGCGCCCTTCGAGCGACACGACGTCGTCGAGCTGCAACTGCCGACCGCGTCGGCGATCGACCTCGCCGTTGACCTGCACGGCGCCGTCGGCGATCGCGGCCTTCACGTCTCCACCGGAGTCGAGCAGACCCGCGAACTTCAGGAACTGCCCGAGTCGGATGCCCTCGCCGCCGATCGGGACGTCGGTGATCTCTGCCGGGTTCGTCATCCCCGAATGCTAACAAGGTCCTGGGGGCGGGGTCCCCGGACGGGATGTGACGGTACCCTCAGCGGTACAGGGTCACCGTGGCTCGCAAAGGAGCACCAACATGGGCGAGAAGTCAGCACGTAAAGAAGGCGGCAAGACCGCACCGGCGAAGACGCTGAAGGAGAAGCGGACCGCGAAGGCCGACAAGAAGGCCGGCAACGCGCGTTCGGAGAACACCGACGCGGTCACGCGGGTCAAGAACCGCTAGTCCGATCGACGACCCCTGCGGTCGGAGATGAGCTCAGGCGCCAGTCCCCTCAGGGAGACGGGCGCCTGTTCTGGTCTTCGGGCCGTTCCCGGCGAGCCGCCCCGCTATCGTCGTGGCATGTCCGACCTCAGCCCCGGCGACGACGCGCTCGAGCTCGCCCGCCTGCTCATCTCGATCGACTCCGTCAGTCCGAGCCTCGTGCCGGGGTCAGTCGGTGAGGGGCCGATCGCGGCCGTCATCGCGCAGCGGCTCGAACATGCCGGCTTCACGGTCGACCTCGTGCCGGCACCGGAGGACCCACGGCGTGTGAGTGTCGTCGCCGTCCACGAGGGCTCGGAGCCGGGACGCACCGTCGTGTTCAACGGCCACCTCGACACCGTCGGCGTGGAGGGGATGGACGATCCGTTCACGCCACGGCTCGCGGACGGCAAGCTCTTGGGACGCGGCGCCAGCGACATGAAGTCTGGCCTCGCAGGACTGATCGTCGCTGCGGAGCGGCTCGCCGCTGCGGACCACCCTGGCACGGTCGTCTTCACTGGTGTCGCGGACGAAGAGGACGCGAGCGTAGGGGCCGCGGCCGTCCTGCAGCACCTCGCCGATCGCGGTGTGGCTGCCGAGGTGTGCCTCATCGCCGAACCGACCTGGCTGGACCGGGTCGCCGCCCACCGGGGCTACGCGGTCGTCGAAGCCACCCTGCAGGGTGTGGCCGGGCACTCCTCGCAACCGGCGTTGAGCGTCGATGCGATCCGTGCCCTCGGCCACGTGCTGCAGGAGGTGGAGCGGGCTGACGAGGAACTCCGTCAGCGGCCGGCGCACCCGCTGCTCGAATCCGGTTCGTTCACGGCGACCGTCGTGCGGGCGGGTACCGCACCGTTCACAATCGCCGCCGAGGCCACTGTCGTCGTCGAACGACGCACGCTGCCGGGCGAACGCGCCGAGGACGCCCTCGTCGAGGTCCAGACCATGCTCGACGCGGTCGCGGTGCGGACACCGGGGCTCCGGACGGATGCCCGGCTGACGCACCAGCGCAAGGCCTGGGAAGCCGATGAGCAGGGCCCGGCCGCACGATTCGCCGAGTTCCTGGCGGCCGCGCTCACCAGCGACGGTGAGACCGTGCCAGCCGCCATCGGTGCGCCCTACTGGATGGAGTCGGCGCTGTGGCAGGCCGCGGGCATCCCGACCGTCGTGTGCGGCCCTGCCGGCGGCGGACTGCACGCGGCGGAGGAATGGGTCGACGTCGAGCAGCTCCGTCGGTTCCCTGAAGCGGTCATCGCCGCGACGATCGACGCGCTGTCCGGATCGAGCGAGACGTGATGCCAGGGGGACCCGATCGCGTCGCAGTGATCGGGCCGGGCGCGATCGGCACCGTGGTCGCCGCAGCGCTCCACGAACAGGGACGGACGCCGTTCATCGCAGGGCGGTCGAAACGGCCGGAACTCCAGCTCCAGGTCGACGACGAGACGGTGACGGTCCCCGGGCCGGTCCACACCGATCCGGCGGAATCTCCGGGCACGGCAGCCCTCGTCTTCCTGGCGGTCAAGGCGACCCAGACGGCTGCCGCTGCCGACTGGCTCGCCGCGTTGTGCGGTCCGGACACGGTCGTGTGCGTCCTACAGAACGGGGTCGAACAACGCGAGACGGTGGAGCCCCTCGTCCAGGCCGGAACGGTCGTCCCGGCGGTCGTCTGGTTCCCGGCCACCCGCCTACCCGACGGTCCGGTCACGCTGTTGAGTCCGCCACGCCTGTCCCTGCCGGAGGCACCCGGTGCCGCCGTGGTGGCAGACGTGCTGCGCGGCTCCCGCTGCACGGTCGAGGTGTCGACCGACTTCACGACCCTCGCCTGGCGGAAGCTGCTGCAGAACGCCGCCGCCGGACTCATGGCGTTGACCGGTCGCCGATCCGGCATGTACCGGCGCGACGACATCGGCCGTTTGATGCTCGCCTACCTCGAGGAGTGCGCGTCCGTCGCACGAGCGGAAGGTGCGCGATTGGCCGACGACGAACCACGGCGGCTCCTCGACCAGTTCCGAGCCTCGCCGGTCGACCGCGGGACGTCGATCCTCGCCGACCGCGAACAGGGGCAACCGCTCGAATGGGACGTCCGCAACGCGGTCATCCAGCGGCGGGGGAGCGTGCACGGCATCCCCACGCCGATCAGCGACGTGGTCGTGCCGTTGCTCGCCGCGGCGAGCGACGGACCGGGCTGAACCGCAGCGGTCGTGCAATCGAGCGCTTCGATAAGGTCGAAGGCATGCTTCGTCTGATCGCCTTCGCGGCTCTCGGTGCTCTCCTCGGCGGCATCATCGTGATCGCCGTCGGTCCGCCCGACATCGGGTACGCGGTCGCCGGTGTCGCACTCCCGGTCTGCATCTTTGCGACGGTGCTCTCGCTCGTCGGCCGGTCGTTGGGAAGTGCGATCGGCGCCTCACCACAGGCCGTGCAGCAGGCCAAGGACGCGAGACGGCTCGGCGTCGCCCGTATCGACACGCTCCGTCAGACCGGCACCCAGATCAACGACCAGCCGCTCTGCGAGCTCGACCTCTCCGTCCAGCCGCTGAACGGACCGGCGTTCGCGACCACGATGCGCACCGTCGTCCCGGTGACGGCCATCCCGACCTTTCAGCCCGGCACGGAGCGCGATGTCGCGGTCCTGCTCGACGGCGGACCGGAGGTCGCGTTCATCGACGCCGGCGAGCTCTCGGCCGACGAGCGTTCGCGATTGCGCGTCCCGGCTCGGGCGTCCCTCCCGTTCCTCCCTCTCCAGCCGCACCAGCGCATCGTCGACGGACGTCGACGCGGACCGTTGCTCGGCGTGGGCCGGGCCGGTCGCCCCGGCCGCTTCGCCCTGTTCGCGATCGTGGCGGTCGCGGCGGCGGCGATCGTGGTCGTGCCGTACCACCAGTCCGTCGCGCAGGCGATCATCGCCCTCGAGGACGGACGCCTCCGACCCGACCTCCGTCGCCCGGAAGCGCTCTCGGAGGCGCAGCGAGCGCTCCAGGAGGCGATCGGTCACGACCGGGTCGTGTCGATCACGGTCGCAGCCGACTTCGTCATCGCCCAGGCGCCGCTCACCGTGGGGGACACGAAGACCGATCGATGGGAGTACCGGTACGGTCAGGTCACCAACCAGGGCGCTGCAAGCAGCCAACCCGAGTCGGCCGCCGAGCAGTTCTCGTGGTCGGATGTCGCGTTCGACCGGATGTGGTCGCTCCTGGAGGAGGGGGCCGAGCAGGTCGACCGACCGGTCGGCGACGCGCCCCTATATCTCGTCCGCTCGACCGACACCGACGTCCACAGCCCCACGTTCGCCCGTCCGGCCGGACCGCCGCAGGTCACCTTCAGCATCGGGGACGACTACGGCAGCACCTCGTTCGCCGCCGCCGCCGACGGTTCTGCTCTCACGGCACGGTGAGCGGGCCTACTGGCCCGATGAACGGGGCACCGCAGTCCTTCTGGCAGTATCGCGGACATGAGCTCTCCGAGTGACACTGCACCGGTTGCAGCGCCCGACCGTGACGCTGCGACCGCGATGTGGCGCGCGTACACCGAGCATCGTGGCGGTGCGGGCCTGGACGACGCCGACTACACCGTGGAGCACTTCGGCGATACGGCCGGACTCGCCGACGGACTGCTGGAGATCGTCCTGAGCGGACGCAAACGTGCCACCGCCGAGCTCGTGTCGGAGTTCGCCCACCGCGGCGATCCGCTCCCTCGGATCGGCTCGCACTGGATCGCCTGCGACAGCACGGGGGCGCCGCGAATCGTCATCCGCAGCACCTCGCTCCGCCTCGGCCCGTTCTCGAGTGCCGACGCCGCCTTCGCGTTCGCGGAGGGCGAGGACGATCGCACGCTGGCGAGCTGGCAGCGCGAACACCGGCGCTACTGGGAGCGGACCAGTGCGGCACGGGGTGCCGTGTGGTCCGAATCCGAGGAGATCGTGTTCGAGTACTTCGCCGTGGTGTGGCCGCCGGAGCACGCCGACTGACCCGTTCCGGTCAGACCGGTTCCGTAGACTCCCCGCATGCCGATGTCCGATTACGTCGCCTCGATCCGCTCCCACATCGGAACCGCGTTCCTCATGCTCCCGGGAGTCACCGCCGTCATCAGGGACGGCGACCGGTTCCTGCTCGCCCGCCATCGCCACTCCGGCCTGTGGAGTCTGATCGGTGGCGGCGTCGAGCCCGGCGAGGAACCGGCCGACGCGCTGCTGCGCGAGGTCGTGGAGGAGACGGGTGCCCGCATCCGCATCCGCGGCATCGTCGGGGTGTACGGCGGCGAACCGATGATGGTGCGCTACCCGAACGGCGACCACGTGGGCTACGTGACCACCGCCTACGACTGCGAGCTCCTCAGCGAGGCGAACCCCGATCAGGAGGAGCTCCTCGAACTCGGATGGTTCGCCAGGGACGACATCCAGTACCTGTCACGACGGGACTGGATCGACCGCGTCATCGCCGACGCCCCCGGTAGCGCACCGGCGGACGAGGCCTGAGCCGCCCCGAGCTCAGGCCGAGGCGAGTTCCTGGGCGGTGAGCACGCCGGTCTCGAGTGCCGAGAGGGCGACGACCTTGTAGCCCTCGCCGTCGAAGAAGACGGTGACGCGGTCGGGCTCGACACCCATCACGGTGCCAGGGCCCCACTCGCGGTGGAGCACCCCCTGGTCGACGTGGAGCGGTGCCGATCCGGTGGTGGTGTCGGCGGAACCGAAGTGCTGCTGCTCCTGCTGCGCCTCGTGCCGCTCGCAGCCGTCGCAGTTCCCACACCATTCGGGGGCGTCGACGCCGAAGTACTCGAGCAGGACCCGGCGGCGGCAGTGGGAGGTCTCGGCGTAGGCGCGCATCATCGCCAGCCGTGATTCGGCGATACGTTCCCGCGACTCCAGCATCTCCCGCACGGCGCGGATCGCCCGCTTCGGGCCGATCTCGTCGACCGCCCGGACGCCGTCGGTCGTGTCCGCCAGCTGGGCGTCCGCGAGGTCGTTCACGATCCTGGCGATCGTGCGTCGCGGCTGATCGAGTCGCGTCGCAAGATCGGCGACCGTCAGCCCCGGTGCGGCACGGACCGCGCGCCACACCGCGCGCACCGCCGACTCCGACACGGAGCGCTTCGTGAAGAAGCGGCGAAGGCCGAGGTCCTCCGCGCGGTAGTGCAGCACCGTCGTGGCGGGCTCGCCGTCGCGGCCCGCGCGGCCGACCTCCTGGTAGTACGCGTCGAGCGACTCGGTCGTCGTGGCGTGCAGGACGAACCGCACGTCGGCGCGGTCGATCCCCATGCCGAACGCGGAGGTCGCGACGACGACGTCGAGCTCGCCGGCCCGCCATTGGTCGTGGACCGCGCGACGTTCCGTCGACTTCAGGCCGGCGTGGTAAGCGGCGACCCGGCGTCCGTCGGCGGCGATCTCCTCGGCGTACCGTTCGGTCTCCCGACGCGTCGCGACGTAGACCAAGCCGGGAGCCGTCCAGCTGCGTGCCTCCTCGACGACCGCGGCCCGCTTCTCGGGCTCGCGCTCATGGCGGTGCACGACCAGGCGGATCTCCGGGCGGTCGACCCCGTGCACCTGCACGTCCGGGTCGTGCATGCGCAGCCGTTCGATGATCTCCTCGCGGACGGGACCGGAGGCGGTGGCCGTCATGGCGAGCACGGGCGGGTCGCCGAGCTCATGACGGACGTCAGCCAACCGCAGGTAGTCGGGCCGGAAGTCGGTTCCCCACGACGACACGCAGTGCGCCTCGTCGACGACGAGGAGGGAGACGCCGGCCGCTGCGAGCCGTGCGACGGTCTCCTCGTTCGCGAGCTGCTCCGGGGCCAGCAGCACGTAGACCGGGCCACCCTCGTCGATGCGTTCCCACGCCGCCTCGATGGCCGCTGTACCGAGCGAGGCGTTGAGTGCGACCGCCGGAGGGGCCGCCGGTGCGGCTTCGATCGAGGCGAGCTGATCGGCCTGCAGGGCGACGAGCGGCGAGACCACCAGGGTCACGCCGCCACGCTGGGCGCCGGCGATCTGGTACACCGCGGACTTCCCGCCACCCGTGGCGAGGACGACGAGGGTGTCGCGACCGGCGACGGCCGACTGGATCGCCTCACGCTGGCCCGGCAGGAGCGTGTCCCACCCGAAATCCTCGCGCGCGATGCGATCGATGGAACCGGTGGCCGGACGTGAAGTACCCATGTCCAGGACGGTACCTCCGCCCACCGACGTCGTGATTCCTCTTGACGGGTGCGACGGCGTCTGCAACACGGTGCCGCGGTGTCGGTGGCTCCGTCTACGCTCGGACGTGGTCGACGTCGCATCCCCAGCTGACAGTCCTCGGTCCTCACCGGTGAGGGTTGAGCGAGACATCTTCGCGACGTCGGCCCGGCCTCGCCCGAGCCACCGCAGCGCACACGAGGGCCACCGACGTCATGATCACGAGCGGCGGTGTCGCCGCCCCGACACCACCTCCTGCGAGGAGGACCCCGGTGAGTGCGGCGCTCGCCGCGATGCCGGCGGCGGAGGCGGAGTTGATCCACGTGAAGCCTTGCGTGAGCTCCGCCGGAGCGACCGACGCCTGCACGATCTGGGAGGAGGAGGCGAGCAACGGTGCGATGGCCGCCCCGCCGACGACGAGCATGATCGTGAGCCCGGTCAGCACCGGCCAGACGGCGCCGACGAGCGCGGCCAGGACGAGCAGGCCCGCCGCCGCCAGCTGCACCGTCTGGGGACGCGGGGTCGATCGGACGGCGCCGTAGAGCGTGCCGGCGACGATGCTCGCCGCGCTCGAGCAGGCGAGGACGACACCGGTCAGCGGTTGCAGCCCCTGCGCCACCGCCGCAGCGGTCACGAGGAGCGGCACCGCGCCGAAGAAGCATCCCAGCCCGAGGTTGACGCCCAGGGTCGCGAGGAACGGCGGGGCGAGGAGGGTGCTCCTGCCGCGGGCCTCGGTGGGTTCTCGCGCGCCACGCGGTTCCGGTGCCGTGCGGCGCTGCAGACTGAGGACCACGCAGCCGGCCGCCACCAGTGTCGCCGCCGCCGCCGACCCTGCCGCCGGCAGGAGCAGCGTGCCGGCGAGGGTGGCGAGGATCGGCCCGGTCAGGAACACGAGGTCGTTGACGTTCGCCTCCAGGGAGAACGCGGTCCGCAGCACCAGGGGGTCGGGGAGGAGCCCGGACCAGCGCGCAGCGGACAGCGCGCCGGGCTGTGGGATCGCAGCGCCCGCGACGACGACGCTCGCGAGGGTGACCCAGATCGGCGCGTGTCCGGCGGTCGTGATCGCCACGGCGATCGCGCCGAGGTGGACGAGGACTGCCGCCGGAACCGTGGCCGTCTGGCCCCACCGGTCGATGACCCGTGCGAGCTGCGGACCTGCGGTGGCCTCCGCGAGGGCGAACAGTCCCGTGGCCGCGCCCGCGGTGGCGAACGACCCCGTCGCATGGTGGATCGTGAACAGCAGCGCGAGCCCGGTCATCGCGACGCCGAGTCTGGCGACCGCTGCGGCGAGGAAGAACGGCAGCGCCCCGGGATGGCGGAGGACGTCACCGTACCGGCGCGTGGCCGAACGGAACGAGCCGCGGATCGAGGGCAGGAGTGAGCGTGCAGTCGTCATGGACGATGCCTCCGAGGCGGTGCGGGGGATCCGTCGGCAGACAAGTCGGCCTGGGCTTCGACGATCACCACGGCACCGCGGTTCCCCGCCATGATGCCCGCCGCGCGGGCCCCAGCGCAAGGAGGCCGGGCGACCGCGGCTAGGCGTCGGCGAGGAACGCGGACACGGAGCCCGCGATGCGGTCCGCGCCCTCGTGGTCCTCGGCGGTGATCGTCACCACGGCATCACCCGCGAAGATGAGGAGCTGCCCGTAGGCGCCGTGGAGCCGCCAGGCGGCTCCCGGCCCGTCCCATCCGGCGAGCGCGTACCGCTCGTAGCCGGGGCCGGTGCCGGCCGGCACCCACTCGGTGTGCATCGCGTCGACCCACTCCGGCGCGAGGAGCTGCACATCCTGCCAGCGGCCACGGTCGCGGATGAGGCGTCCGATGCGCGCGAGCTCCGTCGTGCGCAGCGCCAGCCCACCGCCGGCGGCGATGAACCCGTTCGGGCATCGCTCCCACTCGGCGTCATGGATGCCGAGTGGTGCGAGCAGGCGCCGGTCGAGGTACGCGCCGACGTCGCCGACACGGGTCTCGAGCGCGCGCATCGCCGTGTAGGTGCTGGCGTTCGAGTACTGGAAGACCGCTCCCCGTGACGGTCGGCGCAGGAACTCGAGGGTCAGGTCCGGCCAGTCTGTGAGCAGGGTCGGCGACCAGGGGAGGTCGACGCCACTCGTCATGTTCAGGAGACGGCGGAGGGTGACGTCGGCCGTACCGTCGCCGAACTCGGCGTCCGGGAAGACGGCGCCGAGCGTCGTGTCCATCGTGATGAGCCCCTCGTCGACGGCGAAGCCCACCGCGAGCACACAGACGCCCTTGGCCGCCGAGTGGACGTCCTCGCGGACGTCCTCCGTCCACCGGTGCCCGGCCTCGTCGTCACCGACGAGCACGTGCAGGCTGTGCGCGCCGAAGCCCTGCTCGGCGATCTCCCACACGATGCGGTCGCGGAGCAGGTCTGCCCGGCTGGTGTCGGCTTGGGCGGTGACAGCTCGGCTCATCGGTCCAGTCTGCCCGACGGGTGTCCGCTGATCACGTCGGTGAGCCGACGGACGTCGCATCGGGCTGGTCGGGGACCAGAACCGGTCTCACGTGATCCTGCGCCGCCGACCGTCCGGGTGCACACTGGGGTGATGACACACGCCCGGATCGTCTCGGTGAGCAGCGACGATGAGCACCGCTTCTCCAAGCCTCGGCGCGAGGCGATCACGCTCGTCGCCGGTCTCGGTGTCGATGGGGATGCGCACTTCGGGGCGACGGTCCAGCACCGGTCCCGTGTGCGACGCGACCCCACGCAACCCAATCTCCGCCAGGTGCACCTGATCCACCGCGAACTGTTCGAGGAGGTCGACGCCGAGGTAGCGCCGGGGGAGCTGGGTGAGAACGTGACCACCGAGGGGCTGGACCTGCTCGCCCTCCCCACGGGCGCGGTGCTCCGGCTCGGATCGGACGCCGTCGTCCAGGTGACCGGCCTCCGGAACCCGTGCGTCCAGATCGACCGCTTCGAACCCGGCCTCCTCAAGCAGCTGGTGGGCACGGACGCCGAAGGTCGCACCGTCCGCAAGGCGGGGGTCATGGGCGTCGTCCTCGCCGGGGGCGTCGTGCGTCCTGGCGACGACGTCGTCGTCGAGCTCCCGAACGGAGTCGGGGAACCGCTCGCACCGGCGTAACGGCAGGCCACCGCCCGCGGCGATGAACCGGTTCGGGCACCGCTCCCACACGATGCGATCGCGGCGGAGCTCGGCCGTGGTGGTACCCGCTCGGGCGGTGTCGGCTTCGGTCGGATCGGGTCGGACTGCGACATTTCGGGTCCCCCGTCAAGCGTGCACGCGAGATCCGTTCAATTCCCGTTCACCGGGAAACGTCACGCTAGGTTGAAGACTGCACCAGCGGTCACAACGTCGTTACTCATGCGCGGCGACCCCGGCAACCCCGGGCGTTCGTCCCGAAAGGAATCCCGTGAAGCGTTCAGCGCCCCGTTCCCTCGCCATCGCAGCCCTCGTCATCGGTGCGCTCGGCCTCAGTGCCTGCTCCGCGGGAGGCGACGCCGGATCCGACGGTGGGGGCGACGCCTCCGGCCCCCTGATCGTCTACACGAACTCCAACGGCGACGGACGCGGCGAGTGGGTCACCGCTGAGGCGAAGAAGGCCGGCATCGACATCGAGATCGTCGGGCTCGGCGGCGCCGACCTCGCGAACCGCATCGTGGCCGAGAAGAACAACCCCGTCGGCGACGTCGTGTTCGGCCTGAACAACATGTTCTTCGAGACCCTCAAGGCCGAGAAGGCCATCACCGCCTACAAGCCGGCCTGGTCCGGCGAGGTCGACCAGGCCTCGGGCGACCCGAAGGACGGTGCGTTCTGGCCGCTCGTCGAGCAGGCGATCGTCACCGTCTACGACACGAACACCATCCCGGAGGCCGACGCTCCGACCGAGCTCTCCGAGCTCTGGGAGGACTCGAAGTACCAGGGCAAGTACGAGGTCAACACCGTCCTCGGCCAGGCCACCCCGCAGCTCGTCCTCGCCGGACTGCTCGCCCCGTACCAGGACGCCGACGGCGACCTGGGCATCTCCGACAAGGGTTGGAAGGTCGTCGAGGAGTACTTCAAGAACGGTTCGCCCGCCGTCGAGGGCACCGACCTGTACGCCCGGCTCACCCGCGGCGAGGTCGACTTCGGCACCATCCCGAGCAGTGGCATCACGAGCCGCGACGCCGAGTACGGCACGAAGACCGGCGTCATCGCCCCGAAGTCGGGTGTGCCGTACGTGACCGAGCAGATCGCCGAGATCACGGGCACGAAGCGTGAGCAGCAGGCGCAGAAGTTCATCGACTGGTTCGGCAGCGCCGAGACGCAGGGTGCGTTCGCGAAGGAGTTCTCCGCCTACCCGGTGAACGAGAAAGCGAAGGCCGAGGCCCTCCCCGAGGTCGTCGCACTCATCGACTCGCTGCCGAAGCAGGACATCGACTTCGAGTTCGTCCGCGAGAACATCGGTGCCTGGGTCGAGAAGACCGAGCTCGAGTACCTCCCGTAGATGATCACCTACGACGGCATCCAGGTCGCGTTCGGCGACCACCTGGCGATCCCGGACCTCAACCTGACGATCGAGGAGGGTGAGTTCTTCACCCTCCTCGGCCCGTCGGGCTGCGGGAAGACGACCGCGCTGCGCACCCTCGCCGGCTTCATCCAGCCGACGGCGGGCGAGCTGATCATCGACGGCAAGACCGTCACCCGCCTGCCGAGCGAGCAGCGTCGCGTCGGCATGGTGTTCCAGAACTACGCGCTGTTCCCGAGCATGAGCGTCCGGGAGAACATCGCGTTCGGGCTCCAGGTGCGGAAGACGAAGCGGCCGGAGACGACGAAGCTCGTCGACGAGATCGCCGAGCAGGTCGAACTCACCCCGGAGCAGCTCGAGAAGAACGTCGCCGAGCTCTCGGGTGGGCAGCAGCAGCGCGTCGCCATCGCCCGCGCACTCGTCCTCAAGCCGCGCATCCTGCTGCTGGACGAGCCGCTCTCGAACCTCGATGCGAAGCTGCGCGTGCAGTTGCGCGAGCAGCTGAAGCGCCTGCAGAGCGAACTCGGCATCACGACGATGTACGTGACGCACGACCAGGAAGAGGCGCTCACGATGAGCGACCGGATCGCCGTGTTCAACCAGGGCGTCGTGGAGCAGCTGGGCACGCCGGAGGAGATCTACAACCACTCCGCCACGGAGTTCGTGGGCACGTTCATCGGCGCGATCAACCAGCTCTCGCCGGAGACGGTGCGGGCGCTCGCGGGCGCGGGTGCACCCCTCGACCCGTCCGCGTCGGCGTATCTGCGGCTCGAGAAGGTCGCCGTGGTGGCGGCAGACGACCACCGCACGCCGCCGCCCGGTCTGGTCGCGCTGCAGGGCACCATCGTGGAACGCTCCTACCACGGCGCGTACTCGACCTACACGGTCGAGACCGTCGGTGGTCGGCTCCGTGCCATGGTCGTGGAGAGCGGCACCGACGCCTTGAGCCCCGGGTCGCCCGCCGAGCTGCGCATCGACCCGAGCCACGTGCTCCAGTACTGAGGCCGACATGACCACCTCGACCCGTCCTGCAGCAGCCGCGGACGCGGGCGCCGGCAACCCCCGTCGTCGGCGTTCGGGGAAGCCCTCGACGCTCGGACCGATGTTCCGCTCGCCGCTCGCCATCATCGTGATCGTCGTCCTCACCTGGTTCGTCGTCACGTTCCTGCTGTTCCCGAACCTCAACCTCCTGGTCGGGACCTTCTTCCCCGACGGGAACTTCAGCGCCCGTGCGGTGGAGAAGCTGTTCAGCTCCGAGCGGGCGCTCAAGGCGCTCGCGAACAGCTTCCTCCTGGCCGTGACGCTGTCGGTCACGGTCAACGTCGTCGGGATCTTCATCGTCCTCGTGACGAAGTACTTCGTCGTGCGCGGGGCGCGGGTGCTCTGGCTCGGGTACGCGACGACCCTCATCTACGGCGGCATCGTGCTCGCCGCCGGGTACAACTTCATCTACGGCCGCTACGGCTTCGTCACCAACGCGGTGCGGAACGTCTTCCCCGACATCGACCCCAACTGGTTCTCGGGCTTCTTCGCCGTCGTCATCGTGATGACGTTCGCGACGACGACGAACCACATGCTCTTCCTCTCCTCGGCGCTCGCCAAGATCGATTACCAGACCATCGAAGCCGCCCGGAACATGGGCGCGTCGACGTGGACGATCCTGTGGCGCATCGTGCTCCCGGCACTCCGGCCCATGATCTTCGCCGTGACGGTGCTGACGTTCCTCATCGGCCTCGGAGCCCTCACCGCGCCGCTCGTGCTCGGAGGACCCGACTTCCAGACCGTCGCGCCGATGATCGTCACGTTCTCGAAGAGTTCCAGCTCCCAGGACCTCGCAGCACTGCTCGCGATCATCCTCGGCTTGGCGACGATCGTCCTGCTGGCGATCATGAACCGCGTGGAGAAGTCCGGCGTCTACTTCTCGGTCGCGAAGGTGGCGACCCCGCTGCAGAAGCAACGGATCCAGAGTCGCCTCGGCAGCGTCGTCGTGCACGTCGTGGCCTACCTGCTCTTCCTGCTGTACGTGACGCCGGTGCTGCTCATCGTGCTGTTCTCGTTCCTCGACTCGACGGCGATCCAGCGCGGTGTGATCACCCCCGGTGACTTCACGCTGGCGAACTACGTGACCGTGTTCGGGACCCCGTCGGTGCTCCGGCCGTTCATCGTCAGCATCGTCTACAGCGCCCTCGCCTCGGTGATCGTCGTCGGCGGACTGCTCTTCGTCTCCCGCATCATCCAGCGCTACCGCAACCGGGTCACGGCGACGTTCGAGTACCTGCTGCACATCCCGTGGATCCTGCCGACGATCCTGATCGCGCTCGGGCTCATCATGACGTTCGACCGGCCGAACCCGCTGCTCGGCGGTGCCGTCCTGACCGGTACGACGGTGCTGCTCCTCGTCGCGTACATCATCGTGAAGATCCCGTTCACGCTCCGCCTACTGAAGGCGGCGTTCGCCGGGATCCCCGACTCGCTCGAGGACGCCGCGCGGATCCTCGGCGCGAAGTCGCTGTTCACGTTCCGGAAGGTGCTCTTCCCGCTCGTGCTGCCGACGGCCGCGGCCATCACGGCGCTGAACTTCAACAGCCTGCTCGACGACTACGACGCCGCGGTGTTCCTGTACCAGCCGCTGTTCGAACCGCTCGGCATCGCGATCAAGGCGAGCACCGAGGGCGAGAACAACCTCGACTCGATGTCGATCACCTTCGTCTACACGGTGCTGCTCATGATCATCATGGGTGTCGCGATGTACCTCGTCTACGGGCGCTCGGCCGGCGGGCGTCGGTCGCGGAGCGGGTCGCGCGGAGCGCGGGTGCGTCCGGTCGCCGCGGCGGCCACCGCATCGACGCCCACCACCGCCACGACGACGGAGCCGACGGTCGGCACGGACCGGCCCGAGGAGGATCCCGGCTTCGACCGTCGGTGAGGTGAGGTGAGGTGGGGCGGTGCCGGTGGTCCGGCGCCGTTGGCCCGCCACGATCGCTCACCCCAGGAGGTCGCGGACCGCTCTGGCGAACACGCGTGTCCCGGTGCCGATGAGTTCGTCGGGGAAGTCGAAGTCCGGGTGGTGCAAGGCGGGTGAGTCCGGCTTGCGCTGCGAGCCGATGAAGAACATGGCGGAAGGGGCGACCGTCCGGAAGAGGCCGAAGTCCTCGGACCCCCGCTCGAGGACGCCCGTCGTGTGGGCGACCCCTTCGCGGTCGAGTGCGCCTCGGAGGAGGGCGACGGCCTCGGGGTGGTTCTCGCAGTGGTGGAAGACGTCCGACTCCTCGAAGGTGACGCGGAGGCCGTGCTCGTCCGCTGCTCCGAGGGCGAGGCGTTCGACGTCGGCACGGAGCGCGTCCATGCCCGCGTCCGTCATGGTGCGGAGGGTCGCCCAGAGCTCGCCGTGCCCGGGCGCGACACCGAACGCCTGCTCACCCAGGACGGCGTGGGCCACCGTCACGAGGCGGTAGTCCGCATCGATCCCGTCCCCTCGCGCGAGCGCCGGCAGGGAGGTGAGCAGGCGCGCGAGCGCCGATGCGGGGGAGACGCCGCCTTCCGGTGCCGACGCGTGCGTGGGCTCGCCCTGGAGGATCACCCGCAGCCCGCGCGAGGCGCAGTTCACGACCCCCTCGTCGAGCACGACCTGGCCGAACGGCAGTGAGGAGAGGTTGTGGAGCGCGAGGGCCAGATCGGGACGCACCTGTTCGAAGGCCGGGTCGGCGAGGACCGCTGCTGCGCCGACGGCGTTCTCCTCGGCGGGCTGGAACAGCAGGACGACTCGGCCGCGCGTCGGTCGGTGGCGCCCGAGGAGGACGCCGACCCCCGCGAGGATCGCCATGTGGCCGTCGTGTCCGCAGTGGTGACCGATGCCCTCGTGCACGGAGCGGTGGGGCACCTCGGTCACCTCGGTGATCAGCAGGGCGTCGAGTTCTGCGCGCAGGAGGAGCGTGGGGCCGGGCTCCGCGCCCCGGTAGACCACCGCCACTCCGTGTCCGCCGAGTCCGGTCATGACGTCGTCGGGCGCGGTGTCGGCGAGGAAGGCGGTGATGGCCGCCGCGGTGCCGTCCTCCTCGCCGGAGAGCTCGGGGTGCCGGTGCAGCGACCGACGGAGGACGGTCAGGCGATCGAGGTCGTTGGGATCGAGCGCTGTCGGCCGATGCATGGCTGCTCCTGTCTGTGCGTGACGCCGGGCGACAGTCTGCCCCTGCGGCTCAGGACGGCGTAGGTGTCCCCGGCCCATACGCACGGCGTTCGGGTGTCGTCTTCGTACACGGAGGTTCGCCGGTGTCCCGGCTCACTCCACCGGGATCCCGGCGGCGATGCTCGACAGGGCGGCGAGGTGGGCTTCGAGGGCGACCGAACCGGCGGGGGTCAGGGCGATCCAGGTGAGGCGCCGGGAGTCGGTCCGTGTCGACGACCGTTCCTTGCGGAGGGCGATCAGCCCGGCGTCGACCAACACCTTCAGATGCTTCGAGAGCTTGGCGTCGTCGATGGCGAGGGCGTCGCGGACGACGGAGAACTCCAGCTCGTCGACGGTGCGGAGCAGTCCGCAGATCCGGAGTCGCAGGGGCGCGTGGATCACCTCGTTGAAGGCGGGTGCCGGTGTGCTCATCGTGCGGGTCGCGCCGTCGGGGCGGCGATCTCCTGGCGGAGCGCTTCGTCGTATCGGCGTCCGAGGACGACGGTCGCCACGAAGGTCACGCCGGCCGGGATGAGCGCCCACCAGGGCGAGACCCCGAGGAACTTGAACGCGATGCTGCAGGACATGGCGGCGACGAGCACGAGGAGCGTCGCCAGGAGCAGCCGGCGGCTCCGCGGGCCGGCCGGCTTCGTCACCACGACACCCGCCGTGCGGGCGTACGTCGTGGTCAGGACGGGGATCGCGGCTATGCCGAGGGCGATCGCACCCAGCGGCCAGGCACCGGGGAGAGCGTGAGCGCCCGCGAAGACGGCGGTGATGAGTCCGAGCGCCGGGTGGTACCACCACGGCGTGATGATGCGGGCAGCGAGGTGCTCCTGATCGCGGGTCATGTCGTCGAGTGCAGTCTGCGCCTCGGACGGCGAGGTACTGGAAGATGCCGGGCGTCGGTCCGGCGCAGGGTACTCGAAGTGACTTTCCATGATCGCAACTCTACGCCGAGGGTTGCGATCATCGCAAGTGACTGCGCCGAGGTCTGGCGGCCGCGTCGCTAGTGCTTCGGACCGGGTCTCGTCCCTCCGTGCTGCCCGGGTGCCTCCGAGGCGGACGACTCCCACCGGACTTCGCCGTCCTCGATCGTCGTTGTCGGCTGCAGGCCCTGCCGCTGCGCCACACGCTGGGACGCCGTGTGCTCCGGGTGGATCGATGCGGCGAACCGCTCCACCCCGTGGGCGTGCAGCCAGGTGACCATGAGATCGGTGGCCTCGGCGGCGAACCCGAGTCGCTGGTGGGCCGGATCGATCACCCAGGCGATCTCGGCCAGCGTGCCCTCGTCCACATCACCCTCGCCCCCGGCGTGCACCGTGGCCTGGACGAAGCCGATGAGGGTGTCGATGTCCTGGCGGCGCACCATCCAGTTGAGCCAGGCCTCCGAATCGTCCGCCGGCCCCCGCAGCTGGGATCGGTACCGCGCGGTGAGCGTGTCGAGCGTCGGCGGTTCTCCACCGGTGAAGGTGTACAGGGCGGGGTCGGCGAGCACGTCGACCATCGCCGCGGCATGGTCGACCGAGAGCGGCTCCAGCTTGACGCGGTCCGACGTCAGCGATTCGATCACGGGGAGGGGCATGCGTCGAGCATGGCAGTCTCCTGGTGGTTCCGGCGCGCTGCGTCAGTCGGTTCGCGCGTCCCGCGGAGGATCGTCGGCCAGCGGGCTCTGGGCGCGGCCAGCGCGGAGACCCGCCACGAGGAGGACGGTCGCCAAGATGAGCTGCACCGCCGCGAGGACAAGCTGGAAGACGTCGCCGGGGTCGCCCGACCATCCGGCCGCGAACAGCACCCCGAGTTGCGCCGCCGCAAGCGCGAGCAGCACGATCGCCAGGCTGACCGTCACACTCCGACGCGTGGCCGGTGTCACGGCGTGCTCTCCGTTGGCGACGCGTCGTTCGTGGCCTTCGCGTCGTCCGTGGAACGGCCGTCGCGTTCCTGCTCGCGCGCGCGCCTCGTCACGCCTCGGATCCAGATGAGGGTGCCGACCCCCAGGAGGATCTCCAGACCGCCCAGCACGACACCGTGGATGTCGTGAGCCGAGCCGGTCCATGAGAGGAGCCGTCCGCCCGCCATGCCGAGGCCGATCACTGTGAATGCCCAGCCGAACACCACCGGCCCGGATCGGTACCCGGGGTCGCTCCAGATCGTCATGCGCGAAGCCTACTGGTGGCGATGCGCTCGCCGTCGGAGGACAGGTGCTGTCCTCGTTCGTCCCTATCGTCGCCAGCGTGGTGCGGCTCATCGGAGCCCACCCGCGAGGGAAGGAAACCATGATGTACACCGACATCCAGCCGTTCCGGATCGACATTCCGGAGGACGCGATCGACGAGCTCACGCGTCGACTCCGGGCCACCCGCTTCCCGCCGCCGCTGCCGGGCAATGACTGGTCGACGGGGGTTCCGGTCGACTACCTCCGGCGCGTGGTCGATCACTGGGCAGGCTCCTTCGACTGGCGTGCGCAGCAGGAAGCGCTGAACGCGTTCCCGCAATTCACGACGGTCATCGACGGGCAGGCCATCCACTTCGTCCACGTCCGCTCGGCGGTCGAGGGTGCGCTCCCGCTGGTGCTCACGCACGGCTGGCCGGGATCGTTCGTCGAGTTCCTGGACCTCGTCGGCCCACTCACCGACCCCGAGGCTCACGGGCGGGAGGCGGCTGACGCCTTCGACGTGGTCATCCCCTCCCTGCCCGGCTTCGGGTTCTCGAGCCCCGTCGTCGAGGGCGGGTGGGACGCGGCGAGGATCGGGCGGACGTGGGCGACGCTCATGGAGCGGCTCGGCTACGAGCGGTACGGCGTGCAGGGCGGCGACATCGGCGCTGCGGTGTCACCCCAGGTGGCGAGGGCGGCACCGATGCGCGTGGTCGGCGTGCACGTCAACGGATCAGTGGGAATGCCGCTGCAGGCGCCGAGCGAGGCCGAGCTGGCGAGCTTCACCCCGCTGGAACTCGACCGTCTCGCACGGGTCCAGGCCTTCATGCGCGACGAGTACGGCTACATCGCGATCCAGTCGACCCGGCCGCAGACGATCGGAGCGGCGCTGGTCGACTCACCGGTCGGCCTGCTCGCGTGGATCATCGACAAGTTCCACGCGTGGACGGTGCCGCACGAGGCGCTTCCCGAGACGGTCGTCCCGCTCGATCGTCTGCTGACGAACGTCTCGCTGTACTGGTTCACCGAGACCGCCGGCACCGCCGCCTACGTCGGATACGCGCAGCACACGGCGTGGGGTGCGGCCGACGAACCGTCTGGCGTTCCCACCGGCGTCATCATGTTCGCCCACGACGTCGGGATCCGCAGCGTCGCCGAGCGGGAGCACACCATCACGCGGTGGACCGACGTCACCGACCGCGGCGGCCACTTCGCCGCCCTCGAGGAACCGAAGGCTCTCATCGACGATCTGACCGAGTTCTTCAGACCGCTCCGCTGACCGGCGGCGGGTCGGTCTCCTGGGCCGGCCCGTCCGAGGGCGGGTCGGCCGGGTTCGACTCGGCCGCCCGGCCCGCCTGCTCCGCCACCCTCCCGAACGCGGCACGCAAGCCGTCGGGTTCGATCACCTCCACATCGGCCTGCACGAGGAGCAACCACCGGGCGATCGCGTCGTGGCTGTCCGCTCCGGCGCGCACCACCGTGACTTCGGGGGACACGGCTTCGACGCTGCCCCACGCCGGCGCGACCCACCTGGACACCGCCTCGATCGGCGCGTGGACGCGGACGGTGCCGGTGACCTGCTGCCAGCCGACGGTGAGCTGTCGGGTGACCCATCCCTCGACATCCGGATTGGGGAGCAGGCGTTCCCGGACGGGCAGCTCGGTCGCCGCGAACCCGGTGATGCGGTCGACGCGGAACGTGCGCCAGGCGTCGGCGTCGAGGTCGAAGGCGACGAGGTACCACCGCCGTGCCGTGTTGACGAGTCGGTGCGGGTCGACGCGGCGCGGGGTCGAGGTCCCGTCGCGCCCCGTATATGCGAACCCGACTCGGCGCCGCACCAGGCATGTCCTCGCGAGGTCGCCGAGGAGGGTGATGTCGACCGTCGGATGGTCGATCGGCTCCAGGGCGTCCACGGGGGTGTCGAGGGTGACGGCTGCGACCGCGTCGACGATCCAGCGCGCCCGAGGCGGCAGTGATGCGACGACCTTCGTGAGTGAACTTGCTGCGAGGGTCCCGTCGACGTCGTCCTGCCAGCGCCGGAGCGCCAGCGCGCAGGCGAGTGCCTCCTCCGTGGTCAGGTGGATCGGGGGCAGTACCGCACCCGGTTCGATCGAGTACCCGCCGTCGACCCCGAGGCGCGTGTCGACCGGGTACCCGAGATCGCGGAGCCGTGCCACGTCGCGCCGCACGGTCCTCGTGGTCACGCCGAGGCGGTCGGCCAAGCGCTCGGTGGCCATGAACCCGTTCCGCTGGAGCAGCTCCAGCAGTCGGAACGTCCGTGACGTCGTATCCCACATGGACCAAGCATGCTCCAGGCCGAGGACACGTCCTGTCCGCGAGGGGTCAGGCGACCGGGTGTCCTGTCCCGGCCCTGTCAGGGCGGAGACCGGCGAGCACGACCTCCAACATGACCCGGCTGTCGGGGTCGTCGCTAGGAATTCGGCCCATGCGAGCGGCGTGGGCGATGCCGCACAGGAGCAGCAGCACCTGGCCCGGTCCGACGTCCGGCCGCAGGTGGCCGAGCGCGGCGGCGCGCTGCATCAGCGTCCCGAGGTCCTCGATCAACGCCGTCTGCAACTGCGTCGTCCGTTCCAGTGCCGTCTCCCGTCTCGAGACGACCTTCTCGAACAGGGGGTCTTCGACGAGGAGGCGGAAATGTGCGGAGAGCGCCTGGTCGAGGTGCTCCGGGCCGGCCTGGCGGAGGATCGTCGCAAGGGCGTCGAACCGGTCCCAGACCAGTGCCTCTTCGAGTTCGGCGACCGTCGCGAAGTGGCGATAGACCGTCCCGACACCGACGTCGGCCGCGTGGGCGACCGTGTTGAGAGCGGGCGCCTCCCCTGCGGCGACCAGGGATCGAGCCGCCTCGAGGATGTGCAGCCGCGTCCGAGCAACGTCTCGCCGAGGGGTACCCATCGTCACAGCGTACCCGGATCACGCGTGTCAGCGGATAGAGTATCCGTGCGGATAAGTTATCCGCATTCCGACTGAAAGGCCCATCGTGCCTCACTCCTCTCGCCCCGTGGCCGTCATCACCGGGGCCAGTTCCGGCATCGGCGCGCAATTCGCACGCAGGTATGCAGCCGAAGGATTCGACCTCGTCCTGGTCGCCCGCTCCGGCGAGGTGTTGCGGGCGCTGGCGGACGAGCTCGCCTCGGTCCATCAGATCGTCGCGCAGGTGCACGTCGCCGACCTGACCCGCACGGCTGACGTCGATGCACTGGTCGCCGAGCTCCTCGACGGGCTGGTGCGCGTCGACCACCTCGTCAACTCAGCCGGAGTCGCGCCCGAGGGGGATCTGTCGGACACCGCAGAGCGTGACCTTCGCGACCTGGTGGCGCTGAACGTGACGGCGCTGACGCTCCTGAATCGTGCGGCGGTCATCCGCATGCGGGCACAGGGCACGGGCACGATCATCAACATCGGCAGTGCGGCCGGCTATCAACCGATGCCGCACTTCGCCGCCTATTCCGCGACGAAGTCCTATGTGATCAACCTCTCCGAGGCGCTGTCCGAGGAGAATCGACCGTTCGGGCTCCGGATCTTCGCGGTGTCCCCGGGCGACACCGACACCGGCATGGGGTCCAATCCCTCGACCGCCAAGCGCATGCCCGAGCAGGTCGTCGACACCGCGTGGCGGGCGATGCGCGGGACGGCGCCCTCGGTGGTCGACGGTGTCGCGAACAGCATCCTGGCCGTGGTGTCCTCACGCGTCCTGCCGAAGCGGTTCGGGCTGCGGATCGCCGAACGGATGATGCGCCGCATGGTCTGAGCCTGGTCTCCGCGAGCGGTGATGACGCGGGTGGGCTCAGCCGGAGCTGGCGCGCGAGCAGCGTTCTCGGCAGGTGCCGTCATCGCGCTCGGCGCCCGCGGACCGCCGCCGCTCGCCCAGGCTTCAGCTGATCGGGTCGCCGAGGCTCAGCTCCCACACGGCGAGACCGTGCACCCCCTGCTGCGTCGCGAGGGCTTTCCGCAGGCCGAGGGTCTTGGCGTCGGACCACCAGATGACCGTGCCGTCGGCGAGCTTCGCGGTCCACTCCTGCTGCTTCGCGTCGAACCTCGCACGCTTCCCGGCCTTCTCGCGGGCTTGGGCGACGGTCAGCTGCGCGCCGTCGGTGCCGTCGCCCGGCCAGGTGTACGCGTACTCGGCGACGCCGAGGTCGATCTTGCCCTTCGGGACCCCGGTCGCGATGAACGCGGCGAGGACGCTCTTCACCCAGGGGGTGCCACCGATTGGGCCTGCCTTGGTCCAGGTGGGGCCGTGCTGGTCGTAGGCCATGAGGACGAACCGCCCGACGGAGGCGTCCAGAGCGCTCAGCTCGTAGCCCTCGTCCGCGTAGCCGGCTGCGGTGTCGGTCGCCATGAGGGCCATCGAGATGGTCGATGCGGCCGGGAGCGCGGCACGCAGTTCCGTCATGAAGCTCGTGAGACCGGCCGTGTGGGTGCGGTCGAGCGATTCGAGGTCGACCTGCACGCCGTCGAACCCGCCTCGCTCGACCCTGGACACGAGCGACGCGACGACGGCTTTCCGGTTCGCCGTGCTGCTGAGGAGCTTGGTGGCGATGGCGGGCGAGAAGTCACCAACGGACGCGTCGAAGTTGCCGAAGAGGAGTTCGGTCTTCAGTCCGTGCCGCTTCGCCTCGGTGACCATGGCCGCGGCTTCTCGCGGGGTCGCCGTGACCTTGGCGCCGTTGGAGGACAGGTTGACGCCGTCGATCCCGACGAGCGAGAGGGCTGCGGCACTCGGGGCGATGTGCTGCGCGCCGGACCCCGTCATGAGGTACCCCTCGATCGGCAGTCCAGCGGCGGCGTTCGCGGGGGAGGACACGAGGAGGGGGACCGCGAGCGCGGTTGCTCCCAGGGTGACCAAGAGGTTCCGGAGGGTCCGTCGGGTGTGCATGTCTGATTCTCTCGGTCCTCGGAGGCGATCGGGCACCGGCGTCTCACTGCGGCGTCGGTTCGCGCGCTCCTCCCGGACTTGAAGCGGGTCCGTCGTCGTGCCGACGGGCGAGGTCTGCCGCGAGTTCCGCGATGCGCCGGCGGGCGGCTGCCGGGGCGAGGACGTCGATGTGATCGCCGAACTGCAACAGCTGACGCACGGCTTCGACCTCCGGATAGGCGACCGTCAGGGTCTGCCAGCCGTCGACGTCGACCGGCCCGGCTGGGTGCAATCGACTTCCCAGGATGCGTGCGGCGAGGTCGAGTCGGCTTGCTCGGAGCCGGATGGTCACCTCGACCTGCCCCGGGGCTTCGGTGCGCTCGCGGAGTCGGGTCCAGACCGAGCGCAGGTCGTGCCCGTCGGGTGTCACCGCACGTTCCGGGAGTGCCTCGTACCGTTCGAGCCGATCGAGCGCGAAGAGCTTCGGCTTCCGGTTGTCATCGGCGACGAGGTACCAGCGGCCGGACTTCGACACCAGCCCGTAGGGGTCGACGTCGCGGGTGGCGGCGTGTTCGGCACCGCTTCGGCGGTAGTGGATCCGGAGCCGTGAGCGGGAGCGCAAGGTCATCGCCAGATCCGCGACGTCCGGTTCGCGGGTCTCGGCGGTGAGCCACCTCGAGTTCTCGACGATGACGAGCTCCGCCAGGTTCGTGCCCTCGTCCCCGGTGCGGCGGGCAGCGATCTTCCGCAGGGCCATGTCGTGAGCGGCCGCGATCCCCAGCTGTTGGCGCTGCGTGTCGTCGAGCCCCGCGATCGCCAGCGAGTCCATCTCAGCGGGATCCAGATGTGATGCGTTCAGCCGCGCGCCCGGAAGCAGGACGATGCCGCCGTATCTGCCGCGCTCGGCGTACACGGGCACGCCCGCGGTCGAGAGCGCTTCGACGTCGCGGAGGATCGTCCGAGTCGAGACCTCCAACCGTTCGGCCAGCTCGACGGTGGTCATGCGCTGCCGGGTCTGGAGGAGGAGCAGGAGGCTCAGGAGTCGGGCGGCCTTCATGGGATCAATGTTCTCGTGAAACCTGACAGGAACTGTCGTGATTCGCCGATTGGCTGAGAACACCTCGACACACACCGATAGGAGATCCCAATGTCTGCACCAAACCTCTTCCTGATCCAGGTCCAGGACGCCCGAGCCGCCACTGCGTTCTACAGCGAGCTCTTCGAGATCGAACCGGTCTTCACGAGCACGCGGTACGTGGCATTCCCGGTGGCTCCGGGTGTCCTGTTCGCCCTCTGGACGGGACGCAACGAGCACGCGGTTCCCGGCACGCCGCGCACGTCCGAAGTGGGGCTCATGGTCCCCGGCTCGCAGTCCGCCGTCGACCGGCTGTTCGCGGAGTGGACCGCCAAGGGCGTCACGGTCGTCGAACCGCCGTACGATGACGTCTTCGGCCGGACGTTCGTCGTCGCCGATCCTGATGGGAACCTCATCCGCGTGTCGCCCGTCGATTGACGGTGGTCTTCGTCCGTCGTCAGGACGAGGAGCTCTCGACCGGTGGTTCGCCCATGATCAACTCGGGCGTGATACCGGCAGGCACCGGGAACCAGGCGAGGAAGGTGACGCCCTCGTCGGTCGCGTCGAAGCGGGTGATCGTCTCGTTCGCCGGTTCGTAGAAGGTGTCGCCGGTGCGGAGGACGGTCTGCTCTCCGTTCCCCACTCGGAAGAACACGGACCCGGATTCGACCACGCCGAAGACGGGCCCGTTGTGCCAGTGCGCACCGGGGTGGACGTCTGCCGGGATGGTGATGCGTCGCACCTCGACGGAGGCGAAGGACGTTACGCCCTCCAGGTCCACGGTGGCCAGCGTTTCGCGGGTGATCAGGGGTGTGGTCATGGGTCGATGATGTCATCGCGAGGCGAGCACGAGGGAGATCATCGATCGACGATGCGCTACTCTCGTCGCAGAGGGAAAAATCCCGTCGTGCCTCGGCCGACGGAAACGCACAAGCGTCTCGTGGGAGCCGCCACTTCTTCATCGAAGGAGTGCGCCCATGCTCGAACCCTCAATCTCCCCAGTGGTCCAGCCGCCACCACCAGCACGGCTCCGCGACGCGTGGGTCGCGCTCGCCGGTCTCTCGGCGGTGTTCCTGTTCGAGATGCTCGACAACTCCGTCCTGAACGTCGCACTCCCGACCATCGGGCGCGAGCTCACGGCGTCCACCTCGTCGCTGCAGTGGGTGTCGGGGGCGTACTCGGTCGCCTTCGGCGGACTAATGCTGCTGTTCGGTGCGGTGGCCGATCGGTTCGGTCGGCGACGGATCATGCTCATCGGGCTCGTGCTGCTTACGATCGTGAGCGGCCTGACGGTGTTCGTCACCTCGGTGGAGCAGTTGATCGCGGTGCGTGCGCTGATGGGCGTGGCCGCGGCGATGACGACCCCCGGGTCCATGGCCTTGGCGTTCCGCATGTTCGACGCGGACGATCTGCGCGTGCGTGCCCTGACGGTCATCTCGACCGCTGGACTGGTCGGCCTCGCCGCCGGACCCACGATCGGCGGGTTCGTCCTCGCCGTCGCACCGTGGCAGATGCTCATCGTCGCCAACGCCCCCATCGCGATCATCGCTCTCATCGGCATCCGCGCCGGAATCGTTGCCGACCGGCGAGAGCAGCTGCACCGTGAGCGCATCGACGTGGTCGGCGCCATCCTCGGCACCGCGACCATCGTCGGTGCCCTCCTCACGCCGACCCTGTTCGTCGCCGGCGACGACTTTCCGCTGGCGTGGGGCGTGGCTGTGGCGACCGTGGCGGCCGTGGTCGGGTTCGTGGTCCGCGAGCGCACCGCACGTCACCCGCTGCTGAATCTGCGGCTCGTCGCCCAGCCCCTGGTCGCCTCCGGCTTGGCCTACAAGGCCGCCTCTGGACTCGCGATGGCGGGCCTGTCCTACCTGACGACGTTGCAGCTGCAGTTCGCGTGGGGGTGGCCGCCGGCCCTTGCCGCGCTCGGCATGCTCCCGCAGGTCGTGGTGTTGCTGGCGAGTGGTCGCTCCGTCGGTCCGTTCGTGCATCGGGTGGGCCTCGATCGTGCCGCTTGGATGAGCGCTGCCGCGGTGGTCGCGGGGCTCGCCGTGTTCGCGATCCTCAGCCGATTCGGGTACCCCTGGGTGCTGGTCGCGCTGGTGCTCGTCGCCGCCGGGATGCGCGTGGTCGGGGTCGTCGCCGGCAACAACGTCCTCCGCGGCCTCCCGTCGGACCGCACGTCCATCGGTGCGGCCCTGGTCGACACGGCCAGCGAGTTGGCCACGGCTGTCGGGATCGCTGCGACCGGCACCATCCTCGCCGCGCTCGTCGGGGGCCGAATCACGACGATGACGTCGACCTCCGATCGGCTCGCGTCGTTCGAGGACGCGATCCTCATCGCCGGACTCACCATCACCTGCCTCGCCGCGGCCCTCGTCGCCGTCGGCATCCACCGTTCACGTCGCACCCCGTCCGAACTCACCATCCAGGAGTCCTCCCATGTCTGACCTTTCGCCCCGACCCCCGTTCGATCCCGAACTGGCCACCTTCCTCACCGCCCTCGAAGCGCGCGGCCCGTTCACCCTGACGGCGGAGATGCTGCCGCGCATGCGCGCCCTCGAGGTGACCGAGGAGGCCCTCGACGAGCGGTTGCGCTCCCGGGGATACGAGCGGCGCACGCTCACCGTTCCCGGCCACCTCGGGGATCCGATCACGCTCGCGGTCATCCAACGGATCGGCCGCACGGGACCGACGGCCGCGGTGTACACGATCCACGGGGGCGGGATGATGTTCGGCCACCACCTCGGGAACCTCGACTCCTACGACGACTGGCTCCTGAACGACCACGACGTGGTGCTCGTGAGTGTCGACTACCGTCTCGCCCCGGAGCACCCGGACCCGTACCCCGTGGAGGACTGCTACGCCGGGCTCGTCTGGGTCGCGGCGCACGCTGACGAACTCGGCATCGATCTTGAGCGCATCGTGATCGCCGGACAGAGTGCCGGTGGCGGACTTGCTGCGGGCACCGCCCTCCTCGCCCGGGACCGCAACGGGCCGGCGCTCCTGGCGCAGATCCTGGTGTCGCCGATGCTCGACGACCGTGACGCCACGGTGTCGACGCAGCAGATCGACGGTGTGGGAGTGGCGGATCGACAGCTGACCCGTTTCGGTTGGGATGCGTACCTTGGATCCCGGCGCACTGGTGACGACGTCTCCATCTTTGCCGCGCCGGCTCGGGCGACCGACCTCACCGGGCTCCCGCGCACCTACCTCGACTGCGGCAGCGCTGAGGTGTTCCGTGACGAGACGGTCGCCTACGCCAGTGCGCTCTGGGCTGCGGGTGGCGACGCGGAACTGCACGTGTGGCCGGGTGCGTTCCACGGTTTCACGAGCATGATGCCGGACGCCACCATCTCCAGGACCGCCACGGCGGCTCTGGCCGACTGGACCAGGCGGTTGCTCGGGACGGGGCGTCGCTGAAAGCCTTTATCAACCTGGCCCGACCTGACCTGACCTGATCCGATCCCCTGGCTTCGCCGCGGTCGAGTGAGGCGATGTCGGCGCAGGCTGCTGGTCCATCCAGGGTTCGGTGGAACGCGCGGAACAGTGCCTCACACGGTCCGGCTAGGCTCGAGTCATGGCCGCATGGAGTCGTTATTTCTTGGCCGCCTCACTCGTCGTTGGCATTGCGGGGATCCTCTTCGCCCAACGGCTGCCTGAGTGGTGGGGACCGACCTCAATCGTTCTCATGGTCGTCGCGGCCATCGCCTTCCTGTCGGTCTCCATCGTCGACTACCGACGTCGGCGGGCGGTGCAGAACTCCCCGCGGTGATGCCGAGCCATCCGAGGCACCTATCACACCGATGGCTGATCGCGTTTAGAGCTCCGGGCCGAGGTCCGCGGCTCGCTGCCGAGTGGGCGCCGTAGGTATCCCGGCGGGAGCCGCACGGCGGTCAGTGGCCGATGACGCCCTGGAGGTCGACGGCGACCTGGATCGAGGCGATGGTCTCGCGCTTGCGCAGGTTCTCGACCGTGGCCGTGCCGCCCAACGAGAGCAGTGGCTCGAAGACGAACGACTGCTCGTAGGGGAGGTCACCGTGCGTCGCGCCCGCCTCGGGGAAGATGTCCCAGTGCAGGGTGTCGGACAGTTCGTCGGTTCCGTCGAGATCCACCATGAAGAGGAAGTTGTCGACGGAGGTGTTCAGTCCCACCGTTCTACCTTCGCGGAAGAGAATGCCGACGACACCGATGCTCGGTTCCCAGGTGATGAGGTCACCGAGACCGGTGACCATGATCGGGATGGCGATGCCGTCACCCTGCGTCTTGCCGATGCAGTCGCCGGCCTGATCCTCGTAGCGCTTCGGGTCGATGACACGCAGGAAGCCGTGACCGAAGGTCCCATACCCGTAACGTTCCCAGACCTCGACGAGCTCGTCGGGGACACGGCCCCGATATTCCTCGATGAGCTCTTCCGGGACAGGGCCGTGTGTGACGAAGTCGGAGATCTCAACCATGATGTCCAAGCTACCGGGCGCGTGCCGGCACTCCGCGGGACCAGGCCGCCTACAGCGCCCCGGTCGGATCCGCCCGGGGATCGGAACAGGACAGCGGAACGCGACACCCGTCGAGGGTGCCGCGCTCCGCCGTGACCGAATCCGCCGCTACCGACGAGGAGACAGGCCTCAGAGGTTCGTCTGCGGTGCCGCCACCTGGACGGCCCGGCTGAGTGCCGTCGTGGCCCAGCCCAGGAGGGCGAGGATGATGCCGACTCCGATGGCGAAGACGGCGACGCCGAACGACACGACCGAGGTGAAGAGCGAAGCGCGGAGGAACGACGCGTCCATCACGGTCGCTCGGATCGGGTCGTCCTTCTCGAGCTGAGCGTACGTCTTGCCGTCCGCCATCGCGGTGGCGTGCATGTTGATCGCGTCAGCCTGCGCCAACGCGCTGAACGGGCCCGTCACCGGCGCGTTGGCGAGGAACGCCGCGTCCTCGCTCACCGTGATGTGCTGGTCAGCGAGCTGTGAGCTGACGACGCCCCACACCACGCCGCCGGCGACGATCATGACGATCCCGGCGACGATGGCGAGGATTCCAGCCCACCGGGCGAGCAGGCGAGTGCGGGACGTGAGCGTGGTGGCTGCAGCGCTGTTGGTGGTCGTGGTGCTCATGGTGTGTGCTTTCTGTTCGTTCTGCGCGGACGGGGGAGGGGCGGCGCCTTCGAAGACCATCGTCGTCGATCGTCCTTCGCGAGGTGAGGGCCGAAAGTCCCATGGGTTTTCGGACGCTGTCTCCCATGGACGGAGGGCCGAACGGCCCTACCGCGGCAGGTCCGGGCGCGGTTGCCTGAGCAGACACGACGACAGATCGAGGAACGCATGACGGTACGAACGGTGGACACTGCACGATGGCAGCAGCTGTGCCACGCCACCCGCGAGCGGCTCGCACGCAAGGGAACGCTCGACCGACACCGCGACGGCAAGGTCGACCGGGCCGCGGCGCCAGACGGTCCTCCGCCGGAGATCGGCCGCCGTCCAGCTCCGTGACCGCGCTTACCCTTCGATGCCGCGCACCTCAGGGCCTCGGACGGTTGGTGTGCGTGAGCCCGTACACCGCAGCCTGGGTCCGCCGCTCCACACCGATCTTGCCGAGCAGCCCCGACACGTAGTTCTTCACCGTCTTCTCGGCGAGACCGAGGTCCACCCCGATCTGCCGGTTCGTCATGCCTTCGGTGATGCGCGACAGCACCTGGCTCTCGCGCAGGGTGAGACGCGCCTCGTCGGTCGCGGGGTGATCGAGCAGTCGTCTGCGCGCACGAAGGACGAGTTCCGCGTCCATGAGCTGGGCGCCCGCGCTCACCTGACGGATGGCGCTCACGAGACCGGCGCCGCGGATGTCCTTCAAGAGCCATCCCTGCGCTCCCGCGAGCACCGCGGCTTGCTGGGCGTCGTCGTCGTCGAACGCGGTGAGCATGATGCAGGGGAGTTCCGGATGAGCCGAGCGGATGTCGCGGCAGGCGTCCACCCCTGATCCGTCCGGAAGTCGCACATCGAGCACCACCACGTCGGGGGTCGTCGCATCGACCCGGGCGATCGCGTCGTGGACCGTGCCGGCTTCGCCGACCACCGTCAGGTCCGGTTCGCGTTCGATGACGTCGATGATGCCCCGTCGGACCAGTTCGTGGTCGTCGAGGAGGAAGACACGGATCATCGGGAGGAGTCCTTCGAAGGTTCGGGGAGCGGCGCACGCCAGGTCAAGACGGCGCCGTGTTCGGCGCCGGGGGTCAGCTCGCTCGATCCACCGTGCGAGGCCGCCCTCGCGGCCAGATTGGCGATACCGCTCGCCGCGCGAGGACCGTCGCCGCCGAGCCCGAGCCCGTCGTCGGTGACGCGCACCACGACGGCGGACGAGCTCGCCGCCTGCGTCCCACCCGGTTCGATCACGATCGAGACGGTGACCGAGGTCGCCTGAGCGTGACGAGCGGCGTTCGACAACCCCTCGCGGACGACCGCCTCGACGTCGTCGAGCAGCACACCCGCCACGAGGAGGTCCACCTCCCCGTCGAAGATGATCCGTGGTGACGTCGGGAAGGAACCGGCCGCTTCACCGACGACATCGAGGAGACGGTGACGCGCGTCGGCTTCCGGTCGATGGGTCGCTCGGAGGGCGAACACGGAGGTCCGTATCTCGGCGATCGCCTCGTCGAGCAGGTCGGAGATCCCGTCCACGCGAGCGCGCGCCGACGTCGGGAGGGCGTGCAGGTCCAAGCCGTTGAGCGCCAGGCCGGCCCCGAACAACCGTTGGATGACGTTGTCGTGCAGGTCGCGGGCGATCCGCTCCCGATCCTCCAGGAGCGCGACGCGTTCCCGCGCCTCACGGGCGCTCCGGAGCTCCAGAGCGACACTCGCCTGGGCGGCGAAGTCCGTGATCATGTCGAGGTCGAGCTCGACGAACCGCGCAGAACCGGTGGGCCGGGCCACGAGGAGGACGGAATCGGCACCGCCTGGCCGGGCCAGGGGCACGATCATGGCACTGCCGGTGAAGTCGCTCTGGTCAAGGGACCCAGGGCGGGGAAGGCCGAGGGACAGGGCGGGGTTCCCCGAAGCGATGACCTGGGCTGCCGGTGTCGACGCGGCGCTGAAGACGCGACCGAGGTACGCCTCCGCGTCGTCACCCCAGGCCATGTCGGTGGCGAACGCGTCGGAGTCGGTGCGGGCGACCAGCGCCACGACGGCGGCCCCGGTCAGGCGGATGACGGAAGCGGCGATCAAGCCGAGCGGGTCCGCGCCGTCCTGATCGAGGAGCGCGGAGGACACTTCGGCCGAGGCGAGCGCCCAGCGCTGTCGGCGTTGCGATTCGCCGAACAGCCGCGCGTTGTCGATCGCGACGCCCGCAGCACCGGCCAAGGCCTGGAGCAGCTCCTCGTCCTCGGCGCTGAACGGGCCGTCCGCCCGCTCGGTCAGGTAGAGATTCCCGAACACCTGTCCTCGGACCTGGATGGGCACGCCCAGGAAACTCTCCATCGGGGGGTGCCCGTCGGGGAAGCCGACGAACCGGTCGTGGTCGGCGAGGTGGTCGAGACGCACCGGGCTCGGATCGTCGATGAGCGCGCCGAGGACGCCGAGCCCGCGGGGGAGATGACCGATCGACCGTGCCGCCTCGGGGTCGATGCCGACGTGGATGAACTGTTCGAGCATCCCATCCGGCCCGATGACCCCGAGAGCACCGAACCGCGCGCCGGCGAGATCGACGGCTGCTTGCGTGATGCGCCGCAGCACGACCTCCACGTCGAGGTCCTCGGTGATCGCTCGCGTCGCCGTGAGGAGGTCGCGGAGCCGCCCTTGCGTGTGGAGCACGCTCTGCGCCTTCTGGACCAGCTCGTCGATGGCCTTCTCGAGTTCCGACCGCGGCAGCTCCGGAAAGCCGATGGGTGGGTCCGTGCGCACAGGGCTCCTTGGGAAGGGTTCGATCCGATGGGACTTCCGGCCCTATGGCAGGCGCTCGCGTCGCTGAAGAGTTGAATCTACCAGGACCGTCAGAACGAGGGGAGAACGACTGTGGACAAGACGACGACGCTGCCGCAGCGGGCACGGATGACGGTGAGTGAACCGCCGAGCGAAGGACGCGGTCGATGCGTCGTCGGGTTCGACGGATCCTCGGCAGGGGTCACAGCACTCGACTGGGCCGTCACCTGGGCAGCCCGGAACCACCGTGACGTGCACCTGGTGGGGGTCGTCGACGACGACGCCGGAGCCATGAGCGGCACGAGCGCCAGCGACAGCGACCACGCCCGTGCACAGCTGTTGTCGGAGACGGTCGCGCTCCTGACGGAGCAGTACCCCGGAATTGCCGTCACGACCCGGCGCATCACCGGGCCGGTCGCTGCATCGCTGGCGGCCTCCGCCCGACCCAGCGACCTCGTCGTGATCGGGTCGGACAAGACGGGATACGCTCACGGGCGGCTCTTCGGCACCCGAAGTGTCCAGCTCGCCGCCCTCGTACCCGGCCCGCTCACGGTCGTCCCCGCGGCGGATCTCCGATTTCGAGCCGGCGTCCTCGTGGCGATCGACGGGACGCCGGAGTCCTCGCGGCTGGCCCGCGCCGGTGCGGAGGAGGCCGTGGCTCGGCAGTGCGCCCTCGGCCTCGTCCATGCCATCGCCGTCGACGCCACGTCCGAGCGACGACAGCTGGGCGAGGCTGTCCTGCGCGAGGCGTTCGAGGCTGCTCGAGCAGTGGCGCCCGGACTCGAGATCAGCCGCCACCTGGCCAACCGGCGACCCGCTGAGGCGATGCTCAACCTCGCACGGGATCGTGCGCTCCTCGTCATGGGTCGTTCCCGTCGCAACGCCGCGCCCGGAGTCGGCGGCACTCTGCACGAGGTGCTCATCAACGCGAACGTCCCCGTCATGGTCCTTCCCTGACGTCCGTCCCTCCACCAGCGCAGCGACAGGAATGAACATGGCCACCCGAGAGAACAGCAAACTGACCGTCGTCGGCGCCGGAAGCGTCGGCGCAAGTGTCGCCTACGCGGCCCTGATCCGAGGCTCCGCCAGGCACGTCGCCCTCTACGACATCGCGACGGACAAGGTCGAAGCCGAAGTGCTGGACCTGGCGCACGGCACCCAGTTCGTCGGCGCGAGTGAGATCACCGGCGGCTCGGACCTCGCCGTGGCGGAGGGTTCGCACGTCGTGGTCATCACCGCCGGGGCCAAGCAGCGTCCCGGGCAGTCGCGCACCGAACTCGCCGACGTGAACGCGCGGATCATCGAGGGCATGATGCCCGGCCTGCTCGAGGTCGCGCCCGACGCGGTGTTCATGCTCGTCACCAATCCGTGCGATGTGCTCACCGTCATCGCCGCCGAGGCGTCCGGCCTCCCGCACCATCGGATCTTCTCCTCGGGCACCGTGCTCGACACGTCCCGCCTGAGGTGGAAGCTCGGGCAGCGCGCAGGCGTGTCCACGAGCAGCGTGCACGCCAACATCGTCGGAGAACACGGCGACACCGAGTTCCCGCTCTGGTCGGAGGCGATGATCGGGCCGGTGCCGATCCTCGAATGGCAGACCGACACATGCCCGAGGATGACGGTGGAGGAACTGGACCGGATCGCCATCGACGTGCGCGACGCGGCGTACCGGGTGATCAAGGGCAAGGGTGCCACCAACTACGCGATCGGCCTGTCCAGTGCGCGGATCGTCGAGGCCGTCCTACAGGACGAACGAGCGGTCCTGCCGGTGAGCACCGTGTTGACCGACTTCCACGGGATCGACGGCGTCGCGCTGTCGGTGCCGTCGATCGTGGGCGCCACCGGAGCCGAACCCGTGAGGAACACCCCCTTCTCCGACTCGGAGCTCACGCTGCTCGGACGGTCCGCAGACGCGTTGTCGTCGGTCATCGCCGGACTGGCACGGTGACGACCATGTCACCTCAGGACACCTGGCTCCAAGGCCTCGACCCGCTCGGTGCGCCGTGGCTGTCCGCCCTCGTCGCCGCCGTCCCCATCGTGATCTTCCTGCTCTGCCTCGTCGTCTTCAAGCTGACGGGGCTCCAGGCGGCAGCCGTCGCGCTCGCCGCCGAGCTCGTCGTCGCCATCGGCGTGTTCGGCATGCCCGCGCCCTCGGCCGCGGGTGCCGGACTCCTCGGCGTGCTGAACGCCGTCTGGCCGATCGCGTACATCATCGTCATGTCGGTGTGGTTGTACCGGATGGCGGTCGCAAGCGGGAAGTTCACGGTCATCCGCTCGTCGATCGCGCTGATCTCGCCGGACCAGCGCATCCAGGTGCTCCTCATCAGTCTCTGTTTCGGAGCGTTCCTCGAGGGCGTCGCCGGCTTCGGGGTCCCCATCGCGATCTGCGCGGCCATGCTCGTCCAGCTGGGGTTCCGGCCGGTTCGAGCGGCGATGGTCAGCCTCGTCGCGAACTTCGCGGCGGGCGCATACGGCGCGGTCGGTATCCCCGTCATCGTGGGTGCTCAGGTCGGCGGCGTCGACGTCATGGACCTCTCCCGCGATCTCGCTTTCATCCTGCAGCCGGTGACGTTCTTGATCCCGTTCCTCCTCGTCGTGATCCTGGACGGGTTCCGCGGACTCCGCGAGACCTGGCCTGCGACCCTCGCCGTCAGCGTGGTCTTCAGCGGCAGCCAGGCCGCCGTCCTGCTCTTCTTGGGCCCGGAACTCGCGGCGATCCTGCCGGGGCTCCTCGGCATGCTCACCCTCGCCGCCCTGCGGTTCGTCTGGTCGCCGCGGCGGGTGTTCCGTGAGGACGGCGCGGCGGTCGTCGAGATGGAGCGCGATACGCCTCGCGAGGTCCTTGCGGCGTGGAGCCCGTTCTACGTCCTGACGGTGCTCGTGTTCGTGTGGAGCACCCCGGCGTTCAAGGCCCTGTTCGCACCCGGCGGCGGGTTGGCGTGGTCGGTGGTCGACGTGCCTGTCCCAGGAGTGACGGGAGAGATCACGACCGCGGGAGGGACGGTGGTCCAGACCGTGTGGAGCTGGTCCCCACTCGGAGCCACGGGTACAGCGATCCTCCTCGCGGTGATCATCACCGCCCTGACCACACGGTCGCTGACCGCGGCGGCCGTCTGGGCGGAACTCCGCTCCACCCTCGCGGACCTCTGGCGGGCGTTGATCCTCATCGCCGCGATCCTCGTGCTCGCGCAGATCGCGAACCTCTCGGGCGGTTCTGCCAGCATCGGTACCGCTCTCGCCGGGGCGGGGGCGCTCTTCCCCCTACTGGCGCCCGTCATCGGGTGGGTCGGCGTCTTCCTCACCGGTTCCGTCGTCAACAACAACACCCTGTTCGCCCAGCTCCAGGCGACGACAGCCGGACGCATCGGTGTCGACGCGACGCTCCTCGTGGCGGCGAACACGGCCGGAGGTGCCGCAGCCAAGGTCATCTCCCCGCAGTCGATCGCCATCGCCGCCGGCGCGGTCGGCTTGTCCGGTCGGGAGAGCGAGATCCTGCGCGCGTCGATCGCCTACAGCGTCGGCATCCTCGCCGTGTTGAGCGTCTGGACCTTGGTGCTGTCGTTCGTGGTGGTCGGTTGAGCCGTCGGCTTCCAGTTGGGCATCGGGGCGGCGAGCGGCCGGATCGACACCGGAAGAGCGCTGGGCCGGGTGCCTAGCTCTGCGGCCGGGGCAGCGCGCAGGCGGGCGTGCCGCCGGGGAGGCGATGCCGGTAGCGGGCGATGAGGAAGTAGCCGACTCGCGCCGCCCACGAGAACGGCGGTGTCAGCAGCAGGTTGCCGAAGAACCGCCAGCCGAACGCCGGCTGCATGCGCAACAGCGCCGCGAAGGCGGCGTGCCCTCGGTGCCGCTGCCCGCCTGACAGGAACCAGGCCGCGGTCGTGACATCGCTGTTCGTGAGGCCGACCTCGTCCAGGTCGAGCCACTGCCACGGCTGTGCCTCCGGGAAGACGGCCAACACGTTCTTGAGTCGCTCCACCCAGGTGGTGCAGAAGGCGCAGTCGCCGTCGTACACGAGCAGTGCGCGGTTCAGGTCCATGACTGTCGATCCTAGATCGCAGGCCGGTGTTCGGCGAGAGATGCTGCGCAGGGTCCCAGGCTCGGATGCTGCTGATCCCGCCCTCCGGGTCGATACCGTGGGGAGATGCTTCGCGATTCGGTGACGGTGGAAATGCGGACTGACGCGCCCCTTCCCACCGTCTGGCGATTCCTGACGGCCGAGCGAGACGCGTGGTGGCCGGACATGCGATTCGATGCCGCCGTCGGCTCGCCGCTGGTCGAAAGCTGGACCGAAGACGGTGTCCAGGCGACAGCCACAGGCCGGGTGACGCAGTGTGATGCGCCGCATCTTCTCGCGTTCGAATGGGCTGAACCGGGCTGGAACGGGCCGCTCGAGGTCGTCATCCGCCTGGCCGAGGTCGCGTCATCGACGTCGGTCGTGCTGACCGAGACCGGTTTCGCCAGCGCGCACACCCCGCTCTCGTTGCCGGACGAGCATGAGGCGGGCTGGCAGTACCATCTGACGCGATTGCGGCGGGTCAGTGAGGGTGACGACATCGAAACCTCGTGAGGGTGAGTCGGGAGTTCGGAGAGGGTCGCGGCCGGGCGGAGGCCGGTACGGCAGAATGACATACTCCGGCGCCTCGTACACTGCATTGGACCGGGCAACAACTGGGGGACTGGCGAGCGCCGATGATTGACACGTGGGGCGGCGTCCGCGTAGCGGGCTGGTCCGCCAGAAGTCTGCGGAACGTCACGCTTGGAATAGCGTTCTCCACGTTCGTTGAAGTCACTGCCGGACTCTGGATGTACTTCAGTGGCTTGGTCGGTGGAACTATGACGGTCCTCGTTCTCATGTTCATCGGGTATTTCGCCCCGATTCCATTCAAGCGCCGCGAAGCCGAGGAGCTGAGCGCGGGTTACACCACGCTGTCCGTCGTGCATCCAGATGTACCGCAACGTGATCCCCGGACCGGGGCGATCATTCGTCTGCCAGGCGAAGCCGCGTTGACGCGGAAGCTGTGGCGCGAACGCGTCGCAGCCGCGCGAGAGGGTCGCGTCCTCGGCGCTCGAGCGATCGGGGACCGGGAGCATGAGGGGACGCCGGTGCTGTTCACCGTACGCTTCCTCCGCATCATGACCGTTGCTGTCGTGGTCACGAGTGGCGTAGCGATCGTGATCTCCCTCGCGGTGACGTTCGCGGGCGCTTCTGTCGACGCGATCATCGCGTTCGTCGCGTTCCTGCTTGCCGTCGGGGCCGTATTCGTACTTCTCCTCTTCTTCGTCATGCGGAGCTATCGGAGACGAGCGGCGCTCTTGCGCGAGTTCTTGAGAACCCGTCGACGATCCGGCGACCACGCGCAACTCGTGATTGGTGGAGACGAACTCGCGACCGCGTTGCGTGTCCTCGACGCAGACGGAGCGCGTCGGCTGCGGCGGTCCATGATCACGGTTGCATTCGTCATGTCGGCCGACACGTTGTCGTTCTGGGGTGTGACGCCGAATGGTCCTGAAGTCATCGCCTCGTTCCGGGCCGCGGAGATCGAGTCGGTCGGTGCCCCCGACGCGGAAGCGGTCCGTATCGCAGTGAGAAACACGGCCGGTTTCGCGTTCATCAACATCGTGCCGGCCGTCGAGTCGAGCTCTGGAGCCGAGGTAGCTGGAGGGAGCGCGCTTCGGGCGCTCTCGAATGCGCTGGCCACGCTGAATCACGACGTGTAGAGCGGTGTGCCGCGTCAAGTGGATATCGCAGTGTGGCGTCCGGCAATGAACCGCACGTTCATTCTCACCAGGAAATGGAGCGGATGACGGGAATCGAACCCGCGCTATCAGCTTGGGAAGCTGAAGTTCTACCATTGAACTACATCCGCGTGGCGCCGGAGCGTCCTCAGTAATCGTACATGAACCGGCGGGCCCCCGTTCGGCCCCGAGCTTGTCGGAGGGTGGAGCCTGCTCGTGTGCCCTTCGACAAGCTCAGGGACCGGGGGCACACGGCGACCGGGGAGAGGCTCGGCCGGGTCGCAGCCGGCGACGGCGCACGAAGCTAGGCTGGTTGATCGTTCCCCGAACGGAACTCGAGCGAGGAGGCGACGTGCAGCGCACCGCGGGTATCGTCCTGGCAGGCCTCACGACCGCGGTCGTCGCAGGATTCGGGGTGGCGAGCGCCATGGTCGCCCGCCGCGTCATCGCCGCAGGTCGGGTCCACTACAGCGAGGTGCTGCCGAGCTCGTCTCCGATCACCGTACGCCTCGATCGGAACGCGGCCACCGGCCTGCCAGGTCGCTACGGGCTCGAGTTCGACGACGGCTCCCGGGTCATCGTCGGCCCGGTCCTCGGTCGCGAAACGGCAGACGGTTCCGTCATGCGAAGCGTGATCGCCGGCCGGGTTCCCGCCGGAGCGACCCGGACGCGGTTCACCGGCGCAGCCGTGACGCCCTCCGACCTCGGGGTGGACGAGGCACACCTGACGACCACCCCGTCCGGTGCCTGGCGGTTCGACGGTGATAGTGGCACCGGCGGCGACAGTGCAGCGCGCAGCGGGACCTGGGTCGTCCACACCCACGGACTCGGGGCGTCACCGCTCGCCACCCTCCGCTCCGTGCAAGCCGTGCAGCGCACGGGCGTCCCCTCGCTCGTCACCAATCTCGGGTCAGCGTTCACCGAGCGACGCTCCGGCGCCGATGCCGCAGACGTCGCCCGTGTCGTCGCCGCCATCGACGACGCCGTGGCACTCGGCGCCCGACGGGTCATCGTCTGCGGCTGGTCCTACGGCGCCGCCCTGAGCCTCGCCGCAGCCAGGCTCCGCCCCGAGGTGGTGCGCGGCGCGATCCTCATTTCACCGATGCTCAGCCTCCGCGAGACGGTGCGGCACGCCGCCGCGGTCGCAGGGGTGCCGAGAATCCTCGTGTGGTCGGCGCTCGGGCTGCTCGGGTCGTCGGTCCTCGCCCGAGCCGCCGGCGTTCGCGGCGCGGTTCCGGTCCGCGAGCTGTCCGCCGGGCTCATTCCGGGACTGCCGACGCTCGCGATCCACTCGCCCGGCGACACGACGATCCCCGTGGAACTCACTCGGGCGGTCGTTTCCGGTTCGCCGTCGTTCGAGCTCGTCGAAGTCGCCGCTGCACCCCACGGGTTGGAATGGAACGTCGACCCCGAGGCGTTCGACGCCGCCGTGCGGGAGTGGCTCGACGCGCGCTGATCGGGCGACCCTCGGTCCCTGAGCTTGCCGACGGCCGGGGTGCATCCGTGGGCCCTTCGACAGGCTCAGGGACCGGGGTGGTTGGTGAGCGGGATCGGCTTGGGTGGGTGCGTGGTGCCTTTCGACAGGCTCAGGGACCGGGGTGGTTGGTGAGCGGGATCGGCTTGGGTGGTTGCGTGGTGCCTTTCGACAGGCTCAGGGACCGAGGGTGGTTGGTTCGGGGGGTCGGCGTGCGTGGTTGCGTGTGCCCTTCGACAGGCTCAGGGACCGGGGGAGCAGAACCTACGTCGCGTAGCGGTAGCGGGCACCCGTGTGCTCCTCGGGGAGTCGGTCCCCACGACCGTGGAGCTTGTGCCGCAGGCTGCCCTCGACGTACTCCTCCGGGTAGGCACCACGGCGACGGAGCTCGGGGATCACGAACTCGACGATGTCCTCGAAGGTGCCCGGCGTGATCGCGTACGCGAGGTTGAAGCCATCGACGTCGGTCTCCTCCACCCACTCCTGCAGGGTGTCGGCGATCTCCGACGCACTCCCGACGATCCGCGGGCCGAGACCACCGATCGCCCCCATGCGCGCGATGTCCTTCACCTTGAACTCGCCGCCCTCCTCGTTCGCCGCCTGGTAGTTGGCGACCGCCGACTGGATGGCGTTGCTCTCGACGTTGCCGATCGGCTCCTCAGGGTCGTACTGCGACAGGTCGATGCCCATCCACCCCGACATGAACACGAGCGCACCCTCCTGCGACGCATACTGCAGGTAGTCCTCGTGCTTCGCCTGCGCCTTCTCGCTCGTCTCGTCGGTGATGATCGTGAGGAGGGTGTAGATCTTCGCGGAGTACCGGTCGCGACCGGCAGCCTCCAGGGCGTCGCGGATCCGGCCGACGGTCGCCTTCAGGCCAGCCTTCGTGGACGCACCGACGAAGATCGCCTCCGCGTTGCCCGCCGCGAACTGGATGCCACGCGGCGAGGCGCCCGCTTGGTAGATCACCGGCGTGCGCTGGGTCGACGGCTCCGACAGGTGGATGCCTGGCACGGTGTAGTGCTTGCCGAAGTGGCCGATCTCGTGCACCTTCGTCGGGTCGGTGAACACGCCCGTCTCGCGGTCGCGCACGACGGCGTCGTCCTCCCACGAGCCCTCCCACAGTTTGTAGAGGACCTCGAGGTACTCGTCGGCGACGTCGTACCGTTCGTCGTGCTCGAGTTGGTCGTCGTGCCCCATGTTGCGTGCCGCGCTCGGCAGGTACCCGGTGACGACGTTCCATCCCACGCGACCCTTGGTCAGGTGGTCGAGCGTCGACATGCGCCGGGCGAACGGGTACGGGTGCTCGTAGGCGGTGCCCGCCGTGACTCCGAAGCCGAGGTGCTTCGTCACCGCGGCCATCGCCGAGACGAGCAGGATCGGGTCGTTCACCGGCACCTGCGCGCCATTGCGGATCGCGGCCTCGTTGCTGTCGCCGTACACGTCGTAGGTGCCGAGGACGTCCGCGATGAAGATGCCGTCGAAGTTCCCGCGCTCCAGCAACTGGGCCAGATCGGTCCAGTAGGAGAGGTCCTTGTAGGTGCTCGACCGGTCGTCGGGGTGACGCCACATGCCCGAGGCCTGGTGGGCGACGCAGTTCATGTCGAAGGCGTTGAAGCGGATCTGACGAGTCATGAGGACGATCCTGCATCACCCGTCCCGGACGCCGCCTGGCAATCCGGGTTCCCCGTAACAGGGCGTCATCTGGGCTGCGTGCACTACTGCTGAGCGGGTTCCTCCGCCGCGAGTGCTTCGGCGTACTCCGCGTCGCTCAGCGCACCGACCGTGGAGTGCCGACGGCCGTACGCGAGGTACAGCGCCGCCCCGGCGAGCATCCACACGAGGAAGACGAGCCAGGTCGTGCCGCCGAGCGACACCATCAGCCCCAGGCACATCACGATGCCGAGCGCCGGGACGACCGGGAAGAGGGGGACCGAGTAACTGCGGTCGAGGTCGGGACGCAGGCGACGCAGCAGGATGACCGACAGGTTCACGAGCGCGAACGCGAACAGGGTGCCGATGCTGGTGGCGTCCGCGAGTTCACCGAGGGGGATGAGCGCGGCGACCACGGCGACGACCGCGCCGACGATGACCGTTCCGGCGACGGGCGTACCGCTGCGGCGACCCACCCGGGAGAACACCCGAGGCACCATGCCGTCCTGCGCCATGCGGTACAGGATGCGGGTCTGGCCGTAGTAGACGGTGAGGACGACGCTCGCGATCGCGATGACGGCGCCGATCGAGAAGAAGAGCGCGACGATCGGTTGCCCGGTGATCTCGGTGAGGATGCCGACGAACGCGGACTCGTCGTCGGCGAACTCGGTCCACGGGCGGGCTCCGATCGCGGCGATGGCGACGAGGATGTAGACGGCCGTCACGATCACCATCGACAGGATGATCGCGCGCGGCAGGTCGCGGCGCGGGTTCGTCGCCTCGTCGCCCGCGGTCGATGCCGCGTCGAAGCCGATGTAGGAGAAGAACAGGCGGCTGGACGCTGCGGCGATTCCGGCGACCCCCATGGGTGCGAGCGGTTCGAAGTTGCCGAGGGAGAACGCCGAGAACGCGATGACGACGAACACGAGCAGGACGGCGAGCTTCACGAACACCATGACCGTGTTCGCCCACGCGCTGTCCTTCGCGCCACGGACGAGCAGCAGCATGGCCAGCAGCACGAGGGCCGCAGCCGGCAGATTGATCAGGCCGTCGGAGACGCCGATCGGGTTCGCGAGTGCGGGCGGGAGGCCGAGGCCGAACACCGCGAGCGCCTCGTTCACGTACTGGCCGGCCCCGACGGCGACGGCAGCGACGGAGACCCCGTACTCGAGCACGAGACACCACCCGCACACCCAGGCGACGCCTTCGCCCATCGTCGCGTAGGCGTAGGAGTAGCTGGACCCGGAGACGGGCACCGAGCCGGCCATCTCGGCGTAGGACAGTGCCGACAGCAGCGCCGCGAGCCCGGCGACGGCGAAGGCGATCCACACGGCCGGGCCGGCGAGCGGGACGGCGGTGCCGAGCACGACGAAGATGCCGGTGCCGAGCGTGGCACCGACGCTGATCATCGTGAGCTGCCACACCCCGAGCGAGCGGCGGAGGGACCCGCCGGACTCCGTCGGATCCGTACCGAGGCGGACGAGCGGCATGCGCCGGCGCAGCTGCGCAAGGAGCGGGAGTCGGCGATCAGTCACGGGTACCCATGGTAGACGCGGGTGGCGGGGGCGCTCGCCGCGGGTGGCCGACGGATGCCCGTGTCTATCCCGTCTCGGCGAGCTCCGGTCTGGTCTCGTGTCGCCGGCCGTCGGGTGTCGTCCAGGTGAGGACGCCGCCTGGATGGTGCTCGAGGTTCCACCCCGGCAGGTGTTTCAGCCAGTGATGGTGTCGGCAGAGACAGGCGAGGTTGTCGATCGCCGTGCTGCCGCCGTCCTGCCAGGCGACCGAGTGGTCGAGGTCGCAGCTCCGGGCGGCTCGTCCGCAGCCCGGTGCCCGACACGTGGTGTCTCGCAGACGGACTGCGCGGGCGAAGTCTGCCGGCACCCGGTACTGGCCGCGTCCGACGGACAACACGGCTCCCGTCTCCGGCTGGGTGAGGATGCGGGTCATCGAGGGGGCCGTGACGGCGAGGCGGGCGGCGGTGTCGGGGTCGATCGGGCCGTACCCGTCGAGCTCGCCCGGTTCGTCGGTGACGCCGAGGGCTGACAGTGCCGGAACGGTCATCTGCACGGTGGCCCGGATGCGGGCCTCGATGCCGACCGGCTCGGCGAGCAAAGGGTCGGCCCCGGCGGCGGCCGCCTCCTCGGCGATCCTGGCGGCGTCGTCGAGCGGCGCGGAACCGGGGAGCCACGTGAACGTCCCGGTCGTCTCCGGGTCGACGGGGATGGGGCCGGCGTCGTCCTGCACCGTGCCGGCGACGGCGAGCGAGGCGAACGCGTCGGCGCGCAGCTGCGCGAGCGCGCGGGTGTCGCCGGCGACCCGCGCCGGGACCGCGACGGCGTCGAGCCGGTTCCTGATCGCGTGCGCCAGCGGGGCCGTGGTGAAGAGGTGCACCCAGGCCATGCCGTCGGCAGCAGCCTCGAGCTCGACACGGCGGTCGGTGATCGAGCGTGCGCGCCGAGCGGTGAACGACTCGGGATGCAGCCGCTCGCGAACGACCCGCGCGCGCTGCCGGAGGCGAGCGGCCGTGGACCGGGTGGCGACGGGCAGCACCTGCTCGAGGAACACCGAGCGGCCCTCCGCCGGGACGTCGCGGAGTTGGTCGGTGATGGCTCGGGCGTGACCGCCGCTGATGGTGCCCTGCGCCAGCGCCTCGAGCACGGTCGGTGCGTCGTGGACGAGCGCTTCGGCGTCGCCGACCCGCGCCTGCAGCGTCGGCTCGGACATCCTCGTGGCGATCGCGAGCGACGCGCACATCGATCGTCGGGCGAGGTCGCGGGCGTCGGTCGAGGTGGTGCCCGAGGAGACCAGGGCGGACGCTGTCGCGTCGGCGTAGGAGAAGGCCTCGGCGAGGAGGCGCGCCTCCTCGGCGTCGAGCGCCGCGCGGCGTCGGGCGAGGCCGACGAAGCGGTCGGTGAACGACGCGATCCGGTCGGCGAAGACGTCGCTCGGGTGCGCCTGCTGCGCGGGCACCCCCTGCGCTCCGGGTGCCTCGGGCCCCTGGATCGCGTCGTTCTCGGTCATGGATCCAGTCCACCACGGACCACTGACATTCGAGATGACCAGTTCCTTCCGGATGCCCGAAGGCCTCGCACAGACGACCGCCGAATGCCAGAGTGACAGCGCCGTCACCCGTGACTCGTACGATGAGCGAGTGGGTATGCGTTCGCTGTTGAGTCAGCTGGCCGGGGGAGTCCGAGGAGCGGCGCCGGACGGCGTCGACGAGCAGGCGGTCGTCCGCCTCAATGCGGAACGGCCCGTGCGGGAAGTGCTCGAGTTGGCCGGTCGGATCGGCGAATCCATGCTGGCGTTGGGCGCTGCAGCGGCCGAGGTCACCGACGCCATCCGCCGGGTCTGCCGGGCGTTCGACCTCGAGTGCCAGGTCGACCTCACGTTCACCTCGATCCTCATCGCGCACGACGGGTCCGAGCTGTCGCCGGGCGTCACCGTGCTCCGCGTGGTGCGCTCGCCCTCCGCCGACTTCGACCGCCTCGCCAAGGTCGTCGTGGTCGCCGAGGGCATCACCAACCGATCCGAACCGATCATGACGGTCACCGACGTCGCCCCCGACGAGGAGTCCGACGTCCGCGACGAACTGCACGCCCGCCTGGGCGCCGCCCACCGCGACCTCGACCGCATCCTCACCGCACGCCGCACCTACCGGCGAGGCTTCGTCACCGTGCTCCTGTCGACGATGGCAGCGGCCGTCGCCGTCCTCCTCGGGGGAGGGGTGGTCTCGATGCTGCTCGCCGCCGCCACCACCGCGCTCATCGACAGCTCGTTCCGCGCCTTGAACGTCTGGAAGCTGCCGGTCTTCTTCCTCCAACTCACCGGGGCGGCCATCGCCACGACCGTCGCCGTCCTCATCTCGATCCTCAGCCCCTACGTACCGGACGACCTCTCGGCCCTGCCGCCCGCCCTCATCGTCGCGTCGGGCATCGTCGTCCTCCTCGCCGGCGCGTCGCTCGTCGGGGCGGCCGACGACGCGATCAACGGGTTCCCGGTCACCGCGAGCGGACGGCTCGTCGAGGTGATGCTCCTGACCATCGGGATCGTGGTCGGCATCGGTGGCGTCCTCGACCTCGCCCGACGCCTCGGCATCTCCCTCGTGCTGTTCGACCTCCCCGTCAGCCCCTGGCCCGTCGCCGTGCAGATCGTCGGCGCGGCGGTGGCCTCGGCCGCGTGGGCGATGGCCTCGCAGGCGGCCGTCCGCGCGGCGTTCTTCGCCGGGATCACCGGCGCGATCGCGTTCTCCGTCTTCGTGTTCGTCTCCGGCAGCGGCGTCGCCCCCGCAGCGGCCAGTGCGCTCGCCGCGCTCATCATCGGCTTCGCCGCGGAGGCGCTCGGCCCGCGGCTGCGGATCCCGGCGATCATCCTCACCATCTGCGGGATCGTCCCGCTGCTGCCCGGGCTCGCGATCTACCGCGGCATGCTCGCGCTCGTGAACGGCGAGCAGGGTTCCGAAGGGGTCGAGCAGCTGCTGCAGGCGGGACTCACCGGCCTCGCGCTCGCCGCCGGCGTCACGCTCGGTGAAATCCTCGCCCGCCGCACTGGCGTCTCGGGCCGCGTGCTGCTGCCCGGGTACATCCGGCGTTCCAAGCGGCATCCGCGCTGAGCGGGGGAGGGTGCGGGGGGCGCGGGGCTGCCCTTCGACAGGCTCAGGGACCGGGGGTCGGGGAGACGGGTGGCTCACTGACGGAGGGTGGTGCCCTTCGACAGGCTCAGGGACCGGGGTGGTCGGGGAGACGGGTGGCTCACTGACCGAGGGTGCTGCCCTTCGACAAGCTCAGGGACCGAGGGCGGCTCGGGGGCCGAGGGTGCCTCAGGGACCCGGGTGGTTGAGGGGCCAAGGGTGGCTCACTGGCCGAGGGTGGTGCCCTTCGACAGGCTCAGGGACCGAGGGTGGTTCGGGGAGAGGGGTGGCTCGTTGACCGAGGGTGGTGCCCTTCGGCAGGCTCAGGGACCGGGGTGGTTGAGCGGCTGGGGGTGGCTCACTGACCGAGGGTGGTGCCCTTCGACAGGCTCAGGGACCGGGGCGGCTGAGGGACCGGGGTGCTCAGGGACCGGGGTGCTCAGGGACCGGGGCCACGGTCTTCGGCGGACGCGCCGCCGAAGTGAGGAACGACGCCAGGACGACGACGGCGAGCACCACGATCATCGCGCCCCGCAGCCCGAAGTGCTCGCCGAGGAAGCCGAGCAACGGCGGCCCGACGAGGAACGCGACATAGCCGGCCGAGGCGACCGCGCCGACCGTCGTCGTCGGATCGTCGCTCTCGCCCGCAGCCGACAGGGTCACCGGGAATCCGAGCGCCGCGCCGAGTCCCCACAGCAGGACCGCGAGCCCCGCGACGAGCACGTTGTCGGAGAAGACGACGAGGGCGATGCCGACGGCCGACACGATCGCGCTCACCCGGAGCACGTTCGCCTTGCCGAACCGGGCGATCAACGGCTCGCCCGAGAACCGTCCGATCGTCATGGCGAGCGCGAACCCTGCGAAGACGATGGACCCGACCGCAGCCGAGGTGCCGTGCCCGTCGACCATGATGAGCGGCAACCAGTCGCCCGCCGCACCCTCCGCGAGCGCGAGGGCGAGCACGATGAGGCCGAGGAAGATGACGCGCTGTTGCGTCCAGACGGCGAGCTGCGCGCGGATGCCGGGCGAACTCACGCCCGTGTCCGCCTGACGCCCCGTCTCGGCGGGGATCTTCGGGACCGCCCAGAGCAGCGCACCGAATGCGAGCGCCGCGACGACGAGCAGGTGGATCCACACGGGGAACGCGATCGCCGTGAGGGCGATGCCCGCTACCGAACCGACCACGGAACCGAGGCTGTAGCACCCGTGCAACACGGGCAGCACCGACCGGCCCGACAGCTGTTCGATCGTCGCACCCTCGATGTTGATCGCGATCTCCGCAAGCCCGAAGCCCAGCCCGATGCCGATGAGGCCGACGAACACCCCGACCCCCTGGCCGGCTCCGGCGAGGAGGGCGAGCAGGGCCAGGCCCACCACGAAGGAGGCCCCGCCGATGACGATCGGCCGCCGCGCACCGAACCGCCGGACGAGGGCCGCGGACGAGAGGATGCCGGTCATCGACCCGACGGAGATCCCGAAGAGGATGAGGCCCATCTCGGCGGTGCTCGCGTGGACGAGGTCGCGGACGGCGGGCGTTCGGACGATGAAGGACGACAGGCCGACCCCGACGGTCAGCATGAAGACGAAGATCGCCCCGCGCCGCCGCCGGAGATCGGCGGACAGCGCGGGGCGGGGGTTCGCCTGACCGGCGCGGGCACTCATGCTCCGAGCCTAGGGGTGGCGAGGTGGTGCGGGTGGTGCCTGACTAGCCCGAAGGGTTCTCGACCGGGTCGCCCTCAGCGTCGGTCCCCGTCTCGGGGTCGACCTCCTCGGGCTTCGGCACGTCGTTCTTCACGTCGTCGTCGTGCGTGTGCGGGGGACCGGGGCGGGGGCCGTCACTCGACATCGCCACGCCATCCCTGTCCGGTCTGACCCTCGGTCTCGACGAGCTGCTTGAAGTTGCCGAGGTCCTTCTTGATCGCGTGGTTGTCGACACCGAGTGCCGAACCGAGGTGCTCGAGGAGGCCCTTGGGCTCCCAGTCGAGCTGCACGGTGACGCGCGTCTTCGCGTCCTCGAGACGGTGGAACGTGACGACGCCGGCGTGATCGACCTCGCCACCGGTGCTCGTCCAGGCTACGCGCTCATCCGGGTGCTGCTCGGTGATCTCCGCCTCGAAGACGCGGGTCTGACCGGCGACCTTGACGGTCCACTCGGTGAGGACGTCGGTGACCTGGGTGATGGACTCGACCTCGTCGAGGAACTTGGGGAAGTCCTCGAAGCGGGTCCACTGGTTGTAGGCGACGGAGACGGGAACGTCGACGTCGATGGTTTCGATGACCTGCGTCATGGGAGCCATCCTCTCTGCTTCTGCGGTACCTGCGTGTGTCTCGTCCGGAAAGCCCGAACGCGATTGCGACGGTACGCGTGCAAGCTGCGATTCCGGGGGCGTAGCCGCAGACGCGGCAACCTGTTACCCTGCTCGGCCTCGGCTCACAGTTGGAAGCGGTACCCCATGCCGGCCTCGGTGAGCAGGTGACGCGGCGACCCGGGCTCCCGTTCGAGCTTCTTCCGCAGCTGGGCGATGTACAGCCGCAGATAGCCGGTGTCGGTCACGTGCGTCGGCCCCCAGATCTCCGTGAGCAGCATCTGCCTGGTGACGAGTTTGCCGGCGTTCCGGAGGAGGAGTTCGAGCACCTGCCACTCGGTCGGCGTCAGACGGACGGTCACCGGCGCGGCACCGGGGACCTGCCTGGTGACCTGCTTCGCGGCGAGGTCGACCACGATGTCGTCGAACTGCACGGTCGGTTCCGCCTCGGCTCCGGGCACCCGGCGGGTGAGCGCACGGATCCGCGCCAGCAGTTCGTCGATCGCGAACGGCTTCGTCACGTAGTCGTCGGCCCCGGCATCGAGCGCCTCGACCTTGTCCGTCGATCCGGCCCGCCCGGACACGACGAGGATGGGCGCATCGGTCCACCCGCGCAGCCCCTCGATCACCTGCTTGCCGTCGAGGCCCGGCATGCCGAGGTCGAGCAGGTAGAGGTCGGGGCGGTGCTCCGTCGCGGCGTTGAGGGCTGTGGTGCCGTCCTCAGCGGTGATGATCTCGTAGCCGCGCGCGGTGAGCGTGATGCGGAGGGCGCGGAGGATCTGCGGGTCGTCGTCGGCGATCAGGATCTTCATCGGGGTGCTGGCTCCTCGGTCGGCACGGCCGGCAGCGACACCACCATGGTGAGGCCTCCGCCCGGGGTGTCCTCGGGTTCGAGTGTGCCACCCATCCCCTCCACGAAGCCCTTCGAGAGGGCGAGGCCCAAGCCGAGGCCCGTGAGGTTGTCGGTGTCGCCGAGCCGCTGGAAGGGGACGAACACGTCCTCGCGTCGGTCGGGCGCGATGCCGGGACCGTGGTCGACGATGCGGATCTCCACGGCGCCGCGGAACGCACTCGTCGCGATCCGGACGGGGGTGTCGTCCGGGCTGAAGCGCTGCGCGTTCGTCAGGAGGTTGACGATGACGCGCTGCAGGAGGCCGGCGTCGGCGAGGACCGGCGGGAGGTCGGGGGCCAGGTCGAGCTCGGCATCCTGCGGCCCGATCCCGAGCTCGTCGAACGCGGGCAGGATCGCGTCCTCGACGTCGATCGGGGCGACCGTCACCGCGAGGACGCCGGCCTGGAGCCGGCTGACGTCGAGGAGGTTCGTGACGAGGGCCGCGAGCGTGCGCAGACTGTCGTCCGCGGTCTCGAGGAGGTCCTGGCGGTCCGTCGCGGTCAGCTCGACGTCGGTCGCGCGCAGGCCGGTCACGGCGGCGGTGGCGGCGGCCAGGGGGCGCCGGAGGTCGTGGCTGACCGCCGAGAGCAGCGCGCTCCGCACCCGGTCGGTCGCGGCGAGCGGGCCGACCTCCTGGGCCGTGGCGCGCAGATCGGTGTGTTCGAGCGAGGCGTCGAGCTGCGCTGCGATGACGGCGAGCAGTCGGCGGTCGGAGGCCGCGAGGACGCCGCCGTGCAGCTCGAGCACCGCACGGGTGCCGATCGGGATGCTCGTGAACTCGCCACCGCGCGTCGGTTCGCCGTCGACCGCGAGGACCGCGTCTCCGGCGACGAGGCGGACACCGGCGAGCGAGAACGACTCGCGGGTCCGACTGACGAGCGCCTGCAGGGCGCCCTCGCCGCGGAGCACGCTGCCCGCGACCGTCGCCAGCAGCTCGGACTCCGCCGCCGCGCGCCTCGACACCCGGGCACGCCGCGCCGAGAGGTCGACCACACCGCTCACGATCACCGCGATCACGACGTAGAGCACGAGCGCGACGAGGTGCGCCGGGTCGTCGATGGTGACGGTGTACAGCGGTTGGACGAAGACGAAGTCGAGCGTGACGCCCGAGAGGACGGCGGCGAACACCGCCGGCCAGAAGCCGCCGACGAGGGCGACGAGCACGACGAGCAGCTGGTACGAGAGCACCTCGCTCGTGATCGACTCCTCGGTGCGGGCGAGGTGGAGGAGCCAGGTGACGAGCGGCCCGCCGATCAGCGCGAGGGCGAAGCCGGCGATGTGGCGCCGCGCACTCAGCGCACCGCCGAGCTTCGGCAGCCGGAACCGCCCACCGGCCGCCTCGTGGTTGACGATGTGCACGTCGATGTTGCCGGATTCGCGGATGACCGTGTTCCCGATGCCGGGGCCGGTGACGGCGGCCGACAGGCGACTGCGCCGGCTGACGCCGATGACGAGCTGTGTCGCGTTGGCGGCCTTCGCGAAGTCGACGAGGGCGCGTGGCACGTCGTCGCCGACCACCTGGTGGAAGGTGCCGCCGAGGGTGTCGACGAGTGCCCGCTGCTGGGCGAGCGCACCGGGGTTCGCGGCCCGCAGCCCGTCCTGCGTCGTGACGTGCACCGCGATGAGCTCGCCGCCGGAGGAGCGGGCGGCGATCCGGGCGCCGCGGCGGAGCAGCGTCTCGCCCTCCGGGCCACCGGTGAGGGCCACGACGACCCGCTCGCGCGCCTCCCACGTGCTGTCGATGCCGTGTTCAGCGCGATAGTCGCGGAGGGCGGAGTCGACCTCGTCGGCCAGCCACAGCAGAGCCAGCTCGCGGAGTGCGGTGAGGTTGCCGAGGCGGAAGTAGTTGGACAGGGCGGCGTCGATGCGTTCCGCCGGGTAGACACGGCCGCCGGCCAGTCGGTCGCGGAGGGCCTGTGGAGCGAGGTCGATGAGCTCGATCTGATCGGCTGCCCGGAGCACGGCGTCCGGGATGGTCTCGCGCTGCGGCGCCCCGGTGATCTGCCGCACGACGTCGTTGAGCGACTCGATGTGCTGGATGTTCACCGTCGACAGCACCGGGATGCCGGCGGCGAGCAGGGCCTCGACGTCCTGCCAGCGCTTGACGTTCGTGGAGCCCGGCGCGTTCGTGTGGGCGAGTTCGTCGACGAGGGCGAGCCCGGGGCGGCGCTCGAGGACGGCCTCGAGGTCCATCTCGTCGAGCGTCACACCCCGGTGCTCGACCCCCCGGCGCGGCAGCGTCTCGAGGCCCTCCGTCAGTGCGGCCGTCGCGGCCCGACCGTGGGTCTCGACGACCGCGACCACCACGTCGACACCCTCCGCGGCGAGGCGGTGGCCCTCCTCGAGCATGGCGTAGGTCTTGCCGACCCCGGGGGCCGCGCCGAGGAGCACCCGGAGTCGTCCGCGCTGCACGGTGTTCAGTTCTCCTGGAGCATGGCGCTCTGCCTGCCGACCCCGGGGGCCGCGCTGTGTCGTCCGCGCTGCATGGTGTTATCCGTCCAGTCCTGCCACGGCGAGGTTGAGCTGCAGGACGTTGACCGTGGACTCCCCAAGGTAGCCGAGGTCGGGGCCCTGCGTCAGACGCTCGACGAGGGCCCGCACCTCGCCCTCGTCGAGGCCACGCTCGGCGGCGACACGGGGCACCTGCAGCAGCGCGTACGCCGGGCTGATGTGCGGGTCGAGGCCGGACGCGGAGGCCGTCAGCGCGTCGGCCGGGACGCTCGCCGGGTCGACACCCTCGAAGTCGGCGATGGCCGCACGGCGCTCCTCGATCGAGGCGACGAGGTCGGTGTTCTCCGGCCCGAGGTTGCTGCCGCTCGACGCGCCGCCGTCGTAGCCGTCGCCCGCTGCGGACGGACGCGACTGGAACCACTGCGGCAGCGGCTTGCCGTCGGCGGCGGTGAACGACTGCCCGATGAGCGCCGAGCCGACCGTCTTCCCGCCCTCGGTGACGGGCGAGCCGTTCGCCTGCCACGACATCGTCGCCTGTCCGATCCCGGTGACGATGAGGGGGTAGCCGACGCCGAGGACGACGGTGAGGGCGAGCATGGCCCTGATGGCGACCCAGTACTGGGCGATGCCGCTGCGGGATGCACTCATGATGTTCTGTCTGCTTTCGTGTGCTGGAGGGGTTAGAAACCGGGGATGAGCGTCACGACGAGGTCGATGAGCTTGATGCCGATGAACGGCGCGATCACTCCGCCGAGCCCGTAGATCAACAGGTTCCGGCTGAGGACCTTCGAGGCGCTGAGCGGTCGGTACTTCACGCCGCGGAGGGCGAGCGGGATCAGGATCACGATGATGATCGCGTTGAAGATGATCGCCGAGAGGATCGCCGACGCGGGGGAGTGCAGCTGCATGATGTTGAGCAGGGCGAGTCCCGGGAACACCCCGGCGAACATGGCCGGGATGATCGCGAAGTACTTCGCGACGTCGTTCGCGATGGAGAACGTCGTGAGGGCGCCTCGCGTGATGAGCAGTTGCTTGCCGATCCGCACGATGTCGATGAGCTTCGTCGGGTCGGAGTCGAGGTCGACCATGTTGCCGGCCTCCTTCGCGGCCGAGGTGCCCGTGTTCATGGCCACACCGACGTCGGCCTGCGCGAGCGCCGGGGCGTCGTTCGTGCCGTCACCGGTCATCGCGACGAGGTTGCCGCCCTCCTGCTCCTTGCGGATGAGTTCGAGCTTCTGCTCCGGCGTCGCCTCGGCGAGGAAGTCGTCGACCCCGGCCTCCGCGGCGATCGCCTTCGCCGTGAGCGGGTTGTCGCCCGTGATCATGACGGTGCGGATGCCCATCGCGCGCAGCTCGGCGAAGCGTTCCGCGATGCCGGCCTTGACGACGTCCTTCAACCGGACGACACCGAGGACCCGGGCGGTGCCGGTGGTGTCGGTCTGCGCCACCACGAGCGGGGTGCCACCGCCGGCGGACACCGCTTCGACGTGCTCCTGGAGCTCGGCGCGGATCGCCTCGTCGAGCGGGGTCGACTCCTGCACCCAGGCGAGCACGGCCGAACCGGCGCCCTTGCGGATCTGCGCGCCGTCCGGCTGGTCGAGGCCGCTCATGCGGGTCTGCGCCGTGAACGGGACGATCTCGCCCGCGACGGATCCGCCGAGGTGGACACCCCGTTCGGCGGCGAGGTCGACGATCGACTTGCCCTCGGGCGTCGGGTCGCTGAGCGAGGACCGGGCGGCGGCCTGCGCGAGCTCGTCCGGGGTGACACCGCGGAGGGCGATGAACTCGACCGCCTGGCGGTTGCCGTAGGTGATCGTGCCCGTCTTGTCGAGCAGCAGGGTCGTGACGTCGCCGGCCGCTTCGACCGCACGACCCGACATCGCGAGCACGTTCCGCTGCACGAGCCGGTCCATGCCGGCGATGCCGATCGCGGAGAGGAGGGCGCCGATGGTCGTCGGGATGAGGCAGACGAGGAGGGCGATGAGCACCGGCACGCTGACGGGGGCCGCGGCGTAGGAGGCGATCGGGTTGAGCGTGAGTGCGACGATGACGAACACGATCGACAGGCTCGCGAGGAGGATGTTGAGCGCGATCTCGTTCGGCGTCTTCTGCCGCGCCGCGCCCTCGACGAGGCCGATCATGCGGTCGACGAAAGTCTCGCCGGGCTTCGAGGTGATGCGGACGACGATGCGGTCGGACAGCACCCGGGTGCCGCCGGTGACGGCGCTGCGGTCGCCACCGGACTCGCGGACGACCGGGGCCGACTCACCCGTGATGGCCGACTCGTCGACCGAGGCGATGCCCCAGACGATGTCGCCGTCACCGGGGACGAGTTCGCCGGCGGTCACCACGACGACGTCGCCGAGCGTGAGGTCCGCGGAGGAGACCTGCCCGATCGCCGCGTGCTCGGCCGAGGGGTCGGTGTCGGGTTCGTAGGCCGTCACCTGGTTGGCGAGCGTCGAGGTGCGCGTCTTGCGGAGGCTGTCGGCCTGGGCCTTGCCGCGGCCCTCGGCGACGGATTCCGCGAGGTTCGCGAACACGACGGTGAGCCACAGCCAGATCGCGATGCCCCAGGTGAAGGACGCCGGCACGGCCGACCCGCCGGACTCCTGCGCCCCGCCGAGGAACGGTTCGGCGATCGCGAGGACGGTGGTCAGTGCGGCCCCGACCTCGACGATGAACATGACCGGGTTCTTGACCATGAGTCGCGGGTCGAGTTTGCGGAAGGCGCCGGGGGTCGCGGCGAGCAGCTGCGCCGGACCGAACGCGGCCTTCGCGGGCTCGTGATGGTGGTCCTGCTCCTGCTCGGGATCCGCCGGGGCGGGAAGCGTGTGCGTGGTGGACATGGTTTATGACAGCCCTTCCGCCAGGGGACCCAGCGCGAGTACGGGGAAGTAGGTGAGTGCGGTGATGACCACGGCGACACCGGTGAGGAGGCCGACGAACTGCGGCCGGTTGGTCGGGAGTGTTCCGGCGGTCGACGGCACCCGGTCCTGCGCGGCCAGCGAACCGGCGAGCGCGAGGACGAGCACGATCGGGACGAAACGACCGAGGAGCATCGCGACACCGAGGGCCGTGTTGAACCACGGGGTGTTCGCGGTGAGGCCGGCGAACGCGGAGCCGTTGTTGTTCGAGGCGGAGGTGAAGGCGTAGAGGACCTCGGAGAGGCCGTGGAGGCCCGGGTTCCAGATCGACGTCGTCTCGACATCCGAGCGGACGCCGGGAATCGCGAAGCTCAGTGCGGTCCCGGCGAGGACGAGCGTCGGCGTCACGAGGATGTACAGGCTCGCGAGCTTGATCTCCCGTGGGCCGATCTTCTTGCCGAGGTACTCCGGGGTCCGCCCGACGAGCAGCCCACCGATGAACACGGCGATGACGGCGAGCACGAGCATGCCGTACAGGCCTGAGCCGACGCCGCCGGGGGCGATCTCGCCGAGCATCATGTTGATCATCGGCATCATGCCGCCGAGAGCCGTGTAGGAGTCGTGCATCGAGTTGACGGCACCGGTGGAGGTGAGCGTCGAGGTCGAACCGAACAGCGTCGAGGCGAAGACCCCGAAGCGCTGCTCCTTGCCCTCCATCGCGCCGCCGGCCGCCATCGGTGCCGCTCCGAGGCCACGGGCTTCGAGGGCCGTGAGGATCGAGAACGAGGCGAGGAAGATGACGCCCATGACGGCGAGGATCGTGTAGCCCTGCTTGTGGTCGCCGACCATGCGGCCGAAGGTGCGCGGCAGGGAGAACGGGATCGCGAGCATGAGGATGTTCTGGACGAGGCTCGTCCATGCGGTCGGGTTCTCGAAGGGGTGCGCGGAGTTCGCGTTGAAGAACCCGCCGCCGTTCGTGCCGAGGAGCTTGATGGCCTCCTGCGAGGCGACCGGTCCACCCGGGATGGTCTGCGTCGCACCCGTGATGGTGCCGACGTCGGTGAAGCCGTTGAGGTTCTGGATGGTGCCGCCCGCGATGAGCACGACCGCCATGACGACGGAGAGCGGCAGCAGCACGCGGAGGGTGCCGCGGGTGAGGTCGACCCAGAAGTTGCCGATGGTGCCGCTGCGCCGGCTCGCGAAGCCGCGGACGAGGGCGATGGCGACCGCGATGCCGACGGCGGCGGAGACGAAGTTCTGCACCGCGAGGCCCGTGAGCTGCACGGTGTAGCCCATCGTGACCTCGGGGGAGTACGACTGCCAGTTGGTGTTGGCGACGAAGGACGCGGCCGTGTTGAACGACAGGCCCTCCGGCACGGAGGGGAGGCCGAGCGCGAAGGGCAGGACGGCCTGCGCACGCTGGAGGGCGTAGACGAGGAGGACGCCGACGAGCGAGAAGGCGAGCACCCCGCGCAGGTAGGCCTGCCAGGTCTGCTCGGAGCGGGCGTCGACGCCGATCACGCGGTAGAAGCCGCGTTCGACGGCGAAGTCCTTGACGGAGGTGTACACCCGGGCGAGGTACTCACCGAGTGGACGGTAGAGCAGCACGAGGACCAGGACGAGGGTCGAGACCTGGAGGATCGCGAAGAGGGTCTGCATCAGAACCTCTCGGGTTTCACGAGTGCGTACACGAGGTACACGACGGCGGCTGCGGCCAGGACGGCGGCGAGGAGTTCGAAGACGATCACAGTCTCTCCACTCCCCGGGCGACGAGGCCGACCACAGCGAACACGGCGATGACGCCGAGCACGTAGACGAGGTCGAGCAAGAGGACTCCAGTGTGTGAATGGTGCGTGGTGCTGATGCGTCCCGTTCGGGACAGCTCAGAGCCAACACCCGTCAGCAGCCCGGATCGGCCGTCCTCACGGTTTCCATACGCCTTCCGCGTCGATCCTCACGACCTCCCTACGGTGTGTGGTGCACAAGCCGAAACGGGAGGCCCGGGCAGCTGCGCCCGGACCTCCCGTCCACTCCGTCGACCCTGGCCGGGTCCGACGACGATCCTCTACTTCAGCGGCCCGAAGGTCGCGTCGATGTCGGCGAGCTCCATCTCCGCCGTCGCCTGGATCAGCGCGAGGAGATCGGTGTCGAGACCGGGGGAGAACTCCTCGAACCGTTCGGGCGCGATCGTCGACGGCACGCCCTCCGGAGCCTGCTGCGTCGCGTCCAGTTCGGTGCCGTCGTTCGACGGCGACATGCCCTGGAAGATCCGGCCCGCCTCGGACTGGCCGGCGAGGTCGAACGAGAACTGCTTGCTCTGCAGCCCCTGGTCCACGAGGAGCTTGACCTCGGGGAACTGCTCCGCGTTGGTCTTCGGGATCGGCAGTGACGACTTCCAGTTCACGCCGAGGGTCTCGAGGGCCTTCGCATAGGCGTTCTCGTGCGCCTGGTCGCGGACGATCAGGTAGGCGATCGTCGAGCGGGCCGTCTTGTTCGACGTCATCTCGTACAGGCGGCACTTCTGCAGCCGACCCGTCGACTCGAGCATGAGGTTGTACAGCAGGTCGAGCACGAGGTTGCCGGAGTTGTACACCCAGCTGCCGTTCCACGGGTTGCCGGCCGCGTCCACCGGCATGGCCCCCTGCGCCGCGACGAGGTAGTGGTGCGTGTTGACCTCCGACAGGGCGATCGACAGCGGTGTCGCTCCGCCGGCACCCGGCTGGTCCACCGGGTCCGTCTGCTTGCCCTGGTAGGCGGGCGAGCCGTCGAGGAGGCGGGAGATGGTCGTGCCGATGAGCTCGACGTGACTGATCTCCTCGGTGCCGATGCCCTGGATGAGGTCACGGTAGGGCTTCCCGGCCGGCCCACGGAAGTTCATGGCCTGGAAGAGGTACTGCATCATGGTGCGCATCTCGCCGAACTGGCCGCCGAGCCCCTCCTGCAGGGCTGCTGCCGCCGCGGGGTCCGGCTCGTCCTCGGCGATCTCGTTGATGAACCGCTGCACGTGGAAGTACATGGTGTTCCTCTCTGATCAGAGCCACTCGAGCCGTCCGCCCTGAGCGCTCCAGACCAGCCTGGGAGCTCGGATCGATTCCCGTGGGCTCTGTGATCTCGGCGGCGACAGGCGTATAGTCCCGCGCGCGCTGGCCTAGGCTGGATCGCTGAAGCGTCGAGGGGATCTGGTCGGTGGAACTGCGGTGGTTGACGGCGCCCGAGGACGAGGTCGCCGCCGCGATCGCGGAGGAGCGACGCTCGGCCCGGTCCAAGGGCGTACCCACCGGGCGCCGAGTGGTCTTCCACCTCTACTTCAGCCTCGTCCTCTGGTACCTGGCGATCGCCCTCGTCTCGGTCGGTGTCAGCGTCGACGAATACCACGACAGTCGCGTCGAACCCGACGACGTCATCGGCCTGGTCGTCGCCGTGCTCATCCTCGTCGGGCTGCTCGCGGGCGCCTGGTTCCTGCTGCGCTGGTCGCAACGGCCGCCGTCGCCGAAAGCCCGCCTGGCCGAGTGGCGGCGACACCTGACCGCGGTGGAGAACGGCTTCACCGAGGAGCCGAAGTCGCGGGCGATGTTCTCCTCGCTCATCACCACGACCGGGAAGTACCACAACGCGTTCGTCTCCACTCCCGGGCCACAGTTCCTGTCGGACCCCCGGTTCGTCCGGGACGAGGTCGAGTTCGGCAACCTTCTCAACGAGGCGAGGCGCTCGGGGGACTGGCACTACCTCGTGGTCCGGCTGCCGGCGCCGCTGCCGCACCTCCTCCTCGACGCGACGAGGAACGACACCGTCCGCAGCGACCTGCCGCCCGGCCTCGACCGCGGTGGTCTGATCTCGCTCGAGGGCGACTTCGACCGCTGGTTCCGGGTGTACGCGCCCGCCGGCTACGGGGTCGACGCCCGGTACGTCCTGACGCCGGACGTGATGTCGTCGCTCATCAGCACCGCCGCGTACTACAACGTCGAGATCCTCGACGACCGGGTCGTGTTCTTCAGCAAGCCCGCAGCCGACTTCGCCTACCCGGCGCCGTGGATCGCCATCGACGCCATCCTCACCGACCTCGTCCCGCGGCTCGTCCGGAAGGCCGAACGGTACCGCGACGAACGGGTGGTGGGGCAGGACGCCGAGAGCGTCCTCGATGCCGCCCGGAAGGCCATGGAGGCCGAGCAGCAGTGGACGAAGGGGCGGACGGTCGTCTCCGAGGACGGCCGACGACTCCGGGTCCGCGCCCGCTTCCACGCGCTGTGGGGTGTCGTCGGGGCGGCGACCTGGCTCGTCACCCGCACCCTGCTGTACGTCATCCCGGCGGCGTTCGCCTTCGCCGGGTTCATGTCCGTCGTCGACGGCCGCTGAGGCGGAATCGGACGCCTGTGGAACATCGCCGGGCGTGATCGCGTTCGCCCAGGTGTGACCCTCACGTTGCCGGCTGTCGCCGAGTCCGCACCAGACACCCTCGACCGCGCGCTCGCGAGCCTCGAGTGGACGATCCACGGCACGTACCGCGACCGCCTCGCGGCCGGTTCCCGCCTCGACCGCGGGCACCCGGCCTCCGGGTTCCTGTACGTGTCGAGCGGACGCGCAAGGCTCACCACGCCGGAGGGCGCCCTCGACCTCGACGCCGGCGACCTCGTGTTCTTCCCCCGCGCGCACACGACCGGTCTGCTGTCGCTCGGCGACGCCGAGGTGCTCGAGGTCGGTCTCGAACCGTCGCGGCAGCGGCAGGCGGTCGCCGACACCCTGCCCGAGACACTGACCGTGCGGGACTTCGCCGGTCAGGAGCGGTCCATGGTCGCGCTCATCGAGGGCATGGGATGCCCCGGCCCGAGCGGCCGCGCACGCCCCGGCGACGCAGTCATCTGCAGCCGGATCGCGACCACGATCGTCTCCGCCGCCCTCCGGTCCTGGAACGAGGCCGGGTGCGCGCCTGAGCGGTGGCTGCAACGCATCGGCGACCCGCACATCGCCGCGGTCCTTGACGCCCTGCATGCCGAACCCGGGCGTCCGTGGACGTTCGAGAGCCTCGCCCGCATCGCGATGATGTCGCGTTCCGCGTTCGCCGAGCGGTTCCGGCAGGTGGTCGGTCACACCCCGCGCGCCTATCTCACGACGGTCCGGATGGAGACCGCGAAGGGGCTCATCATCACGGGCGGGGCGACGATCGCGGAGCTGGCCGGCGAGCTCGGCTACGCCTCCGAGGACGGCTTCGCGCGCGCCTTCCAGCGGTACACGGGCCTGACGCCCGCCCGCTGGCGAGCCGAGGCCGCCGCCGCGTAGGCGTCGAGCCCCGGCAAACGGCGCCGGCGCTGCTGCATCAGCGCGCGGTGCGCGCCGAGCCGAAGATGACCCCGCCGACGATCGTCGAGCTCGCGGCGACGATGAGCGCCGGCACGATGCCGACGGCGTCCACGAGGATGCCGCCCACACCGGCGCCGACGGTGATCGCGAGCTGGAACCCGGCGACCACGAGTCCGCCGCCGGACTCCATGCGGTCGGGGACCAGCCGGCCCATCCAGGTGCTCAGCGTCGTGAGCCACGCGCCGAAGCCCATGCCCCAGGTGGTGATCGCGATGGTCACGATCCACGGCTGCCCGGGGAACGCCGTCACGAGCGCGATCGAGACGCCGATGAGCGCCGGGACCACGTAGCGGAGCGCCGCCAGGTGGCGGTCGACGAGCAGGCCGATGACGAAGTTGCCGACCACCCCACCGAGGCCGAACGCGGCGAGCAGGACGGCGACGCCGGCGGCATCGAGGTCGGGCACCCGCTCGATCGCGAGCCGGATGTAGGTGAACGCGATGAAGTGTCCGAGCACGGTGAGGATGTGACCCGTGAGGCCCATGCGGATGCCGGGGACCCGGAGGGTGTCGACGAGCGACCGTAGCCCGCCGCTCGACGGTGCCGGCGCGACGGGCGGGAGGACGAGCCGCAGCGCGACGGCGACGACGGCGGTGATCACCGCGACGGCCGCGAAGATGAGCCGCCAGTCCATGATCGACCCGAGATAGGTGCCCACCGGGACACCGGCGACGGTCGCGACGGTCGTCCCGGTGTTCACCAGCATGATCGCGCGACCGAGGTGCTTCGGGGCCGAGAGGCGGGCGGCGATCGCGATCGACATGGCCCAGAACGCCCCGAGTGCCGCACCGAGGAGCAGGCGGGCGATGAGCAGCATGACGAAGTCGCCGGAGATCGCGACGAGGGCACTCGAGACCGCGGCCGCGGCCGCCAGGAGGACGAGCAGCAGGCGGCGGTCGAGGCGGGGGACGAGGATGCCGATGGTCGGCGCGGTCAGGAACCCGACGAAGGCCGTCGCCGTGACCGCCTGGCCGGCCTGCCCCTCTGAGATGCCGAGCGACGCGGCCATGGACGGCAGGAGACTCGGCGGGAGGAACTCGGCGAGCACGAGCACGAAGCTCGTCGCCATCATCACGGCGACGGACGCCCAGGCGGTGCGGTCGCGCGGGGTGCCGGCGACGGGCACGGAGCCGGTGCGCGGGGAGTCGAGGGTGTCTGGGGTGCTCATGCTCCCAGTCTGGCGGGGCTGGGCCTCGCCCGCCCGACCCTCCGTCCGTAGGGTCCGACCGTTCGTCCGCCGGCGCTGCGGTGACGCGTTGCTGGCAACTCGGTGAACCCGGTGTCAAGAAGTTGCACTCCGTGCATCGGTGCACGTAGTGTACCCACGTGTCCACCACCGCCCCCGCCGAGGATCGACGCGCCGCCCTGCGTGCGCGCCACCATCGGGCGATCCTCGACGCCGCCCGCGTCATGATCGCGGAGCAGGGGATCGCGGGCTTCAACGTCGACGTCATCGCCGAGCGCGCCGACGTCTCACGGCGGACGGTGTTCAACCACTTCTCCTCCGTCGACGACCTCGTCACCACCTCCTGCACCGAGGAGCTGGCCGTCGTGATCGAGAGCTTCCGCGCCGCCGTCAACGCGCGCCCGGCCGGCCCGGGGTCGCGCGCCTCGATGTTCGAGGACGTCGCCGCAGCCCTCCGCACGACCGACATCCCCCGTGTCATCGCCTTCCTCTGGAACGCGCTCGGCGGCTTCGCCCCCGAGGACTCCCGGCCGCAGCAGCTCTTCCAGGCCACCTTCTCCCGCACCACCCAGGAGCTCGCCCACGAGCTGGCCGAGCGCAACACCGATGTCGACGAACTCGAGGCCGGTTTCCTCGTGTCCTCCCTCATGCACGGCGTCGAAGTGCTCGCGCACCACTGGATCGCGAGCACCGGCGCCACCACGGACGATGATGCCCGTGCACTCTGGACCACCCTGCTGGAACGGCTCATCGCGAGCGTCCGCACGGGCTACGGCTCCACGCACTGATCCCATCCCCTCCGTCCCCGCACCTCTCCCGAAGAATCGAGACTCCCTTGGCTGAACTGCTGTATCGCCTCGGACGCTTCTCCGCGCGCCGCGCGTGGGCCGTCCTCATCTCCTGGATCGTGATCCTCGGCATCTCGGTCGGCGCGTTCCTCGCATTCGGCGGCACGCTGTCGAGCGCTGTGACCATCCCGGGCACGCCGACGGCGAAGGTCACCGACCAGCTCGAGGAGTCGTTCCCGAGTGCGTCCGGCGGCACCGGCGCGATGGTCTTCCACACGAAGGACGGCGACGCCTTCACCGAGTCGCAGAAGACCGCGATCGGCGAGCTGCTCGACGAGACCGCCGACCTCAAGGGCGTCGACTCCACCGTCAACCCCTTCGAGACCCAGGAGACGATCGCCGACCAGGCGAAGCAGATCTCCGACGGCAAGGCGCAGGTCGACGCCGGTCGCACGCAGCTGACCGACGGACAGGCGCAGCTCGACGCCGGCCAGGAGCAGCTCACCGCCGCACAGACGCAGCTGAGCGCCGCGCTCGCGCAGGCCCAGCAGGCGGCCGGCGGCACGCTCCCCGCCGCCGCACAGGCCCAGTTCGACACGCAGCAGGCGGCGATCACCCAGCAGCAGGCCGCGCTCGACGCCCAGCAGACCACGATCACCGACAACCTCGCGACGATCGACGAGCAGAGCACGAAGCTCGAACTCTCCTCGCAGCTGCTCGACCTCTCCTCCGGCATCCGTACCGTCTCCACCGACGACACCACCGCGGTCGCGAACGTCGTCTTCGAGCAGCGCCAGCAGGAGGTCACGCCCGAGACGAAGCAGTCGGTCATCGACCAGGTCTCCGAGGACGTGCCTTCCGGCGTCGAGGTCGAGTTCTCCAACGAGCTCGCGCAGAGCCTCCCGCAGCTGTTCGGCGTCGGTGAGGCCATCGGTCTGATCATCGCCGCGATCACCCTGCTCGTCATGCTCGGCACCGTCATCGCCGCATCGCTCCCGCTCGTCTCGGCGATCGTCGGTGTCGGCGTCGGCGTCACCGCCTCGCTCGCGATGTCCGGTGTCGTCGACATGCTGTCCATCACCCCGGTGCTCGGCGTCATGCTCGGGCTCGCCGTCGGGATCGACTACTCGCTGTTCATCCTCAACCGCCACCGCAAGCAGCTGCTCGACGGCGTCGACCTCCACGAGTCCATCGGCCTCGCGAACGGCACCTCGGGCAACGCGGTCGTGTTCGCCGGGTCCACGGTGCTCGTCGCGCTCCTCGCGCTCAACGTCACCGGCATCCCGTTCCTCGGCATGATGGGCACCGTCGGCGCGATCTGCGTGGCCGTCGCCATCCTCCTCGCCGTCACCCTCACGCCGGCGCTGCTGTCGCTGCTCGGCCTGCGGATCCTCAGCCGCAAGGCCCGCGCGTCCATTGGCACCCCGCGCCCCGACGCCGTCCCGACCAAGCCGATGGGCACGATCCGTGCGATCGGCACCCTCGTGGCCGGGCTCGTCGTCCTCGGCGTCGTCGCCCTGCCGGCACTCGACATGCGGCTCGGCCTGCCCGACGGCAGCTCAGAGGCCGTCGACTCGACCCAGTACAAGTCCTACACGCTCATCGAGGACAAGTTCGGTGCCGGCGTCAACGGCCCGCTGCTCGTCGTCGCGACCCTGCCAGACGCCGCGACCGATGACGAGGTGCTCGAGGAGCAGGTGCGCATCGGTCAGAAGATCGCCGACGTGCAGGACGTGAAGGCCGTCGCCCCCGTCGGCGCCTCGGACGACAACAGCGTCCTCGCGTTCCAGGTGATCCCCGAGGAGGGCCCGAACGCGGTCTCCACGGAGCAGCTCGTCCGCGACCTCCGCGACCTGTCGCCGCTGTCAGGCGACGTCGACCTCGGCGTGGCCGGCAGTGCGAGCGGCAACATCGACGTCTCGAAGCAGCTGTCCGACGCCCTGCCGCTCTACCTCGCGCTCGTGGTCGGGCTGTCGCTCATCATCATGATCCTGGTGTTCCGCTCGATCCTCGTGCCCGTCACCGCGACGCTCGGCTTCATGCTGTCGCTCGCGGCCACGTTCGGTGGCATCACGGCGATCTTCCAGTGGGGTTGGCTCGGCCCGGTGTTCGGCGTCCACGACCCGGGGCCCATCCTGAGCTTCCTGCCGACGATCCTCATCGGCATCCTGTTCGGCCTCGCGATGGACTACCAGCTGTTCCTCGTGTCCGGCATGCGCGAGGCGTACGCCCACGGTGCTCCGGCCCGACTCGCGGTGCGCCGCGGTCTCCACGCCGGTCGCACGGTGGTCGTGGCCGCAGCGATCATCATGATCTCCGTCTTCGGCGGGTTCATCTTCTCCCACTCGGCGATGATCCGGTCGATCGGCTTCGGCCTCGCGTTCGGTGTGCTCGTCGACGCGTTCGTCGTCCGCATGCTGCTCATCCCGGCGATCATGCACCTCCTCGGGACGAGCGCCTGGTGGATCCCGAAGTGGCTCGACCGCATCCTGCCGAACGTCGACGTGGAGGGCGCCGCGCTCGAGCGCAGCCACCCGCACAACACCGGTTCGGTCGCGACGGCGCCGCAGCAGGACACCCCGCGGAGCGCGGTCGACGGCGCGGAGACGGCTGCCCTCGGTGCCGGCGTGACCGCGGCGACCGCCGCCCACGTGGCGTCGCCCTCCAGCGAGCTGACCCGGCGTGAGGCGGCTGCGGCCGCCGAGCGGACGCACCCGGCGCACGTGCTGACGACGGACCCGGACCCGGGCGAGCAGCAGGTCTCCCGCGTGGAGCCCGGTCTCGACGTCATCGTGCACCCGGCTTCGGCGGGCGTGCAGCGGGTCGCCGTCGGTGCCTACGTGATCGCGGTGGACGCAGACAACGGGACGGCCGTCGTCGAGCCGCCCGCCGGTGGCGTCGTCATCGTCCGAGCGCCGAGGTAGCGCGGGCGCCCGGTCCCTGAGCCTGTCGAAGGGCGGGGGCCGGGCTGCTTCTCGGTCCCTGAGCTGCGCCGCACTGAGCCTGTCGAAGTGTCGAAGGGCTGGGTCAGGTCCTCCGGTCCCTGAGCTTGTCGAAGGGCGGGGTCAGGAGCTTTCGGTCCCTGAGCTTGTCGAAGGGCGTGGTCAGGTCTTCCGGTCCCTGAGCTTGTCGAAGGGCGGGGTTGTCCGGGCGCATTTCGACAGGCTCAATGACCGAGGGGTTCGCGCAAGGACCGGGTTCTCGGTCCCCGAGCTGCGCCGCACTGAGCCTGTCGAAGTGTCGAAGGGCGGGTTGTGCGGCGTTACGGCTGCAGGCGGTCGACGATCCAGCCGCCGTCGGCCGCGAGGTAGCGGAGTCGCCGGTGCATGCGGTCGCGACTGGCGTGCCAGAACTCGACCATGTCGGGGACGAGTCGGTAGCCGACCCAGGTGGCCGGCCGCGGCACGTCGTCACCCGAACGCTCGAGCAGCTCGTTCGCGCGGACGATGAGCGCGTCGAGCGTCTCCTCCGGGCCGTCGGTGAACGGCGTCGACTGGTGCGCGACCGCCGTGGCGGCCCGGGACTTCGGCGAGCGGTCGGCGAACAGCGCGTCCGACTCCTCGTCGCTCAACCGCTCGACCCGGCCCTCGAAGCGGAGCTGCTGCATCGTCTCGCGCCAGTACACCTGCAGGGCGGCGCTCGGGTTCTCCGTCAACTGACCGCCCTTGCGGCTCTCGGTCGAGGTGCCGAACACCAGGCCACGGTCGTCGATCGTCTTCACGTCCACGGTCCTGGCGCTGACCACGCCGACGGCGGTTGCGGTGGCGAGGGTCATCGAGCGGGGCTCACTCACCTCGCGCTCCACGGCTGAGGCCAACCACGCCTGGGCGAGCGGCATCGGCTCGCTCGGCGGGGTCTCGAACTCGGGCAGATGCAGGGAGTCGTCTCCGGAGAGTGGTTCAGCGCTCATGGCGCGAGCCTACCCGCGCCGCTCTGACTCCGGAGCCTTGGGTGCCCGGCACAGTCCCCACCTGAAGCGTGGTGCACCGAAACATGGTGTGTGGTCCGGCTGCGCGTTAACCTCGGAACCGATCACGAGGAGAGTGGGCACCACATGCCGTACACCGACACCGACGACGTCTCGATCTACTACGAGGTCGAGGGCGACCCCGCCGACCCGGTGATCGTGCTCATCGCCGGCGGTGGCGCGCAGATGATCGCGTGGCGCCCCGAACTCCGCGCGATGCTCGTGGGCGAAGGTTTCCGGGTGGTGTGGTTCGACAACCGTGACGTCGGGTTCTCCCAGCGTTTCGGTGGCGAACACGACGTCGACGGCGGCTACTCGCTCGGCGACATGGGTGACGACGTCCTCCGTGTGCTCGACCACCTCGGGGTCGCAGCGGCGCACCTCGTCGGCCACTCGATGGGCGGGATGATGGCGCAGATGGTCGCCCTCGAGCACCCCGAGCGTGTGCTGAGCCTCGGCCTGCTGTCGACGATCCCCGGCCAGGACCCGCGCTACATCCTGCACGGCGAGCGGCCGGAACTGCTCGTCGAACCGGTGCGGACCAGCCGCGAGGAGTCCGTCGCCGCGATGGCCGAGCTGGCCGCGCCCGTTCCGGGAGCCCGGTACCAGCCCGACACCGCATGGGAGGCGTGGGCGACGGGCGAGGCGTACGACCGCGGCTACGCGCCCGAGGGCTACAGCCGGCAGTGGGCGGCTCTCCGCCGCGCACCCGAGCGGCTCGACCGGTTGCGCGAGGTCACCGTGCCCACCCTCGTGCTCCACGGACGCGAGGACGACGTGCTGCACTGGAGTTCGGCCGTGGACATCGCCGAGGCGATGCCGGCTGCCGAACTGCACGTCCTGCCCGACATGGGGCACCTTATCCCGGCGGAGCTGTGGCCGACGCTCGTCGCGGGCATCGTGCGCACGGCGCGGAGCTCATCCGGTCATTGAGCTTGTCGAAATGCGCCCCGGACGAGGTGTCACCGCCGGGAGGGTCGTGCGTGGGCCCTTCGACAGGCTCAGGGACCGGGTCTTGAGGATGGGCCGGGACCGGGGCTGCCCTTCGACAAGCTCAGGGACCGGGTGGTGCAGGACAGGGACCGGGGCCGCCCTTCGACAGGCTCAGGAACCGGGGCCGGGAGTACAGGGACCGGGGTTCTCTACGGCATGCCGATCAGGCGAACGCGACAGGCGAGTTCGGCCGCGAAGCGCACGTCGGGATCTGCCAGGTCGAGCTCGAGCGACTGCTCGATGCGGCGGATCCGATAGTTCACCGCGTTCGGGTGGAGGTTCAGTTCCGCCCCGGCGCGTACGAGCGAGTTCCGATGGCTGAGGTAGGCGAGGAGCGTCCGGACCGCGATCGCCGCGCGCTCCGGCCCGAGGTCGTCGAGCGGCGACAGGATGTCGTCGAGCAGCGTCCGACTGAGCGGTGAGGCGTAGAAGTCGAGGAGCACCCGGCGCAGCCCGGTGACGTCGGTCGCCTCCATCGTGCCGAACCGACCACCCGCGATCGCCGCCTCAGCCGCGACCCTGGCCTCCGTCGCCGACTGCCGCAGCCCGGCAGCCCCGCTCTGCGGTGTGCCGAGGCCGACGGTGAACGTCCATTCGGGCCCGGCCACCGACGAGGCGTGCGCGACGATGCGCTCCATGACGTCGCGGAGGCGCCGCTGGTGGTCCGCCGCCCCGAGCTCCTCGGAGGCGATGACGACGATCTCGTCGCGGCGCATCGCCAGGTGCCACTGCTCGTCGCGTTGGTCGACGAGCTGCAGGGCGAAGAGTTCGACGGAGGGGGCGAGCACCGTCGGCGCCCGTCGGTCCGGGTCGGTCACATGCTTCGGGGTCAACCACGCGACCGCGTGCGACAGCTGCAGCGGGAGGCCGGCGCGCACGGCGTCCATCGCGAAGCCGTCGATGCGGGAGGACTCCGCGAAGATCAACTCGATGATGAGCTCCGCCCGGGACCGCACGGAGCCGAAGCGACCGTGGAGTTCGCGCTGCAGCGCCCGCGACAGCACCGAGGCAATGACGGGGAGCGCGATGGCGGCGGCGGGGTCGTCGCGTTCGGCGTGCACCCGGCCGATGGGGATCTCGCCGATGCACACGGCGTCGGGTTCGAGCCAGCTCGCGCCGGCGTCCTCGACGAGGGTGACGGGGACGCCGAGCGTGGTGCTCGCGACCTCGAGGATCGCCTCCCGGACGCCGACGCCGGAGGCCTGCTCCGTCTCGGCGGCGGACGCCGCGATGACGCGCTGGATCGCGAACTCCGCTCGCGACATCGCCTCCTCGGCCCCGCCGCGGATGGTGCGGTCCATGAGCACGGCGAGATCGGAGGCGATGCCCTGGCTCATGATGACGGGCAGGCCGCCGCGGCCCGCGAGCGCGCGCGAGGTCTCGGCGATGGGGAACTCACCGACGAACAGGAGCGCCGCACACCCCGCCGCGATGGCCCGGCGGATGGCGATGTCCACCTGGTACGGCCGGGGGACGGCGCCGTCGGGGGTGGTGACGACGGCGATGGCGTGCTCGGTGGCGTCGTTGAGCTCGTCGAGGGCGAGGATCTCGACGCCGGTGACGAGGACGTCGGCCGGGGAACCGGCGACGCAGCGAGCGCCGAGATGTTCGGCTTGGAGGATGACGTCGGCGACGGTGACTTGGGCCATGAGCACATTCTGCCCCGATTGTGTGGGCTGCGGGAACATTGTCGTGATTCCGACCCCTGCCTACGCTCGGTACATGTCAACGAACCACCCCGCCGCGCGGTCCGCGGCGTCGGCCACCCCGGTCACGAGCATCACCCTGGCCGACGTGCCCGCCCTCGCAGCCGGTTGCGCCGTCTTCGGCACCGGCGGCGGCGGCGCGGTGCAGACCCCGCAGCTCGGCGTCGAGATCGCACTCGAGCAGTACGGCCCGGTGCCGGTCAAACAGGTCGCGGACCTCGACGAGCACGACGTCGTCGTCGCGATGTCCGGCATCGGCGCCCCCTCGGTGGGCTTCGAGATGCTCGCGGCGACCGGTCAGGCCGAGATCATCGTCGAGGAGATCCAGCGGCTCACCGGCAAGCGCATCACGACGATCATGGCGACGGAGATCGGCGGCAGCAACGGCGTCGGTCCGGTCGGGTGGGCGGCGAGCCTCGGCCTGAGCATCCTCGACGCCGACGGCATGGGCCGCGCCTTCCCCGAGGCGCCGATGACGGCGATGAACGTCGCGAACCTCCCGCCCGGGTACGCCGTGTTGAGCGACGTGATCGGCAACGTCTCGATCCTGCGGCCCGTCAGCCTGTCGTGGCTCGAGCGTCACGCCCGCGCCCTCACCGTCGCGAGCGGTGCCATCTCGATCGGCGCGAACTACGTCATGGACCGCGACACCGTCCGCGGTGCCGTCATCGAGGGCAGCGTGAGCCGGGCCGTGCAGGTCGGGCGTCGGCTGCTCACCGCCACCGACCCGGTCGAGGCGCTCACCGACGAACTCGGGGCCGCGCTCATCACGGGCGGCAAGGTCGTCGACATCGAACGCCGCACCGAGGGTGGCTTCACCCGCGGTTCCGTGACCGTCGAGGGCATCGGCGAGCACCGCGGTCGCCTCACGCGGGTGGAGATCCAGAACGAGAACCTCGTGGTCATGGAGGACGGCGCGGTCATCGTGAGCGTGCCCGACCTCGTGACCATCGTCGACTCGGAGACGGGCGACGCGATCTCCACCGAGATGCTGCGCTTCGGCCAGCGGGTGAGCGTGCTCGCCTGGGCGTGCGACCCGCTGTGGCGGACGCCGCGCGGACTCGAACTCGCCGGCCCGCGGGCGTTCGGCTACGACCTCGACTACGAACCGTTCGGCACGACGAGTGCGGCCGAGACCCTGGGAGCGACCCGATGAACGCCGGCACCAGCACCGTCACGGACACCTCGGGCGAACTCGCCATCGGCATCGACGTCGGTGGGACCAACACCGACGCCGTGGCGCTCGCAGGCGACGGCGAGGTCGTCTCGTGGACGAAGCAGCCGACCACGCGCGACGTCACCGGCGGCATCCGCGCGGCGCTCGCCGACGTGCTGGAGCAACTGGGCGACGCCCGGGGCCTCGTGACCCGCGTCATGCTCGGCACCACCCACGCGACGAACGCGATCGTCAACCGCCGTGACCTCGGTCGGGTCGTCGTCATCCGGCTCGGTTCGCCCGCCGCGACCTCGCTCCCGCCCCTCGCCGGGTGGCCGCGGGAGCTGCGCGACGTGGTCCTCGCCGGCAGCGTCCTCGCGGGCGGCGGCCACCTCGTCGACGGCTACCCGATCGCACCGCTCGACCGCGACCTCATCCGGCGCGAACTCGACGCCCTCGCCGGCACCTTCGACGCGGTCGCCGTCTGCGGCATCTTCAGCCCGTCGTTCCCCGAGCAGGAGCTCGAGGTCGAGGCGCTCGTCCAGGACCACGTCGGGGTCGACGTCCCGGTGTCGCTCAGCCACGAGATCGGCGCGCTCGGACTCCTGGAACGGGAGAACGCGACCGTCCTGAACGCCGCGCTCTACGCGGTCGCCCGCGACGTCACGGCCGCCCTCACCACGGTCGTCGCCGAGGAGCAGCTCGACGCGACCACCTACTTCGCGCAGAACGACGGCACGCTCATGGCCGTCGAGTACGCGGCGCGCTACCCGGTCCTGACGATCGGCTCGGGACCCGCGAACTCCATCCGTGGCGCCGCGTTCCTCTCCGGTGCCGACAACGCGATCATCATCGACGTCGGTGGCACCACGAGCGACCTCGGCGTGCTCGTCGACCGCTTCCCGCGCGAGTCGACCCTGCCCCGCGAGGTCGGCGGCGTGCGCACGAACTTCCGCATGCCCGACATCCTGAGCGTCGGCCTCGGCGGCGGCACGATCGTCGACACCGCGACGGGCGTCCCGCGGCACGACTCGGTCGGCTACCGGCTCACCGAGGAGGCGCTGCTGTTCGGCGGCTCCACCCCGACCCTCACCGACGCGGCCTCGCTCCAGTTCGGCATCGCCGACCGGGAGCTGCCGCCGCTCGACCGCGCGACCCGCCAGGCGCTCGAACACGCCCTCGGGGTCGCCCACGAACGCATCGAATCCGCCGTGGAACGCATGTCGCTCGGCCGCACGGGCCTCCCGCTCGTCGTGGTCGGCGGCGGCGGGTTCCTCGTGCCGGACTCGGTCCTCGGAGCGAGCGAGGTGCTCCGCCCCGCGCGAGGCAACGTCGCCAACGCGGTCGGCGCGGCCATCGCGCTCGCCGGCGGGCGTTCCGATCAGCTCTGCGACTTCGCCGACCGCGCAGCCGCCATCGAGGAGGCAGGACGCTCCGCGATCGAGAAGGCGATCCAGGCCGGCGCAGACCCGCGCACGGTCGAGATCGTCGACGTGCTCGAGACCCCCGTCTCGTACGCGACCCGTCCCACCCTCAAGGTCTCCGTGAAGGCGGCGGGTCCGCTCGCCAGGATCGGGACCGCGACGAGACAACCCGTCTGACGGGCAGCACCAGCCGATTCCCTGCACCACCGCACCGGGCACCACGCACCACAGCCATTCCAGCACTGCACCTCACCCCATCTGATCCGGCCACCCGCGCACCACGGCCACCCGAGTACGAAGGATCCAGCATGAACAGCAAGCAGAAAGCCGCGGCGGCCCTCGCCACCGCGGCGCTCACCGCGGTGGCCCTCACCGCGTGTACCTCCTCGCAATCCTCGGATTCCTCCGGCGAGTACGTCTCCGGCGGCACCTTCGTCACCGCGATGAGCGGCGACCCCGGCAGCCTCGTCCCCATGACGGGGATCAGCCTCGAGGCCCGCGAGATCATCAGCTTCCACTACGAATCGCTCGTGTACGTCGACGCCGACGGCGAGCTCGTCCCGTGGCTGGCCGAGAGCTGGGAGGAGGACGCCACCTCCATCACGTACACGCTGAAGGACGGCATCACCTGCGCCGACGGCACCCCGTTCACCGCTGAGACGGCCGCGGCGAACATCACCTACAACGCCGACCCGGCCAACGCGACCTTCTACTACGGCGCGCAGGTCTCCGAGCGGATGACCGCGACCGCCGACGGCAATCAGCTCACCGTCACGAGCACGACGCCCGACCCGTTCATCCTCGCCAACACCGGCACCGTCGAGATGGTCTGCCAGGCCGGCCTCGACGACCCGGACTCCCTCGTCGAGACGATGAACGGCACCGGCCTCTTCGCGCTGGACAAGGCGACGCCCGGCTCCAGCTACACCTTCACGAAGCGTGACGACTACACCTGGGGGCCAGGGGATGTCACGAGCGACACCAAGGGCCTGCCCGACACCTTCGAGGTCCGCGTCGTCACCGACCCCGGGACCGCCGCGAACCTGCTGCTCTCCGGCGACGTGAACGCCGCGAGCATCGGCGGTGCCGACCAGGACCGCGTCGAGGCCGCCGGTCTCGGCAGCGAGGGTGTGCGCAACCCGATCGGCGAGATGCTCTTCAACGAGCGCCCGGAACGCCCCACCTCCGACCCGCTCGTCCGTGAGGCGCTCGTCACCGCGATCGACCGCGAGCAGGTCGGCGAGGTCGTCACCGACGGCACCGCCGAGGAGTCCAAGTCGCTCGTCGTGAAGAGCCCCTACCTCTGTGTCGCCGACGGCCCGCAGTGGACGCTCCCCGAGACCGACGTCGAGAAGTCCGGCGAACTGCTCGACGAGGCCGGCTGGACGCTCGGCTCCGACGGCAAGCGCTCGAAGGACGGCGAGCCGCTGACGATCAAGTTCATCTACGACGCGGCGACCCCGAGCCACGCGGCAGCGGCCGAACTCGTGCAGCAGACCTGGGACGAGCTGGGCGTCACGACGGAGCTCTCGGGCAACGACGCGAACGCCTGGTCCGAGCAGCTGTTCTCGACCTTCGACTGGGACACCGGCTTCGTCCAGATCGCCCCGGGCGGACCGGTCATCGTGAACACCTTCTTCGGTGGCGAGACCCCGGACAAGGGCGGCAACAACTTCATGTTCGTCGACAACCCCGAGTACGACGCCCTCGCCGAGCAGGCGAAGACGGCGAGCCCTGAGGAGACCTGCGACCTCTGGCAGCAGGCCGAGGCGAAGCTCATCGAGCGGACGGACGTGTTCCCCATCGCCGACGCGCAGGACTTCCTGTACCTGAACGGCGCCGAGGTCGAGCGTCCGAACTTCATCCGCCCGACGAGCATCCGGATGGTCGGCTGATCATGGCGATCCCCTCGACCGTGACCACCGGACAGGCCACCGACCCGGCCACGGGCCCCGGCGGCCCGGCGGTCGCGCGTCGAGGGGGTCGTGGTGTCCTCGGCGGACTCTCGCCGCGGACCTCCTTCATCCTCCGACGACTGGGTCGGGTGCTCGTCTCCCTCGCCATCGTCATCGTCGCGACGTTCCTGATCGTGCAGCTCGTGCCGGGCGACCCGGTGCGGGCGGCACTCGGGAACAGCGCGACGCCCGAGCTCGTGGAGCGCACCCGGGCCGACCTCGGCCTGAACGTGCCGGTGCCGGAGCAGTTCGTCAACTACGTCAGCGGCCTGTTCCGCGGCGACTTCGGCACGGCGATCGGCTCGCAGCGGCCGGTCGCCGACACGATCGCGCAACGCTTCCCGGTGACGCTCACCCTCGCGGTCGCGTCCTTCCTCCTCGCGGCGATCGGCGCCTTCCCCATCGGTGTCGCCACCGCGGTGTCCTCGCGGACCGGCCGTCGCCGCCTCGCCGACCTCGGGGTCTCCGGACTCCTCGGGGTCCTCATCGCGATCCCGAGCCTGCTGCTCGCAGTCGGCCTCATCGCCGTGTTCAGCATCGGGCTGAAGGTGCTCCCGGCGGCCGGTTGGGGCTCGTTCGACCAGGCGATCCTGCCGGTGGTCGCGCTCGCCGTCGGCCCCATGGCCTACCTGGCGCGCATCGTGCACGTCGAGATGCTCGCGGTCCTCGAGATGCCCTACATGACGACGGCCCGCAGCAAACGACTGCCGACCCACCTCGTCTACCTGCGGCACGCGCTGCCGAACATGGTGACGTCGACGCTGACGATCGGCGGCATCATCCTCACCGGCATGGTCGCCGGCACCGTGCTCATCGAGACGGTGTTCGCGATCCCCGGCCTCGGCACGAGCATCGTGTCGTCGATCACCTCGAAGGACTACCCGATGATCCAGGGCATCGTGCTCGTGTACGCGATGCTCGTCCTCGGCCTCAACCTCCTCATCGACGTCGCACTCGCGACGATCGATCCGCGCTCGTCGATCACGGAGGGCTGAGCCCATGAGCACACCCACCCGCACCCGTCGCTCACCGCTGCTCGACCGCCTGCGCACCCCGCGCGGGCTGACCGGCGCCCTCGGAGCGCTCCTCATCATCGTGGTCGCGGTCGTCGCCCCGAGCGTGTGGGGGACGGCGGCCGACACGACCTCCGTCGCCGACCGCCTCGCCACCGCGAGCCTCGCCCACCCCTTCGGCACCGACGAGCTCGGCCGCGACGTCTTCGCACGGGTCATGGTCGCGACGCGGGTGTCCGTGCTGCTGACGCTCGGCGCGACGGCGATCTCCGTCGTCGGCGGCGTGCTGCTCGGCGCCGTCGCGACGGTGCTGCCGCGCCCGCTGCGTCGCCTCGTCACGGCGCTCATCGACATCCTCCTGTCGTTCCCGTGGCTGCTCATGGCGCTGTTCTTCTCCGTCATCTGGGGCGCCAGCGCGACCGGTGCGATGCTCGCCGTCGGCTTCGCGGGCGTCCCGACCTTCGCGCGCCTCACCTACACGCTCGCCTCCTCGCTCATCGGCCGCGACTACGTGAAGGCCGCCCGGATCGCCGGCGTCGGCCAGGCCGAGGTGCTCGTCCGCCACGTGATGCCGAACATGCTGCCGCCGATGCTCGTGAACGCGGCCGTCTCGGCGTCCGGCACCCTCCTCGCGTTCGCCGGGCTGTCCTTCCTCGGCCTCGGTGTCCAGGCGCCCGAGTACGACTGGGGTCGCCTGCTCGGTCTCGGCATCGCCCGCATCTACGGCAACCCGATGGCCGCGATCGGCCCCGGCATCGCGCTCGTCGTGTGCGGCGTCATCTTCACCCAGCTCGGCGAGCTCTGGAACGAGTCGTCGAAGCGGTTGCTCGGCCTGCCGGCTCCAGCCAGACGACGCGGCTCGCGCGCGGCGACCGAGGCCGCCACGGCCGCCGTCCCCACCGAGGAGGCGCCCGTCGTCGAGGTGCGCGACCTCCGCGTCGCGTTCCCCGACCGCGACGGTCGACTCGTCGAGCGCGTCCACGGGATCAGCCTCACGATCATGCCCGGCGAGGTCGTCGGCGTCGTCGGGGAGTCCGGATCCGGCAAGTCGGTGAGCGCGATGGCGATCGCCGCCCTGCTCGGACCGGACTCGTCGGTGCAGGCCTCCGAGCTGACCTTCCGCGGGATCGACATGACCGCGCCCCTCACCGCGGGTGAGCGCAGCCGCCTGGGGCTCGAACTCGCGATGGTGTTCCAGGACCCGCTCACCTCGCTGAACCCCTCGCTCACCATCGGCAAGCAGCTCCGCGAGACCGTCGAGGTCCACGAGGGCCTGTCGACGGCCGAGGCGACGAAGCGGGCTGAGGCCGCGCTCGAGTCCGTCCGCATCCCGCTCCCCGCGAAACGGCTGAAGCAGTTCCCGCACGAACTGTCCGGCGGCATGCGCCAGCGGGCCATGATCGGGATGGGCCTCATGGGACGCCCCAAGCTGCTCATCGCCGACGAGCCCACGACCGCGCTCGACGTGACCGTGCAACGGCAGGTCCTGCGGGTGCTCCACGAGGCACAGGTGCAGACCGGCGCCGCGATCCTGCTCATCTCGCACGACATCGCCCTCGTGAGCGGCTTCTGCGACCGCATCCTCGTCATGAAGGACGGCCGCATCGTCGAGTCCCTCGACGCCGACCGCCTCCACGAAGCCCGCCACCCGTACACCCAGGGGCTCATCGCCTGCGTGCCCGACATGACCTCGGACCGCACCATGCCGCTCCCGGTCATCGGCGAGTCGTTCCTGGTCCCTGAGCCTGTCGAAGGGCCCGTCACCACCACCGAAGGACAGCGCGCATGACCGGTCTCGAGTTCTCCGGGCTCACCGTCCGCTACGGCCACGGCGCGGCAGCCCACACGGCCGTCGACGGCTTCGACCTCACGGTCCGCCGCGGCACCTCCCACGGGCTCGTGGGGGAGTCCGGCTCCGGGAAGTCGACCGTCGCGGCAGCGGCCGTCGGTCTCGTCCTCCCGACAGCCGGGAGCATCCGCTTGAACGGTGCCGACATCGTCGGACGCTCAGCCGCCGCCCGTCGGGCCAGACGCCGCGTGCAGCTCGTCTTCCAGGACCCGTACTCCGCGCTCGACCCGCGCATGCCGATCGGCCTGTCGATCGCCGAGGGGTCCCGCGCCACCGGGCGCTCGTGGAGTCGCGCAGAGCAGCGGTCACGCGTCGGTGAGCTCCTCGAGCGCGTGCAGATCGACCCGGACCGGGCCTTGGAGCTGCCGTCCGCCTTCTCCGGCGGTCAGCGGCAGCGGATCACGATCGCCCGGGCGCTCGCCGCCGAACCGGAGGTGCTCATCGCGGACGAGATCACCTCGGCGCTCGACGTCTCGGTGCAGGGCGTCGTCCTCAACCTGCTGCGCGAGCTGCAGCGCGAACTCGACCTCACGGTGCTGTTCATCTCGCACAACCTCGCCGTCGTCAACTACATGTGCGACTCGGTGAGTGTCATGCAGGCCGGCCGGGTGGTGGAGGCGGGCCCCACCTCGACGGTCCTCGCCGCACCGGAGGACGCGTACACGCGCGAGCTCCTCGCCTCCGTGCCCGTGATGGGCCGTCGCATGACCTGGGACGACGAGGAGTAGGCAGGGACCGGAGGACAGGGTCCCCGGTACCGGTCACTGAGCTTGTCGAAGTGCTCACGGGTGACGTCGCCCTTCGACAGGCGGATCCTGAGCCTGTCGAAGGGCAGGGACCGAGGACACGTCAGCCTCGCTGCTTGCGCGGCAGGGTCTCCGGGAGGAACGCGATGCCGACGATGCCGATCGCACTGAGCACGAGCAGGTACGCGGCAACGAGCCACGGGGCTCCGCCACTCGCGGCGACGAGGGCCGTGGCGACGAGCGGGACGGTGCCGCCGACGAGCGCGGCCGGGATCTCGCGGGAGAGCGCGATGCCGCTCCACCGCATCGACGTCGGGAAGATCTCCGCGAGCAGCGCTCCGGAGGTGCCGATCGTGGAGCCCTGGATGACCGCCAGGCCGAGGATCAGGCCGAGCGCGACGACGACCGACTGTTCCGTGTTGTAGAGCAGGAACATCGGGAACGCGTACAGGACCCCGAAGATCGCGGCGCCCATCAGGACGGGCTTCCGACCGATGCGGTCGGCGAGACGGCCGAAGAGCAGCGCCGTCGGGATGGTGAGGACCTCGGCGACGATCAGGCCGATGAGCGCCTCCGTCGGGTTCACCGTCAGGGTGCCCGTGACGTACGACAGCGAGAACACCTGCACCACGTAGACCCACGGCAGCGCGAACGCGAACAGCGCCATCCCGCAGATGATCACGCGCCAGTGCGAGCGGATCGCGCCGACGAGCGGTGCCGAGCTCGTCGAACCGCGCTCCTCGGCGCTCTCGAACGCCTTCGTCTCCTTCACGCGCAGGCGGAAGTAGAGCGCGAAGGCGACGATGACGACGCTCGCGAGGAACGGGATGCGCCAGCCCCAGCTCTGGAACTGCTCGGTCGGCAGTGCGCTCACCACGGCGAACACGGTCGTCGCGAGGGCCATGCCGACGTAGACGGAGGCGCCGGGGAAGGAGGCGGCGAACGCGCGGTGCTTCACGTCGGCGGACTCGCTCGCCATCGTGATCGCGCCGGCGAACTCGGCACCTGATCCCATGCCCTGGAAGATCCGCAGGACGATGAGGAGGATCGGCGCCCAGATACCGATGGTCTCGGCGGTCGGCAGCAGCCCGATGAACGTGGTCGCGACGCCCATGAAGAGCAACGTGATGAGCAGCGTGGGTTTGCGACCGAGCTTGTCGCCGTAGTGGGCGAAGATGAGCCCGCCGATGGGGCGCGCACCGAAGCCGACCGCGAAGCCGGCGAACGCGCCAAGCAGCCCGGCGAGGTCGCCGGCGCCCGGGAAGAACAGCGGGGCGAAGACGAGTGCCGACGCCAGACCGTAGAGGGTGAAGTCGTACCACTCGATGACCGTGCCGACGGAGCTGGCGAGGATGGCCCTCCGGCGTTGCACCCGGGAGTCGAGCCCGTCGCGATCGATGTCGCTCTGTCCTCGGGCGGTGTCCGTTCCGCGGGGGTCGCTTCCGCGCGCGCTGTCGATGGCCATGGCACTCCTTCGTGTTGGGCGCACCGGGACGGCCGGGACGCCTGAAGAGGCTAGCGGCTGTCACGAGGACCGCCCATGTGCCCTCGACACACTCGGGAGCCGGCCTGCTGCGTCGGGAACACACGGGTGGAGTGCGGACGAGTCGTGCGGTCCGGCCGAGCCGGTCACTGAGCTTGTCGAAGTGCACACGGGTGACGTGGCCCTTCGACAGGCGGATCCTGAGCCTGTCGAAGGGCAGGGACCGGGGCAGGTGCTCCTTACAGCGCCTTCGACTCGCGGAGGACGCCGGCGAGCTTCTCCATCTGCTTCGCCTGCGAGGTGTAGTCGAGGGCGGCGGTGTTCCAGGAGTGGATCTGACCGGCGACGAGGGCCGGGTGCGAGGCGAAGGTGGCCTGCGCCTCGAGGTCGCTCTGCTGGAAGCCCTCGACGTTGACGAGGAGGACGTCACCGGTCATCATCTGAGCCGCGTTCTCCCAGCTGTAGATGTCCCAGTAGTAGTAGCCGTCCGGGTTCGCGTTCGTGTACTTCACGCCGAGCTCGCTGTAGAGCTCGGTCTCGGGCTCGTCCTGCGGCTTCACGACGTAGACACCGTCGGCGTCCGCGTACATCTGCGTGACCTCGAGGTCGGTCTCCTTCGCGGCGGCGGTCAGGTCGGCGGCAGCGGCGTCGTACCGCTCCTTGGCGGCGGCGATGGTGTCGTCGTCGGCTCCGAGCGCCTCGGACAGCTTGTTGAGCGAGGCGATGACGTCGGCGCCCTTGCCACCGACCTTGATGGCGACGACCGGTGCGATCTTCTCGAGCTGCTCCTGCTGCTCGACGTCGGCGACCCCGTAGTACGGGCCCTCGAGGTCGAGGGTGCCCTCGCGGTCGGTCGGGTAGAGGCCGGTCACGATGAGGTCGGGAGCGGCCTCGGCGAGCGCTTCCAGGTCGATCTCGCCGTAGCTGTTGCCGACGATCGCGGTGTCGCCGAGGTCGTAGTCCGCGAAGCGCGGGTCGGTCGCCACGTCGACGCGTCCGAAGACGGCGACGGGGTCGACGCCGTTGCCGTGCAGGCCGAGCGCGTAGTCGGCGAAGCTCGCGATGCGTTCCGGCTGCTTGTCGAGCTTGACGGTGGTGCCGGTGTCGTCGGTGTAGCTCCAGGCGCCGCTGCTGTCGGCGTCGGATGCGGCGGAGGGGGAACAGCCGGCGAGGCCGACCAGGGCGAGCGCCGGCACGAGCACGAGTGCGGCGCGGCGGAGGCGTGAAGAGATCGTCATGATACTTAGGGTAGCCGAACCTAAGTTACAAAACGATATCGGAATGCCCGACCGTCCGGATCACTCGGCGTCGAGGGCGATCGCGTCGTCGGGGTCGACGGGCACGATGAGCGGTGAACCGCTGCTCGGGTCGGGGATGACGATGGCGTCGAGGTCGAAGGCCTCCCGCAGGACGGCCGGGGTGAGGACCTCCCACGGGGTGCCGTCGGCGATGATCCGGCCGCCGCCCACGACGACGAGGCGGTCGGAGTACCGGCCGGCGAGCGTGAGGTCGTGCAGGACCATGACGACGGTGGCGCCGCGTTCGCGGTTGATCGACCGCACGAGCCGCAGCACGTCGAGCTGGTGGCTGAGGTCGAGGAAGGTCGTCGGCTCGTCGAGCAGGATCGTCGGCGCCCGCTGCGCGAGGACGAGGGCGATCCACGCACGCTGGAGCTGCCCGCCCGACAGCGAGGCGGTGTCGCGGTCGGCGAGCGTCTCGAGGCCGGTGGCGGCGAGGGCCTCGTCGACGGCGATCGTGTCGGCGGGCGTCCACGGCTTGAGCAGGCTCTGGTGCGGGTGTCGTCCGCGCGAGACGAGGTCGCGGACGGTCGTCGCGGACGGCGTCAGCGGCTTCTGCGGCAGGATGGCCAGCCGGCGCGCGACCTCCCGGGTGGGGATGGAGCGCACGGCGCGGCCGTCGAGCTCGACGGTCCCGGCCGTCGGTGTGAGGAGGCGACCGAACGCCTTCAGCAGGGTCGACTTGCCGCACCCGTTCGCGCCGATGAGGGTCGTGACCTGCCCGGTCTCGATGCGGAGGTCGAGCTGCTCGAACACCACGGTCTGTTCGTAGGCGAGCGAGACGCCGCGGGCTTCGAGGGCCGGAGCCGGGCGTTCTTTCGCGAGCGATGCGGTGGTCGGGCTGTTCATGCGGAGGTCTCCCGTTCCTTGCGGCGCGTCAGCAGCCAGATGAGATAGGGCGCACCGACGATCGCGGTGATGATGCCCACCGGGATCTCACCCGGCAGGACGCCACGGACGAGCGCGTCACCGCCCGTCACGATGACGGCGCCGAGCAGCGCGGAGGCGAGCAGCGGCGGACGGCCGGTGCGGGCGATCCGTCGGGCGAGTTGCGGTGCGACGAAGGCGACGAACTCGATCGGCCCTGCGGCGGACACGGCCGCGGCGACGAGCAGGACCGCGCACGCGATGACGATGATCCGGTGCCGTTGGACGGCGACCCCGAGGCCGGTCGACAGTTCGTCGCCGAGCTGGCTGATGTCGAGACTGCTCGTCTGCAGGACCGCGATCGGGGTGAGGATCACCAGCGCGACGAGCACCGGCCACACGCTCGACCAGGAGATGCCGGACAGGCTGCCGACGAGCCACTGCGCTGCGGCTGCGGCCTCCGTGATCTGCGCGCGGGCGATGAGGTAACTCGTGATCCCGCCGAGCGTCGCGGTGGCGCCGATGCCGATGAGGATGAGTCGGAAGCTGTCGACCCCGCCGCGCCAGGACAGCGCGTAGACGGCGGCGGAGGTCACGAGCGCGCCTATCGCGGCCATGGCGGGCAGGCCGAGACTGAGCGCGCCGGCACCTACGGAGTAGCTGCCGCCGACGAGGACGATCGCGGCCACGGCTCCGAGCGCGGCACCCGAGGTGACGCCGAGGATGTCCGGGGTGGCGAGCGGATTGCGGGCGAAGGTCTGGGTGAGCGCCCCGGCCAGGCCGAGGGCGGCGCCGACGAGCAGGCCGCCGACGACGCGGGGGAGGCGGAGCTCGAAGACGATGAGCTCCTGCCCGCCGGTCCCGCCGCCGAGCAGGGTGGTGATGACGTCGGGGATCGTCAGCGAGGAGGATCCCGCGACGATGCCGAGGAGCGCGAACGCGAGTGCGACGACGAGGCAGACGATCGTGACCACGACGACCCGACCGCGCCACAGGCGACCGAACACGCGGCTCCCCTCCTGGCCGACGCTCACAGCTCGGCCATCCGTCCGCGCCGCACGATCATGATGAACGCGGCGCCACCGATGACGGTGAGGACGACGCCCACGGGGACCTCGGCGGTGCCGCCGATCAGGCGTCCGATCACGTCGCACGCCAGCAGCACGCTCGCCCCGACGAGTCCCGACGCGGGGAGGAGCCAGCCGTGATGCCCGCCGACGAGGGTCCGGGCGATGTGGGGCGCCGTGAGTCCGACGAAGGCGATCGGTCCGGTCAGCGCGACGGCCGCCGCGGTGAGCAGGGTGATCGCCGCGAGCCCGACGAGGCGTGCCCGGAGGAGGTTCTCGCCGAGCCCGTTCGCGAGTTCGGTCCCGAGCGCCAGGGCGTTCAAGGACCGCACGTTCGCGAGGGCGAAGACGAGGCCGAGCCCGGCGAAGACGAGCGCCGCGTCGACACCGGTGAGCGACCGCCCGGAGAGCGAGCCGACCACCCAGATGCGGTAGGCCGCGAGCGTCGTCTCGTCGGACAGCACGAGGTAGGAGGTGAGGGCGACGAGGAGGGCCGAGACGGCGGTGCCGGCGATCGCGAGGGGCACGGGGCTCGAGAGTCCGCGGCCGAGGGCGGCGACGGAGAACACGATGACGCTGGCGACGGTCGCACCGAGCAACGCGAGCCAGAGGGTGGTGGCCACCGAGCTCGTGCCGAGGACGTAGACGCCGACGACGACGGCGAGGCTCGCCCCGGCCGAGACACCGAAGAGGCCCGGGTCGGCGAGCGGGTTGCGGGTCTGTCCCTGCATGACCGCACCGGCGATCCCGAGACAGGTGCCGACGAGGATCCCGAGCACGGTCCGTGGCACCCGCGACCCCCACACGACGGCGCCGGTGTCCTGGGTGGGGTCGAACAGGGCGGTGACGACGGCCGCCGGGCTGATGAGGTTGCTGCCGAGCATGAGGCTCGCGAGGGCGATCACGAGCAGGGCGGCTCCGAGGGAGCCGACGGCGAGCGCGCGTCTCGATCGGAGGAGGGTCGCGCTGCGCATGAAGTAAGCCTAGCCTCACCTATTCTCGTCGTCGTGCACGCGTGCCCGGTGTCCATCGGAGGCAGGAGTCAGCCGGGGTCGCCGCACATGGAAGCCGGGCGCACGTGTGCGGTTCACACATGGGTCGATCCTCCAGCGCCCGATACCGTTGACAGAGACGGATGCAGCACGGCGAAGGTGCTCCCGCGACGCCGGAACGCGGCACGCCCGATGCCCAGGAGGACACGCATGACCGAGCAGCAGCAGCCGAACGGCGCCGACACCGCGACCATCCTCGCGGCCACCGAACGACTCGCCGTCCCGCCCGGTTCCCTCGAAGGCGTCGTCGTCCTCGACCTCTCCCGCGTCCTCGCCGGCCCCTACGCCGCCTCGATGCTCGCCGACCTCGGCGCCACGGTCATCAAGATCGAGAACCCGAACGATCCCGACGTCTCCCGTGGCTTCCCGCCCTACCTCCGCGACGGCGACGAGGAGTTCAGTGGTTACTACGGTCAGTACAACCGCGGCAAGTTCGGCCTCGCACTCGACCTCGCGAGCGAGGCCGGCAAGGAGGTGCTGCGCGACCTCGTCGCGAGTGCCGACATCCTCGTCGAGAACTTCCGCCCAGGCACGATGGCGAAGCTGGGACTGCCCTACGAGGCGCTCGCCGCCATCAACCCGAAGCTCGTCTACACCGCGATCTCCGGCTACGGGCAGACCGGTTCGCGCAGCCGCCGTCCGGCGTTCGACAACACGGCGCAGGCCGCCGGTGGCCTCTGGTCGATGAACGGCTACGCCGACCAGCCACCCGTCCGCGTCGGTGTGACCATCGGCGATCTCTCGGCGACCATGTTCGGCGTCATCGGCACGCTCGCGGCCCTGCGGCACGCCGAGCGCACCGGCGTCGGCCAGCTCGTCGACGTCGCCCAGGTCGACAGCATCATCGCCATGACCGAGACCGCCGTCGTCGACTACACCGTCGACGGAACCGTGGCCTCGCCCTCCGGCAACGAGCACGCGTGGGTGCGCCCCTACGAACTGTTCCCCTGCGCCGACGGCCAGGTGTTCTTCGGCGCTTACACCGACAAACTTTGGAAGGCGAGCTGCGAGCTCTTCGGGACACCCGAGGCGATCGCCGACCCCGAGATCGACACCATGCGCAAGCGCTTCGACGAGGAGGTCTACGCCCGACGGGTGAAGCCGCTCGTCGTCTCCTGGTTCGCCGACCGCACCCGCGCCGAGCTGGAGGAGCTGGCCGGCGACGTCGTGCCGCTCACCGCGGTCAAGACCATCGGCGAGGTCGTCGAGGACCCGGGCACCGCCGAACGCGACATGGTCGTCGAGACCGACTACGGCTCCTTCGGCACGCTCCGCTCCTTCGGGCAGCCCATCAAGCTGAGCGCCACCCCCGCCACGACCGACCGCCCCGCGAACCGCATCGGAGAGCACGCCGACGACGTCCTCGCGGCGCTCGCCGGGTACGACGCCGAGCGCATCGCCGGGCTGCGCGCCGACGGAGTGATCTGAGTGGAACGCGAGGAGCGGCTGGAGCCCGCGGCGGCGTCCTGGTACCGGAACACCTTCGCGACCGGGATGCCGGAACCGGTCGCGGGCGAGGAGCTCCCCGCCGGGTGGGAGGGCGTCTACTTCCCGTTCGTCACGCCGTTCGCCCAGCTCCGTGAGGACGGCTCGCCGGCCGAGGACGGCGTGCTGCCGACCATCGACCTGCCGCGCCGCATGTACGCGGGGGAGGACACGGAGTTCCTCCGGCCGCTCCGCTACGACGAGCTGGTGACGCAGCGGACGAGTCTCGGTTCGCTCGTCGAGAAGCAGGGCCGGGCGGGTCGTCTCGTCTTCGCGGACCTCGTCCGCGAGTACCTCGTCGACGACGAGGTCGCCGTGCGCAGCACCTGGCACGACGTGTTCCTGGAGGCGCAACCGGCGGTCCCGACGCCGCGGGTGTCGGCACCCCCACCGGCTCCGGAGGACGCGGCCGATCCCGATGAGGGCGCGGACTGGTCGGAGCACCGCTCGCTCGACTCCCGACAGCTGTTCCGGTTCTCGGCCGTGACCGGCAACACGCATCGGATCCACTACGACCGCCGCTGGGCGCGCGACGTCGAGGGACTCGACGACCTGCTCGTGCACGGACCGCTGACCCGCATCCTCGTGCTCGACGCCCTCGCAGCCCACGCCGACGGTCGCCGTCTCGTGTCGGTTCGGTTCCGGGCGAAGGCGCCGGTGCTCGTGGACACGACGTTCCGCATCATCGGCACGGACGACGCGGCCGGCACCTCGGTCGTCGTGCGTGCCACCGACGGCACGGTGCTGGCCTCCGCCGACGCGGCCTGGCGCTCCTGAGGGGAGCCCGGTCCGGTCGCTGAGCGCCCGCTTTCGGTCTCTGCGCGCCCACCTCGGTCACTGAGCTTGTCGAAGTGCCCCCGGGGTGACGTGGCCCTTCGACGGGCTCAGGGACCGGGGTGCTTGGTTCGGCGTGCCGCTCGTTTCGGTGACTGAGCACCCGCTTCGGTCACTGAGCTCGTCGAAGTGCTTCCGGGGTGACGTCGCCCTTCGACGGGCTCAGGGACCGGGGTGCTTGGTTCGGCGTGCCGCTCGCTTCGGTCTCGGAGCACCCGCTTTCGGTCTCTGCGCGCCCGCTTCGGTCACTGAGCTTGTCGAAGTGCTTCCGGGGTGGCGTCGCCCTTCGACACGCTCAGGGACCGGGGTGCTTGGTTCGGCGTGCCGCTCGTTTCGGTGACTGAGCGCCCGCTTCGGTGACTGAGCGCCCACCTCGGTCACTGAGCTTGTCGAAGTGCCCCGGGGCGACGTCGCCCTTCGACGGGCTCAGGGACCGGGGTGCTTGGTTCGGCGTGCCGCTCGCTTCGGTCTCTGCGCGCCCACCTCGGTCTCGGAGTACCCGCTTCGGTCACTGAGCTTGTCGAAGTGCCCCCGGGGTGACGTCGCCCTTCGACAGGCTCAGGGACCAGGGTGGTGGCTCAGGGACCAGGGTTCGGCTCGCCGGGCCCGCCAGCACGACACGCGGCCTAGGCGTCGATCACGAGCGTCGGCGTCAGCGACCGCGAGACGCACGGGTACATGATCATCGACGCGTCGTCGGTCGTCAGCGAATCGCGGTGCTCGGGCGTGCCGTCGACCACCTGCACCGCACACGAGCCGCAGACCCCTCGCAGGCACGAGCCGGGGATGCCGACCCGCGCGACCTGCATCGCCTGCAGCATCGTCTGCCCGGCCGCGACCTCGACGGTGCGCTCGGAGCGCGCGCACTCCACGGTGAACGCCGTGTTCGGCAGATAGGCGCGGGGTTTCGGTTCGAACCGCTCGAGGTGCAGCCGGCAGCCGTCCGGCAGGGTCTCCGCGAGGTCGGTGAGGGTGTCGGTGAAGCCGCGCGGCCCGCACGCGGACACGTCGGTTCCCGGTTCGAGCCCGGCGAGGAGCCCGGCGAGGTCGAGCCGACCACTCTCCCCGCTGACGTGGATCCGCACGTGGTCGCCGAGGGCTTCGAGTTCCGGGCCGAACGCGACGTCCTCGCGGGTGCGCACCGCGTACACGAGCGTCCAGTCGGCGTCGCCGGCGGCGAGACGTCGAGCCATGGAGAGCAGCGGGGTGATCCCGATGCCGGCGGCGAGGAGCAGGTGCCGCTTCGCGTCGGAGAGCGGGAACAGGTTCCGTGGGGGCCGGATGAAGACCTTCCGGCCCACGCGGAGGAAGGTGTGGATGTAGTGGGAGGCGCCCCGCGAGTGCTGCTCGCGGAGGACCGCGATCCGGTAGTGGAACTCGTCGGCGGGATCGCCGCAGAGCGAGTACTGCCGTTCGTGGCGGGTGATGAGCTGCAGGTCGATGTGGGCGCCGGGGTCCCACGCGGGGAGGCGGCGGCCCTCCGGGTCGGCGAGCACGACACTGACGATCGCGGGCGTCTCGCGCACGATCTCCTGGACGATGAGCGGGGTCATGCCCGCGCGGTTGCGCATCAGGAACTCCGGTGTCTCGTGGTGGCGCCGATCATGAACGCTGCTCTCGCTCCAGCCATCAGTACAGGCTCTGGTTGCCGACGGCGACGGCCTCGTCGATGGCGTCGCCGACCTCGGTGCTCAGCCCGGACATGCTCGCCCAGATGCGGCCGGCGCTCGGCACCTCGTCGGCGAGCTCCTGCATCTCGGCGTCCCAGATCCCGCCGCGGAGGAGCGCCCGACCGCAGTGCAGGTAGACCTCCTCGGTGCGCACCACGATCGCGAGCTGCGGCGTCACGTGGTCCTGCTCGAGCATGGCCATGAGTGCCGGGTCGTCGGTGACGATGGCGGTGCCGTTGATCCGCAGGGTCTCGCTCATGCCGGGCACGAAGCACAGCATGCCGATGTGGCCGTTCTGCACGATGTTCTGCAGCGAGTCGGCGAGCCGGTTGCCGAGGCGTTCCGGGATCACGAGGGTGCTCGGGTCGAGTGCGCGGACGAATCCCGGGTAGTCGCCGCGGGGCGAGTTGTCGCAGGTGCCTGCCGCGTCGGAGGTCGCGATGGTGCAGAAGGGTGAATGGGCGAGGAAGGCGAGGCAGTTCTCGTCCAGCTCGTCCATGATCTTGGCCGTCGCCGCCGGGTCCGGTTCGCCGAGCGAGCGACGGATGGTGTCGACGTCGATCGATGCGAATGTGTTGGCCGGCATGGCGGACCCCTTCTCTGTCCCTCCGACCCTACGGTCGACACCCGGACGCATCAATGGTCCGTCGACACACGGTTCGGGTCGTTCTTGTGCCCTCGTCCCAAGCCCGTTCATCGGCCGAAGGAGCGCCGGAACATCGCCTTCGCGCGCGCCGCGGTGTCCGCGCGATGGGATGCCGGGATCCGCGTGAGCGTCGCACCCACCATCGAGATGGCCATGAGGATGTCGTCGGGCTCGACATGGTCGGCGATGCGGTGGGCAGCCAGTTCCTTCGCATGCAGGGCGTGCGCGAGCCGGTCGAGGCGGGTGCCGAGCGCGATCACCCGCGGGTCGTCGCCCTCACCGAGGATCGCCTCGACGAAGGGTGAGGTGACGAGGGCCTGGTCGATCACCACGTCGAGCAGGGTGTCGAGGGTCGCCTCGGGCAGGCCGGCGTGCTCCTCCAGCTCGCCGACGTTCTCGTCGAGGACCGCGACCGCGAGGGAGAGTCGGTCGGGGAAGTGCCGGTACAGGCTGCCCTGTCCGACGCCCGCCCGCTTCGCGACCGCGCTCAGTGGAGCGCTGAAGCCGTCCGCGGCGAACACCTGACGCGCGGCGGCGACGAGCGCCCGGCGGTTCTCGGGTCCCGCGCTCGGGCCGCGATTCGGCTTCGGGGGCGTGGACGACATCCCGGTAGCGTAACGCCGCGCGGCGCCTCCGGTGCACCCGGCTGGGAGCCGGCCGTGAGGGCTGGTGGCCACGTCGCCGACGGCGTACCGTGTACCGGACAATGATGTCCGGTATGGATCGAAGCCCACACGACCCCGCCGTGCACCGCCACCCCGAGAACGAAGGAACCCCATGAGCGTCCTCACCGCCAACACCCCGATCGCCACCTGGCTCGCCGATCCCACCGGCGGGCCGCTCATCCGCGGCCTCCTCGTCCAGCTGGGCACCGAGGAGTCGCAGCTCGCGCCCATCGCCGGTCTGCCGCTCCAGCAGCTGGTAGCCCTGAGCCAGGGCAAGCTGCCGCAGTCGCTCATCGACGAGCTCGTCCTCGCGGCCAACGACGGCGTCGCGCCGGTCGACGTCGCGCCCGAGGGGTGGCAGGAACGCATCACCGCCGGACGGTTCGCCGAGAAGACGGTGATCGTCACCGGTGCGGCCTCCGGCATCGGTCGGGCGACGGCGTCTCGGGTCGCCCGCGAAGGTGGCCGGGTCGTCGCCGTCGACCTGTTCGAGGACAAGCTCGCCGACCTCGCCGCGAGCCTGCCGGACGCCGACGTGGTGACTGTCGCCGGCGACATCACGAAGCAGGACGACATCGACGCGATCGTCGCCGCGGCAGGGGAGCGGATCGACGCGCTCGCGAACGTCGCCGGCATCAACGACGACTTCTCGCCGCTGCACGAGACGAGCGACGCGACCTGGGACCGCGTCATGGGGGTGAACGTGACGGGCGCCTTCAAACTGACCCGGGCGGTCCTCCCGGCGATGGTCGCTGCCGGCTCGGGTTCGGTCGTCAACATCGCCTCCGAGGCCGGGCTCCGTGGCAACGCCTCCGGCAACGCGTACACGACCTCCAAGCACGCGGTCGTCGGCATGACCAAGAGCGCCGCGTTCATGTACGGGCCGCACGGTGTTCGCGTGAACGCCGTCGCCCCAGGCGGCGTCGCCACCGGCATCCCGTTCCCGCCGAACGTGTCCGAGGCCGGGTCCGCACGGCTCGGTCCGTTCCAGGCGGCGATCCCCACGATCGCGACGGCGGAGCAGCTCGCCGCCTCCATCACCTTCCTCCTGAGCGACGACGGCGTGAACGTCAACGGCGTGATCCTGCCGTCCGACGGTGGTTGGTCGGTGCAGTAGCGCGACGGTCTTCACGATTCGATAAGAACCATTGTTCTTAACGCTCGATTCGGGTCGGTTGGGTGTTCGACTTCTGCAACGGTTGAAGGACACAGGCGCGCTCAGCGTCGCCCGTCACCTGCGAACGGTCTGCACGAGTACGGCCGGAACGACCGTCGCAGCGCGGTAACACCGCACTCAGGGCCCCACCGATCTTGGCGGAAGGTGGGGCCCTGCGCTGTGTCCGGGGTCCGGTGTCCGCAGGCCCGAACGCCCGCTCAGCGCGTGATCGGTGCGGCGAACCGCCACGGCTGCGAGCGGATCGTCGAGACCGCACGGGTGATGGCGCCGAGCGCCACGACGTCCGCTCCGAGTTCGGAGGCCCGGACGAGCGGGGTCGGCGCGTAGACGCCCTGGTCGAGCCAGCGGTGGGCGGCGGCGATGACGGGGGAGGCGACCCGCGCCACACCACCGGCGACGACGACCTCTTCGACGTCGAGCAGGCTGCCGAGCACGACGCACACCCGGCCGAGGCGCTCGCCGAGCCGTTCGACGAGCGCTTCCGCGTACGCGTCGCCCCGGGTCGCGGCGTCGACGATGTGGCTCACGTCGAGGGCGTCGACGGGCGTCAGGGCGAGGGGGGACGCCGCGGGTACCCGCCCCGTCGCGCGGTCCTCCTCCAGCCAGGACCGGGCGGCGCCGTCGAGTCCCTCCGAAGAGCCGACGCCCTCGACCATGCCGAGCACGCGGAGCTCGCCGGCACCACCGGCACCGCCGTGCAGCAGGACGCCGTCGACGATGAGGCCGGCGCCGAAGCTCACACCCGCGAGGAGGACGGCGATGGATTCGCGCGCCACCGCCCCGAGGGCCCGTTCCGCGGACGCCGCGAGATTGGCGTCGTTCTCGAGCACCACCTCGCCCCAGGGGCCGAGCCGGGTCGCGAAGTCGGGGTTCATCCGGGCCCAGTAGTCATGGTCGCCGCGCGGGGAGCGACCGTGCACGTCGACCGGAGCCGGCACGCCGACCGCCGTCACGAGCACCTGCCCGGCCGTCGTGCCGGCTTGGGCGGTCGCCTGCTCGACGGCGGCGCGGGCGGTGGCGAGGCGCAGGTCCGGATCCTCGTCGCCGCCCACGATCGGCAGTTCCGCACGGCCGACGACGTCGCCGCGCAGTGTCGCGACGAGTGCGGCGACCCGGTGCTGTCCCACGTCGAGGCCGACGACGAACGCGGTGTCGGCGGCCAACTCGTAGCGTCGCGCCGGCCGGCCCCGCCGGTAGTCGCCCGCGGCGCGTGCGTCGTCGAGCTCTCGGATCCAGCCGCGGTCGGCGAGGAGGTCGCACGCGTTGAGGACGGTCGCGCGCGTCAGCCCGGTCGCGTCCATGACCTCGCTGGCGGTGAACGGGCCGTGATCGAAGGCGTATGCGGCGACGAGTTCGACACTCGCTCGGCCCGTCTCGACCCCCGGTTCGACCATGGGGTGACTGTAGCAGGGTTGCGAAACTAGATATGGTCGCTATATTTAGTGGCGAAGGTCGACCACCGCCGGTCACGACTCCGTGCCCGGCATCCGCACCCCGAAAGGATCCGCCCGAGCATGGACACGAGCACCACCACGTCACCGTCGAAGGCTCCGGACCTCCGGGTCGGCGTCATCGGCCTCGGCTTCGCCGGGACCACCCACCTCGACGCCTTCACCGCCCTCCCCGGCGCGACGGTCGTCGCCCTGTCGGGGCAGGAACCGACCAGGCTCGCCGAGCTCGCCGAGAGCCGCGGCGTCCCCGACACGTATGCCGACTGGGAGGACCTCGTCGCCCGCGACGACCTCGACATCGTCTCGATCGGCGTGCCGAACGCCCTGCACCACCCGATCGCCGTGGCCGCACTTCGCAGCGGCAAGCACGTCTTCTGCGAGAAGCCGCTCGCGACCACCGCCGATCTCGCCGCCGAGATGGTGGAGGCGGCGACGGCCGCCGACCGCGTGCTCGAGGTCGCCTACAACCACCGGCGTCGCGCTGACGTCGCCTACCTCGCCCGCTACCTCGCCGAGGAGCCCATCGGCCGTGTCTACCACTCGCGCGCGTCCTGGCTGCGTCGGCAGGGCGTCCCCGGCATCGACTCCTGGTTCACGAACAAGGCGGCGGCGGGTGGCGGTCCGCTCATCGACCTCGGTTCGCACGTCCTCGACATCGCCCTGTCCCTCCTCGGCGAACCCCGCGTGACGCACGTCTCCGCGGTCGCCTACAACGAGCTCGGTCGCGCCGGTCGCGGTGGCTCCTCGGGCGGCGGTCCGGTCTCGAGCCGGTCCACGCATGCGTTCGACGTCGAGGACTTCGCTTCAGCCCTCCTGCGCTTCGAGGACGGCGGCAGCCTGCACCTCGAGGCGTCGTGGGCGTCCTACTCGAAGGCCCACGAGGACATCTCGGTCGAGCTCCTCGGGTCCGAGGGTGGCGTCCGCCTCCACGTCGACAACTACAACACCGAGGGCACGGTGACGATCTACCGCGACGTGGCCGGTGCGCCGACGATCGAGCGGCCCGCCGTGCAGGTGCCGTCCGGTCACCACCAGTCGGTCATCGCGGAGTTCCTCGAGACCATCCGTGCGGGCGAGTCCGCCGGTGGCGAGCTGCGGTTCGCCGGTCACCACGGCGAGTACGCCCTGCATCGCAGCCGCGTCATCGACGCCGCCTACGCCTCGGCCGCTGCCGGGCACGAACTGGAGGTCCCCGCATGAGCACCACGTCCCCCATCCGCATCCGTGTCTGGAACGAGTTCGTCCACGAGTCCCGCGGTGACGCGGTCGTCCTCGGGCACTACCCCGACGGCATCCACCGGGTCATCGCCGACGGACTCGAGGAGTCGCTCGGCGAGGCCGTCAGCGTGACGACGGCGACGCTCCAGGAGCCGGAGCACGGGCTCACGGAGGAGGCGCTCGCGAACACCGACGTCCTCTTCTGGTGGGGCCACATCGCCCACGACCAGGTGTCGGACGACGTCGTCGAACGCGTCGTCAGGCATGTCCACGCCGGGATGGGCATCGTCGTCCTGCACTCCGGTCACTACTCCCGCGTCTTCCAGCGCCTGATGGGCACCACGTGTGCGCTCAAGTGGCGCAACGACGGCGAGCGCGAACTCGTCTGGACCGTCCTGCCGGACCACCCGATCGCCCAGGGGGTCCCGCACCCGATCGTCATCGACCGGCAGGAGATGTACGGCGAGCACTTCGACATCCCCCGGCCGGACGAGGAGGTGTTCCTCTCCACCTTCGCCGGCGGCGAGGTGTTCCGCTCGGGTGTCGCGTACCACCGCGGGCGTGGTCGGGTCTTCTACTTCTCGCCCGGCGACCAGGAGTACCCGGTCTACCACCACCCCGACATCCGTCGGGTGCTGGCGAACGCGGCCGAGTGGGCGCGTCCGACGATCGAGCGCACCCCGCCGACCGCCGACCAGCACCCCAGGGACTGGTTCCTGGCCTGACGCCGGGTCACCCGGCCGTCGCGCGGGGGCTAGCGCGTGGATACGGAAACCACCAGCCCCTGTGCGAGGCCGCCCGGTGGCGGGACAGTGGAATGCGGCCGGCGACCGCCGAGCCGATCATCCACCGAGGGAGGAACCGATGCCCGGGAAGCAGAACCCGTCACTGAAGGACCCTGAACTCTACGAGAAGCTCCGAGACGACGGTGCGTCCAAGAGCAAGGCCGCGCGCATCTCGAACGCCGCGGCGAAACAGGGCCGCTCGAAGATCGGCGAGAAGGGCGGCGAGTCCGGTTCGTACGAGGACTGGACGGTCGCCGAGCTCCGTGACCGCGCGAAGGAGATCGGCCTCAGCGGCTATTCGGGCAAACGGAAGAGCGAACTCGTCTCGATGCTCCGGAACAGCTGAGCGGGAGGCACCGCCGCCGGCAGGGGCGGTGACCCGGCCGCGTCACGCCACCTGGATCACTTCGACCGGCTGGCGGTGTCGTCGTCGCTCGAGGCATGCACGACGACTTCGCCGGTGTTCGCCTCGTGCATGAACGTCTCGAGCAGGGAGCGGTCCATCTCGCCGACCTCGTCGGTGTCGAAGGAGAACTGGAGGGCGATCGACGGGTGCAACCAGAGCGTCGTCCGCCCCTCGGTGGTGGAGTCTTGTCGGACCGTCAGCGCGAACGACTCGTTCCGACGGAGCTTCATCAGCGTGATCGTCTTGACGTGGGCGAGCATGCGGTCGTCGAGACGCACGCGAGCGTCGCCGGTGCCGTAGACCAGTTGTCCCATGGGAACCCTCGACTTCCGACCCCGGGAGACAGCCGTCGGCGCGGATGGCCGACATCTGAGCGCACTCCGACGGGGTCCGGGTCGGATGGGCGCTCAACCAGGATACGAGACATCCGAGGGGTTCGCCCGATTATCCACAGACCCCGTCGGTCGACCGACCTGATCAGGCAGCCTGCGCGTATTGTCCGCCCCTCGGGCCTTCCGCGCAATGGCCCCGGTAGCCCGCGCGCGCCGCGCTAGCGTGGCACACCTGAGAGGGGAGCTGACGATGGGATTCCTACGCCTCGGTGCGCTCCGATCACAGGTCGACGATCAGACGCTCGCCCAGCTCGAACACGTGATCCTGACGCGCATGCTCGACGATCAGTCGTTCCGTCTGCAGCTCCACCGTGGACGGTTCCACTCCTCGGAACCGGTCACGGTGTCTCCGGAGCAACCGATCGTGTTCGCCTTCGACGCCGAGTTCGAGCCGCCGATCGACGAGCGCATGGCTGCCGAGATGCTCGAGGAGATCGAGATCACCGGCGGGCTCCACGTCGTCGTCGCCTGATCGCGCTGGGAAGTCAAGCCGGGGTCGTGCAGCGGCCCGCCGGACTACGGTGGCTGGACCGCGAACACGACAGGAAAGCAGGAGCGACATGAGCGACTTCACCGGAGCAGACGCATTGGGCACCGACCCCGACATGGTCGCGGGCACCCCTCCCACCGAAATCCCTGACGAGCCGACGGGCGAGGACACCGAGGACGAGCCGGACGTGCTCGAGCAGCCGGACGCCGCACCACTGCACGACGCGGACGGCCACTGAGGCGCCCAGCCCCCAGCTGAGCCCGCAGGACCACGAAGCGCCGCCGACCCGAGGGTCGGCGGCGCTTCGTCGTGTCGACGGCCGTGGCTCAGGCCTCGTCGGTGTCCTCGGGGTCGGCACCCGGGCGGACCGCCGCGTCGTCACGGATGTCGATCCGCGTGACGCCGTCGCCCTGATCGGTCACGTCGATGCGGGGTGCCGCGTCCGCCTCGGTCGCGTTCGGGGCCGTGGTCAGCTGGTCGTGGCGGTTCTCGTCGTGCGTGGGCGGAGTCTGGTCGCTGTCGGTCATGCCCAGACGATAGCGCACGGGACGCGGACCACTCGCGGTATACCTTTCCGGCCCCGGATTCAACCTCTGCCGGGCCGCCGCGCGGTTTTCGAGAATGGTCGTATGAGAAAGCTGTATTACGCGAGCGGCTATCTGCTGATGGCCGACCAGACCTGCAAAGCCCTGCTGCGCTACGCGCGCGCTCTCGCCCAGACCGGCGAGTCCGACATCGTCACCGTGCCGACGATCAACGAGGGAGGGAGCATCGGCTTCGCGCACCTCCTCATCGGACCCGCGAGTCAGCTGTTCTCGACGCCCGTCGAGAACGCGTCGGAGGAGCCGCTCGACGAAGCGACGATCCTCGAGCTGGAACAGCGCACTGCCGAGTTGCAGCCGGCGAGACCGGAATGGGCGACGGAGCTGACCGACATCGACGACCTGGAGTTCGACCAACGCTCCATGTGAGCTGCACGCACGACAGTGGGCCGACGGACGACCGTCGGCCCGCTGTCGTATGCGTGCTTCAGACGCGCGGGCCGGGCTCCGGCATGAGGACGAGTCCGTGCGTCGAGTCGGCGCTGATCGCGAGCACCTCGAGCCAGGCGCGGTTCAGTTCGACCGGGACGCTGCCCGCGTACTTGAACCGCAGCGACATCGCCGGGTGCAACCAGATGGTGGTGCGGCCGTCGCCCGCGCGCGGGTCGTCCTTCCAACCGAAGTAGAACCCCTCGCCGCGGCGCAGCTTCGCGCCGATCACGTGCTGCAGGTGCGCGAGCACCCGGTCATCGAACGTCACGCTGACGTCTGCGTCGTAGATCATCTTGCCCATGGGTCCTCCAGTCCGCCCACCCCTCCTCCAACGGTAGGCCCGACTCCGCGGGAGCGCCACGGAGCCCAGGGGGGTTGCGGAACCGTCGTCCAGGCACGAATGGTGCAACACCCCGAGCCCGATCGCAAGCCTGCGACGCGGACACGACGAGCGATCTACCGTGTCGGCATGACTGACACCCCGACCCCACCCAACCGTCTCGACCTCGCCTTCTCGCCCACCCGGGCCATCGTCACCGCCTCCGACTCGGGCATCGGCCGCGCCGCCGCCGTCGCGCTCGCCGAAGCCGGGATGGACGTCGGCATCACCTGGCACACCGACGAGGAGGGCGCCGACGCCACCGCCGAGGAGGTCCGTGCGCTCGGTCGCCGCGCCGTCGTCGCCCAGCTCGACACCACCGACCTCACCGCCTGCGGTGACGTCGTCGACCGGCTCGTCGCGGAGCTCGGCGGACTCGACGTCTTCGTGAACAACGCCGGAACCGGTGCCTCGACGCCCTTCCTCGAGATCGAGCTCGAGGAGTGGCGCCAAGTCGTCGCCGCGGACCTCGACGGCGCGTTCGTCTGCATGCAACGCGCCGCCCGACGCCTCGCCGAGGGCGGCGCCGGTGGACGGATCATCGCCGTGACGAGTGTGCACGAGCACCAGCCACGCGTCGGATCCACCGCCTACGACGCCGCCAAGCACGGACTCGGCGGTCTCGTGAAGACGGCCGCCGTCGAACTCGCCCCGTACGGCATCACGGTGAACTCGGTCGCCCCGGGGGAGATCGCGACGCCGATGACGGGTCAGACCGACGAGGACCCGCACGACACCGAGCGCCCCGGCATCCCCGTCGGCCGCCCGGGCGATGCGCGGGAGATCGCCTCCGTCATCGCGTTCCTGGCGTCGCCGGGTTCCAGCTACCTCACCGGGGTGTCCATCCCCGTGGACGGCGGCATGCTCCTGATGGGACCGCAGGCCGGATCGCACATCACGGCACAGGACTGGCGGTCCGCCGACAGCCAGTGACGCCGAACGGGAGAGGCACCGGTCGTGTACCGGTGCCTCTCCCGTGTCCAGGTCGCGGCTCAGACGCCGATCGGCAGCGCCTCCGCGATCGAGGTGCGGTGCAGGACGTCCCAGCGGCTCGTGTAGCTGCGCTCGGGGAGCGAGCGGAGCGCCTCCACCAGATGGGTCGGAAGCAGGTCGCGGCGGGCCTCACGCGTCAGGTCGCTGGGGCGGCAGGGGTACTCCATGCCGCGTAGGAATTCGTCGAGCTCGGTGAACACGAGCATCTCCTTTCTGGGCGCGTCGTGGCACCCGATGTCAGGCGGGCCGGCTGCGTCGACCGGTCGTCGGACCGCCGTGCCCTCCTTCGAGTGTCGTTCCCGTTCAGCCACTCGGCGCGCTCTTGCCTTTCCGTCGTCGAGCTGCTACTCGGGCGCGGCGGGTGGTCTGGACTGGGGGTGGGGCGCGCGACGGTTCCGGACTACCGTGTGGCCATGACGAAGCTCCGGGTCCACAATCTCGCCGTCTCGCTCGACGGCTTCGCGACCGGCGAGGGCCAGTCCTTCGAGACGCCCTTCGGCCACGCCGAGCACCGGCTGATGCAGTGGTTCCTGCCGACGCACACCTTCGTGGCGATGACCGGCCACGAGGCCGAGGCGGTCGGTGCCGGGACCCGCGGCGTCGACGACGCGTTCGCGTCGGCCACGGGCGACCGCATCGGTGTCGAGATCATGGGTCGGCGCAAGTTCGGTCCGCAGCTCGGGCCCTGGGAGGACGAGAGCTGGCGCGGATGGTGGGGCGAGGAACCGCCGTTCCACAGCCCGGTGGTCGTCCTCACGCACCACGAGCGACCGGACCTCGTCGTGGGGGAGACGACCTTCCTCTTCCGAGAGCTGTCGCCGGTCGACGCCCTGGCGCTCGCCACCTCGCTCGCCGGGGGCCTCGACGTGCGGCTCGGTGGTGGGCCCACGACCGTCCGGACGTTCCTCGAGGCGGACCTCGTCGACCACCTCCATGTCGTGGTCGTCCCGATCCTGCTCGGCCGCGGGGTGCGCCTGTGGGACGGCCTCGAAGGGCTGGAGGACCGGTTCACGGTGGAGGTGACGGCATCGCCGAGCGGGGTGGTGCATTACGTATTCACGCGGACGCCGCGCTGAGTGTGAGAACGCCCGCCTCGAACGCCCACCGCGAACGCCCTCCCTGGGAATGCAAGGGGCGGCGTCGAACGGGTGACGTCCCCTAACGTGGCGTCATGCCCCAGACCATCGCAAGACCACGATTCCCGTCAGCCCCGTGTTGCGCCGCCGTCGAACGGCTCGTGCGATGAGCCGCGGTGTCGCCGTCGTCACGGGCGGTACGGCAGGCCTCGGCCGGGCGACGGTCCGGGAACTCGCGAAGCGCGGCTGGGACGTCGCCGTGCTGGCACGCGGTGAGGACGGACTCGCGGCGACCATCGCCGAGGTCGAGCAGGCCGGGCGACGCGCGCTGGCCGTGCCGACCGACGTGGCCGACCGGGAAGCGGTCGAACGTGCCGCCGACCGCGTCGAGGCCGAGCTCGGACCGATCGAGCTGTGGGTGAACTGCGCCATGGTCGGGGTGTTCGGTGACTTCCTGACGACCGAGCCGGCGGACTTCGAACGCGCCGTCGCCGTCAACTTCTTCGGTTTCGTCAACGGCACGCGCGCTGCTCTGTCGCGGATGGTGCCTCGTGATCGCGGGCACGTCATCCAGGTGGGCTCGGCGCTTGCCCACCGCGGCATCCCGTTGCAGGCGGCGTACTGCGGGTCCAAGTTCGGCGCGCGAGGGTTCACCGAGTCCGTGACCGCGGAACTCATCCACGCCGGCAGTGCCGTCAAGGTCTCGACGGTCGACATGCCGGCCCTGAACACCATCCAGTTCAGCTGGGTGAAGTCGCAGCTGCCCGAACACCCGCAGCCCGTGCCGCCGATCTACCAGCCCGAGGTGGGGGCCACGGCCATCGCCGACGTCGCCGACAAGCCCCGCCGACGCACCTGGGTGGGGGAGTCGACCGTCGGCACCATCCTCGGCGACCGCTTCGCCGGGTCGTTCCTCGACTGGTTCCTCGCCAGGACGGGCTACTCGGGCCAGCTCGCCCCCGACAAGGACGACCCGCGCATGCCCGACAACGTCTACACGCCGGCACCCGGCGACCACGGCGCTCGCGGCGTGTTCAGCGACAAGGCGCGCACCTGGAGCCCGCAGACCTGGGCGATCCGGCACCGTCCGGCCGTGTACGCGACCGCGGTGGGTGCCGTCGCTGCGGGCGTCGCCCTCGTGACCGGCGCGGCGAAGCGACGCTGACCGCCGTGGGGGTGGGCATGAGCAGATCGACGGAGGAGTTCGACGCGGTGGTCGTCGGCGCCGGCCCGAACGGGCTCGCCGCGGCGGTGACCCTCGCGCGCGCCGGCCTGCACGTGCAGGTCGTGGAGCGGGGCGACACCATCGGCGGCGGGGCCAGGACCGCAGAACTCACCCTCCCGGGCTTCCACCACGACATCTGCTCGGCGGTCCACCCCATGGCGCTCGCCTCCGGGTTCTTCCGCTCCTTCAAGCTCGAACGCCGGATCGAGCTCGTGGTGCCGGAGATCTCCTACGCGCACCCCCTCGACGACGGCCGTGCCGGCATCGCCTACCGCGACATCGACCGCACCGCCGACGCGCTCGGCCGCGACGGTGCAGCTTGGCGCTCGCTCATGGGGCCGCTCGCCGCGGACGCCGACCGGGTGTCGCAGTTCACCGGCGGCAAGCTGCTCCAGGTGCCCCGCCATCCGGTCACCGTCGCCAAGTTCGGCCTGCGCGCGCTCGAACAGGGGAGCCCCGCCTGGAACCTCCGGTTCCGTGAGGACACCGCCCCGGCGATGCTCAGCGGGGTGGCCGCGCACTCGATCCGGCCGATGCCGAGCCTCGCCACCTCGGCGGCAGCCCTGTCCCTCGGCGCCTACGCCCATGCGCGCGGCTGGCCGATCCCCATCGGCGGCAGCCAGGCGATCGTCGACGCACTCGCCGCAGACCTCCTCTCCCACGGCGGCGAGATCGTCACTGGTACCGAGGTGCGCTCCATCGACGAGCTCCCCACAGCACGCGCCGTGCTGTTCGACACGACGCCGAAGGCGCTCGCCGAGATCGCAGGGAGCCGCCTTCCCGACACCTACCTCCGGCGTCTCTCCCTCTTCCGGTACGGCGACGGCGTCGCGAAGGTCGACTTCGCGCTGTCCGGTCCGGTGCCGTGGACGAACCCCGAACTCGCGAAGGCGGGGACCCTCCACCTGGGCGGTAGCCGGCCGGAGATCGCCGCGGCTGAACGCGACGTCGCCCGCGGTCGGCACAGCGAGTCGCCCTACGTCCTCGTCTCGCAGCCCGCCGTCGGCGACCCGGGGCGCGCGCCGGGCGACGCGCAGGTCCTCTGGGCGTACACGCACGTGCCGAGTGGCTCCGCGCTCGACCAGACCGAGGCGATCACCCGGCAGATCGAACGGTTCGCACCGGGCTTCCGCGACGTGATCCTGACGTCCGCCTCGATGACCGCTCGCGACATGGCGCGGTACAACCCGAACTACGTGCTCGGCGACATCGCCGCCGGCGCCGCGAGTTTCGCGCAGCTCGTCGCGAGACCGGTGCTGTCGAACGACCCGTGGCGGACGCCGACGCCAGGCATCTTCCTCTGCTCGTCCTCGACCCCTCCCGGCCCGGGCGTCCACGGCTTGGCGGGATGGCACGCCGCCCGTAGCGCGCTCCGATCCGTCTTCGGGCGCGACCGCATGCCGTCGCTCGCCCCGGACTCGGCGCCGACGACCTCCTGACCTCGTCCCTGCTCCAGCGAAAGGAACACCATCGTGTCCCACACCTCCCGCATCCTCGACTGCCCGCCCGACCGTGTCTTCGCCGTCCTCGCCGACGGGTGGTTGTTCCCGGCCTGGGTGGTGGGGGCGTCACGCATGCGCGACGTCGGCGATCGCTGGCCGCACGTCGGCGGGAAGCTCCACCACTCCTTCGGCGTCTGGCCGGCCGTGTTGAACGACGAGACGACCGTCCTGCAGTGGGATCCACCGCACGCCTTCGTCATCCAGCCGAAGGGATGGCCGCTCGGCGAGGCGCGGGTCGCGGTCGAGGTGGAACCGCACGAACGCGGCTGCGTCGTCCACCTGCATGAGCACGCGGTGACCGGGCCGGGCGCCCTGATCCCCGTGTGGCTGCTCGACATCGGTCTGCACGTCCGCAACATCGAGACCCTGCGTCGGCTCGCACACCTCGCGGAGGGCGGCGCCGGTGGGACGCATCCGGTGGAGGCCGCTGAACCGACCGCCGACGATCGGAAGAGCGCGGAGTTCCCGAAGCGCTCGCTGTTCGCCCGGGTCGCGTCGGTCGCCGTGGTCGCTGTGCCGGTCCTCGTCGTGGTGGGTTGGTTCCGCCGCCGATAACGCATCCCGCAGCGGATCACAAGAGCGCATCTGGGATCAGCAGCTCCCGTACGGTTGCGGGAATGAGCCAGACCGAGACGACCAGCAGCGACTCCCCGACCCAGCTCAAACGGGACATCTCGGGGAAGATGCTCTACCTCTTCATCCTCGGCGACGTCCTGGGGGCGGGGATCTACGCCCTCATCGGTCAGATCGCGGGCGAGGTCGGCGGGGTCACCTGGGTGCCGATGATCGTCGCCCTCCTGCTGGCGCTGCTCACGGCGGCGTCGTACGCCGAGCTCGTCACGAAGTACCCGAAGGCGGGCGGCTCGGCCGTGTTCGCCGAGCGGGCCTACAAGCGGCCCGTGGTCTCCTTCCTCGTCGGCTACTGCATGCTCGCCGCCGGCGTCGTGAGCGCGTCCGGGTTGGCGTTGGCGTTCGCGGGCGACTACCTCGCGACCTTCATCGAGCTGCCGCCGGTCCTCGGGGCCGTGCTGTTCCTCATCGTGATCGCCCTCATCAATGCCCGGGGCATCAAGGAGTCCGTCCGGGCGAACCTCGTCATGACGATGATCGAGACCACGGGGCTCGTCCTCGTGGTGGTCGCCGTCGCGATCATGCTGGGCGGCGGCAAGGGCGACCTCGGGCGCGCGACACAGTTCGCCGAGGGCGGGAGTCCCGTCATCGCGGTGTTCGGTGCGGCCCTGCTCGCGTACTACTCCTTCGTCGGCTTCGAGACGAGTGCGAACGTCATCGAAGAGGTCAAGGATCCGTCGCGCGTCTACCCGAAGGCGCTGTTCGGCGCGCTCGCGACGGCCGGTGTCCTCTACGTGCTCGTGGGCACCGCGGCCTCGATCGCCGTGCCCTCTGACGAGCTCGGCGAATCGACCGGTCCGCTGCTGACGGTCATCCAGGCGACCGGCGTCGGCATCCCGGCGTGGCTGTTCAGCCTCATCGCCCTGGTGGCCGTCGCGAACGGCGCGCTGCTCACGATGATCATGTCGAGCCGGCTCGCCTACGGCATGGGTGCGCAGGGGCTGCTCCCGAGCGTGTTCACGAAGGTGCTGCCGAAGCGTGGGACGCCGTGGGTCGCGATCCTCGTCACCACGGGTGTCGCGATGGTCCTCACCGCGACGGGCAGCATCGCCACCCTCGCCGAGACGGTCGTCCTCCTGCTCCTCATCGTCTTCCTGAGCACGAACATCGCAGTGCTGGTGTTGCGTCGCGAACGGGTCGAGCACCAGCACTTCCGCGCTTGGACGGTCCTCCCGGTGCTTGCGGTGCTCTCGTGCCTCATCCTGCTCACGCAGCAGAGCGGCGAGGTGTGGTTGCGCGGCGGCATCATCGTCGCGGTGGGTGTGGTCCTGTACGTGATCACGCGCGTGGTCCGTCGCCGGAAAAGCGGCTCGGACGCCACCGCACGGTGACGCTGCGGTGACCCCGGGGTGGCTTGGCCAGCTTCGGGCTTCGGCGGTAGCATCCCTCCATGCGAACGGGACGACGTGTGTCGGCTGACGGGATCGGTTGATGGCCGCCGATCGTGACACCGCCGATGCCCGACCCGAGGACGGTCGTGACGAGACGCGCAACGAGCGTTCCGACCGCAACTGGTCGGAGCTGCTGCAGGAGTTCCGGGTGCTCCAGACGGGCACGCAGATCCTCGCGGGCTTCCTCCTCACCCTGCCGTTCCAACCCCGGTTCGGAGAGCTGAACGCTTTCGACCACATCCTCTACCTGATCCTCGTCGTGCTCGCCGTGACGGTGACGCTGCTCGCGTTGGCGCCGGTCACCATGCACCGGCTGGTGTTCCGGCAGGGGGCGAAGCCCCAGCTCGTGCAGGTGTCGAGCAAGATCCTCATGGTGTGTCTCGCGGCGGCGTCGCTGTTGTTCGCCGGGATCGTGATGTTCGTGTTCGACTTCGTCACCTCACCCACCGTCGGCGTGTGGGCAGGTGGGGCGGTGGTGGTGCTCATCGGTCTGGTGTGGATCGTCGGTCCGCGGTGGATCCGGGCGGCTCGCGACCGCGCGGCCTGACCCGATCGCGCGCCCTGACCCGATCGCGCGCCCTGGACAATGGAGTGATGTCCGACACCTGTGCCTTCTGCCAGCTCATACGTGACGAGCCCGCCGACGTCGTCTGGGTGGAGCGCGAGGACGAGGCCGTCGCGTTCCGGCCGTTGCCCGAGTCGGCGCTCGCGCCCGGACACACACTCGTCGTGCCGCGGGCGCACAGTGTCGGCTTGCTCGATGCGGACCCGCGGGCGCTACAGGCGACGACGGCGCTGGCGCAGCGGGTGGGTCGGGCGATGCGGGCGGCGCTCGGTGCGACCGGGGTCGTCGTGTTGAGTGCGTCCGGTGCCGATGCCGGCCAGAGCGTCCCGCACTACCACCTGCATGTCGTGCCCTGCTGGGACGACGACGGGGTCACCTTCTGGCCCGAGGGGCTGTCGCAGCATCGGGTCGACGGAGACCCGTACGAGCTCCTGGCGGAGATGTTCGAGTAGCTGGAACTCGCTGCCCCTCAGGTTGACCTCAAGGCCGATTGAGGTTCTACGGTTGAAGCATGACCATTCCCACCACGCCGTCCACCGATCCCGACGCCCTCGCCCATGCCGCGACCGTCGACGGGTTCAAGACGGCGTTCCGCGACCACCCGGCCGGCGTCGCGCTCATCAGCGCCGCAACCGATCGAGGCGACGTCGGGTTGACGGCGTCATCCGTGGCGTCCGTCGCCGTCGACCCACCGATGCTGTCGTTCTCCGTCACCCGCGCGACGGGCTCCGCCGGTGGGCTCCTCAGTGCGGGGACCGTCGTTGTGCACCTCCTGGCGGACCACCACCTCGATGTCGCGAAGGCGTTCGCGAAGACGGGCGAACCGCGGTTCACGCCGGAGCAGCACTGGGAACGGCTCCCGACCGGAGAGCCCTACCTGCCGAGTGCCCGTGCCGCGCTGCGCTGCCGGATCGTCCAGACCGTGCCGGCCGGCAGCTCGATGCTCGTCATCGCCGAAGTACTCGAGGTCATCCCGCCCGGGACGGACGCGCCGGCGCTCGTCTACCAGAACCGCAATTTCCACCGCTTGGAGTCCGACCCGCTCGGTTGAGCGTCAGCCGGGCGCGGCTGAGCGTCAGACGCGTGCCGCGATCGCGCCGATGTCCGCGATCGCCTCGATGACGCGCTCGGGGTGCTCGGCGATGCGGTTGAGGACGTAGAGCCACCACTCGGGTCCGTAGACGAGGTACTCGCGTGTGGTGAATCCGCGGCGGCGGAGATCGTCGAGCAACGCCGTGCCGAGGCCCTGGAGCATCTCGAACTCCACGTGCGGCTGGCGCAGCTCGTCCCCGAGCGCGGCCTCGAGTGCCGCGACCAGATGCGGGTCGTGGGTGGCGATGTTGACGCGGTGGCCGGCCCGGACGAGGCGCGTGACCATCGCAATGTACGCCGCCGTCATCGGTGCGGCGTCGCGCGGGTGCGCCACCTCCGTCGATTCGAGGAAGGCGCCCTTCACGACGCGCACGGGCCCGGGACGGGTGAGCACGCGTTCGAGGTCGGCCGGGGTGCGGTGGAGTCTCGCCTGCAAGGTGATGCCGGTCTCTGGGAACCGGTCGGCGATCTGCTCGAAGATCGAGAGGACGAGATCGGTGCGGCCGGAGCCCTCCGCGGAGATCATGATCGAGGTGTCGGCGTCTCCGGCTGCCTGTGCGAGGGTCAGGCCGTTGCGGAGGCCGAGTTCGGCGGAGACCACCGATCCGATGTGCGAGAGGTCGAGGGAGACCGTGGCGGTCTGCTCGGCCGCACCGATGCGTCGGGCGAGATCGACGAACTCCGCCGTCTGTTCGTCGGCGATCCTTGCGTCGCGGACGGACTCGCCGACGAGCTCGATGCTGCCGAGGTGCCCACGGCCGGCGTTCGCTGCGAGGAGTCGCAACGCCGAAGCGGCGTCGTCGCCGGCGATGTAGCGGACGGCGACCCGTCGGGCGATGGCGGCGGCCTCCGGGTGAGCGAGGACCCGTGCTTTGAGGTCCTCGTCGAGGGCCCAGGTGCGCAGGGTGTCGGCGGCGCGCGACAGTGTCTCGTCGTTCATCAGCATGGTCCGACCCTATCCATTCCGGCCGCGTGCCCGGTGCAGCATGGGCGCCTTCGCAGCGTCGGTCCCTGTGCGGTGTGGGTGGTGCGCGCTACGCTCGCTGACGTGGCGAGCTTCGAGGAGAAACCGATCCTGGACCTCACGCTCGAGGAGTGGGAGGCCTACCTCGTCGGTGTGCCGAGCGACGAGGGGGTGCGGCTGAAGCTGCGCAAGAAGACCTCCAAGGCGCCAGGCATCACATGGTCGGAGGCGCTCGACGTGGCGCTCTGTCATGGCTGGATCGACGGGCAGAGCAAGCGGCTCGACGACGACTACACCTTGCAGGCGTTCACGCCGCGGCGGAAGAACAGTCCGTGGTCGCAGATCAACCGGGAGCACGTCGCGCGGCTCATCGAGGAGGGGCGGATGCGTCCGGGTGGGATCGCCGAGGTCGACCGGGCGAAGGCCGACGGTCGGTGGGATGCCGCCTATCGTCAGAAGGACGCGGTTATGCCCGCCGATCTTCAGGCCGCGCTCGATGCCGAACCCGCTGCAGCGGCGTACTTCGCCACCCTGGGGCGCACCGAACGGTTCCGGGTCGTCTTCCGATTGAACGGCATCAAGACGCCCGCCGTCCGGGCCGCTCGCATCGTCGACGTCGTCACGAAGGCGGCGCTCGGCGAGCAGCACTATCGGTGATGGGGGAGGGGCACGGATGACGGTGTCGCGATCGATGGTGTGGGCGGTCGTCCATGCCGAGCGTCGCAACCTCGTCGCAGACCTGGCCGGACTCAGCGAGGAACAGTGGGCCACCCCCTCGCTCTGCGCGGGGTGGGATGTGCACGACGTCGTGGCGCACCTCGTCGATTCGGCGAAGACGACACGTCTGGGATTCGCTCGGCGGCTCATCGCCGCCCGGTTCGACTTCGACCTCGACAATGAACGCGGCATCGAGCGAGAGCGGAGGAGTCGGCCATCGGAGACGCTCGCAGCCCTGGGCGCTGTCGCCGAGCTGAGTCGCACGCCGCCGGCGAACCTCGCGACCAGACTCGTCGAAGCCGTCGTGCATGGTGAGGACATCCGCCGGCCGCTCGGTCTTCGCTCGAGCTACCCGACGACGGCTGTCCTGCAGGCGTTGGAGTATCAGCTTCGGACGCGCGTCTCGATGGGCGGCGGCAAAGAACGCGGGCAGGGTGTCCGACTCGTCGCTGACGACACCAGCTTGAGCTGGGGTGACGGGCCCGAGGTTCGCGGTTCCGCGCTGGACCTCCTGCTCGCGGTCTCGGGCCGACCGACCGGGCTCGCGCTGCCGGCGAGCTGAGGGGGCGAGAGGCGGGCACATGCCCGTCGACAGGCTCAGGGACCGGAATGGACCGGACCGGAACGGATCCGGCCAACTCGACCCGGTCACCGAACCTGGCGGGGTGCGCGGAGGCAGGTGGGTGCTTCGCACGTGCAGGATTCCGGTCGCTGAGCCTGGGGGCCCTTCGACAGGCTCAGGGACCGGATCGTTCCAGGCGCACCTGCGCCGGTCACTGAGCCTGTCGAAGTGCCCACCAGCACCCCTTCGACAGGCTCAGGGACCGAATCGTTCCCCGCGGACCGCGCCCGGTCACTGAGCCTGTCGAAGTGCTCACGAGGAACCCTTCGACACTTCGACAGGCTCAGTGCAGCGCAGCTCAGGGACGGGGAATGGTCAGAACGGTGCGGGGTCAGGCGCTGTCCGGTGGTGTTTGCCGTCGGGTGTTGTCCACTTGAGGACGCCGTCCGGTTGATGGTCGAGGTTCCAGCCCGGCAGGTGTTTCATCCGGTGGTGATGTCTGCAGAGGCACGCGAGATTCCCGACATCCGTTGTCCCGCCGTCCTGCCAGGCGACCGAATGGTCCAGGTCGCAGGCCCGGGCTCGGCGCCCGCAGCCGGGTGCCCGACAGGTGCCGTCTCGGAGGCGCACCGCCCGCTGGAGATCGGCGGGCACTCGGTACTGGCCTCGGCCGACGGAGAGGACTGCTCCGGTCTCCGGCTGGACGAGGATGCGGGTGAAGGAAGGCGCGTTGACCGCGATGCGGGCCGCGGTCTCGGGGTCGATCGGCCCATATCCGTCGAGCGTGGCGGGTGCGTCGGAGACCCCGGCCATGCTCAGCGCCGGAACGGTGATCTGCACGGTGGGCTTGATGTGCTCCTGGACCTCGACCGGGTGCGGGAGCACGGGGTTCGAGGCGACGTCGTCCGGCGTGACGCCGGTGAGGGCTAGGGCGGCAAGGGCATCGGCCTGGAGCTGACGGCAGGTGCGCTGGTCGCCCGCGCGACGTGCTTCCGATGCTGCGGCCTCGAGGCGTTCGATGATGCCCTGCGCGATCGGTGCGGTCGTGAACAGGTGGACCCACGCCATACCATCCGAGGCCGGCTCGAACTCGACGCGGCGGTCCGCCTCCGAACGGATCGCGCGCGCCGTGATGGACTCCGGGTGCAGCCGCTCACGGAGGTCTTTCGCGCGTTTCTTCAGCCGCGCGGCGGTCAATCGTTCAGCCATCGGGAGTACCTCGGCGAGAAACGACGCGCGACCGGCCGTCGGGACCTCACGCAGTTGGTCGGTGATCGTGCGAGCATGACGGCCGGAGATCCTGCCGGCCTCGAGTGCAGCTAGCACGGACGGTGCCTCGTTGACGAGGCGCTCGGCGTCGTCGGTGGCGTGCAGGACGGTCTGCTCCGAGGAACGCGTCGCCATCGCGAGCATCGCGCACGTCGAGCGGCGCGATAGCGCGCGCCGCTCCGCGGGCGGGTAGATGGCGGGGACGACGGAGTCCGCGAGCGCGTCCGCATAGGCTGCGGAGCGTGCGAGCAGGCGCGCTTCTCGCGCGTCGAGCACGGCGCGGAGCCGGCCGATCTCCGCATATTCGTCCGAGAACTCGGCGAGCTGCGCGGCGTACTCGTCGCTCGCGCGGATCGCGGTCGCGGTGCTCTCGGTCATGACTCCAGTCCACCATGGACCACTGACATTCCAGATGCTGAGTGAGGGCGGGTGTGGACGTACCCCGTGGGCACTTCGACAAGCTCAGTGACCGGGTCTGGTCGGTCGGATTCGGCCGGGTCGTGGGCCTGCCGCAAGGTGCACTTCGACAGGCTCAGTGACCGGGGCTGGTTGGTGGGATTGGGTCGGGTCACGAGCCTGCCGCGAGGAGCACTTCGACAAGCTCAGTGACCGGGGCTAGTTGGCGGGATTCGGTCGGGTCACCGATCTTCCGGCGGTGGAAGCTTGTCCGTGTGAGCGCGTCGACAAGCTCAGTGACCGGGGCGGGTGCGTGGGATTCGGTCGGGTCGCGAGCCTGCCGCTCGGCGCACTTCGACAGGCTCAGTGACCAGATGGGGCTTAGTGACCAGATGGGACTCGGCGATGGGGCCATCGACCGCGCCCCTCGCCCCGTCCGATCAGACGGCTCTGGCCAGCAACTCCGTGACCCGCTTCGCGACGGCATCGTTCCAGGCGGTGATCCCGAACGCGGTCGGCCACATCTCGCCGTCGTCGAGCTTCGCGGAGTCGTTGAACCCGAGGGTCGCGTAGCGCGCCTTGAACTTCGCCGCAGCCTGGAAGAACACGACCGCCTTACCGTCGGCACCGACGTAGGCGGGCATGCCGTACCAGGTCTTCGCAGCGAGACCGTAGTCGCCACCCATGATCAGTTCGTGCAACGGCTCGGCGATCGCCCGGTCGGCGTCCTCCATGTCCGCGATCGCGTCGACGACACCCTGCAGCGCCTCCTCGCGGTTCGCCGCCGCCTTGAGCTCCTTCGCCCGCTCCTTCATCGCCGCACGCTCTTCAGCGCTGAAACCACTCTTCGTACTCGACTGCTGCTCGGCCATCTCGACGTCCTTCCGCTCCGGGCTCACGTTCGCCTCTCACGGTAGACCCGCGAGTCGACCGGCAGGCAACGGATTTCGGCGGACGAGGCGACACGCGCCACCGACACGCCAGCCACCATCACGCCAGCCGCCAGCCGCCAACCCCCAACCGACACCTCAGTCGTCCAGCGACCCCTGGCCGAGCACCGACTCCACGATGACCCGGATGGCGTAGGCACTCGTCTCGGCGAGGTCGACGTCGGCGGGGTCGATGAGCCACTGCACCTGCAGGCCGTCCATGACCGCGAGGATCGACGCCGCAGCGCGATGGATCGTCTCCGGTGCGTCGACACCGCGTTCGGCACACACCGCCTGGAACGCCTCGGCGATCTCGCGCCGCAGGGTCCGATAGCGGTCGTCGAAGTAGTGCCGGGCCGGGTGGTCCTCCGTCACCGACTCCGCAGACAGGACGACGAACGCCTGCACGATCCCGGCCCGCTGCGCGTTGGTCGCCGCCGTGCGGATGAGGTGCTTGAACAGTTCGATGCCGCCGGGGATGTGCTGGTCGTCGAGGTTCTCGACGTCGGTCGCATCGCGGTAGCTGAGCACCTCGAGGAGCAGCTGGTCCTTCGACCCGAAGTGGTGCAGGATGCCCGCCGGCGTCATGTCGACGAGTTCCGCGATGTCGATGAGGGTGCCGTTCGCGTACCCCTTCGCACCGAAGACGTCGAGCGCCGACCGCACGACCTCGGCCCGTCGCGCGACCGTCGCGGGGCGGGGCTGCGGTTGTCGCTTCACCGTGCCGGGTGGTTTCACAGTCGTCATGCCGTCCGTTCCGCGATGAGCCTCGATGCGGCGAGGATACCGCGCTTGCCAACTTACTGAATGGTCAGTAAGTTATCACCGAATCCCGACTTGCGCCGCACTGCCGCAGCGCACACCCAAGAGGAGAAAGCGATGAAGCTGAGAACCCCACTGCTGGCCGCGTTCGCGGCCACAGCCCTGCTGCTCACCGGATGCACCGGTGGCGGCGGGTCGAGCGACGGCCCCGAGGAGGGTGCCGCGCTGACGATCGCGAAGCCCGACGGCTCGATCGCCACCGAATCCAACAACCCCTACGTCGGCGACTCGTCCGCCATGAAGCTCGGGTACATCAACGCGATCCTCGAACCGCTCGCGATCGTCAACCTCGTCGACCCGAGCGCGGAGGTCAAGCCGTGGCTCGCGTCCGAGATCGCCTGGACCGACGACTACACCTCCGTCGCCCTGACCGCTCGCGACGGCGTCACCTGGAACGACGGCGAGGCCTTCAGCGCCGACGACATCGCCTTCACCTTCCAGCAGTTCATCGACCACCCGGAGCTCGACAACTCGGCCCTCGGCCTCACGTCCGTCGCGACCGAAGGCGACACCGTCACCCTCTCGTTCACGAACCCGATGTTCGTGAAGCAGGACAAGGTCCTGCTCAAGCAGATCGTCCCGAAGCACATCTGGAGGTCCGTCGACGACCCGGCCACCTTCGAGAACCCCGAGCCCGTCGGCACCGGTCCGTACACGCTGACGAGCTTCAGCACGGAGAGCGTCGAACTCTCCGCCCGCGACGACTACTGGGGCGAGCAGCCGGCCGTGCCGACGCTCTACTACGTGTCGTACAACGACAACACGGCACTCACCACGGCTCTCGCGAACGGCGACGCCGACTGGGCTCAGGCCTTCATCCCGAACGTGCAGTCCGCGTACCTCGACAAGGACAAGGAGCACAACGTCTACTGGGCGGCCGCCGGTCTCGCCGTCGACGCCATGTTCGTCAACACGCAGACGAAGCCCTTCAACGACCCCGCGTTCCGGCAGGCCGTCAACCTCGTCATCGACCGCGAACAGCACCAGCAGATCGCCCGTGAAGGCGGCGTCCCCGAGCTCAGCTCGGTCACCGGTCTGCCGACCCCGGCCGGCGACGCGTTCATCCCCGCCGAGTTCCAGGGCGAGGACTACACCGTCGACGCGAAGGCCGCGAAGCAGGTCCTGACCGACGCCGGGTACACCTGGAACGACGACGTCCTCACCGACCCGTCGGGCGAGCCCGTCACCTTCACCCTGTCCGTCCCGCAGGGATGGAACGACTACGTGACCGGCATCAGCCTCATCGCCGACTCGGTGAAGTCGCTCGGGGTCACGGCCACCGTCGACACCCCCGACCAGGACACCTGGTGGGCGGCCAAGTCGGACGGCGACTTCCAGGCGATCCTGCACTGGACCGACACCGGTGCGACGCCGTACGACCTGTACTCCGACATCATGGACGGCCGCTGGCTCGTCGCCGAGGGTGAGGCCGCCGACTTCAACTTCGGCCGCTACGACAGCCCCGAGGCCACCGCGGCGCTCTCGGCCTACGCCAACGCCACGGACGACGCCACGCGGGCCGCAGCCCTCGAGACGGTCCAGAAGCTGTTCGTCTCCGACGTCCCCGCGATGCCGATCGGCACGCGCCCGTTCATCGGTTCGTACAACACCCGGAACTACACCGGGTGGCCGAGCGAGGACGACCCGTACGCCCCGGCCGACCCGACGCAGCCGACCGCCGTGTACATCCTCACGCAGCTCAAGGCCGCGAAGTAGGCGTACCCACACACCGACGGGCGGGGTGCTCATCCACCCCGCCCGTCAACTCCCGCATGCGCGTGCCCACGACGCCCACATCCCCATCAGCACAGAACGGACTCACGCAGTGACCAACGACGACCTGCTGACAGTGTCCAACTTCAGCGTCACCTACGACGTCGAACCGCCCGTCGAAGCCGTGCGCGACGTCTCGCTCACCCTTCGTCGCGGCGAGATCCTCGGCCTCGCTGGAGAGTCCGGTTGCGGGAAGACGACGCTCGCCTACGGCCTGCAACGGCTCCTCAAACCACCGGCCGTCATCACGGGTGGCAGCGCCGTCTTCCACGACGAGTCGGGCGAGGACATCGACCTCGGTGCGCTCGGCGAGGAGGAGATGCGCGCGTTCCGCTGGGACAAGGCCTCCATGGTGTTCCAAGGCGCGATGAACGCCCTGAACCCGGTGACCACCATCGGCCGTCAGCTGGACGACGTCTTCACCACCCACCGCCGAGGGATGACCCGTCCCGAGCGCCGGGAGGAGACGGGCAAGCTCCTCGACATCGTCGGTGTCGGTCGCGACCGGCTGAAGTCGTACCCGCACGAACTGTCCGGCGGCATGCGCCAGCGGGTCATGATCGCGATGGCACTCGCCCTGAAACCGCAGCTCATGATCATGGACGAGCCGACCACCGCGCTCGACGTGCTCGTGCAGCGCGAGATCCTGCAGCAGATCTCCGAGCTCCGCACCGAGTTCGGCTTCTCCGTCATCTTCATCACCCACGACCTGCCGTTGCTCCTCGAGATCTCCGACCGCATCGCCGTCATGCGCGCCGGCCGCCTCGTCGAGATCGACACGGCCGAGCGCATCTACCGTCAGGCGAAGGACCCGTACACCCGGAAGCTCCTCGCCTCCTTCCCGAGCCTCACCGGCGAACGCGGCGACTTCGTCCGCGGCGCACAGACCGGAGTGACCGCATGACCACCCTCGAGTTCTCCCACGTCTCCAAGCGCTACCGGGTGCGCGGTTCCGGCCACATGCTCGCGCTCGACGACGTCAGTTTCACCCTGCGCTCCGGCCAGACCCTCGCGCTCGTCGGGCAGTCCGGCAGTGGCAAGTCCACGATCGCGAAGATCCTCACCCAGTTGGAACGGGCCACGAGCGGTGACATCCTGCTCGACGGCACGGCCATCCCTCGCCGGGGTCGCGCGCTGCGCCGGTACCGGCAGCAGGTCCGCATGGTCTTCCAGGACCCGTTCGCCTCGCTGAACCCCTCGCACACGATCCGGCATCACCTGGAGCGACCGCTGCGCCTCGACCACGTCGTGCCGGAGGCGGAGGTCGAAGACGAGGTGCACCGCCTCCTCGAGCGCGTGCAGCTCGACCCCGCCGGCACGATCGACCGACGCCCCCACGAGCTGTCGGGCGGTCAGCGGCAGCGGGTCGCCATCGCCCGCGCACTCGCCTCGCGGCCCTCCCTGCTCATCGCCGACGAACCCGTCTCGATGCTCGACGTCTCCATCCGACTCGGCGTCCTCAACCTGCTCGCCGAGTTGCAGCGCGAGTCGCAGCTCGGGGTCCTGTACATCACGCACGACCTCGCGACGGCACGCCACTTCAGCGACGAGATCATGGTCCTGCACCACGGCGAGGTGGTCGAGCGCGGCCCGGCCGACGACGTGATCCTCCGCCCGCAGCACCCCTACACGCTCGCCCTCCGCAACGCGTCGCCCGACCCCGACCGCCACTTCGCGGGAACGGAGAGCATCGCATGACCTCCGCGTCCACCGCTTCGGTCGCCTGCCCAGCCACCTCGATCGAGCTCTCCGAATCGGCAGGGAGCCGACCATGACCTTCTTCCTCCGCCGCGCCGCCTTCTACGCGTTCACCGCCTGGGCCGCGATCACGATCAACTTCTTCCTGCCACGGATGCTCAAGGGCGACCCGGTGTCGGCGTACATCGCGAAGAACCAGGGCCGCATCAGCCCCGAGGCCGCCGACTCGCTCCGCACCCTGTTCGGCCTCGACGCGGACAAGTCGCTGCTCGAGCAGTACCTCGACTACTGGCGGCTGCTCTTCTCGGGCGACCTCGGCCGGTCCTTCTCGAAGGGCCTGGCACCCGTCACCGACGTGATCGCTGCAGCACTGCCCTGGACGGTCGGCCTCGTCGGTATCGCGACGATCCTCTCCTTCGTGCTCGGCACGTCCATCGGCGCCCTCATCGGCTGGCGACGCGGAAGTAAGGCGGACTTCATCGTCCCGCTCTCCACCTTCTTCTCCACCGTGCCGTACTTCTGGATGGGGCTCATCGCGATCGCCGTGTTCTCCACCCTGCTCGGCTGGTTCCCCGCCTCGCACGCCTACGGCAAGGGGTCGAGACCGGAGTTCTCACTCGACTTCATCGGGCAGGTGATCGCCCACGGCTTCCTCCCCGCGGCGACCATCGTGCTCGCCTCGCTCGGTGGGTGGATCCTCGGCATGCGCAACATGATGGTGACCGTGCTCGACGAGGACTACGTCACGGTCGCGCAGGCGAAGGGCCTCCCCACCCGCCGGGTGCTCGTGGACTACGCCGCCCGCAACGCGATGCTGCCGCAGCTGTCGAGCTTCGCGCTCTCGCTCGGCTTCATCGTCGGCGGCACGATCGTCATGGAGATGGTCTTCTCCTACCCGGGCGTCGGCAAGCTCTTGCTCGACGCCACGACGGCGAAGGACTACCCGCTCATGCAGGGCCTGTTCCTCGTCATCACGCTCACCGTCCTCGTCGCGAACATCCTGGCCGACGTCGCCTACGCGGTGCTCGACCCCCGCACCCGCCAGATGGAGTCCTGACATGACCATCCCCACCACCGTCACCACTGAGGCGCTCGCGACCGCTCCGCGGCCGACGCCGACGCCGCGTGGCCGATCAGCTGCAGCCCGGTTCGGAGCGTCGTTCGCGATGTTCCGCAACGGCAAGTCGATCACCGGCCTGTGCATCCTCGGGTTCTTCGTCCTCGTCGCGATCTTCGGCGACCTGCTCGCCCCCTACGGGCCGCTGGAGAAGGACTTCACCGCGCTGCGCCAGGCGCCGTCGGCCGCGCACCTCCTCGGCACGACCCACATGGGCGAGGACGTCCTCAGTCAGCTCGTCTACGGCACCCGCGGCGTCCTCGTCGTCGGGTTCCTGGCCGGGATCTTCGCGACGATCATCGCCGTCGCGATCGGCGTCACCGCCGGGTACGTGTCCGGGTTCACGAGCGAATCGCTGTCCGCCCTGACGAACGTCTTCCTCGTCATCCCCGGCCTGCCGCTCATGATCATCGTCGCGTCGCAGTACGACGACCCGAGCCTGTTCCTCATCGCCGGCGTGCTCGCCCTCACCGGTTGGGCGTGGGGCGGTCGGGTGCTCCGCGCGCAGACGATGTCCCTGCGGAACCGCGATTTCGTCCAGGCTGCGAAGGCGAACGGCGAGTCCCTCTTCCGGATCATCACCGTCGAGATGCTGCCGAACCTCACCGCCATCATCGCGTCGAGCTTCGTCGGCACGGTCACCGCTGCGGTCCTCGGCCTCACCACGCTCGCCTTCATCGGCGTCATCCCCATCACGAACCTCAACTGGGGCACCATCCTGTTCTGGGCGCAGCAGAACGGCGCCTTCCCCGACTTCTGGTGGTGGTACGTGCCCGCCGGTGTGTGCATCGCACTCCTCGGCGTCGCGCTGTCGCTCATCAACTTCGGCATCGACGAGTACGTCAACCCACGACTGCGGTCGGCGGGCGAACGTGCCAGGGCGCTGCGGAAGCGCGGCATCAAGCCGGGGGCGAGCGTCACCGCCGTCCGCACCGAAGCTGCTGGAGACGGGCGCACGCGAACGAGCGACCCGAGCCGACGAACCGACATCACCGACCCCGAACGCGCTGGAGCGACCGAACGATGAAGACCGAGACCGCCCGCTACCTCGACCCCACCCTGCCGATCGCCGCACGGGTCGACGACCTCGTCGGCTGCATGACCGTGCGCGAGAAGGTCGGGCAGATGATGCAGCTCGACGCGCGCGACGACATCGAGGCACACGTCCTCGAGACCCAGGTGGGGTCGATCCTGCACGCGTCGCCCGAGCGGCTCGCGACGGCCCACGCGTTGACCAGGCGCACGCGACTCCAGATCCCGTTGATCGTGGGGGAGGACTGCATCCACGGCCACTCCTTCCACCTCGGCGCGACGATCTTCCCGACGCAGTTGGCCATGGCCGCCAGCTGGGACGCCGGGCTGCTCGAACGGGTCGCCAGGGCCACGGCCGTCGAGGTCGCCGCGACCGGTGTGCACTGGACGTTCTCGCCGGTGCTCTGCATCGCCCGCGACCTCCGCTGGGGGCGCGTGGGGGAGACCTTCGGCGAGGACCCGTTCCTCATCGGCGAGCTCGCCTCGGCGATGGTCCGCGGCTACCAGGGCGACGGGCTCACCGACCCGACCGCCATCCTCGCCACCGCGAAGCACTTCGCCGGGTACTCCGAGACGCAGGGCGGCCGGGACGCGAGCGAGGCCGACATCTCGCCGCGCAAGCTGCGGTCCTGGTTCCTGCCACCCTTCGAGCGCGTCGCCCGCGAGGGGTGCGCCAGCTTCATGCTCGGCTACCAGTCGATCGACGGCGTCCCGATCACGGTCAACGAGTGGTTGCTGAACGACGTCCTCCGCGGGGAGTGGGGCTACGAGGGGACGCTCATCACCGACTGGGACAACGTCGGACGCATGGTGTGGGAGCAGCACGTGAGCCCCGACCACGTGCACGCCTCGGCCGCAGCGATCCGCGCCGGCAACGACATGGTGATGAACACGCCCGGCTTCTTCGACGGAGCCCTAGAAGCGCTCGACCGCGGCATGCTCGAGGAGTCAGACCTCGACCGCGCCGTCCGTCGCATCCTCACGTTGAAGTTCGCCCTCGGGCTCTTCGAACACCCGCGGCACCCGGATCCGGCCGAGCAACTCGCGGTGATCGGTTCGCCGGCGCACACCGAGCTCAACCTCGAGACCGCCCGTCGCTCGCTCGTCCTGCTCCGCAACGAGGGTGTCCTGCCGATCAACGGCGGATACCGCGCCGACGAGAGCGGACGGGCGATCGCCGACGCCGAGGCCGGGCCCGTCCGCGTCGCCGTCATCGGTCCCCTGGCCGACGACGCGCAGATGCAGCTGGGTGACTGGGCCGGGAACTCCGGTCAGGCGGGGTGGCTGCCCGACGGACAACCGCGCGAGCTGATCACGACCGTTCTGGACGGCCTGCGCGCCGCGACCCCGGCCGGCAGCACGATCACGACCGCGTTCGGGGCCGACATCCTCACGCTCTCGCCGGATCCGACCGGAGCGACCTTCCCCGACGGACAACCCCGTCCACCGCTCGTCACCCCGGCCGAACCGGACGCGGCACTCATCGCGGAAGCCGTCGCCCAGGCCGAGCAGGCCGACGTGGTGGTCGCCGTTGTCGGCGACCGGATCGAACTCGTGGGTGAAGGCCGCTCCACCGCGACCCTCGAACTCGTCGGCGGCCAGATCGCCCTCCTCGACGCCCTGGCCGCCACCGGGAAGCCGCTCGTGGTGGTGCTGCTCGCCTCCAAGCCGCTCGTCCTCCCGCCGTCCGCGCTCGCGGCGGACGCGATCGTGTGGGCGGCGAGCCCCGGCATGCAGGGCGGTCGAGCGATCGCCGAACTCCTGCTCGGCCTCATCGAGCCGACCGGACGCCTCCCGATCTCGTTCGCCCGGCACGCCGGCCAGCAGCCGACGTACTACAACCAGATCCGCGGCCAGCACGGCGACCGCTACGCCGACCTCACCCAGGACCCGGCGTTCGCGTTCGGCGACGGGCTGTCGTACTCGACCGTCGAGTACGGGGAGCCGCGCCTCGACCGGATCGTCCACACCCGCGCGGACACCGTGCGCGCGGAGATCGAGGTGCGGAACACCGGGACCCGTCCCGTGCTCGAGACGGTCCAGGTGTACGTCAGCGACCTCGTCACCTCGGTCAGCTGGGCGGACCAGGAACTCAAAACGTTCCGTCAGATCGCCGTCCAGCCGGGGGAGTCCGCGTTGGTCACGATCGAGCTGCCGGTCGCCGAGTGCACGATCGTCGACGCCCGTGGGCGTCGCGTGGTCGAGGCCGGCGAGTTCGAGCTGCGCGTGGGCGGCTCGTCACGGGCCGAGGCGCTGCGGTCGGTCCGCTTCGCCGTCGAGGACTGAGGCGCTGCGGCCACTCGCTCGGACAGCATGAAGCCGCTCCGCCGGTCCGCACGAAGCCCCTCCTGTTTCGTGCGTTCCGACGGAGCGGCTTCATGCCGTCCGGCTGAGGTCGGTCAGGCCAGTTCTTCGACGTCCGCGCGGACGGTGACCTCGCCGCCGTTGGCGCCGTGCATGAGGTCTTCGAGCAGCGGGCGGTCCATCTCGAACGTCTCGTCCGACTCAAAGCTGAACTGCAGCGGGATCGACGGGTGCAGCCAGAGCGTGACCCGGCCGCGCTCCGTCGAGGTGTCGCGGAGCGTCACCGAGAACGACTCGTTCCGGCGCAGCTTCATGAGGGTGATGGTCTTCACATGAGCCAACATCCGGTCTTCGAGGTGGAAACGGTTCTCGCCCGTTCCGTAGACGATCGCGCCCATGGTGTCTGCCCTTCTCCGGACCTCCGACGGTCGACACGACGAGATGCGTCGGTGTCGAGCGGCCAGCCTGGAGACCCACTTCAATGTCCGCCGGACAAGTCTAGGAAGCTTGAAATCGTCGCTCGAAACTGTTGCCTTCGGCGGGTCATCTGCGCTATGCGCGGCGGGGGACCAGCGGGGTCAGGAGAGGAGGTCGGAATCCGCCGTCAGAGGCATCGTCGCGGCCGGGGTGTCCTGTGACTCACCGTCGGGTGTCCCCATCGCGATGCCGATGCCGGGGCCGATGAGCAGGTTGATGGGCTCGAGCTGCCCCTCCCCACGATCGACCTGCAACCACCGGAAGGTTCCGGAAGCGATGCTGTCGAGCACCTCGGCGCGGAACGCATCGGGGTCTTCGACGGCGATGGAATACGGGAGGCCCTGGTAGACGATCTCCATACGGCTCATGCGTTCTGTCCTGTCCGGTTCGGAGCGGGCTCGGCGATGACCGACAGGCCGTGCGCCGAGTTCGCCGTGACGTTCAACGCGTCGATCCACGCGCGATTGAGGTCGATCGGGACGCTGCCCGAGTACTTGAAGCGCAACGGCACCGAGGGGTGGATCCAGATCACGCTGCGTCCGTCGCCGGCCCGCGGGTCGTCCTTCCACCCGAAGTAGAACGCCTCATTCCGCCGGAGCTTGCCTCCGATGACGAACTGCAGGTGCGCCAGCAGCCGATCCTCGAACGTGATCGAGACCTCGGAACCGTAGATCAGTTTTCCCATGGCGGGTCGTGCTCTCCTCATCGTGCGTCGCGCGGAGTCCCGCGCGATGTGATGCTTCACCATAAGACTCCAGGCCGTGAATTCCCAGCCAGTGCACATTCGGTGCCCGCGCGATGCCCACGTCCGGGCGAGAGTGGAACGATCGGGAGGTCGTGTCAAGGGGCCCGACATCCTCACCCGAGGTGCGTAGCCTCCCGTGGAGGAGGTGCCAAACCATGGCAACAGCAGAGAAGACCAGCACGACCCGATCGGCTCCCGGAGGAACCGGCGCGAAGCCCACCCGCCGTCAGAACGCGGAGAAGGGTTTCGTCGCTTCGAAGGCCCTCGACGAGAACATGCAGGCGGTCCTCGTCGACCTGATCGAGTTGTCGATCCAGGGCAAGCAGGCCCACTGGAACGTCGTCGGACGCAACTTCCGCGACACCCACCTGCAGCTCGACGAGATCATCGATGCGGCCCGCGAGTTCAGCGACACCGTCGCCGAGCGCATGCGCGCCCTGCACGCGGTTCCGGACGGCCGCAGCGACATCGTCGCCGAGACGACCACGCTGCCCGAATACCCGCAGGGTGAGATCGACACGGCCCAGACGATCGACCTGATCACCGTCCGCCTGGAGGCGACCGTCGGCACGATGCGTCGTGTCCACGACGACGTCGACGAGGAAGACCCGACCAGCGCGGACATCCTGCACGCGATCATCCAGCAGCTGGAACAGTTCGCGTGGATGATCAGCGCGGAGAACCGCACGGTGACCCGTAGTCGATGACCCGGGGCGGCGTCCGGAGACGATCACTCGTCTTCGGACGCCGCCACCCGAGGTCGTGCGGCCAGGTTCAGCGACTACTCGTCTTCGGCGCCGCCGCCCGAGGCCGTGTCCTCACCATCGGTGGATTCGGAGCCGTCGGAGCTCGAGCCGTCGGGGATCTCCTCCGCGTCGGGACGTGAGGATGATGCAGATGCGTTCGTCATGTTCGCTTCCTTCCTGGTTGTCGCCATCGGAGATGACGACACCAACGCTAGGCCGCGGAGCTGATCGGCGGGTGGGGGTTGACGCCCTGACAGGGCGAGACCAGCATGGCGGCTGTGATGAGCGATGAACCGGTGATGGCCCGCGAGACGAGCACGGGGAGCATCCGCACACCCCGGCAGCGGCTCGGTGCCTGGATCACGCCCGCACTCCGCCCCTGGCGGCTGATGCTCGCGCTGAAGACCGCCATAGCAGCTACGGCCGCCTGGTTCCTCGGCGGCTTCATCCCCGGCGAGCTCGGCGAGTTCTCCTACTACGCGCCGCTCGGCGCGCTCGTGAGCCTCACGCCGACGCTCATGGACTCCGTCCGATCGAGTCTCCAGACCCTCATCGGGTTGGGACTCGGCATCGGCCTCGCCTGGGCGCTCATCGTCTCACCGGCGCCCGGTTGGGTGTCCGTCGCCCTGTCCGTCGGCCTCGGGACGATCCTCGCCGGTCTGCCCGGCCTCGGTCAGGGACGCGACTACGTGCCCATCGCCGCCCTCTTCGTGATCATCATCGGCGGTGCCAACGCGAACGACTTCTCGCTCGGCTACCTCATCCAGATGGCGCTCGGCGTCCTCGTCGGGTTGCTCGTGAACCTGCTCATCATGCCGCCGCTGTTCGTCCGGGAGTCGGCCGCGGGCATCGCCGCTGCGCGCGGCCGCATGGTCGACGCGCTCCGGACCATGTGCACGACCCTGTCATCCGAGACGGAGCCGGCGGCCGACGACCCACCGCCGTGGGAACGGTCCGTGACGTCGCTGCGGCACGACATCGACGCCGCCAGGGGACTCGTGCGCGACGCGGCGGAGAGTCGCCGCGCCAACCCGCGGACCCGGTGGAACAAGCACGACTTCCGCGGCGACCAGGGTGCGCTGGAGGCGCTCGAGCGGATCGCCCCAGCAATCGTGGAGCTCGGCGACGCGCTCCGCGCCGCGCTGTGGGGGATCCCCGTGCCCGTGCGGCTCGGCACGGAGGTGCGCGGGACGCTCGCCGAGGCCTTGGACGCCGCCGCCGACCTCGTCGACGCCGCGATCGACGACGAACGGCTCCCGGAAGCCCTCGAGACCTCGGATCGGACCCTCGTCGCCCTGCGGCGGGCGGTCAGGTCCGCTCACGTCGATGCGGTGAACCAGGCCGGCTCGGACAGCGGATCGGCAGACGACCCGGCCGATGACCCGGGCGGGGAGAACCTGCTGTTCGCGCTCCGACGCATCCACGCCGAGGTCGAGAGCTCGAAGCGGACCGACCAGGCGGAGTGACGGGCCGGCCGACGGGCCGGAGCCGACGGAACGCCCGCTTGGGACGTCCCGTCGGCCCGGGCGCCGGTCAGAGGATCGGCTTGCCGCCCGTGACCGCGATCACGGCACCCGAGATGTAGCTGCCCTCGTCGGAGGCGAGCAGCACGTACGGCGGCGCGACCTCCGCGGGCTGGCCCGGGCGTCCGAGCGGTGTGTCCGTCCCGAACGATTCGACCGTCTCCGGCGGCATCGTGGACGGGATGAGCGGCGTCCAGATCGGGCCGGGCGCGACGGCGTTCACCCGGATCCCGTCCCCACCGAGCATCTGCGCGAGCGACGCGGTCATGCTCGCGAGGCCCGCCTTCGTCATGGCGTAGGGCATGAGCTGCGGCGACGGCGAGTCGGCCTGCACCGAGCTGGACGCGATGATCGCGGAGCCGGGCGCCATGTGGGGGACGGCCGCCTTGCTCAGGTGGAAGAACGCGCTCAGGTTCGTGGCGAGCGTGTGGTCCCACTCCTCGTCCGGGATCTCGGCGAGGCTCTCGCGGGTCATCTGGTAGGCGGCGTTGCTCACGAGGATGTCGACCTTGCCGAAGCGCTCGACCGTAGCTCGGACGATCTCGCGGCAGTGCTCGGGGCTCGTCAGGTCGCCACCGATGCTGAGCGCGGTCCGGCCGGCCTCCTCGATCCAGCGGACCGTGTCGGCCGCGTCCTCGTCCTCGTCGAGGTAGCTGACGACGACGTCGGCGCCCTCCCGCGCGTAGGCGATGGCGACGGCCTTCCCGATGCCGCTGTCGCCACCGGTGATGATGGCGACCTTGCCCTCGAGCTTGCCGGAGCCCTGATAGCTGGTCTCGCCGTGGTCGGCCTGCGGCGTGAGCGCTCCCTCGGTTCCGGGCGGCTGCTGCTGCTGAGCGGGCTGATTCATGGTGTTCCTCCCTGTGCTGCTGTGGATGTCGGCATGCTGCGGTGTGCGGTCCTTCCACCCAAGCCGATCCGGGAGATCCGCCTCCAGGGGTTGACGCCCGGCCCGGGCGGGGCGGACGGCGCTAGCAGTCGCGTGGGGGCCCCGCCAGCCCCGACGATTCCTGGAGGCGGCTCGTAGGGTGAAGCGCATGACCGCAGCTGGCGAGGACCTCCGTTCGTACGCACCGATCGGAGACGGCCGTACCGTCGCACTCATCGGGCTGCGAGGCCAGGTCGACTGGTTGCCCATCCCCGACCTCAGTTCGATGCCCGTGTTCGCAAGGCTCCTCGACGACGACACCGGTGGGTGCATCGAACTCGAACCGGTCGGCGAGTACACCGTGAAGCGGCGGTACGTCGCCAACACGAACGTGCTGCGGACGACGTTCACCACCGAGCACGGGCGCGCGTCCATCACCGATGCCCTCGTGACCGGCATCGCGGGGCGCCTCCCGTGGGCCGAACTCGCCCGCCGCATCGACGGCATCTCCGGCAGCGTCGAGTTCCGGTGGCGGGTGCGACCGGGGACCGCACTCGGCACGGCCTCACCGTGGATCGAGGACAGCACCCGGGGCCCGATCATCCGCTCCGGCGCCACCACGATCGCGGTCGTCGGCGACGAGCACGGCGCGGCACCGGTCGACGGCGACGGATCCGGCGCCACGGAACTCAACGGTGGTTTCACAACGAGCGAGGACTCCCGCCACCTGTTGATCGTCGTCGCCACCCATGGCGAGCCGATCCACCTGCCGGTGCCCGCCAACGTCGACGCCGGCATCGACCGGACGATCGAGAACTGGCGTGCGTGGTCGCGGGCGTTCTCCTACGACGGCCCGTGGGGTGAGCAGGTGCAGCGGAGCGCACTCGCCCTCAAGCTGCTGATCTTCAGCCCGACGGGCGCGATCGCCGCCGCGGCGACGACGTCCCTGCCGGAGAACCCCCGCGGGGCGAAGAACTGGGACTATCGCTTCGCCTGGGTGCGCGACCTCGCCTACACCGCGCACGCGCTCGTCCGCTTCGGCCTCCGCGAGGAGACCCACGCCGCGGTCTCGTGGCTGCTGAGGACCATCCGCGAGAACGGGCCGGAGCTCCACATCTTCTACGGCCTCGAGGGCGGGGTGCCCGACGGCGTGGTCGAGCACGACGTCGCCGGGTGGCGCGGCATCGGCCCGGTGGTCAGCGGGAACCCGGCGCAGGGGCAGCTGCAACTCGGTGTCTACGGGGACCTGATCGCGATCTGCCGCACCTACGTCGACGCCGGCAACGTACTCGACGTCGAGACGGGACGGCTGCTCGCCGAGGTCGCCGACCGCACCTGCGACCTGTGGCGCAACCGTGACGCAGGTATGTGGGAGCTGCCCGACGAGGAGCACTACGTCTCGTCCAAGATGGGCTGCTGGCAGGCGCTCGGCGACGCCGTGCACCTGGCGGAGCTCGGTCAGGTGGCGGGCAGTGCCGATCGTTGGCGGGCCGAGCAGACGAGGATCCGCGAGTGGATCGACGAGCACGGCTGGTCGGAGGAGCGCGGGGCGTACGTCATGCACCCGGGCAGCGACGACCTCGACGCCTCGGTGCTCCTCCACGCGATGAGCGGCTTCGACCAGGGCGAGCGCATGTCCTCGACGATCGATGCCATCACGGCCGAACTGGGGGACGGCGCGCTGCTGTACCGCTACTCCGGGGTGCAGCAGGAGGAGTTCACCTTCGTCGCCTGCGCGTTCTGGCGGGCGTCCGCCCTCGCCTGCGTCGGCCGCCACGAGGAGGCGATCGCCGCCATGGACGAACTCGTCGGCATGACGAACGACGTGGGCATCCTCGCCGAGATGATCGACCCGGCCGACGGCGCGCACTGGGGCAACCTGCCGCAGGCGCTCAGCCACCTCGCGCTCATCAACACGGCCCTCACGATCAAGGAGCTCACGGGCGAGGAGTGAGCAGCCGATCGGCGCTGACCGGCACGGTCGCGCACGGGAGTAACCCCTCGGCTCCACGATTGCAAGCCCCGGGGTCGGAGCCCGCGGAATCCGTACCGTTGCAGCGATGGATGTTCAACCGCAGGTCTTCCGAGACACCCCCGCCATCCTCGTCGAGAGCATCTGGTGGGACGCCCGCACGGACGAGCTCGTGTGGGTCGACATCGCTGCCGGAACGCTGCACCGCGGCCCGCTCGACGGAGCCGTCGACGGCAGCGACGACCGTGTCACCGAGCTGCCTCCGCCCCTCAGCGCGGTGCAGCCGCGCGTCGGCAGCGGGTACATCGCCGCACTCGGTGATCGCATCGTCACCCTCGACGAGGACGGGCTCATCGCCGAGACCGTCGCGCGGATCGACCACGCGCACGCCGGCATGCGGAGCAACGAGGCGAAGGTCGACCCGTTCGGACGCTTCCTCGTCGGATCGATGAACACGACCACCGGCGAGCCTGACGCGGCGCTGTACCTCCTCGACGACACCGGGCTCCGCACACTCCTCGGCGGTTTCGGGGTCGCCAACGGTTTCGAATGGTCCGACGACGGGCGGACGGTCTACCTCACCGACACCGCCGTCAAGACGGTCTATCGTGCCGCCTACGGCGAGGACGGCCGTCTCGGCCCGCTCGAACCCTTCCTCGTCGACTACGACTCGGACGGGCTCGCCCTCGACACCGATGGCCGGTTCTGGAACGGCGTCTCCGGAGCCGGAACCGTCCTCCGATGGGGCCCGGACGGCGCCGTCGAGGACCGACTCACCGTCCCGGTGCCCGGCGTCACCTCCGTCGCCTTCGGCGGGCCGGACCTCTCGATGCTCTTCGTCGGCACGTCCCGCGACGGCCTCTCCGAGGACGAGCTCGAGCGCGCCCCGCTGAGCGGCGCCATCTTCCGGTTCGACGGGCTGGCGACCGGCCGACCCGTCCACACCTACGGACGTCGGTCGACCGCCGCCGCCCCAGCAGGCACCCCGACCTGACCCCCCACGACCACCCACCGACCGAACACTGAACGAGAGGACCATCACCATGGCCGACGACCAGTACACCTTCACCGACCCGGCGAAGCTCTACGCCCACATCTCCGCCGAGAAGCAGCACCAGCCCGAGCCCGGGCTCGACGCGGAGCTCGACCCCAAGGCCGACCTCGGCGAGGAGAGCTACCGGGGCACCGGGCGGCTCACCGGCCGCAAGGCGCTCATCACCGGTGGTGACTCCGGCATCGGTGCCGCCACCGCGATCGCCTTCGCCCGCGAGGGTGCCTCCGTGGCGCTCTCCTACCTCCCCGAGGAGGAGGAGGACGCGCAGCGCATCGCGGGCATCGTGCGCGAGGCCGGCGCCACCGTGCTCACGCTCCCGGGCGACCTGCGCGACCCCGCCTATTGCCGCGACCTCGTCGCCAAGACCGTCGAGGGCCTCGGTGGCCTCGACATCCTCGTGAACAACGGCGGCAAGCAGAAGTTCAACGAGGACCTCACCACCCTCACGGACGAGCAGTTCGACGACACCTTCAAGACCAACGTCTACGCGATGTTCTGGATCACGAAGGCCGCCCTGCCGCACCTGCCGGCCGGTTCGTCGATCATCAACACCACGTCGATCCAGGCGTACTCGCCGTCGGACATCCTCGTGGACTACGCGTCGACGAAGGCGACCATCAACGCCTTCACGAAGGCACTCGCCCAGCAGCTCGCGCCGAAGGGCATCCGCGTCAACGCGGTCGCTCCCGGGCCGATCTGGACCCCGCTGCAGGTGTCCGACGGGCAGCCGCAGGAGAAGATCGCGGAGTTCGGCGAGGACACCCCGCTCGGACGCATGGGCCAGCCGGCCGAGCTCGCCCCCGCGTACGTCTTCCTCGCCTCCCCGGAGTCGAGCTACGTGCTCGGTGAGACGCTCAACGTCAACGGCGGCATGCCCACGCCGTAACCGCCGGCGACACGACGAAGCGCACGGTCCCTCGGGGCCGTGCGCTTCGTCGTGTGGGGCGTGCTGATCGTGGAGGTTGTGCTCAGTCGGCGCGGTCTGCCGCTCGGCGGACCCTGCGCAGTGTCGTCGGGCAGGTCGTGTTCCGTCAGTCCGCGCGGTCTGCCGCTCGGCGGACCCTGCGTCCCTCGAGGACGTCCTTGGCGTCACGCTCGGCCACGGCCTTGATGGCGGCGTCCGACCGCAGGGGGAGCTGCAGCTCGGTCTCCGCCGCCACCCCCGCCGCCAGCTGCCGGCCGCGCTGGATCTCGATGTCGAGCTGGGCGCCGAACAGCAGCGCCAGGTTCGCGATCCAGATCCACAGCAGGAAGATCACGATGCCGGCGAGCGAACCGTAGGTGGCGTCGTAGTTGCTGAAGTTCGCGATGTAGAACCCGAAGCCGAGCGAGGCGACGAGCAGGATCACCAGGGCGACGAGGGCCCCGATGCTGATCCAGCGGAACTTGGCGGGCTTCACGTTGGGTGTGGCCGAGTACAGCACCGCGATGACGAAGACGAGAGCCACGGCCATCACCGGCCACTTTGCGATCGACCAGACGGTGAGGCCGGTCTCGCCGAGGCCGACCGCCTGCCCGATGGCCTGGGCCACCGGGCCGGAGACGATGAGTGCCAGCGCGATCACCGAGATGACCAGCAGGACGACGAGCGTCACGCCGAGCTGCGTGGGGCGCAGCGACCAGATCTTCCGGCCCTCTTCGACGCCGTACATGCGGTTGAGCGCACGCCCGAACCCGCCGACGTAGCCGGAGGCCGACCACACGGCGCCGGCGATACCGGCGAAGAGCGCGAACCCGATCGCGGGGGATTCGACGAACTGGTTGACGGCGTCCGTCAGGAATCCGAGGCTGTCACCGGGTGCGAGGTTGCCGACGATCTCGAGGAGCGCGTCGGTGCCGCTGCGGCTCTGACCGAACAGGCCGAGGATCGACACGAGCGCGAGGACGGCCGGGAAGAGCGACAGGATCGCGAAGTAGGTGAGCCCCGCGGCGAGGTCGGTGCACTGGTTCGAGGTGAAGGAGTGCAGCGTCCGCTTCAGCACGTAGCCCTTCGGCACGGGGACCCGCTGCGGCCGCATCGTCTCCTCGCCGTCGTCCGCGTTCCGGTTCTCCGGGTCGTCGGGCTGGCTCGCGTCGCTGCGCTCACGGCTCTGCTTGGTGGTCTCAGACACGGTGTCCCCGGTTCGCGCGCCACAGCAGTACCCCGGCACCGACGACGGCCACCGAGGCGACGACGATCGCCGTGGTCCGGAGGTGGTACGCGACAGCGGTCCGGACGTCGAACTTCCGGAACAGCAGGTCGAGCGTCTGCGCGAGGTGCTCCCGCGTCTCCTCGACCTCGAGCTGGAGGCTGTTCAGACCGGCGCCCTCGGGCGGGGTGGGGCGGGTGAGGTCTTGGTCGCTCATGCTGCGGCCTCCTTGCGGTCGTGCTTCGAGTCGTGGTGCGGCTGGTCGGCGACGTGGTCGCCGGTGAGGGCTTCGACGCTGCGCTCCGGGACGGGCTTGGCACCGGCCTTGAGCTTCTTGACGCCCACGAGGGCGAGGATGACGGCGACGAGGATCAGGACGACGCCGACGATCAGGGCGGCGAGCCACGCCGGGAGGATGGTCGCGAGGCCGAGGACGGCCGCGGCGATCAGGGTCCCGAATCCGAAGAGGACGAGCACGAGTGCTGCGACGAGCAGGCCGGCCCCGATCCCGAGGTCCTTCGCCTTCTTCGTCATCTCGGCCTTGAAGAGGGCGATCTCTCCCGTGACGAGGCGGACGACGTCCTCGCGGAGATCGGTGAGGAGGGTCTTCATCGGGGGAAGTCCGCGGCGACTCCGTCTGCGGTCCGCCGCGCTTCTGGCATTGGTCATGTCAGCACTCTTCTCGTTGTGGTCCTCCAGCCCACACTCCTCACGCGCGCGAGGCAAGGGCTTGACAGGCGTGTCCGGCGATTCGGAATATCAACGCGCAGAAATGGTTATAGCTACAAGTAATGTCGACCTCGTGCGCACCGCCGCACCACCGAACGGAGACCGCATGTCCACTGTGCTCGACGAGCGTCTGCTCGCCCCGGAGACGACGATGGGTGCGGTCACGCTGCGCGTCGGCGACCTGGACCTCATGTCCGGGTACTACGCCAACGCCTTCGCGATGGAGCCGCTGGAGGAGCGGAGCCGTGCTCGCGAGGTGCACCGGGTCCTCGGGCGCGGCGACACCCCACTCGTTCGTCTCGTGCACACACCGGACCTCCCGGTCGTGGATCGCCGTCAGGCCGGTCTCTTCCACACCGCGTTCCTCTTCGAGGACGAGGCGAGCCTCTCGGCGACGGTGTACCGCGCCGCGCAGGACCCCCGCGGCCAGTTCGTCGGGTCGAGCGACCACTTCGTGAGCGAGGCGTTCTACTTCACCGACCCCGAGGGCAACGGCGTCGAGCTGTACACGGATCGCCCACGCAGCACCTGGGTGCGGTCCGGCGACCAGATCGCCATGACGACCACCTACCTCGACCCGAACGCCTACCTGCAGCGGCACCTCACCGAGGACGCCCTCGACGCCGGCCCCTCCCGCGCCGGCGCCGTCGGGCACGTGCACCTGCAGGTCGGCGACCTCGCGATGGCGCGTGCGTTCTACGTCGACGCCCTCGGCTTCGAGACGACGCAGACCGAGTACCCCGGAGCGGTCTTCGCCTCCGCCGGCGGGTACCACCACCACATCGCGATGAACGTGTGGAACAGCCAGGGCGCCGGGCCGCGGGCGGCAGCGCTCGGCCTCGGGGACGTCGCCATCACCGTCCCCGACCTCGCGAACCTCGATACGCTGACCGCACGACTGCGTTCGCACGCCATCCCGTTCGACGCGGACGGCCGGTCCGTGAGCGTGTCCGACCCGTGGGGCACGCGCGTCACCGTCGCCCTGCCCGACCTCTCGACCGAGGAGCTGCTGTCCCGATGACCACGACCCTGCGCGACGTCCGATCCGCCGACTGGGCGGACACCGCCGCCTCCGCGCCGACCGTCGCCGTGCTCCTCCACGGCTACGGCTCCCACGAACACGACCTGACCGGGCTCGTCGAGCCGCTCACCCTCGGGATGCCCTGGGTGTCGCTGCGTGCGCCGCTCGAGCTGGGCCACGGTGGTGCCGCGTGGTTCGAGATCACGACGCCGGGCAACCCCGACCCCGAGCCGATCGCCCGCGCCACGGACGCGGTCTGGGGCTGGATCGACGAGCACGTCCCGGCCGAGGCGCGCATCGTGCCCATCGGCTTCTCGCAGGGCGGCTTCATGGCCTCGCAGCTCCTGCGCACGCGCCCGGAGCGGGTCGTGGCTCCGGTGATCCTCGCCGGGTTCGTGCTGAGCGCCTCGCAGCCCGGCGACGAGGTGCTCGCCGCGACGAAACCCGCGGTGTTCTGGGGGCGCGGTCTCGAGGACCGCGTCATCGCCGCACCGGCCGTCGCGCGAACCGCGGCCTGGTTGCCGCTGCACACGACGCTCACCGAACGCACCTACCCCGGGCTCGCGCACGGCATCGACCAGGCCGAGATCGCCGACGTCCGGTCGTTCCTCGACGAGCACGCGCGCTAGCGGTCCGCGGAGCGCTTCCTCAGTCGGACGGCTGGGCCGGCGACACCACCTGGGGCCGGACGTGTTCATACACGACACTCGTCCGGACGTCGGCCACCTCCTCGCGCTCCGTGAGCTTGTCGATCACGAACGCGTAGAGGGCGTCGTTGTCGGCCACGGCGACCTGGAGGAGGAAGTCCTCGTTGCCGGACACGACGAAGACGCCGATCGTCTCGGGGAGGGTGATCGCCCAGCTGCGGAACGCGTCGATGTTCACCCGCGACGGTGGCCGGATCCGGATAGCGATGAGCGCCTGGACCGAGCGACCGATGGCCGGCAGATCGACGTCGAGTCGTGCACCGCGGATGACGCCTCGGCGGAAGAGCCCGCGCGTCCGGTCGAGTGCCGTGGTGGGGGAGACGCCGACCGCCGCGGCGATGTCGCGGTTGGTGCGCCGCGCGTCGCGTTGCAGTTCGCGCAGGATCGCCGTATCAAGTTCGTCCATGTGGTCGATTCTCGCAGCATCCCCGTATGACGTACGGCGTGGATTCCGAGCACGCGTCGATCGTCATAGCCTAATGGCCGTTCCACGCACGACATCAGGGAGAGACATGACGGAAGAGCAGTTCGTCGGCTTCGCGCCGGAGGAGATCGACACGGCCGCACCCACCCGGTCTGCGCGGCTGAAGTGGGTCGTCGTCGTCCAGGAGGGTGTCCCCGCCGGGCGCGCCGTGAACGCCGTCGCCTGCGTCGCCGCAGCCGTCGGCGCCGGGGTGCGCGGCCTGCTCGGTCCGGACGCCGTCGATGCCGACGGTTCGACCCACGCCGGCCTGCCGTGGGCGGGATGCAGTGTGCTCGCTGCATCGGTCGAGCAGTTGACGGCGATCCGGAGTAAGGCGGCCGGTTCCGACGGCGTGCTCGTCGTCGATATGCCGGAGGCGGCTCAGCTCACGCGGGTCTACGACGAGTACCGGCAGGCGGTCGCCGAGACGCCGTCCGAGGCCCTCGCCCCGCTGGCGGTCGCGCTCGTCGGCCCGCGCAACCGGGTGGACCGTATCGTCGGACGACTTCCGCTGCTGGCCTGAAAGCGCACTCGTCACGGCTTGAGGGAGGTGGGGTGGCGCGCGCTGGTTAGGGTTGGCGGGTGCGTTCCCCTGTCCAGCCCGCCGAGAGCGCGCCTCCCGCCGAGCGTGTCCCTTCCGCCGCGGCGGTCGCCACGAGTCGTGTGGTGTACCTGCTGATCGCCGTCATCATCGCGATCTCGCTCGTCATCCAGATCGTCCTCGTCATCACCGGCGGAGCCGACGCACGCTCGGGCGGCGTGGACATGTCCGTCGGCCTGGCGACCCGCTTCGCCCGGATCTTCAGCGCCTTCACGATCCTCAGCAACCTCATCGTGCTCACGGTGTCCGTCCTCCTCGCCATCGATCCGCTCCGCGACGGACGGCTGTGGCGGGTCGCGCGCCTCGACGCCCTGCTCAGCATCGTCATCACCGGCATCGTCTACGCCGTGGTGCTCGCGCCGCAGGTGAACCTCACCGGCTGGGCGCTCGTCATCACGATCGGGTTCCACTACCTGTCGCCGTGGCTCACGCTCGGCGCGTGGCTCGTGTTCGGCCCACGCCCGCGGTTCACCTGGGGCACGGTCGCGTGGGCGTTCATCTGGCCGCTCACCTGGGTGGTGTTCACCTTCGTCCGCGGTGGGATCACAGGCTGGTACCCGTACCCCTTCCTCGATGTGACCGAGCTCGGTCTGCCGGGGGCCGTACGGAACGCGCTACTGGTGCTCGTCGTGGCCATCGTGTTCGCCGTGCTCCTCAAGCTCGTCGACCGCGTGCTGCCGGCGACGCTCAGGGGTGCAGCACGACCTTCCCGTTGAGCGTCCGGGACTCGGCGAGTTCCATCGCGGGGACGATGTCGGCGAGCGGGAACCGGGCTGCGATGTTGGCCGTGAGGTCGCCGGGCTCGAGGAGCCGGAAGAGCTCGCCGAGGTCCGCTTCGAGGTGACGGCGGAAGCGGGCCGGGCGGAGTCGGTGGCCCGCCCACAGGTCGTAGAAGGTCGCGCTGCGGCCGTTCGGGAGGGCTGACCACAGCACCGCCTGCACGATCGCCTTGAGGAACGGGGTCATGAGGGCGCCGGAACCGCCCACCACCGAGATGATCGAGTAGGTCACGAGCGAGCCGCCTCGCGCGAGCAGCCTGAACGCCGTGCGGGTGGTCTCCCCGCCGACGTTGTCGAACACCGCGTCGACCCCGTCGGGAGCCAGCTCGCGCACGCGCTCGGCGAGCGCCGGGTCCGCGTAGTCGACGGGGATGACGCCAGCGGCGCGCAGGGCGTCGTGGTGTCGCGGTGAGGCGGCTCCGATGACCCGGACGCCGTGGAGTCGTGCCAGCTGGATGAGGATGCCGCCGACGCCGCCGTTCGCGCCGAAGAGGAGGATCGTCTGGCCCGGCCGCACGCGTGCCGTGCGGTGCAGCATCTGCCAGGCGGTGACGCCGTTCACGACGACGGTCTCGGCATCCTCCGAGCTGACGCCGTCGGGGACGAGGACGCTGTCGCGGGCGGCGACGAGGGCGTGGGTGGCCCACGCGCCCGTCTTCGTCAGGGTGGCGACGCGCTTGCCGAGCAGGCTCCGGTCGCCGCCGTCGCCGATGGCCAGCACACGTCCGACGAGGTCGTATCCGGGGACGAAGGGGAAGGCCGGCTGGCCGAGATAGCGGCCCTTCCGCATGGACTGCTCCGCGAAGGAGATGCCGGTCGCCTCCATCTCGACGAGCAGCTGTCCGGGGCGGGGCGACGGGAGGGTGCCCGTCGTGACGACGAGGCCGAACGGTTCGACGAGGCCGGGGAGCACGACCTGGGTGGTGGCGAGCTCGGATGCGGGGGTCGGTGTGGTGTTCATGATGGTCGACTTTCTGATTGTGTGTGACTGGACAGTCACTTCGTGGGTAGGGAACGATGACGACCGGCGGTCGTCATGGGTCAGTCGTGTCGGATGCCGTGGTCGACGACGCGAGCCCAGTCGGCGTCGACGTCGCCGAGCCCCGCCTGGACCACGAGGTGGCAGAGCTGGCCGTAGGCGAGACTGCGCTGCACGGAGACGGCGTCGGCCCCCGAGTCGCGCGACATCACGCGGACGACGAGGGCGATGCCGGCGCGGACGGCCTCCCGGATCTCCGGGACGTCGCACGCGCTCTGGGCGTGCACCTGGAGGGCGATGAGGCTGCGGTCGCGGATGAGTTCGATGTAGGCCTGGGTCATCGCGTCGAGCTTGTCCGCTGGACTCCACTCGGGGTGCTCGGCGACGGCGCCCGACATGGCGGCCGCCACCTGCTCGTAGCAGTGGTCCACGGCGGCGACGAAGAGTCCGAGCTTGCCGTCGAAGAGTCGGAAGACGTAGGCGGGCGAGATCTTGGCCGCCTTGGCGACGTCAGTGACGGGGGTGGCCCGGTAGCCGGCGATCGCGAAGACCTCGACGGCGCTCGCGATGGTGCGCACGCGCTGGTCCTCTGCGGTCGATCGGCTCATGTGACTGATTGAACACAAACAAACGACGGATGTCAAGGGCGCGTGCCAGGATGGGGCATGCCCGTCGTCGAATCCCGCTGCACCGTGCCCGTCACCCCGGACGTCGCCTTCGCGATCTCCCAGACCACCGGCGCGATCAGGATGCGCTGGGACCCGTTCATCCGTCGTCAGCACTTCCTCGACGGCGCGACGGCCGCGGCGAAGGGCGTGCGCACCTTCACCGTGCAGCGCTTCGGGTTCCGCATGGTCAGCGAGTACGTGTCCTACCACCCGCCTACCAACGTCGGCATGAAGATGACGAAGGGCTCGTGGTTCTTCGAACGGCTGGCCGGTGGATGGCGCTTCAGCGCGGTCGAGGGCGACGCGGGGAGCACGCTCGCCGTGTGGCGGTACAACTTCACCTGCCAGCCGCGCTGGTTGGCTCCCATCGCCGAACGCATCGGTGCGTTCGTCCTCCAGCGCGACATCGACCGCCGGATCCGCGGGTTCGCGCGCGGGTGTGAGGACCCGGTGGTCGTCGCCGCGGTCACCACCACCGACTGACCGGGCTCACGGTCGCAGGAACGACCCGATCCCGAAGCGGGCGTTCACGCCCGGACTGAACAGGACCGAGTCGGGCTCCCGCTCCACGACGCCCGGCAGACCCGCCGCCGCTGTCAGCTCGTCACGCAGGGTGGTCACCCGCGCCGGGTGGAGCACCCACGGCTCATGCTCGTTCGGCAACCACTGCGTCCGCCCGAATCGGCTCTGGAACAGGCCCCAGCGCGCGGTGAGGAACTGCGACAGCTCGTCGTCGACGGTCGTGGTGCTGTCGACGTCGACGCCCAGCTGGAATCCGGGACCGCGCTTCGTCGGTGACGCGGTGATCCGGCGGGACGCGTACTCCCAGCCGCCCGTCGTCGGACGTTGCGCGGTCCGCGCCCACTCGTATGGCAGGCCGAACATCGCTCGGGCCGCGAGGACCGCCGGCAGGCTCGACGCCTCGAGCGAGCGGAACACGACCCCGCGGCGCCCCTCGGCGTCGACCCCGTACAGCCGCACGTTCACCTCGGTGAACGACCCGCCGATCGGCGACGGCGGCAGTGGTCCGATGCGGGCGTCACCCAGTTCGAACGCGATCAGCCCGACCCAGGTGGAGCCGTCGAAGACGTCCGGGACGACGCCCGGCGGGAGGAGCGGCGCGACGGCGCTCGCCGGGACCCGCCAGTGCACGAAGGCGAGGTGTCGCCACTCCTGTGCCGCGACGACCGGACCTGCGAGTGCCGTTGCCGTGGGGGAGATGGTGGCGAGACGGGTTTCCGGGGCGTCGGTCACGCGCGGTCCCGGAGGGGTTCGAGGTGCTCGTACTCCGGGAGGTCGATCGTGTCGGCCGGCGGCGAGAAGAGCTGTGCGCCGACGAACTTCGCCGGTTTCGACCCGGCCACCCGCAGCGCCGTGCGGAAGGCGGTGACACCGGCCTTCGAGGTCGGGTTGGCGAGCTGCGGCGTGCCCGGCGGGAGCGTCTGCGCCTGTTCGACGTACGGACGCATGATCCGCTCGTACCCGCGGAACGCGTCCCGGTGGTGCACGTGCGCGGCGAGCTCGCCCGCGAGAACGTAGGCGCCCACGATCGACAGGCTCGTCCCCATGCCGCTCACCGGTGACGCACACCAGGCGGCGTCACCGAGCAGCGCGACCCGGCCGGACGCCCAGCGTGGCGTCCGGACCTGGCCGATGGACTCGTAATACACGTCGTCGGCGTGGTCCAGGGCGTCGAGGACCCGGTTCGCCTGCCACGGGAGCCCGGCGAACCGGTTCCGCAGGTGCCGTCGCTGCGCCTCGAGGTCGCGGCGTGCCGGCACGACCCCGTCGCCGCGGTCGGAGGTGACCTCCGTCAGGACGGCCCGAGTGGTGCCGTGGCGGTCCGGACGCAGGGTGACACTGCGGCCGCCGACGCCCGAGTACCACTGCCACCACGGGACGTCCGAGGCGTCGCGGGGGATGGTGAGGTAGGTCATCTCGAGCCCGAGTGACCTGATGACCGCTTCGCCGGGGAACGCAACCTCGCGCGTCGACGAACGCATGCCGTCCGCCGCGACGACGAGGTCGAACTCCTCGTCGTCGCCGTGCGCGAACGACACGCGCACGCGCTCGCCGTCGTCGTCGAGCCCGGTGATGTGGTCGCCATACCGGTAGGTGGTCGCGCCCTCGGTCGCGTCGACGAAGATGCGCGCCAGGTCGCCCCGGAGGATCTCGACCTCGGCCGTCGCGCCGTCGGTCTCCGAGGACTCCGACACGGGGAACTCGGCGATCGTCTCGCCGGCGTCGCCCACGAACCGGGTGCCGCGTTCACCGGTCGTCGCCTCCTTCGCGGCGTCCTCGAGGCCGGCGCGACGCAGGACCTCGCGGGCCGCCCCGCGCACGTCGATGTTCTGGCCGCCGTCGCGGAAGGCCGGAGCCCGCTCGATGACGGTGGTCTCCCAGCCGTAGCGGTTCAGCCAGAAGGCGAGGGAGGGGCCGGCGATGCTGGCTCCGGAGATGAGGACGCGGGGGACGGTCATGGTGGTGCACCTCTCGAGGAGCGAGGGATGGCCGCTCCGGTCTCTCCATCTTCGCGCCCGCCTGGCCGGATCCCGCACGGTTGACAGCTCCCGTCATCGGGGTGCCCACCACTTGTACGCTTGGGGCATGTCGAGGATCGAGCGCAAGCGTCGCAAGCGGAGTGTGCGGGTCGATCGCGTGTACGACGGCGACGTCTACGTCCGCGTCAACTCGGTGGGCTCCAGCGGCGACCGCTCCTTCATCCTCATCCCCGGCATCGGCGTCTCCTCGACCTACTTCGAGCGACTCGCCCCGCACCTCAACGAGTTCGGTCCCGTGCACGCCCTCGACCTGCCCGGGTTCGGCGGTGTCCCGCACCCGACGTCGACGCTCACGATCCGCGAGTACGCCGATCTCGTCGGCCGGGTCATCGACGAGCTCGACCTGAAGGACCCGATCATCGTCGGTCACTCGATGGGCAGCCAGGTCGTCAGCGACCTCGTCTCGCGTCGTCCCGAGCTGTCGACGCTCATCCTCATCGGCCCGGTGGTCGTCCCCGGTCAGCGTCGCGTGCTCACTCAGGCGGTGCGGTTCCTGCAGTCGAGTTGGCACGAGCCGTTCACCGTCAAGGTGCTCGCCATCAGCGCCTACATCTTCTGCGGCTTCAAGTGGTTCTCGCGGGTCCTCCCGGAGATGCTCAGCTACCCCATCGAGGAGGCGCTGCCGAAGGTCGAGGCGCACACCCTCGTGATCCGCGGCGAGTACGACGCGGTCGCTCCACGCGAATGGGTGGAGCGGGTCGGCGAGCTGCTCCCCTCCTCTCGGCTCTGGGAGATCCCGGGCGCGGCGCACTCCGTCATGTACGCGCACGCCGAGGAGGTCGCCAAACTCTGCGTCGATCACGCCAGGCGCACGGTGGCCGACGGCGACGACGACCGCCTCCAGGTCTACCCGGAGGACCAGGACCGGAGCGACGACCGGGAGCCGGAGACGCCGCAGCCCGCCGCAGTGCTGCAGGCCGTGCAGGGGCGGATCGTGGAGACCATCGGCATCGTCACGGACGACGACGACCGCGTCGCGGAAGGCAAGTCGCAGGTGGCCGACGCGGTCGCCTCGATCGACCACGACTGAGCGCGTGCCGCGGTGCGCGGGTGATCCCGCCGCGGTCAGCCCCGACTCGCGTGACGGATCGGCTCACCGCGACGCCGGTTCGCCGAACCAGCGTCGGAGGACGGGTTCGAGCGACTCACCGCCATCGGCCGACCAGACGACGTGTCCGTCGGGCCGCAGCAGCATCGTCGGAGTCGGGAGCTCGGGGCTCGTGGCGGCGACGCGGTCGACGCGGTCCTCCCATCCGCTCACGGCGGAGGCACCGGTCTGGTCGAGCAGGAGCCCGCGGCCCTCGTGGAGGAGGTCGTAGAGGCGCCTGCCGTCGTCCAGCTGGAGGTCCCGAAGCCGCAGGCCGAGCAGCGATCCGGGGTCCTCGGCGCCGTCCGAACCCCCGACGTCGTACCGGATGCCGGTGGAGGCGATCCGCTCGCCCAGGAAGCGGGCCACGTCGTCGAAGCGCATCAGCTCGGAGAAGAGTCGGCGCACCGCCTGCGGGCCGGGGTCCGGCGACAGGAGCACGCTCTGCGCCCTCGTCAGCGTCAGGACGTCGGCGGCGACGGGACGCCGCTCGCTCCCATAGCTGTCCAAGAGGCCGTCGGGTGCCCAGCCGCTCACCTCGGCCGCGAGCTTCCAGCCCAGGTTCGAGGCGTCCTGGATACCGAGGTTCAGACCTTGTCCACCGAGTGGTGGATGGACGTGTGCGGCGTCGCCGGCGATGAGCACGCGGCCGTCGCGATACCGCTCGGCGAGCCTCGTCGCATCGGTGAACCGCGACAACCAGCGCGGCGAGTGGGCGCCGAAGTCGGTCCCCGCGTGATGCTCGAGTCGCGCGCGGAACTCCTCGATCGTCGGAGCCGCCGACCGTTCGTCGGCAGGGGCGGCAGCGGGTGCCACCGCACGGAAATAGCCGTCGGACACCGGCCCGATCCCGAAGCCCCGGTGCGTCTTCCGCACCTCCTCGGCGATGGACGCGACCTCATCAGCGGGGAGCGTGACCTGGATCTCGCCGAGGATCCACTCGGTCTGCGCGGGCTCGCCGGGGAATCCGATGCCGAGCGCCTTCCTGACGGTGCTGCGCCCGCCGTCGCACCCGACGAGCCAGCGGGAGCGCAGGCGCGCGCCGTCGGCGAGCTCCACGGTGACGCCGTCCTCGTCCTGGTCCAGCCCGACGAGTTCACACCCGCGACGCAGCTCGACGCCGAGTTCGATCGCGCGTTCGGTCAGCAGCTGGTCGGTGATGGGCTGCGGGAGCCCGAGGATGTAGTCGTGCGCCGTGTCGAGCTGGATCGGCCGTGGCGGGACGATGCCGGCGAAGTGGCCCGAAGTGCCCGGGTACGGCGTGCCCTCCGCCAGGAAGCGGTCGAGCAGCCCGCGCTGATCGAGGATCTCGATGCTGCGCGGGTGGAGGCCGAGCGACCGCACCGCATCGCTCGGCCGATCGTCCCGCTCGACGACGAGCACGTCCACCCCGTGGAGTCGCAGCTCGGCCGCCAGCATCATGCCCGTCGGCCCGCCGCCGCTGATGATGACGTCGTACATGTCGACCCCGTTCCCGTGGCCACCGACGGCCGCGGCCACCCATTCTGAAGGCCCGTGGGGGTCTTGCGGCAAGCCCCGGTGCCAGGCATACTCTGGAACTGCAGGGAGACCGGCAATCGTGCTCGGATCCCGGCACCGCCGAAGCGGCGGGTCAGCCCCTCCGGGCTGTCAGGACCGTCTGGCGAGGATCGCTCCGTGCGGTCGGTGATCGAGGCTCGTCCGGCTGTACGTCTCCACGACTTCGAAACCAGTGCCCCGCAGTCGTTCGCTGAGTTCCGCGAGCGGCCACCGGTAGGCGGTCACGACGGCGTGGTCGAACGCCTCGACCGTCGGACCTTCGAAACAGCCGATGAGCAGCTCGCCGCCCGGCCGGAGGACGCGTGCGAACTCGGCGAGCGGCGTTCCGATCGTCTCGGGATCGTGGTGGATCAGCGAGTACCAGGCGAGTACTCCGCCCACCGAACCGGTGTCGGCATCGAGGGCGTCGACACTGCCGAGGTCGAACCGGGTCTCCGGGTGGTGGGCGCGGGCGTGCTCGATGAAGTCGGGGATCAGGTCGATCCCGCGGATGTCGAGTCCGCGTGCGGCGAGGTGCGCCGTCCAGTGACCCGGGCCACAGCCGGCGTCGATCGCGGGACCGGTGATCCGGTCGGCCCAGGAGGTCACGAGCTGCGCGTCGGACGGGTGCACCGAGGCCATCGATCCGAGGAGGTCGGCGTACTCCGCGGCCCGGTTTGTGTAGGCGTCTCCGACGATGCTCATCCGGCCACGGTAACGCGCGCCGGCCAGAGCTCCGCGACCGCGAGCTCTGACCGGCGCCGGATCACGATGCTGCTTATCCGTCCGTGGAGGACGCCCGACCCGGGGCGAGCCGGGTGAGCGCTGCCGCGACGACGACGAGGACGGCCGCCGCCGCACCGATGCCGACGACGGCGGTGGGGGCTCCGGCCGATTGGATGAGGACGCCGGCGAGCGCGCTCCCCGTCGCCGCACCGATGTTGTGACCCGTGTTCACCCAGGTCGTCGCGGCGTTCTGCTGGTACCGCCCGCCGGCCGCGTGCGCGGCGACGTAGGACACGATCATGATGGGTGAGAAGAACAGACCGGCGACCGCCAGCACGATGCTGACGGCGAGGAACCCGGTCACCGCGGCGATGAGCGATGCCGCGACGAGCAGCGCCCCCGCGAGCGCGACCAGCTGGCGGATGGCGGACCCCGGGACCGAGAGCGCGCCGTAGAGCAGCCCGCCGAGGGCGCTCCCGCCGGCGAAGAGGCCGAGGGCGATGCCGGCGGCCGCCGCGCCGCCGTGGTTCGCGAGGACGACCGGCACGGCGACACTGATCGTGCCGGAGACAGCGCCCGCGACCAGCACCGGCAGGAGCACGGCGATGAACCCTGCATCGAGGAGGAGCGACCGCCCACGGTCCTTCCGGGGGACGCTGTGATCCTGCGGAGCCATGCCACCGACGGTCGACGTGCTCACGAAGAGGAGCCCACCGATGAAGACGAATGCGGCGGGCACGAGGAGCGCCGTCCCCGGGGCGATGACGGCGAGGGCCAACCCGGCTGCCGCCGGTCCCGCGAGGTAGAGGAGCTCCTCGATGACCGCATCCAGGCTGAGCGCTTTCCGGAGCAGCGCGCCGTCCGGGGTGATTCGACCCCACGCGACGCGCATCGTCGGCCCGAGCGGCGGTGCGAACGCCCCCGCGAGCCCGGCGAGCGCGATCAACGACGCTCCCGGGGCTGCGGTGAGTGACGCGACGGCCAGGGCCGCGACGGCGGCACCGAAGACGAGGATCAGGACGGTCAGGACGCGACGTGCGCCGAAGCGGTCGATGAACCAGGCCCGGACCGGGGCGAGGAAGCTCGCCGTGGCGCCGTAGACGGCCACCGCACCACCGGCGAGGGCGATCGAACCGGTCGCCTCGGACACCGCGTAGAGCAGGGGGAGCAGGACCAGCGCGTACGCGGATCTGCCGACGAGTGCCGACCCGAAGGTCAGCCGGACATGGGGAAGAGCGAGCACGTCGAGATGGCGTGCTGTCGGGGTCGCAGACAAGGGGAAGACTCCAGGAAAAGGGCGCGCCGAACGGCGCGCGGGTGATCAGGATCGGTACGACGGGCGTCGGGAACGACGCACGGGCCGATCAATCACGAACTGGAGACATGTGGGGCAGCCTACCGGTGACAGCGCTTGTCGCGCCGGCGTCCGCTACAGCGTCGCCAGGAATGCCCGGATGTCGTCCGCGAGGAGCTCGGGTTCCTCATGCGGCGCGAAGTGGCCGCCGCGAGGCATGACCGTGTACCGGCGCACGTCGTAGCTCCGCTCGGCCCAGCTGCGCGGCGGGCTCGCCAGATCGTGCAGGAAGAGTGCGACCGCCGTCGGCACGTCCACCCGGTCGACGCGCGTCGTGATCCCGGTCGCGGACTCGTAGTACGGGCGGAGCGAAGTGCCGATCGCGTTCGTGAACCAGTAGACGGAGGCGAGCGTCGCGAGGTAGTCGTCGCTGAACCGGGATGAGACGTCACCGTCGCAATCGCTCCAGGCCCGGTGCTTCTCGAGGACCCACGAGAGCACGCCGGCGGGGGAGTCGGACAGCGCTGGGGCGAGGGTGAGCGGACGCGTGTGGTGCTGATGCTCGTACGCGCCCTCCTCGGCGTCCCAGACCTCCACCCGGGCGACATGTGCCCGCTCCTCCTCCGTAAGCGTCTCGGCGTCGACCTCGCGCGGTGCGGCGACCGCGAGGAGATGGATACCGGCGACCGCCTCGGGATGCGCCTGCCCGAGACGCGAGGTGATCCCCGCGCCGAGGTCCCCGCCGTGGGCCGCGTACCGGCTGAACCCGAGGTGATCGTGCATGAGCGTGTGCCAGAGCTCGTGCGTCTGCTGGCCGAGCGTCGGCCGCTGCGGGGAGAACGGCAGCCCGGGCAGGGCGGGGACGATGACGGTGACGGCGCTCGCCGGGTCGCCGCCGAAGCGGGATGGCGTCGCGAGGCGCCTGGCGAGTTCGACGAGTTCGAGGGCGGTGCTCGGCCACCCGTTCGTGAGGACGATGGGGATCCCACCAGGAGCCTCGGCGTCGAACCGGAGGTAGCCGATGTCCGCACCGTCGATCTCGACCCGGTGCCACGGCAGGGCGTTGATCGCCGACTGCTGCGCCGTCCAGTCGAACCCGTCCGCCCAGTAGGTGACGAGCCGCCGCAGCTCGTCCTGGTCGGTGCCGGCCTCCCAACCGTCCATCGGCCACCGTTCGGGCCAGCGGGTGTCGTGGAGTCGGCGGCGGAGGTCGGCGAGCTCGTCGGCACCGACATCCATGACGGTCTGGCCCGCTGGCGACCGCGTCACCTGATAGCGGCGCTCGATGCCGGCGGTCGCGCGGCCCCACTCGCTCGACGCGACGCGCGTCTGGTGCGCTGCGAACGCCTCATCACCGTCGAAGACCTCGGCGACGTCCCAGACGAGCGGGTCGTCCGACCGGGTCACCTCGAACGACACGCAGCCCGGTTCGGCGCGGGTGAGCGCGAGGTGCTGCGCGAGATGGGCCTCCACGGTCGCCGCCTCGGTCGGTGTCGCGCAGATCAGCTGGCCGGTCAGATGCACGGTGGTCATGGTCTCACCGTAGCGAGGGTCGGTCGCCCGAGCGCTTCGCCCCGAGCTCGGCGCCGCGCTTCCAGAGCCATTCGACGGGTCCGAGGGTGAAGCGGCGGAGCCAGAGGTGGGCGAAGCCGGTCACGAGGGCGGCGATCACGACGAACGCGGCGACCGTGACCGGGACGCGCCACTCGGCCGTGAGCTCGGCGAGACCGAAGCCCCAGCCGAAGAAGATCGCACCACCGAGGAGGTTCTGCAGGAGGTACGCACTCAGGGCCACCTTGCCGAGTTCCCGGAGGCGTCGCGCGACCCATCCGTCCGTGCCGAGGCGCCGGCACAGCTCGACGGTGGCCCCGAGGAGGCCGAGGGCGACGAGTGGTGCGGCGAGGTAGCGCTCGGCGAGGAGCCCCGCGGTTCCTCCGGCGATGCCGAGCAGGAGGTCGACCGGCAGCGCGCAGGCGCCGATGATCATCAGTCGGCGTCGGAGCGGACCGCCGGTCTCACCGAAGACGCCGGCCCGGAAGAGGTGCGCGCCGGCGAGGAACATCGCCAGGGTGAGGAAGCCGATGAGGACCGGTTCCGCGCGGAACACCGCGAGGTTGTCGAGGCGGAAGACCGCCAGCCCGAGGAAGGAGTCGGTGGCGTACGGGCTCGGCCCGGCGGGGAGTTCGAGGTCGCCGGACGCCGACGGTGTCGTGGCGATGAACGCGACGATCGCGGTGATGAGGAGGACGTGGAGCGTGCCGAAGACGACGATCATGACCCGCTGTGTCCTCGGTCTCGTGAGGAGGAGCCAGGCGACGATCGCGCCGGTGATCGCGTAGCCCATGAGGACGTCGAACTCCGCGATGAGGACGTAGTTCACCGCACCGTCGATGAGCAGCAGGGTCGCCCGCCAGAGGTAACGGCCGGGCCAACGGCGTCCGCGGCGTCGGGCTGCGTCGTGCTGGATGACGAGGCCGACGCCGAACATGAGGGTGAGCAGGGCGAGGAACTTCCCCTGGGTGAGCGCCATCAATGCGAGCTGGGTCACCCCGGCGGCGGGGCCGGTCTCCGGTGTGACTGGGGCGGCGAGCATGCCGAGCAGCCCCCAGGGGTGCGAGAAGACCCAGATGTTCGTGCCGAGCGTGCCGAGGATCGCGAGTCCGCGGACGACGTCGAGGGCGGCGATGCGCGGGGACGGCCGGACAGTCGAAGGCAATACGCTCGTATTGGTCATGGGAAGACCGTACCCTGTCGAGAGGACCGAGTGAAGGCGGAGGCGATGGCGGACGAGGGTGGCAGTCGGGCTCGGATCGTCGACGCCCTGCTCCGGATCATGTCGTCGCAGGGCGCCGACGCGCTGACGATCCGCACCGTCGCAGGCGAGGCCGGTCTCTCCGTCGGTGCCGTCCAGCATCATTTCGCGACGAAGGACCGCCTGCTCGTCGCGGCGATGACCGAGGTGAACGAGCGGTTCCGGGCCCGGGTCGCCAAGCGTCTCGAGGCCCTCACCTCGGACGAGGAGCGGCTGCGCGTCTTCTGTCGCGAGATCGCCTGCATCGAGGGCTCGGACCTCACCGACGGTGTCGTCTGGGTCGCGTTCGCAGCGCGGGCCAGCACGGACACCGACATCCGGGCGATCCACGCCGAGGACTGGGCCCGGACCGAGGAAGTGCTGCTCCGCCTCCTAGTCGCCGCATTCCCCGACGCGGCCCTCACCGGCGATGACGCGGCACTCCTCCTGGCCGTCCTCGACGGCATCGCGGTGGCGCGTGCGGCGGAGCAGTCCGACCGGATGACGTCGGCGCGGGCCGAGCGCCTGATCGACGCGACGCTGCGGAGCATCGGGCGCGCGGGCTGAACGCGGTTCAGTCGACGTCGAGCTCGACGAGGTAGCCGACGAGTCGGGGCTCGATCGGACCCGGTGGGGGGACGGTCCCGCGCGCTGCATGCGCTTCGGCTTCCGCCTCCGCGGCCGCGTGTTCCGCTGCCCGTGCTGCTGACCGGGCGTCAGGGTCCCCGGCCCCGTGCCGGGGTGGGATCCTCGGCGTCTCCTGCACGATGGGCTGCCCTGGCACGGTTTCGTGGTGCGTCACGAACGGGGAGTGCGGTACGCCGATGTACACGCCGCTGCCCGGGGGCCCGACGAGGCGTCTCGCCGCAGGCAGGGCTCCGAGTGGCAGCGGAGGGCGTTCGCTGTGGACGAGACGTGAGGGCATCGACACCGTCGACAGGGTTGCCAGAGTGCCCGTGAGCCGCTCCGGCGCCGGGTCTTCCTCGTGATGCATCTCGACGCCGTCGACCTGTGCCGTGAGTTCGGCCCCGATCGCTTCGGCCAGCCAGCTCCGCTGCCCGTCGTCCACGGGCCAGACCGAGAGGGTCACCCGCTGCCCAGGTTCCAGGGGCCCGCCACAGCATCCCCACTCCCAGCAGCTGAGCCAGAGCGTGCGCCGGGTCATCCGCCCACCTCCGGGTCCGGGACGCTGAGTTCCGCCGCCAACTCGGTGGTGGGCGCGGTGAGGACCCGGAGCGCGATCGCGTCACCCGGCATCGGTACCCGACCGATCTCATCGAGTCCCCAGTGGCGGTACATCGCGGCGACCGCGGTCGCGCGCTCGTAGACGCCGATGAAGGTCTGTGACTCCGTGCGATCCTGCAGCAGCGCGGCGAGGCACTGGCGTCCGATGCCGCGTCCGCGTTCGGGCGCCGTGACCGCGAGCTCGTGGACGACGACCGCATCGTCAGGCTGGGCGAGCGCTGCGCTCGCCGCATCGCTTTCCTCGGCGAGCTGAGCGAGGATGCCGAGCCAGGCAGGGTCGGCGTCGAGCCCGTGTGCGAGCGCGAAGCCCACGAGGCGACCGTCGGTGGACGCGGTGACGAGCCGCCCACCCCGGTGCCCGAGGTGCTCGGGACCCCACTGTCGGATGGTCCCGAGGTCGAGCGCGTCCTCCAGGTAGGGCTCGGCCGTGAACGCCTCCACGAACAGCGCGGTGACGTCGTCCCACACGGCATCGGGTGCGGATCCGGTGAAGGAGGTGTAGCCGACCGGGCTCATCATCCAGCCAGCATAGGGAGGAGGCGTGCGGGTGATCGAGCCCTGAGGTGGGACCGGGTGCCGTTCGATCGACGAAGTCGCGCCGCTCCACGTCACCTGTGCGAGTCGAGTTCGGAACCCAGCGCCGCGCGCTCTGCTGCGCTCAAGGGGGTGAGCGGGTATCGGCCCACATCTTCCCGGAACTCGTAGCCGTCGCCGGCGATACGCGGAATGACGTGCAGGTGGGCATGGGGAACACCCTGATCTGCAGCGGCCCCGTTCGACATCACCAGATTCGTTCCTTCGACGACAGAGCCGAAGACGGTTCGGATCGCTCGATCCGCTCGCTGCGCGAACACCGCCAGGTCGACGATCTCCTCACGTTCGAGTGACGCGAGGTCCGGAGTATGGCGCACCGGCAGGACGAGCACATGACCCCGATTGATCGGGTGCCGGTCGAGCACGACGACGACCGTGGGTCCCTGCGCGACCATCTCGAACGTGCCGTTCTCGAGGTTCGTGCAGAAGTCACAAGCATCGTCCTCGTTCATTGATCCGACGATAGCCGAGAGACGAGCGGGTCTTATGGGGTCTGCCCGCTTCCGAGGAGTCGGGTGTTCACCTGAAAATAACGATGTGCCCCTGAACTTCGTCGCCATCGACTTCGAGACCGCCAACTTCGACCGTGCGTCCGTGTGTGCCGTCGGTCTGACCAAGGTCGTCGACGGTCGAGTCACCTCGACCGATTCGTGGTTCGTCCGACCGCCGACCGGCCTCGACTTCACGAACACCTACCTCCATGGCATCGGCCCCGCGCACGTGGCATCGGCGCCGTCGTGGACGGAGACCCTGGAACGCATCGCCCGAGTGACGGAAGGCGTGCCGCTGGTCGCGTACAGCTCGTTCGACAAGGGTGTCTACAACGCGGCGAACACGCTCACAGGAACGGCATCAGGCGGGTTCGACTTCCTCGACGCACTCGCCGTCGTCAGGCACCACTGCCAGTTGCCCAGTCATCGGCTGCCTCTGGTCGTCGCCCACTTCGGGATGCCGGACTTCGACCACCACGAGGCCGGAGCCGACTCGCTCGCGTGCGCGCTGATCACGCTCCGCATCGCCGAGGAACGTGGCGTGGGGTCGCTGGAGGAGCTGTGGTCCTCCATTCCGACGCGTCAGCGCGCGAGAGCGGCCCGCCCGTACACGAGGCAGGCGGATCTGCCCCAAGCCAGCGCCGAAGCGGACCCGGGTCATCCACTCTTCGGCGAGGTCGTCTGCTTCTCGGGCGACCTCGACAGCTACACCAGGCCCGAAGCGCAGAAGATCGTGGCATCGTTCGGGGCGACGATCTCCGCCAGTGTGACGAAGAAGACCTCATTGGTCGTGATGGGCGGGTTCGATCCGGCCACACTCCGCCCCGGGGCGACACTCAGCACGAAGATCCAACGCGCGCAGGAGTTGGCCGCCGGAGGTCAGTCCGTCGAGATCGTCACCGAGCAGACGTTCCTCGAGATCCTGAGCGTCTGAGTCCCCGTTCATTCGCCCATCTTTGGGCGACGCGGCGCTCGCTCGCCCGAAGATGGGCGAACGAAACGGGCCCTAGAGCGTGTTGCCGAGCTTGAAGCCCTGCGCCTCGTCGCCCTTGCGGGTGTAGGAGAAGCCGTCGGCACCGATGGTGACTTCGAGCTCGGAGTCGTCGGTTCGGGAGAGGACCGGCTTCGGCTCGCCGTCGAGGTCGAGCACGAGGGAGGCGTCCGTGTACCAGCTCGGCACGACGGCGTTGCCCCACCAGTCACGCCGCTGGTTGTCGTGCACGTCCCACGTGACCACCGGGTTGTCCGGGTCGCCCGTGTAGTAGTCCTGCGTGTAGATCTCGATGCGGTGGCCGTCGGGGTCGCGGATGTACAGGTAGAACGCGTTCGACACCCCGTGACGGCCCGGCCCGCGCTCGATGACGTCCGACATCCGCAGTGCGCCGAGCTTGTCGCAGATCGCGATGATGTTGTGCTTCTCGTGCGTCGCGAACGCCACGTGGTGCATGCGCGGGCCGTCGCCACCCGTCATCGCGGTGTCGTGCACGGTCGGCTTCCGCCGCATCCACGCCGCATACGTGGTGCCGGCCTCGTCCTGGATGTCCTCCGTCACCCGGAAGCCGAGGTCCTCCATGTGAGCGACCGCGCGGGGCACGTCCGGCGTCACCTGGTTGAAGTGGTCGAGCCGCACGAGCGCACCCGGCGTGTACAGGTCGTACCGCCACGCCAGCCGCTCGACGTGCTCGACGTCGTAGAAGAACTCGATGGGGAACCCGAGCGGATCCTCGACGCGCACCGAGTCGCCGATGCCCTTCACATACCCCTCCGCACGACGCTCCACCCGGCAGCCGAGCTCCGTGTAGAACGCGACCGCCCGATCGAGGTCCTCAGGGCTCCGCACCCGGTAGCTGAACGCCGCGACGGCCGCCACCGGCCCCTGCCGCAGCACGAGGTTGTGGTGGATGAACTCCTCGAAGCTCCGCAGGTAGACCGTGGTCTCGTCCTCCTCCGTCACCACAAGGTCGAGGACCTCGACGTAGAACTTCCGACTCGCCGCGAGGTCCGTCACGACGATCTCCATGTACGCGCACCGCAGGATGTCCGGCGGCGTCGCGGTGGGCGTCGGGATCCGGTTCCCGGGCGTGGGGATCGGGTCGGTGTCGGTCACGACGGGCTCGGGGCCGGCAGGGGTGATGGGGTTCGACATGGGTGCGTCCTTGCGTGATGTCTGATGGGAGAAGGGTGTCGCGGGTGGCGCGTCAGTGGGCGGGCTGCAGCGGCCCACCCGTGCCGAAGCGCGGGGAGTGCGCCTGGTTCAGGGTGATGTGGACCGCCTGCTGATCGGTGTAGAAGTCGATGGAGCGGTAGCCGCCCTCGTGACCCAGCCCCGACGCCTTCACGCCGCCGAACGGGGTCCGCAGGTCGCGGACGTTGTTCGAGTTCAGCCAGACCATCCCGGCCTGCACGTTCTGCGAGAAGGTGTGCGCACGCTTCAGGTCGTTCGTCCAGATGTAGGCCGCCAGCCCGTACTTCGTGTCGTTCGCGAGCGCGAGCGCCTCCTCGTCGGAGTCGAACGGCGTGATCGCGACGACCGGACCGAAGATCTCCTCCTGGAAGATCCGTGCGGTGGGGGCGACGTCCGCGAAGACCGTCGGCGCGACGTAGTTGCCGGTCGGGAAGCCCTCCGGCCGCCCGCCACCGGCGACGAGGCGGCCCTCGCCCTTGCCGATCTCCACGTAGCCCATGACCTTCTCGTAGTGCTCCGGGTGCACCAGGGCACCGACCTCGGTGGCCGGGTCGTTCGGATGACCGACGACGATGTTGCGGGCCCGCTCCGCGTAGCGCTCGACGAAGTCGTCGTACACACTGCGCTCGACGAGGATGCGGCTTCCCGCGGTGCAGCGCTCGCCGTTCAGGGAGAAGACCCCGAACACGGTCGCGTCGATCGCGTCGTCGAGGTCCGCATCGGCGAACACGACGGCGGGCGACTTGCCGCCGAGCTCCATCGACAGCCCCTTCAGGAAGGGCGCGGCGTTCGCGAAGATGAGCTGACCGGTGCTGCTCTCGCCGGTGAAGGAGATGAGCGGCACGTCCGGGTGCTTCACGAGCGCGTCGCCGGCGTCCTCACCGAGGCCGTTCACGAGGTTGAACACGCCGTCCGGCACCCCTGCTCCACGGAAGATGTCCGCCCAGAGGCTCGCCGACAGCGGGGTGAACTCGGCCGGCTTCAGCACGACCGTGTTGCCCGTCGCGAGTGCCGGGGCGAGCTTCCAGCTCTCGAGCATGAACGGGGTGTTCCACGGCGTGATGAGCCCGGCGACGCCGATCGGTTTGCGGTTCACGTAGTTCACCTGGCGACCGGGCACCTTGTAGGTGTCGTCGTGCTGCGCGACGATCAGGTCCGCGAAGAACCGGAAGTTCTCGGCGGCCCGCTTCGCCTGGCCGAGCGCCTGCGTGATCGGCAGGCCGGTGTCGAAACTCTCCAGCTCCGCGAGACGTGCGTCCTGGGCTTCGACGGCGTCGGCGACCCGATGCAGGATGCGGCTGCGCTCGCGGGGGAGGAGCTTCGGCCACGGCCCCTCGTCGAAGGCACGCTTGGCGGCCGCGACGGCGAGGTCGATGTCGGCCTGTTTGCCCGCAGCGGCCTGCACGTAGGTCTCGTTCGACACCGGGTCGAGGACGTCGAAGGTGTCGCCGTCGACCGAGTCGACGAACGCACCGTCGATGAAGTGCCGGATACGGTCGGGCAGCGCTGCCGGAACGTGCTGGGTCATGAGTGGTTCCTCCGGTGGGTGGTGGATGACGACGACGACAACGGTGCCGCGCTCGGCGGCTTGTGGTCAGCCTGGTAGGCGAGCATCGCGTCGAGGGTCGCCGTGCGGTGGTCGCGCGCGGCGATCTCGATCTCGAGCGGCTGCGCTCCCGCAGCGATGAGTTCGAGGATGCCGTCGTGCTCGGCGACCGACTCCCGCGCGCGACCGGGCACGAAGCTGAACGTCGAATCGCGGAGCGCGTTGAGACGTCGCCAGCCGCGGTGCACGAGGTCGAGCACGTGCGGGTTCGGGCACTCCTCGAAGAGGACCGCGTGGAACTCGAGGTTGAGTGCCGTGAACGCGTGCGGGTCGAAGTCGTCGAGGGTGCGGCGCATCCGCTCGTTGATCTCGTGGGCGCGAGCGAGGTGGTCCTCGGTGAGGTACGCGGCACTCATCGACGTCGCCGCGCCCTCGACGAGCGCGAGCGTCTGCATGGTGAAGAGGTACTCGGTCTCCTGCAGCAGCGCGACCTGCGCGCCGACGTTCCGCTCGAAGGTGACGAGCCCCTCCGCCTCGAGGCGGCGGATCGCCTCGCGAACGGGGACGACGCTGATGTCGAGCTCGCCGGCGATCTGCCCGAGCACCAGGCGGTACCCGGGGACGAAGCGACCCTCGTCGATGCCCTCGCGGATGAAGCGGTAGGCCCGCTCGGACTTGCTCAGGGTGGGTCGCTCGGCGGTCATCGGCCCTGCTCGCTCTCGTATCGTGCCCGCCACTCGGCGTTCAGCGGGAACAGGCCGTCGACCGCGGCACCCTTGAGCACCTGCTGGGCGATCCAGGCGTCCTCGGCCTCTTGCGTCACGGCCTCGGCGGCGACCTCGGCGGCGAGCGCCCGGGGGATCGCGATGACCCCGTCGCCGTCGCCGACGATCACGTCGCCGGGCAGGACGGTCGCACCGCCGCAGGTGACGGCGACGTCGATCTCCCACGGCACATGCCGGCGCCCGAGGACGGAGGGGTGCGGTCCCTGCGAGAAGGTCGGGAGCGCGAAGCCGGCCACCTGTTCGGCGTCGCGGATCCCGCCGTCGGTGACCACTCCGGCCGCACCGCACTGCTGGGCACGCAGGGCGAGGACGTCGCCGACGGTGCCGGTGCCGCGCTCGCCGCGCGCCTCGATGACGATGACCTCGCCCGACTCGACCGTGTCGAAGAGGCGCTTCTGCGCGTTGAAGCCGTTGCCGCGTTCGGCGAAGAGGTCGGGCCGGTGGGCGACGAAGCGGAGGGTGCGGGCGACGCCGACCATGCGCGTCCCGGGACGTGAGGCGTGCACGCCCTCCACGAAGACCTCGGTGTAGCCGCGTGCGCGGAGCTTGGCGCTGAGCGTCGCGGTCGAGACAGCGGCGAGCTGCTCGGCGACCGCGGGATCGAGCGGTTCGACCACCCGGGAGGTGGCCTCCTGCGCACCGAGCGCGTTCTGGTCCCTGAGCGCGTTCTGGTCCCTGAGCTTGTCGAAGGGCACCCCCGCAAGCTCAGCATCGCCCCAGGCCTCGACGCGCTGCCGGTCGTCGACGGCCGGCTTCGACCCGACGTCGCCGAAGGGCACGGTGCCCTCGACGACGGTGGTCCCGAGGCGGCCGCTCGTGGGCGCGCCGGGAGCGGTCGGGGCGTCGACCTCGACCTCGACGACGTCGCCCGGGACGACGACCGAGGAACCGGCGGGCGTGCCCGTCAGGATCACGTCGCCAGGTTCCAGCGTCGTCAGCTGCGAGAGGTCGGCGATGAGCTGGGCGAACGGGAAGAGGAGCGTGCCGCTCGTGTCCTCCTGGACGAGCTCGCCGTTGACCCAGGTGCGGACGCGGAGGCCCCCGGGGTCGATGCGGTCGGCGGGGATGACGGTCGGGCCGAGGGGCGTGTAGCCGTCGCCGCCCTTGGACCGGAGGTTCGAGCCCTTGTCGGCGGTGCGCAGGTCGTAGAGGCCGAAGTCGTTCGCGGCCGTCACGCCGGACACGTGCTGCCAGGCGTCCTCGACCGTGACGCGCCGGGCTGCGGTGCCGATGATGATCGCGATCTCGCCCTCGAAGGCGAGGAGTTCCGCACCGACCGGTCGCTCGATGGTGTCGCCACTGCGGGCGACGGAGGACCAGGGCTTGAGGAAGTACGAGGGGTGCTCGGGGGTACGTCCACGTTGTGCGGCACGCGAGGGGTAGTTGAGGTGTACGGCGATGATCTTGCCGCCCGCGGCGGCCCGGAGGTCGCCCTCGTCATCGTGGTTCGTCATCGTCTGTCCTCAGCTTGATATACGGAATCATATACGATCCCGTGGGATTCGGAAAGGGTCAGTACCCGTCGCCACGCGGAGCGGCACGACGGCCGTCGATGAACCGCTCGGCCAGGCCCTCCGACGCCCGCGCGAGCAGCGAGACATCGGCCCCGACGAGGACGAACGACGCGCCGTGGTCGAGGTAGTGCTCCGCCACAGCAGGGTCGAAGGCGTTCACGCCGGCCGGCTTCCCCGCGGCGGCAGCGGCGTCGAGGACGCGCTCGACGGCCGCGATCACCGTCGGGTGGCCCTGCTGGCCGAGGAGGCCCATCGAGGCCGAGAGGTCCGCCGGCCCGACGAACACCGCGTCCACCCCGTCCACCGCGAGGATCTCGTCCGCGTGCTCCACCGCGTCCGCCGACTCGATCTGCACCGTCAAGGAGACGGACGCGTTCGCCAGTGACAGGTAGTCGTCCACCCGGTTCCAGCGGGACGATCGGGCCAGGGCGCTGCCGACCCCGCGGACGCCCTGCGGCGGGTAGCGCACGGCCCGGACGAGCTCGGCGGCCTGAGTGGCCGAGCCGACCATGGGCACGATGAGGTTCTGCGCTCCGAGGTCGAGGACCTGCTTGATCACGACGGGGTCACCGAACGGCACCCGCACGAGTGGGCACACCGGGAACGCCGCGACGACCTGGAGCTGCACCTGGATGCTCTCGAGCGTGTTCGCGGAGTGCTCGCCGTCGATGAGGAGCAGGTCGAGGCCACTGCCCGCTGCGATCTCCGCGGCGACCGGACTCCCCGACACCACCCACATGCCGACCAGGGGGCGATCGGCGGTGCGCAGGCGCTCGCCGAAGGTCGGCGGCAGGGTCATTCGAATCGGCATGTGACGGCTCCCAGTCCCTGGTACTCGGCGTGCACGGTGTCGCCGCGCTCGACCCACATCGGTCTCGTGAAAGACCCGGCGAGGACGATCTCCCCGGCGGCGAGGCTGCCGCCGTGCTGGGCGAGCTTGCCCGCGAGCCACGAGACCCCGAGCGCCGGGTGGCCGAGGACCGCCCCGGCGACGCCGGACTCCTCGATCGTCTGGTTGCGGTAGAGGAGCGCCGACACCCAGCGGGGGTCGATCGCGTCGGGTCGGACCGGATTCCCTCCGAGCACCATCGCCCCGAGTGCCGCGTTGTCGGCGATCGTGTCGACGATCGTGCGGCCCTCCAGCTCGATGTGCGAGTTGAGGACCTCGAGTGCCGGCACGACGTAGTCGGTCGCGTCGAGCACCTCGAAGATGGAGCAGCCGGGGCCCTGGAGCGGGCGGCCGAGGACGAAGGCGAGCTCGACCTCCACCCGCACGTTGGAGTAGGCGTCGAAGTCGAGCGTGGCGCCGGAGTCGAACACCTGGTCGTCGAAGATCACGCCGTAGTCGGGCTCGGTGATGCCGGTGGCCTGCTGCATCGCCTTGGAAGTGAGGCCGATCTTGTGGCCGACGACGTGGTGTCCGGCGGCGATCCGGCTCTCGGCCCAGAGGGCCTGCACGGCGTAGGAGTCCTCGATGCCCATGTCGGGGTGGCGGGCGGTGAGGAGCGGGATGATGCTCCGCTCGTCGTGGGCGGTGGCCAGTTCGGCGGCGATCGCCCGGCGTTCGTGATCCTGCATCGGTCCCGTCCTCATCTGCGTCGACTGCGGTCTGCGATCACGATACGGTGCGTCGTCATCGACTGCCTCTTGCGCGTTCCCCACGATTGTATACGATGTGGTGTACATTCTGGCGGCCCAACGGTGGGTCGCGACGGACAAAGGGGTCTCGAGACAATGACAACCGCATCTCTGGCGCGGGCGACGACGCCCGCGGAACTCCGCCGGGTGGCCTTCGCCACCGTCATCGGCACCACGGTCGAGTGGTACGACTTCTTCCTCTACGCGAGTGCTGCCGGACTCGTCTTCTCGCAGCTCTTCTTCCAACCGGCCGGTCCGCAGGCGGCGCTGCTGCTGTCGTTCGCGACCGTCGGGGTCAGCTTCCTGTTCCGTCCGCTCGGGGCGTTCGTCGCCGGCCACTTCGGTGACCGCATCGGGCGCAAGCGCATGCTCGTCATCACGCTCTTCCTCATGGGCGCGGCGACGACCCTGATCGGTCTGCTGCCCACCTACGACCAGATCGGCATCCTCGCTCCGGCCCTGCTCGTCTTCCTCCGCATCCTGCAGGGGCTGTCCACCGGTGGCGAGTGGGGCGGAGCGGTCCTCATGGCCGTCGAGCACGCACCCACCGGCCGACGCGGGCGGTTCGGCGCGTTCCCGCAGATCGGCGTGCCCATCGGGCTGCTGCTCGCCTCCGGCATGCTCGCGCTCATGACCGGCGTGATCTCGCCCGGTGCCGCGTTCCTCGAGTGGGGCTGGCGGGTCCCGTTCCTGCTGAGCTTCGTGCTGATCATCGTCGGCTACGTCGTGCGCCGCAAGGTCGACGAGAGCCCGGTCTTCGTCGCCCTCGCGCGGAACAAGGAGCGTCGCCGCGTCCCGATCGTCGAGCTGTTCCGGCACCACTGGTTGCTCGTCCTGCTGGCCGCCCTCACCTTCGCGGGCAACAACGCCGCCGGGTACATGACCACCGGTGGGTACATCCAGAACTACGCGACGACGCCGCTCGCCGACGGCGGCCTCGTCGGGATGGAACGCACGCCGGTCCTCCTCGCGGTCACCGGCTCGGCCGTGGTCTGGCTGATCGTCACCTGGTTCGCCGGCTCGTTGTCGGACCGCATCGGGCGGCGCAACACGTACATCATCGGCTGGGTCGCGTTCCTCGCCACCGTGTTCGTCCTGTTCCCGCTCGTGAACACGGGAAACCCGGTCCTCCTGTTCCTCGGGCTGGCGCTGTTCACGATCGGCAACGGCTTCACGTACGGACCCCAGGCGGCGTACTTCGCCGAATTGTTCCCCGCGTCCATCCGGTACACGGGCGTCTCGGTCACCTATGCGATCGGTGCAATCCTCGGCGGTGCGTTCGCGCCCACGATCGCGACCTGGCTCGTGCAGCTCACCGGCTCGGCGACGAGCGTCGCGTTCTACATCGCGGGCATGATCGTCATCGCGTTCGCGGCGACGCTGCTCCTCCGCGACCGCACGGGCATCCCGCTCGGTGGCGAGGCCGAGGAGCAGCAGGGTCGCGGCCAGGTGTACGGCACGCGGATGTAGCCGGGCTCAGACCGACGACGCGATGGTCGCGGCCCCCTCGATGAGGCGGGCCGCGATTTCGTTCTCCGGGCGGCTGCTCGCGACGTAGACGACGGCGAGGGCCGCGGCCGGGGACCCGTGCACGGTGAGCGGGACGGCGACCGACCGAAGGCCCGTGATGACCTCGTCGTGGCTCGACGCCCAGCCCTGCTCGGCGGCCGCCGAGAGCTCGGCGCGATGCGCGTCGTCGAGGGTGTCGGGCCACTGCGTCCGCGGTAGCCGGGACGCGATCGCCTTACCCGGCGCACCCACACCGATCGGGTGTCGGGTTCCCGGTCGCTGCGCGATGGAGCCGATGGTGTGCCGCGGTTCGACGCTGACGAGCGTGACGATCTCGTCGCCGTCGAGCACCGTGAGGAAGCAGGTCATGCCGAGTTCGTTGGCGACGGCCGTCAGCTCCGGGAGGGCGGCCGCCTGCAGGTCGTGGGAGACGCCGGCGGCGAGGGCGGCCAGCCGGGAGCCGAGGGCGATCCGACCGGCGGTGTCGCGCACGACGAGTCGGTGGTCCTCCAGGGTCCGCAGCAGCCGGTAGGTGACGCTGCGGTGGAGGCCGAGCGCCGTGCTCAGCTCGTCGATCGTCAGCGGGGCCCGGGCGTCGGCAAGGACCTCGAGGATGCGGATGCCGCGCGAGAGCGTCTGCGAATGGGCGCTTCTGGCATCGGTCACCTCTCGACAGTACCCAGTGGCGACGGTCAGGGCGCGGTCGGGTAGGCGACGAACGCGAAGCGGGTGCTGTCGGGGGCCCAGCTGTTCACGTTGATCGTGCCCTGGCCGCCGAACACCGGGTACCGGCGGAGCGGGGCCGCCCAGTCGTCGGTCGAGACGAGCCGGACCTCGACGTCGAGGTCGGCCGGGTGTCCGATCGTCCCGGCGGGGAACGCGATGTACGCGGCGAGGCGGGCGTCGGGGGAGAGATGCGGGAACCAGTCGACGGTGTCGCTCGCCACGAGGTGTTCGAGGGTGCCCCCGCCGTCGGGGATGCGGGCGAGCTGTGCGTGACCGGGCTCGGTGCCGAAGTGCTCGGTGTTGCAGACCAGCCATCGGCCGTCGGGCGACCACTCCGGACCGTCGAGGTGCCCGTCGCCGGTGTCGAGGACCGTGACCGGGCCGCCACCCTCGACCGCTGGGGCGACCGCGAGCCGGCCGGGGTGCTCGAAGCCCTCGAGCTCGACGTAGGCGATGCGCTCGCCGTCGGGCGAGACGCCGTGCAGGAAGTGCCAGCGGTCGTCGTCGGCGGTGAGCTTCGTGACGGAGCCGCCGGAGAGGGCCCCGCGGTAGATGTGCCCGTCCATGGCCGAGAGGAGGATGTGCTCACCGTCGGGGTCGAGCACGTGGTCGTTGTTGAGCTCGGGGAGGCCCGTGAACTCGATCCCGGTCAGGCCCGCGCCGGGATCCTCCACGCTCAGTAACCACAGGTGGCCGTTGCCGTTGAGGACCAGGGTGCGCCCGTCGAGCGACCAGTTCGGCGCCTCGACGAGCAGTTCGTCCGTCTCGAACAGGACCTCAGGCTCAGCATCGGACGGGCCGCCGAGGAGGACTCGGGAACGCTGGCCGGGGATGAGGGCGCGGAAGGTCATGGGTCCATCGTCCTCCTCCGAGGCGGTGCCCGCACGGTCGGATCGCGGCCTTCGTTGTAGCGGCAAGCATTACGCTGGGACCATGACGGACACCCGCTGGCTGAGCGATGCGGAGCAGCGGGACTGGGTGCGGTTCGCGGCCGTCCTCGAGCTCCTCCCCGCGGCTCTCGACCTGCAGTTGACGCGGGACGAACATCTCACGCACTTCGACTACTTCACCCTCGCGATGCTGTCCGAGGCACCCGAGCGCACGCTCCGCACCTCGGCGCTGGCCGCACGGACGAACGCGACGCTCCCACGTCTGTCGCGAGTACTGACCCGTCTCGAGGGGGAGGGCTTCATCGCACGCTCACCGGTGCTGGAGGACCGACGCGCGACGAACGTGACGCTCACCGATGCCGGGTGGGACAAGGTGGTCCAGGCCGCACCCGGGCACGTCGGGAACGTCCGCTCGCTCGTGCTCGACGCACTCAGCGCCGAGCAGGTCGAGCAGCTCGGAGCGATCTCCGCGGCCCTCCTGACGCGACTCGACCCCGACGGGCGGATGTTCGCCAGCGAGGCCTGATCTCCGTCGCGTGGGGGATTCCGCCCGGCGCAGCACGGCGTAGCGTGTCGACGGATGCCACGTGCACCACCGACAGCGTGGCGGATCGGAGCGAACCATGACCGGATCGACCCAGCCCGAACCCGGACCGGAACGAGGCGAGGTGCCTGTGGCCGGCCCGGCGTCGTCGGAGCCCGCGTCCTCGCAGCCCACGTCGTCCAACGGGAGCTCCACCGCCGTCTGGTACTTCGTCGGCGCCACGTTCCTCTTCGCCGGACCGCTCATCTTCGGCGTCAACGACTTCGGGTTCTTCCGGATCATCACCCTCGTGCTCGGGGCGGTCGTCATGGTCGCCGGGTTCGTCGTGCTGCGGCGGGAGACCACCAAGCGTTCCTGACCCGCGACGGGTCAGCCCGCGAGGAACGCCCTGACGCCGTCCAGCAGACGGTCGACGTCCTCGTCCGAGGTGTAGGGAGCGACGCCGACGCGCAGGCCGCCGACGTCGTCGAGGCCGAGCGCCGCGAAGGGTTCGACCGCGTAGAACGAGCCCGACGGTGCGAGCACGTCGCGGGCCGCGAGGAAGGCCGAGACGTCCGCCGAACGTCGTCCCGGGAAGGTCATGAACAGGGTCGCCGTGCGTTCAGCGGCCCGCGAGTGCAGTACGACGTCGGGGGCGAGGGCGCCGAGTTCCTCCTCGATCCGGGTGCGCAGCGCGAGCTCACGCTCGTGGACGGACGCGGCGGAGGCGACCAGGCGGTCGCGTCGCGTCTCGGCGGCACCGGGATCGATCGTGGCGAGCACGCCGATCGCCGCGGTTACGCCGGCCAGGAGCTCGTAGGGCAGCGTGCCGAACTCGAAGCGCTCCGGCACCACGTTCGTCGACGGCTGCAGCTTGTCGGGGTGGATCGATTCGAGGAGCGCCGGGGATGCGGCCAGGACGCCGCAGTGCGGGCCGAAGAACTTGTAGGGCGAGCAGACGAAGAAGTCGGCGCCGAGCGCTTCGACGTCGACGACGTGGTGCGCCGTGTAGTGGACGCCGTCCACCCAGACGAGCGCGCCGACCGCGTGTGCCCGGTCGGCGATGGTGCGGACCGGCGGGATCGTGCCGATGAGGTTCGACGCCGCCGTCACGGCGACGAGGCGCGTGCGCTCGCTGAGGGCCGCGTCGAGCGAGTCGAGGTCGAGCTCGCCCGTCGCGGCGTCGAGTTCGATCCACCGGACGGTCGCCCCGGTGTGTTCCGCGGCCTGGATCCAGGGCCGGACGTTCGCATCGTGGTCGAGGCGGGACACCACGACCTCGTCACCTGCCGACCAGTCGCGGGACAGGTGCTTTGCGAAGTCATAGGTGAGCTGGGTCGCGCTGCGTCCGAAGACGATCCCGCGCGGGTCCGCGGCGAGGAGGTCGGCGCAGGCGGCTCGGAAGGCGGTGACCGCGTCGTCGGAGCGGCGCTCGGAGGCGACCGAGGTCCCGCGGTTCGAGAGCGGACCGGTGAGCGTGTCGAGGATCGCCTGCCCGACCGCGAGCGGTGTCTGGGTGCCGCCCGGGCCGTCGAAGTGGGCGATGCCCGAGGCGAGGGAGGGGAACGCGGTCCGGAGTCGTGCGACGTCGAGGGTCATGCGTCCATCCTGCCGCGCCCACCACGTCGAGGACGGGAACGACGGGGGAGCAGGCGCGCCGTCGCTTGATACAGTGCCTGTGTGTCCCTGATCATCGCTCCGCCCCGTGTCGGGCGTCTGGAGGTCGTCGGCGTCTCCAACGCCGGCCCGAGAGCACGATCCATCCGGTCGATCACCTCACCCACCCGGTGAGGACGTCGGCTCCGTGCAGCGCGCTCATCCGAGCCGCCGACGGGGTCGCGCACCCGACGTACCCGCTGCGGCGCCCAGGCGCCCGGAGGGTCTCTCCGCCGTCGCTCCGACGGCCCAGCCGAAACCGGTGAACCACATGATCCCCCTGAACGAATCCCAGATCAGAGCCTCCTTCGTCAACGCCTCACGCAAGGAGGTGAGTGACGTGTCACTGCCCGCCGAGCTCGAGACGATCGACTTCGAGGTCCGCGACTTCCTCGGGTGGCGCGACAAGAAGCTGCCGCGGCGCGCCTATGTCGTGACGATCGTCGACGGAGCACCCGTCGGCATCCTCCTCCGGCAGGCCGACGCGATGCCACGGACCCGGCCCCAGTGCGCCTGGTGCCAGGACGTGACCCTCAGCAACGACGTCGTCTTCTACAGCGCGAAGCGCGCCGGCCAGGCCGGGAAGAACGGTGACACGGTCGGCACGCTCGTGTGTGCCGAGTTCCAGTGCTCGGCCAACGTGCGGAAGCTGCCGCCGCTCGCCTACGTCGGATTCGACGCTGAGGCCGCGCGGCAGGAGCGCATCGCGACGCTGCAGCAGCGTGCGGTCGCGTTCACCTCGTCCGTGCTCAACGGCGTCGGCTGAGCCGGCCGCATCGCCCGCCGTCCCCGTGACCGGGGGCGGCGGGCGATGGGTGGCCAGCGGGTTCGGCGTCCGGCGGTCTACGCCGCGAGGAGGGCGTCGATCTGGCCCATCGCCTGCCCCATGCCCTCCTCCATGCCCATCGCCAGCAGCTGCTCGAGCTGTTCGAGGCTGTCGAAACGGTTCTCGATGGTCATGCGCGTGCCGGTCCCGAAGGCCTCGAGCGTGACGGCGGCGTGCACGACGCCCATGCCCTCCTGGCGTGCGCCGTGTTCGTCCGCGAACCCGTCGTCGTAGCTCAGGGATTCGGGCGCCCGGACGGCGGTGATCTCCCACCAACCATGTGCACGCTCGCCGTCAGGCCCGGTCATGAAGTACGCGGACTCGGAACCGGGGGTGAGCTCGTGCCGCGAGAAGGTGGCCGGCCAGGTCGGCGGCCCCCACCAGCGCTCGAGCTGGCGGGGATCCTCCCAGATCTCCCAGACGCGCGAGGGAGGGGCGTCGAATTCTGCGACGAAGGTCAAGGTGAGCTGGTCGAGGTCCTTCTCGGCGGTGAGTGTACTCATGGTCCAGTCCTGCTTCCGGTCGGTGTGTCAGGGGGTGTTCGGCGTGTCGCCGTGCTCCGGTCCGTCCTCGGCGAGGATCGCTCCGATGCGCAGCGCCCGCTGGTTCCAGACGTCCGCGTAGGCGTCCAGGAGGCGGGCGGATCGCTGCACGGTCGTGACGTCGCCGTGCACGATCTGCTGTCGGCCGCGTCGTTCCTTCATCACGAGTGCAGCCCGTTCGAGGACGGCGACGTGCTTCTGGACGGCGGCGAACGACATCTCGTACTGCTCGGCGAGCGCGGTCACCGACTGCTCCCTGGCGAGCACCCTCGTGAGGATGTCCCGTCGGGTCGCATCGGCGAGCGCGTGGAAGAGGCGGTCCACCTCGTCGGTGGACAGCTCCGGTCCTGCGTCAATTTGTACAACCATTTGGTTGTAGGTTAGGAGGCTCGCGTCGTCCGCACAAGCCCCTGTCTGCTGCGGGTCGTGCGGAGAGCGCCTCGCTCGACTACGGTTCGAGCAGGTGCGCGAGGCGCATCGGCGCGGGGGGAGGGCGGACGAATGGGCGAGCAGCGAGGTCAGCGGACACTGACGACCCGGGGATGGCACGACTTCTGGGCGAAGGGCGGCATCTGGCGCTCGTTCGTGCTGGCCGTCGTGTACCTGGCGCTCTACCTCGGTGCGGGTTGGCTCGTCGGGCAGCTGTTCGGCGACCAGATCGAGGCGGACCTGTTCGCGACACCGCAGAGCGTGTTCTTCGGGCTCATGCTGCCGCTCATCGTCGGATCGCTCCTCCTCACGGCCTTCGTCCTCTCCGTCGGCTGGTTCCACGAGCTGTTCGCCCGACAGCCGATCCGCGGCCGCTGGTGGATGTGGATCGCGCCCGTCCTGATCCTCGCCGCCATCGTCCTACGACTCCTCGGCATCGACTACGGCAGCTACCAGGGCTCCGTGGTCGCGCTCGCGATGCTCTCCGGACTCTTCATCGGGTTCGCCGAGGAGCTCCTCACCCGTGGCATCGTCGTGAAGATGCTCCGCGACGCCGGAAGCTCCGAGTGGATCGTGATGGTGATCTCCTCGCTGGTGTTCGCGCTGCTCCACTCCGCCAACCTGCTGTCGGGCCAACCGCTCACCACCGTGCTCGTCACCGTCGTCTACACCTTCGGGTTCGGTGTCTGCATGTACCTGACGCTGCGGGTGACCGGCAACCTCGTCTGGCCGATGCTGCTCCATGCCCTCTTCGACCCGACCCTCTTCCTCTCCACCGGTGGCATCGACCACGCGGGTGCCGCGGCCGGACAGAACGTCTTCCTGACGATCGCCGGGCCGGCGAACCTCTTGATCATGCTGGTGGCCGTCATCGGACTCGTCTTCGTCCGCGGGCACGTGCAGGCCAGGCCCGTCGACGACGTGCTCCGGCCGTAGCGCGGCGACGCGCTCGGTACGCTCGACAGGATGACCACCGTGCGGCAGTACCCGTCGACGATCGCGGCGCCGGTCCAGCACGAGCTCGTCGTCAAGAAGTCGCGGTTCATCGGGCTGGCGCACCCTCTCGCCTCCCCGGACGACGCCGAGCAGGTCATCGCCCGGGTGAAGAAGCAGGCCTGGGATGCGCGGCATCACTGCGTCGCGATGGTCACCGGGCTGCTCGGTGACCAGGCGAGGTCGTCAGACGACGGCGAACCGTCCGGTACCGCCGGCATGCCCATCCTCGAGGTCCTGCGCCGACGGGAGCTGACCGACGTCGTCGTGGTCGTCACGCGGTACTTCGGCGGCGTCAAGCTCGGTGCCGGCGGCCTCGTGCGCGCCTACTCCTCAGCGGCCTCGGAGACACTCGACCTCGCGACGATCGTCCGCCGAGAGACCCTCACGCAAGCGACCCTCGTCGTGCCCCACGCCGACGCCGGTCGTTACGACCACCTGCTCCGGGACTGGGCCCAGGGCAACGGCGCGACGCTCGGTGAGACGCGGTACGCGGCTCGGGCCGAGTTGGAACTGTGGGTGCCGCCGGTGCACCTCGCGCGGCTCGAGGCGGACATCGCGTCGGCCTCCAACGGCTCGCTCACGGTCACAGTGGGCGAGGAGCGGGTCGTCGACGTCCCGGGCGCGCCCTGACCTCTCACCGATAGGGTCGCAGCATGCACACCGACGTGACCCGCATCGCCGGGCTTCCCGACCTCACCTGGACCTCGACCGCCGGCCAGGCCCACTATGACGCCGACGCCGGGGCGCTGACGATGACCTCCGCCGCGCGGGTGGACTGGAGCAACAGCTCCCACGGCGGCCCGCAGGAGCTCGGGGCGACGGCGCTCGCGTTCGCAGCGCCCGAACGGTTCACGCTGTCGGCCCGCATCGCCGTCGTGAGCGAGCGCAGCACCTTCGACGCCGGGGCCATCGCGCTCTGGGTGGACGGCGACCACTGGGCGAAACTCTGCTTCGAGCAGTCGCCGCAGGGGCAGGCGATGGTGGTCAGTGTCGTGACCAACACCTGGTCGGACGACGTGAACTCGACGCCCGTCGACGACGACGCTGTGTGGATGCGCGTCAGCCGACTGGGCGAGGCGTGGGCGTTCCACAGCTCGACCGACGGGGTGCGCTGGGACTTCGTCCGACTGTTCCGACTCCACACCGACGCCCCGGTGCAGGTGGGCTTCCTGTCGCAGGCGCCGGTCGGTCCGCCGTGCACGGCGCGCTTCGACGAGATCGTGCTCGGCGACGAGCCGCCGTCGGACCTCCGCGACGGCAGCTAACGGAGGAACGGTGTCGCTCGGGTGTCGCTCCGGCGGCTCTCCGCTTGCGATTGGGAACCTATCTTCCTAGAGTGATCGCATGGCACGCAGACGACCCGGCACGCTCTTCCCGCTCGAGCTCGACATCCTCGACGTCGGCACGGTGCTGCAGTCCATGGACGGCAGCTTCTACGGGTTCGCGATCGCGAAGCAGCTCGCCGCGGGTGGCGACGGCGGCCTCACCGCCCACGGCACCCTGTATAAGGCGCTGTCCCGGATGACCGGGGCCGGCCTCATCGAGGCGAGCTGGGAGGACCCGGCGGTCGCCGAGGGGGAGGGCAGGCCGCGGCGCCGGCTCTACCGGATCACGGGCGAAGGCGCGACCGTCCGCGACCGGGAGCACGCCAGGCTCGCGAGCGAAGCAGCGGCCACAGCCCGCCCGGCCGGCGCCGCCTGGTCGCAAACGCCGGGGGTGATCGCGTGAGCGCCCTGCGGACACCCCAGTACCGCTCGGCGTCGCGGCGGGTGCTCGGCTGGTGCGGCTGGTACACCCGTGATCTCGTGCCTGAGGTCGCCGGCGAGCGTCGGGACGAGATCGCGTCCGACCTCCACGAGCACGCCGTCTGGGCGGATGCGGAGGGGATTGCGCCGACGCGACTGCGCCGCGACATCCTGCTGCGCGCCGTCCGCGGCATCCCGCACGACCTGTCCTGGCGCTCCGGACAACTGCGTGCCGGCCAAGGCCTCGACCCGGTGTCGCTCGGCACGAGACGTACCGGGAACGTCCTCACCGCCCTCGTCCTGACCGGCGGCGTCATGGTCGCGGCAGCCGCGGTCTTCCTCCTCGTCCGCGTGGTCCGCGCGCTCTGGATCGGGGACGTCGTCGAAGCGCCGATCGGAGCGATCGGCGTGGCGTTCGCCGCACTGCTGGCGGTGGTCGGGCTCCTCCTCGCGCTCCGTCAGCGGTCGCGGTGGCTCGGATCGGCCGTGCTGGCCCCGGCCGCCGCGCTCGTCGGCCTCCTCGCCGGCGACATCCTGTACCGCGTCAGCGCAACGGGTGTCCTCCTGATCTCTCGGATGACGTCCCACAGCGGCGGTCTCGAACCCTGGTGGGTGCTGAGCCTGTCCATCGGTGTCGGCGCAGCGCTCGGCTTCATCGGTGCCGCCGTGTGGTGGTGGCCGGGTGGTCGACGGGTGGTCGGACGGGATGCGGGCGGGTCCGCACGGATGCAGGGGGAGTCGGCATGACGCAGGACGGGATCGGGGAGTCGACCGCTTCAAGGCCGGCCGGAACCATCCGTCGCCGGATCGGACTCGGTATCGCGATGAGCGGGGTGCTCGCGGTCGTGGCCGGAGGGGTGTTCGTGGGCGTCACCAACAGCAGAGCGGCAGCCGACGACGCGCGGTCGATGGACGCGGTGGCCGAGGCGGCGGCGTCCCTCGACGAGCTCCCGCCCGTCGAGCCCGTGGTCCCCGCCGACCCGATGCGGGATCCTGGTGCGCCGGTGTCGCCTGCGGCCAGCGTCGACTACTCGAAGACCCCCGAGGGGTGGTTCGACGCCACGACCGACCCGGCCGACGTCGTGATCCCGCCGACCGACGACCGGGGTGAGCCGAGTACCGGGATCTGGGAGAAGCAGCGGCAGATCACGGCGAGGTGCATGGCTGATCAGGGGTTCTGGTACGCATGGACGAACGATCGATCCAAGCTGGCCGACCCGACGAGCGGGATGATCCTGTCCGACCAGGATGAGGCCGCGAGGCTCGCGCTCTGGGGCACGAACCCCGATGACCAGCCCTACGACTGGCGGCTGGGAGGCTGCGACGGCTACGCCGTCCACACCACCGGGATGGACGACGCCCACTGACGAGCCCGCTGTCCGAGCCCGGTGCTAGCGTCGCTCGCATGAGAATCCTGTTGATCGGCGCAAGTGGACACATCGGACGAGCGGCGGAGGCCGCGCTGGGCGACCGGCACGAGGCGATCACGGTGTCGCGGTCCACGTCACCCGCGGTCGACACGACGGACGAGGCCTCGATCGAAGCGCTGTTCGCGGAGGTCGGTGAGGTCGACGCCGTGATCGTCGCCGTCGGGTCCGTGCCGTTCAAGCCGCTCGACGCCCTCACCCGCGACGACTACCGTGCCGCGTTCCTCGGCAAGGTGTTGAGCCAGCTCGACGTCGTGCGGATCGGGACCCCGTTCGTCCGCGACGGCGGCTCGTTCACCCTCACCACGGGCATCCTCGCCCGGGAGGCGATCGCGACCGGTGCCGCCGCGTCGATGGCCAACGGTGCGCTCGAGTCCTTCGTGATCGGTGCCGCCGTCGAACTGCCTCGCGGCATCCGCATCAACGCGGTCAGCCCGACGGTCCTCGCCGACGCCCCCGGATACCACGACACCTTCCCCGGCTTCCTCCCGGTCGCCTCCGAGGTGGTCGGCCTCGCCTTCGTCAAGGCCGTCGAGGGTGTCGGAACCGGCCGGGTTCTCGCGCTCGACTGAGGGCGCCGTGCCGCTGAGCGGTGATGATCGGGCGGGTGCTCAGCGGCCGGAGGACAGGGCGGCGGCCAGTTCGACACGACTCGCGACGCCGAGCTTCCGCAGCACGTTGGCGACGTGGAACTTCACGGTGTTCTCGCTGATCGTGAGGGCTTCGGCGATCGCACGGTTCCGGGCGCCGCCGGCTGCCAACTCGGCCACACTCCACTCCCGCTCCGTCAGCGCCGCCGACGCGCCGGAACGGTTCTGCGCGCTGGGCGGTGGGTCGAGGGGGAGCGACACATGCAGTTCGGAACCCCAGCCGGGCGTCGCCTGCACCTGCAGCTCGCCACGCAACGCCGTGACGCGCGCGCCGAGCTGCTGCACGCTCGGGGTGTCGATCGTCAGTTCGCCAGGGCCGTCGTCGCGGATGCCGATGAGGAGGTTGCTCCCGTCGCAGTCCCACTGCACCCGCACCCGTCCGACGGTCGACTGCTCCACGAGCGCGAGCACCGTCCCACGGACGATGGCGCGGCCGGCGTGGGCGACCTCGCCCGGCAGCGCCCGACCGTCGACGGGAGGCTCGATGAACTGCACCTCCGGTCCGCCGAAGCGGGCGAGCGGGCGCAGGTCGTCCTTCAGTCGCGCGAACGCCTGCGCGACGGGCTCCGAGGCGAGCTGGCGGTCGCGGTCGGAGACGGCGCGGAGCTGGACCATGGCCGACGAGGCGATCTCCGTGACCGCCCGGCGCGCGTCCTCCGCCGTGGTCTGCCGCGAGCGGGTGACGGCGAGGATCGACTCGAGGGTCGTCGCGTGGGCGTCGGTCAGCTCGGCGATCGCATCCGCCCGCTCGCTCGACGCGGCGCGCGAGTCGCGGAGGTAGTCGGGAGCCGCGGTGGTGACCTGCTGGCGGATCTCGGCCGCGACGATCTCCCAGAGCGCGCCGATGAGGGCGTCGTCGATGGGTCCTCGGGGGTCGGTCAGGACGAGGAGCGCCCCGGTGTCGGCCAGCCAGGCGGCGATGGGCCGTTCCGCTCCGGCGATGACGGCGGTCGTCGGGCGGTCGGCGGGCGCCGCGTGCGCTGAAACGTCCTGTCGACGCGGCGTGCGCTGCCGGACGGCGTCCAACTCGGCGATGGTGACACCCTCGACGATCGACGGGTCGCCCGCCTTCTTGCGCGGACGCCCGGTGCAGTCCTCGGTGAAGATGACGAGTGCTGAGTGCTGGACGACGGGTTCGAGGACCGCCCGGAAGGCGCCGGCGATGCGGAGCAGCGAGCTGGACGCGACGGCGGCCATCCCCTGCAGCAGTTCGATCGGGTAGGTGTCTCGGTGTCCGTCCATCGTCGAACCCTACCCCAGCCCACCTGACCCACCCGTTCGGGTAGGGGAAACCGTCCTCCCGACCAGCGGTGTACCTACCCGTTCGAGGGCAGGATGAATGGATGCCGAGTACGACGCCCCCCGATCACCAGCCCGGAACCGACCCGCAGCGTCCGCCGACGACCGTGCAGGGTGCGCTCGCCGCCATCGACACGGAACTGCATCGCACCGTCACGACGCTGCGCTCCGCCGACGCGGCGCCGTTCGCCGAGACCCTCACGCGGCTCCAGGATGCCGATCGGATCTTCGTCCTCGGTGCCGGTCGTTCCGGCCTGGCGCTGCGGATGACCGCCATGCGCCTCATGCACCTCGGACGCACGGTCCACGTCGTCGGCGAGACCACGACACCGGCCATCGCCGCGGGCGACGTCCTGCTCGTCGCCAGTGGCTCCGGGACGACCGCGGGCATCGTCCGCGCGGCCACGACCGCGGTGTCCGTCGGCGCCGGCGTCATCGCCCTCACGACCGACGCCGACTCCGAGCTGGCCGAGCTCGCCTCCGTGGTGGTCGTCGTGCCCGCCGCCCAGAAGACCGACCACGGCGGCACGCGGTCGGTGCAGTACTCCGGCGGCCTCTTCGAGCAGTCGGTCATGCTCCTCGGCGACGCGATCTTCCACGCGCTCTGGCAGTCCGCCGGGGTCAGCGCGGAAGAGCTATGGCCGCGCCACGCGAACCTCGAATAGTCCGCCCCATCCGCTCCCCACGCGACCGACGGACGTCGGTCGTCTCCCCTCACGACAGAAAGCAGCACCACATGAAGCTCCAGGTAGCCATGGACGTCCTCACCACTGAGGCAGCCCTCGAACTCGCCGGGAAGGTCGCGCCCTACGTCGACATCCTCGAGCTCGGCACCCCGCTGATCAAGGCTGAGGGCCTCCGCGCCGTCACCGCGATCAAGGACGCCCACCCCGACAAGATCGTCTTCGCCGACCTCAAGACCATGGACGCCGGCGAGCTCGAAGCCGACATCGCGTTCTCGGCCGGTGCGGACATCGTCACGGTGCTCGGTACCGCCGGCGACAGCACCATCGTCGGCGCGGTGAAGGCCGCCAAGGCGCACGGCAAGTCCGTCGTCGTCGACCTCATCGGCGTCGCCGACAAGGTCAAGCGCGCCAAGGAGGTCACCGCTCTCGGCGCCGCCTTCGTCGAGATGCACGCTGGTCTCGACGAGCAGGCGGAGGAGGGGTTCACCTTCCAGACGCTCCTCTCCGACGGTGAGGCCGCTGCCGTGCCGTTCTCCGTCGCCGGTGGCGTCAACGCCTCGACGATCGCCTCGGTCCAGCAGGCCGGTGCGCAGGTCGCCGTCGCCGGTGGAGCCATCTACTCGGCCGACGACCCGGCCGCTTCCGCCGCCGAGCTCCGCGCGGCGATCGTCGCGTAACTCCTCCCGATCCCGCACTCGTCGGGTTCGGCCAGCGCGGTGCGCTGAGCCGAGCGCGGTGCACCGCACGTGAGCGCGGGTCTCCAGAGACCCGCGCTCACGCGTGTGTGGCGCGCCCACGTGGCAGCACCGCGCCGGCCTCCCCAACAGCTGGCTGAGTGAACCCCGAGCGTTGGACGGGATTCGGGGTCCGGAGCGGCATACTGAGCAGATCACCACCCGACGTCCGTCGCACATCCTGCCGGACGAGCTCCCGGAGGACCTGCCGATGACGCCCGATCCCAGCCCAGCGCACCCCATCGTCCAGACGATCGCGGGTGCGGTCCGCGGCGTTCGTCGGCCAGACGGCTCGTCCGCCTTCCTCGGCATCCCGTTCGCCGAACCCCCGTTCGGCGCCCGCCGCTTCCAAGCGCCCGAGCCGACCGCCCCGTGGGAGGGTGTGCGCGACGCCACCGCCTTCGGCGCGACGCCGCAGCGGAAGGCCATGGCCGAGATCACGACGATCCCCGAGCCGTCCATCCCCGGCGAGTCGACCCTCAACGTCAACGTCTTCACCCCGGACCCCTCGCCCGCGTCGGACGGCGCCGGACTCCCGGTCCTCGTCTGGATCCACGGCGGCGGCTTCATTGCGGGTTCCCCCGCCAGCCCCTGGTACGACGGCCGCTCGTTCAACCGCGACGGCGTCGTCACCGTGTCGATCTCGTACCGGCTCGGATTCGACGGCTTCGGCTGGCTGCCCGACGCCCCGGCGAACCGCGGGGTCCTCGACTGGATCCTCGCCCTCGAATGGGTCCGCGACAACATCCAGGCCTTCGGCGGCGATCCCCGACGCGTGACCATCGCCGGTCAGTCCGCCGGCGGTGGCTCGGTCATGACCCTGCTCACCACGCCTGCCGCCCAGCAGCTGTTCCACCGGGCGATCGCGCTGTCCGGCGTCCCCGGCGACGTGCCGGTCGAGCAGGCCCGCTCGCTGACCGAGCGCCTCGCCGCCCACCTCGGGGTCGCGCCGACGGCTGCCGGCTTCGCGAGCGTGCCGGAGACCGCCCTCATCGAGGCGCCGGGCTTCGAAGCGACCGCTGGCGGGCCTCGGGACGCGGAGTCGATCCTCCGCGGGATGACGACGATGGACGGCCGCCTGGGCCTCGGCCCCGTGGTCGACGGCGAACTCCTCGTCGACACCGTCGACGCCGGCCTGGCCGCCGGTCGCGGGGCCGACAAACCCCTGCTCGTCAGCGCGACCCGTGAGGAGTTCGCCGGCTTCTTCACCGGGCGGCCGGACGACTTCGACGCCGTACCGCCGGCCCGTGCCGTGCACCTCATGGGGGCTCCCGAGGCGCTCGCCGACGCCTACGTCGCGGCGCAGGTCGGCGAACCCACCAGCCTCGTCGCCGGCCGCTTCATCAGCGACGTCATGTTCCGCGAGCGCATCATCCGTTGGTTGGCGGCGCGCGGTGACGCCGAGACGTGGGTCTCCGACTTCGTCTGGCCGTCGGCGGTCAGCGGTATCGCCGAGCACTGTCTCGACGTGCCGTTCCTCTTCGACGTCCTCGACGACCCGGACGTCACGCGGGTAGCCGGTCCCGCCGCACCGCAGGAGTTGGCGGACCGCCTCCACGGTGCCGCCGTCGCCTTCATCCGGGGCGGTTCGCCGGGCTGGTCACCCGCCGGCCGGTCGGCGTCGGTCATCGAGGTGTTCGACGCTGTCGGGGCGCCGGCCACGGTGCCGTTCGCGAGCGCCCGGGTGATCGCCGAAGCCAGGCGGCTCGCGGCCGCGTCGCCGACGGCGTAGGCGGTCCCGGGTGGTCCCGCCAGGGGCTGTCACGAGCGCGCGCCGCGCGTTACGGTCTCCACACGACGAAAGGAATCAGCATGAGCGACCCACGAGACGAGATCGACGACGCGATCGGCGACGCCCAGGAGGCCATCTCCCGAGCGCTGCCCGACAACGCCCCCGAGAGCGACGACCCGATGGCGGCACCGACGGACGACGACCCGCGTCGCGAGGCCGGCGACGGCGACCCATCCGACCAGCCGGGCCTCCTGTAACCGCTGCGGCAGCGTCGTCGCCCGACCCCCGCGCAGTGTGCAACGCGGGGGCGCTTCGCGCGCGTATCGGAACGGCTGCGGACGATGTCAACCCCAGGACGGAATGACCGCACCCCAATACGGTGGTCACAGTTCTGCGAAAGGAGCTTCACCATGAACATCCTGCTCATCATCGTCATCGTCGTTGCCATCGTTCTCGCCATCACCGGTGGGTTCGTCCAGTCCCTCAACTTCCTGCTGTGGGTCGGCCTCGTGCTGCTCGCGATCGCGATCATCGCGTTCTTGATCAGGACGATCACGGGTCGCAAGGCCCTCTAGCTCGAACTCGAGCTTCACGAAGCGGTCGGAACCTCAGGGTTCCGGCCGCTTCGCTGTGTCCGGGCCACGGCACGCGCCGGAGCGTCGGTCGTCAGCGCAGCGAGGGGTCGACGCTCGTCCGGCGCAGCACCGCGTCGGCGAAGGCGCCGAACAGTCGCTCGCCGGCCGCTCGCATGGGCTCCGCGATGGCGGTGAGGTCCGCCCGCAACCGATCGGCGGCCTCGGCGGCGGTGCCCGTCACGAACGGCAGGTCGCGGAGCATCGCGGGCTCCTCGAGCCAGTGGTCGAGTGTCGCCGGGTCCACCTCGAGGTGGAACTGGGTTGCGAACACCCGGTCGTCGATCCGGAACGCCTGGTTGGGCGTCGAAGGCGAGGACGCCAACACGGTCGCCCCGTGCGGTGCCTCGACGACGTCGCCGTGCCAGTGCAGCACGGGGACCTGTTCGCCCCGCATCCCGAGTTCGCCGTCCACGAGCAGCTCGACGTCGCCGACCCCCACCTCGTGCGCGGACGCGCTGTGGAGCGTCGCCCCGAGGGCCGTCGCGATGAGTTGATGCCCGAGGCAGATGCCGAACACCGGGATGCCGAGCACCGCGGCGTCGCGGACGAGTTGCGCCTCGAGGCCGAGGCCAGGGTGTTCCTCCACGTCCAGCGCGCCCATCGGACCGCCGAGGAGGACGAGGCCGTCGAACCCGGTGATCTCGCGTTCCGGCGGGAGTTCGCGACGCGAGACGACGGTGTCGAGCGTCCAGTCGATGCCGGACGCCGTGAGGACCTCGCCGAGCACGGCGGGCTGCTCCCAGGCGACGTGTTGCAGGATCAGGACGTGCGGTCTGGTCATCAGAGGCCTCCGGGTCGCTGCGGCGTCGACTGCTCGCCGCCCGGTCGGGGGAGTCGTCGCCGTGCGAGCATCGTAGCGAATCCGCGCGAGCGCACCCGCCCTCGGCGTCGCGCTCCCGGCCGATACACTGACAGCGTGCTGCTCTCGGACCGTGACATCAAAGCCGAACTCGACGCCTCCCGCATCGCGCTCGACCCGTACTCGCCGGAGATGATCCAGCCCTCGTCGATCGACGTGCGGCTCGATCGCTTCTTCCGGCTCTTCGACAACCACAAGTACCCGTTCATCGATCCCGCCGAGGACCAGCCGGAACTCACCCGGCTCATCGAGACCCTGCCGAACGAGCCGTTCATCCTGCACCCCGGCGAGTTCGTCCTCGGCTCCACCTACGAGCGCGTGTCCCTCCCGGACGACGTCGCCGCGCGGCTGGAGGGGAAGAGCTCCCTCGGCCGCCTCGGCTTGCTGACGCACTCGACCGCCGGCTTCATCGACCCCGGGTTCACGGGGCACGTCACGCTCGAGCTCAGCAACGTCGCGACCCTGCCGATCAAGCTGTGGCCGGGCATGAAGATCGGTCAGATGTGCTTCTTCCGGCTGACCTCGCCGGCCGAGCGCCCCTACGGGTCGAGCGAGTACAGTTCCAGGTATCAGGGACAGCGTGGACCCACCGCCTCCCGTTCCTTCCAGAACTTCCACCGGACCGACGTCGGCGAGACGCAGCGCTGACGGAGGTCTGAGGCGGGCGTTCCGACCGCGGGCCCGCTGGTGGACCAGTAGAAAGGCTCCGCCATGAGCACGTCAGAGCGTCCGGACTTCGCCAGCGCGATCACGGCAGACGGGCCGACGCCGTTCTACCCGCGCCGGATGGTGCGGTTCGGGCAGTTCGTCGGCTCCTGGGACGTGCACTCGAAGCGGCTGGACGACGAGACCGGCGAGTGGGTGGAGTCCGACTTCCGCTGGATCGTGTCGTACGTCCTCGAGGGCCGCGCCGTACAGGACGTCCAACTCGTGGTGAACGACGACGAGCCGTCGGGCTGGGAGACGGTGAGCACCGCGCTGCGGGTCTACGACCGGCTGATGGGTGCGTGGCGGGTCAGCTACGTCGAGCCGCGCCGTGGCGAGTTCTGCCAGCTCGTGGCGACGCCGCACCGATCGGACGGCATCCGGCAGGACGGCACCCGCAACGACGACAAGTTGATCCGCTGGAACTTCAGCGCGATCACCGAGACGTCCTACACCTGGGAGAGCTGGGTGTCCGACGACGAGGGCGCCAGCTGGTGGCTGCAGGAGCACAACGAGGGACGCCGGATCGTCTGAGGGGCTCGTCTGGGGGCGGGCTCAGGCGCCCGCAAGGCGCTCCAGGAGTGACGCGAGCTGTTCGCGTTCGGTGGCGGAGAAGCCTGCCAGGAGCCGTTCCTCGGCGGCGAGGTGGTCGGGCAGAGCCTGCTCGACGAGGTCCTTGCCTGCCGTCGTGAGGGCGACGACCGTCCCACGCCCGTCGTGGTCGCTCGGTCGACGGGTCACGAGGCCGCGGTCGACGAGTTTGTTGACGCGCTGGGCGATCGCGCTCGACGTCACCATCGACCAGTGGGCGAGGTCCTTCGGGGGGAGCTCGTGCGGCGCGCCGGCGCGGAGGAGGGTCGCCAGGACGTCGAACGACGCGCTGTCGAGACCGTGCTCAGCGAAGGTCGCCGCGAGGCGGGTGTCCACCGTCGTCGCGGCCCGCGAGAGTCGTCCGATCACGGCCATGGGGGAGACGTCGAGCTCGGGTCGCTCGGCTCGCCACTGGTTCAGGATGTCGTCGACGCGCGTGCTCATGCGACCACTCTAGCGATTTGCTTAGCACTGAGCTATATTTGCTCAGTGCTAAGCAAAAACCTCCGTGTCGCCGCGATCACCGCGGTCGCCCCCATCAGCTGGGGGACCACCTACCTCGTCACGAGCGAACTGCTCCCGCCCGGACGGCCGCTGCTCGCCGCGGTCCTCCGGGCGTTGCCCGCCGGACTGCTGCTGCTCGCGATCACCCGCACCCTTCCGGTCGGTGGCTGGTGGTGGCGGTCGCTCGTCCTCGGCACCCTCAACATCGGTGCCTTCTTCGCCTTCCTCTTCCTCGCCGCCTACCGCCTGCCCGGCGGGGTCGCGGCCACCATGGGTGCCATCGGTCCGGTCCTCGTCGCCGTGCTCGCCAGCGTGCTCGTGGGGGAGGCGTTGACCCTGCGCCGCGTCCTCGCCGGCCTCGCGGGGATCGGCGGCGTCGCGCTCATCGTGCTGCAGGCGGACGCACGCCTCGACGTGCTCGGGGTCGCCGCCGCGCTCGCCGGTGCGGTGTCCATGTCGCTCGGCTCGGTGCTGAGCAAGCGGTGGGGCAGGCCGTCGGTGGGCCGGCGACTCGGTGGCCGACGCGCGGGTTCGTCGAGCCCCGTGTCGGGGCTCGTGGTCACGGCCTGGCAGCTCGTCGCGGGCGGTCTCGTCCTCGTGCCGGTGCTGCTCCTCGTCGAGGGCGTGCCGACGGATGCACCCGATCCCGCCGCGGTGGGCGGCTACGCATACCTCGCCGTCGTGGGCACCGCGCTCGCCTACGCCCTGTGGTTCCGAGGCATCGGCCTCCTCCCGGTCGGCTCCGTCTCGTTCCTCGGGCTGTTGAGCCCGGTCGTCGCCGTGCTCCTGGGGGTCGCCGTGCTGGGTGAGGGGCTGAGCCTCGGCCAGCTCCTCGGCATCGGGGTCGTCGCCGGCTCCCTCATCCTGGTCTTCACCGCGCGGGCACCGAAGACCATACTGAGCGCATGAGATTCCGCACCGTCATCGAGCTGCAGGGCAACAACACCGGCATCCTCGTCCCCGACGTCGTCATCGACGAGCTCGGCGCCGGCAAGCGCGTCCCGGTCGTCGTGACCGTCGGCGCGACCACCTACCGCAGCACGATCACGCCGATGGGTGGCCGCTTCCTCATCGCCCTCAGCGCCGCGAACCGGGCTGCGGCCGGGGTCGCCGGCGGTGACGAGGTCGAGGTGGAACTCGAGGTCGACACGGCTCCCCGGGTCTTCCCCCTGCCGCCGGAACTCGAACAGGCGCTCGCGGGTGACGAGCAGGCGCTCGCCGCCTACGGGGCGCTGTCGTTCAGTCGTCAGCGTGCGCTCGCCGAGCCGATCGCGCTCGCGAAGACGGACGCGACGCGCGACAAGCGTCTCGCCGCGGCCGTGGAGGCGCTGCGCGGCGCGTGACGGCGAGCCGAGGCGTCCGGAGCAGCGTCGGGGCCGGACTCAGCGCGCGGGCGTCTCGGCGAGGAGCGGGACGACGAGCGGCAGCTGCAGGGTGAGCCACGGGCTGAACGCGAAGGGCGCACGCTCCACCGACTCAAGGAGGGACGCGGGCTCGGCCCAGGCCCATTCCATGACCTCGGCCGGGTTCGGCTCGGGCACAGCGTCCGTGTAGGCGACGTAGACCGGGCAGATCTCGTACTCGACCACGCCCGAGGCGTCGACGGCGCGGTAGCGGAAGTCGGGCAGGACGAGGTGCGGAGCCGAGATCGGCAGGCCCAGTTCGGCGCTGGCGCGACGGAGGACCGCGTCGACGCTGTCCTCGTCGGGGCCCGGGTGTCCGCAGAACGAGTTCGTCCAGACGCCGGGCCAGGTCAGCTTCGACAGCGCGCGGCGGGTCACGAGGATGCGGCCGTCGGGACCGATGACGTGGCAGGAGAACGCGAGGTGGAGGGGCGTCTCCTGCGTGTGGACGGTCGCCTTCGGCGTGGTGCCGATGCGGGTGCCGTCCTCGGCGAGCAGGACGACGAGTTCTTCGGGTACCGACATGTGTCCATTCTCCCCGACGATCGGGGTGAACGCGAATGGACAGCTAGCGTACTAATCTCCAGGCTCGGTGAAGTAGCCTCGTGCTATGGAGACCCACCACGTCGTCGACGTGCCCTACCGGCAACAGCACCAGGTCGAGGACGCCCTCGAGCGGTTCCTCGAACTGGCGAAGACGCAGGCGGTGTCGTTCGGCGGCGCCGGGTACCTGCGGCTCTGGGAGACCATCGAACGCAGCATGGCCGGCGGCAAGCGTTTCCGGCCACGCATGGTCATGACCGCCTACGAGGCGCTCGGCGGAGACGACGTCGTCGCCGCCGCCCATGTCGCGGCCGCCTACGAGCTCCTCCACACCGCCCTGATCGTGCACGACGACGTGATCGACCGCGACTTCGTCCGGCGCGGCAGCCCCAACGTCTCCGGCAGCTACCGGGACATCGCGCAGACCGCCGGCATCCCCCTGCCGCTCGCCGAGCACCGCGGCATGTCCGTCGCCGTCATCGCCGGCGACCTCGCACTGTCGGCCTCCTACCGCCTGATCGACCGCGCCGGCAGTGCCGACTCGGTCCGCACCCGTCTCCGCGAGATCCTCGACGACGCCATCTCCGCGTCGGCCGCCGGCGAACTCGCCGACGTCGACTTCACCGTCGGCGGCGTCGTCCCGACGGTCGACGACATCATCCGCATGGAGCGCCTGAAGACGGCGTACTACTCCTTCGAGGCGCCGCTGCAGTCCGGCGGGGTCCTGGCGGGAGCGCCGGAGGCCACGATCGACGCACTGGGTGCGTTCGGGCAGCAGATCGGCATCGCCTACCAGATCATCGACGACGTCCTCGGGGTCTTCGGCGACGCGAAGACCACGGGTAAGACCACGATCGGCGACCTCCGCGAGGGCAAGCTGACAGTCATGGTGGCGTTCGCCGCCGAGCAGCCCGAATGGCACGCCGTGGAGCACCTCTTCGGTGACCCGGACCTCGACGAGGACGGTGCCGCCGTGCTGCGGGACGTCCTCACCTCAACAGGCGCACGCCAGCACGCGACACTGCTCGCGGGGGACTACGCCAACCGGGCCTGGGAGCAGCTGGCGTCGCCGAGCATCCCACAGCAGCTCCGCGAGGAACTGCGTCCCATCGTGGCCACGGTGCTCGAGCGGTCGCGATGACCGCGGGCGGCAACGGGACGGGGCACCCGAACGACGACGACTCGGCTGTCGGCGACGCCCGACGACTCTACGACCGGGTCGCGCAGGAGACGGCCAGCATCGTGATCCGGCGCTACTCCACCTCCTTCGGGCTCGCGGCCAGGCTCCTCGGCGGCGAGATCCGGCAGGACGTGGAGAACGTCTACGCGCTCGTCCGGATCGCCGACGAGATCGTCGACGGGGTCGCCGCGGCCGCCGGGCTCGACCCCGAGCGGGTCCTCGCCATGCTCGACGCGCTCGAACGCGACACGGAGGACGCCGTCGAGACGGGGTACAGCAGCAACCTCGTCGTGCACGCCTTCGCCATCACCGCGCGGTCGGCGGGCATCGAGACCGACCTCACCCGGCCGTTCTTCGCGTCCATGCGTGCGGACCTCTCGCGCACCGTCCACACGCCCGAGACCTTCCGCGACTACGTGTACGGCTCCGCCGAGGTCGTCGGCCTCATGTGCCTCCGGATCTTCCTGCGCGGCCACGACGTCGACGACGCCCAGCGCGCCGCCTTCGTCGTCGGAGCCAGGAGCCTCGGCGCGGCGTTCCAGAAGGTCAACTTCCTCCGCGACCTCTCGGCCGACCACGACGAACTGGGCCGCAGTTACTTCCCAGGCGTCGCCGTCGACGACCTCACCGAAGCGCAGAAGCACAGCCTCCTCGACGACATCGAGGCCGACCTCGACCGCTCGGCCGCCGTGCTCGCCCAGCTGCCGAAGTCGAGTCGTCGTGCCGTCGCCCTCGCGCAGGAGCTGTTCTCCGAGCTGGCGAGACGGATCCGCACCACCCCCGCCTCGGACCTCGTCCGCACCCGCGTGCGCGTCCCCGACCCCGTGAAGCTGCGGATCGCCGCCGGCGCGCTCGCCGGCCGGACGCCCACCTCCACCGGCACCACCGCCTCCATCCCGACGATCGACGAGAGCTCCCTGTCATGACCACTTCCCCCACCCGCACCGTCGTCATCGGCGGCGGCATCAGCGGACTCGCCACGGCGGCCCTGCTCGCCCGCGACGGTCAGCAGGTCACCCTGCTCGAACGCCGCGACGTGCTCGGCGGGCGGGCCGGCACCTGGGAGCAGGACGGGTTCACCTTCGACACGGGGCCGAGCTGGTACCTCATGCCGGAGGTCTTCGACCACTTCTACCGACTCCTCGGCACCTCGGCTGCGGAACAGCTCGACCTGGGCCGTCTCGACCCGGCCTACCGGGTCTACTCCGAGGGCCGCGACGGCCACCTCGACCTCGCGGCGAACCGCGCCGACAACCTGGCCCTGTTCGAATCCGTCGAGGCCGGCGCCGGCGCGAAGATGGACGAGTACCTCCGCAGCGCCAAGGAGACGTACGAGATCGCGATCCGGAGCTTCCTCTACACGACCTTCGAGTCGTACCGCACGCTCGCGAGCCGCGAGGTCCTCGCGCGCATGCCGAAGCTGGCGAAGCTCCTGACCGAGGACCTCGACACGCTCACCGCCCGCACGGTCTCCGACGTCCGCCTGCAGCAGATCCTCGGGTATCCGGCGGTCTTCCTCGGATCCTCGCCGTTCGACGCGCCGAGCATGTACCACTTGATGAGCTACCTCGACCTCGAGGACGGCGTGCTCTACCCGCAGGGCGGGTTCTCCCGGATCATCGACACCATCGCCGAGCTGGCGCGTGCCGAGGGCGTCGAGATCGTCACGGGCGCAGAGGTCACGGGAATCACGACGATGCCGGCCGGTCGTCGCTCGCGGGTCGCCGGGGTCAACTACCTCGACGCCGACGGCCGTCGTCAGCTCCTGCACGCCGACAACGTCGTGTCCGCGGCCGACCTCCACCACACCGAGACCACCCTCCTCCCGCGCGAGCTGCAGACCTACCCGGCCGAGTACTGGGAGAAGCGCACCGCCGGCCCCGGCGCCGTGCTCGTCATGCTCGGCGTCCGCGGTGAGCTCCCCGAGCTCCTCCACCACAGCCTGTTCTTCACCACCGACTGGCGCGACAACTTCGGCCGCATCTTCGGCGAGGTGACGAGCGTGCCCGACCCGGCATCGCTCTACGTCTGCCGCCCGAGCGCCACCGACGCCGGGGTCGCCCCTGAGGGACACGAGAACCTGTTCATCCTCGTGCCCATTCCGGCGGACCCCACCATCGGCGGCGGCGGCGACGCCCAGGTCACGGAGATCGGCGACGCGGCCATCGCGCAGATCGCTGCCTGGGCGGGCGTGCCCGACCTCGCCGACCGCATCGTCGTCCGCCGCGACGTCGGTCCCGCCGACTTCGTGAACGACCTCAACGTGTGGAAGGGCACCTCCCTCGGGCCGGCGCACATCCTCTCGCAGAGCGCCATGTTCCGCAGCGGCAACGTCAGCAAGAAGGTGGACGGCCTCTACTACACGGGTGGTTCCACGATCCCCGGCATCGGACTGCCCATGTGCCTCATCAGCGCCGAGCTCGTCGTGAAGCGCATGCGCGGCGACATCACGACCGGGCCGATGCCCGTGCCGTTGCGCAGACGTTCCGTGGCCGCCGACTGATGGGTCTGCTGTACCTGCTCGCGCTCCTCGTCTCGATCACCGGGATGATCATGCTCGACCGGCGCTTCCGACTGTTCTTCTGGGCGGACCGGCGGCGTGCCGCCGTCATCCTGCCGGCCGGCGTCGTGTTCTTCCTCGTCTGGGACCTGTTCGGCATCGGCCTGGGGATCTTCTTCCGTGGCGAGACCTCGTTCATGACCGGACTGCAGGTCGCTCCCGAGCTGCCGATCGAGGAGGTCTTCTTCCTGACCCTCCTCTGCTACCTGACGATGAACCTCTTCGGGGCGGCGCGGCACCTGACCGGGCGCACGGCCAGAGGGACGGACGCCGCCACCGGGGTGAGCGGACGATGACGTACGCCGGACTCAACGCGTGGTTCCTCGCCGTCGTGGCGGTCGTCGCCCTCCTCGCCGTCGTGCGGCTCGACGCCCGGCGTCGTCGTGGCGCGCCGACGAGTGGCCCGACGGCCGGCACCTGGCTGCTCGGCGTCGGCGGCGTGCTCGTCGTGCTGCTCCTCATGACCGCCCTCTTCGACAACGTCATGATCGGGATCGGGCTCGTCGGCTACGACCCCGAGCTCATCTCCGGCGCCTTCATCGGGGTCGCCCCGCTCGAGGACTTCGCCTACGCCATCGCCGCCGCCGTCCTGCTCCCGTCGCTCTGGGTGCTGCTCGAACGTCGCACCCCGGCTCCCGTCTCCCCATCCCTGTCCCAGGAGGACCCGGCATGAACCGACTCGGCCAGCTCGTGCTGTCCTCACGACCGCTGTCGTGGATCAACACCGCCTACCCGTTCGCAGCGGCCTATCTGCTGACCACCCGCGAGCTCGACCTCACGTTCTGGCTCGGGACGCTCTACTTCCTCATCCCGTACAACCTGGCCATGTACGGGATCAACGACGTGTTCGACTACGAGTCCGACCTCCGGAACCCGCGCAAGGGCGGCGTGGAGGGCGCGGTGCTCGATCGGCGGATGCACCGCCTGACGATCTTCGCGGCGATCGCGACGAACGTGCCGTTCCTCGTCTACCTCGTCGTCGTCGGGTCGCCGCTGTCCTGGCTCGTGCTCGCGATCAGCGTCTTCGCACTCGTCGCCTACAGTGCGCCCGGGCTGCGGTTCAAGGAACGGCCGTTCATCGACTCGCTCACCTCGAGCACGCACTTCGTGAGCCCCGCGGTCTACGGGCTGGTGCTCGCCGGCGCGGTGTTCACCCCGGCGCTCTGGGCCCTGCTCGTCGGCTACTTCCTGTGGGGCATCGCCAGCCACGCCTTCGGCGCCGTGCAGGACATCATCGCGGACCGGGAGGGTGGGATCGGCTCGATCGCGACGGTCATCGGAGCGGCCCCGACGGTGCGCTTCGCCTTCGTCGCCTACCTCGCCGGTGGCGCACTGATGCTCGTGACGCCGTGGCCCATCCCGTTGGCGGGCCTCCTCGCGCTGCCCTACGCCGCGAGTGTGCTGCCGTTCTGGAATCTCCGCGAGGAGGACGCCGAGGGCGCCAACGCGGGCTGGAAGCGGTTCCTCCGCCTGAACTTCCTGACGGGCTTCCTCGTCACGATGCTCATCATCTGGTACTGGTTCCTGACGTCCTGATCGGACGCCGCGACCCTGTCTCAGGAGTCCGTCGGTGCGCCGCCCGCATCATGCGGCGCCGCGCCCGGGAACTCCTGAGACAGGGTCGTCGGTCGAGACTCAGAGCTCGAAGGAGAAGCCGAGGTCCTCGGGGTACTCGCCGAGCTCGGTGAGGCCGGTCGCGGCGCGCTGCAGGGCGGCAAGCGTCAGGCCGAGCGTGCCGGGTCCGAAGCTGACGCGGGAGACGCCGAGCTCCGCCAGGCGCTTGAGCGGCACGGCGCCCGGGTAGCCGATGACGGAGATGCGGCCGTGGACCTGCTCGATCGCCTTCGCGACGAGCTCCTCGGTGCCGAGTCCGAGGAAGAAGATCACGTCGGCACCCGCCTCGAGGTAGGCGTTGGCGCGTGCGACGGCCTCGTCCCACGCCTCGGGGTCGCCCGCGAGGGTGTCGACGCGGGCGTTGATGACGAGCGGGACACCGGCGTCCTCGGCTCCGGCCCGAGCGGCTGCGACGCGGGCCGCGGCCTCCTCGATCGGGAACTGCGGAGCCTTCGCCGCGCCGACGGAGTCCTCGAGGTTGATGCCGACGGCACCGGCCTCGACGATCAGGCGACGGACGTTCTCGCGGACGCCCGCGGCGTCGTCGGCGTAGCCCTTCTCAAAGTCGATCGTCACCGGCAGGTCGACGGCGCTCACGATGATCTTCGCGGCGGCGATCGCCTCGTCGACGTCGAGCCCGCCGCCGTCTTCGAGGCCGCGCACGTTCGAGACGGAGTGGCTCGCCGAGGCGAGGGCGACCACGCCGGGCGCCTCGGAGACGACCTTGGCGGTGATGGCGTCCCACACGTTCGTCACGATGAGGGGCGTACCCGGCTGGTGGAGGGAGTTGAGGAGGGTGGCTTTCGCCTGCAGATCGGTCATCTCCGCAGTCTGGCAGCGCGCGCGCACCGGCTGCCCGACAAGTGTCGGGAATTCAGCGAACGTTCGGGTTCGATGCGCTCCGGGGATGGTCTGTGAGCACCTCGACACCGGTTCCCGTCACGGAAGACGGTCCTCCGGCGCACTCCATCCCGCGGAGGCCGACGACGGGGCGACCGTGATGCCCTGCGTATCATTGGTCCCCGAAGGAAGGCGTTCCCATGACGAAACCGCCGACGGTCTACGACGTCGCGCACCACGCGGGCGTCTCCATCGCCACCGTCTCGCGGGTCCTCGGCCGGCCGGACGACGTGAAGCCGGCCACCCGCGACAAGGTGCTGGCCTCGGTCGCGGAGCTGGGATACGTCCCGAGCGGTGCCGCCCGTGGACTCGCGGCCCGGCGCACGGGCGTCATCGGCCTGTTCTTCCAGGGGCTCGACGCCATGGACGATCTCGGCGACATCGCGCTCGAGGGTGACGAGGCCGCCGCCGGGGGAGCCCGCGTCGTCCGCGACATCCCCGAACGGACCGACACGAGGACGCTGAACCTGTACTTCGACGAGGTCCTTCGCGGCTGCGAGCTCGAGTCCTGGCGGAGCGGCTTCGCGCTCCTCGTCGGTGTCGGCCGTGGGTCGACGGCGACGCAGACCGTGCGCGACATGGCGGGCCGGGTGGACGGGCTGATGGTCCTCGCCGGCAGTGCGAGCGAGGAGGAGCTCGCCAAGCTGTCGCGTCACGTCCCGATCGTGGTCATGGCCGGCCCTCGCCGCGGCGACGACCTCGACCACGTCTCGGTGAGCAACACCGAGGGTATGCGGACCCTCACGGCGCACCTCATCGACGACCTGGGCGCCCGCGAGCTCGAGTACGTGTCGGGGAGCCTCGGCTCGCCCGACGACGCGGAACGCTGGAGCGGCTTCCAGGCGGCCCTCGCGGAGCGGTCGCTCGCCGTCCCCGACGCTCCGACCCTGCGCGGTGACTTCACGCGGGAGGGCGGTCGCCGGGTCGGGCGGGAGCTGCTGAACCGCGGCGGCCTGCCGCGGGCGGTCGTCTGCGCCAACGACCAGATGGCGCTCGGCGTCATCGACGCCGCCCGGATCGCCGGGGTGGGGGTCCCTGACGAGCTCATCGTCACCGGCTTCGACGGTATCGACGCCGGTCGCCTGTCGACGCCACGGCTCACGACTGTGCGCCAGCCGATGGAGACCCTCGGCCGGGTCTCGGTGCAGGCGCTCACCCGTCGGCTCGCCGAACCGAAACTCCCGGCGATGTCCGTCCGCCTGCCGGTCGAGGTCCTCCTCCGGGAGAGCTCCGAGCCGGTCACGTCCTGACCATCGCTTCTGCTCGCGTTCGCAATTCAGGACGTTCTCGGCGTGCCGCGCCGTGTCCGTGCGCCGCGAGGCCGCCGCGCCGGGGCGGTCCTGAGTTGCGAACGAGACGGGAAATCCGACACGGGTTGCACAGGGCAATGTATGCGCTTACAATCAACGGGTACAGACTTCAGCAAGGACGGTGGCGATGACGCACACGACGCACGAGCGGACCAAGGTCCGCAGGCGCAGACGACTCGGAGCGGCGGCGATGATCGCCGCGGCGGCCCTGCTCGTCTCCGGCTGCAGCATCCAGATCAAGAGCGAGCCGGATCCCTCGATCCCCGCCGACACGATGCTGCTGGCCTCCGACAAGGGCACCCCGATGCTCGAGCGGAACTTCAATCCCTACCTCGTGAACAAGCGTTCGGCCTCGAGCTACATCTACGAGCCGCTCGTGATCATCAACGTGCTCGACGGCAAGGAGACGCCGTGGCTCGCCGAGCAGGTCGACCTCCCCGACGCGCGCACGATCGACTACACGATCCGCGAGGGTGCGACCTGGTCGGATGGCGAGGCCTTCACGCCTGAGGACGTCAAGTTCACCTTCGACCTCATCAAGCAGTACCCGACGCTCGACCAGAAGGGCGCCTGGCAGCACATCGACACGATCGAAGTGAAGGGTCAGCACGTCATCATGCACCTGCTCGACGACGACGCCCCCGCGGCCGACATCGTCTCGCAGACGCTCATCGTCCCCGAGCACATCTGGAAGGACGTCAAGAGCCCCGACACCTGGCGGAACCCGAACCCCGTCGGCACCGGTCCGTACGTCCTCGGCAACTACACCTCGCAGCAGTACACGATGGACAAGAACGAGACGTACTGGCAGGCCGACAAGATCGAGGTCAACCACCTCGTGATCCCCGCGGCCACCGGCGAGCTCGACATCGTGACCAAGGGCTTCGACTGGGCGTACTCGTTCCTGTCGAACGTCGAAGGCACCTGGGGCGCGGCGAACGACCACAACAAGTTCTGGTTCCCGCCGGGAGGTGTGATCGGGCTCGTGCCCAACATGGACGTCGCCCCGTTCGACAACGTCGACGTCCGCCGTGGCATCGCCCTGGCACTCGACCGCGACAAGATCGCCGACGCGGCGACCGAGGGCTATCTCGGTGCCGCCGGCCAGTCGAGCCTCATGCTCCCCAACCAGGAGGACGAACTCGATCCGACCCTGCCGAACCAGGGCATGATCACCCAGGACACCGCCGGGGCCCTCGAGGCCTTCGCTGCCGCCGGGTACACGCAGCAGGACGGCAAGCTCGTCGACGCGGCGGGCAAGCAGTTCAGCTTCTCGATCACGACGGCCAACGGCTACGCCGACTGGCTGCGTGCGGTGCAGGAAGTCCGCAAGGAGCTCGGCGCCCTCGGCATCGACGTGCAGATCAAGCAGCCGCAGCCCCCGGGCTACCAGCAGGCCATCCAGAGCGGCACCTTCGAGGTCGCGATGGGCGGCATGGGCAACGGCATCATGTTCCAGGGCTTCAACAACAGCTTCAACAGCGAGTTCGCGAAGCCGCTCGGCGAGACGACGTCCAGCAACTTCGGTCGCTACCGGAACCCGCAGATGGACGCACTGCTCGCGCAGTACAAGGCGACCACCGACGAGGCGACGCGCCTGGGGCTGAGCCACCAGATGCAGCAGATCGTCTACAGCGACTTCCCGGTCATCGGGATGTACTACGGCGGACTCTGGGGCCTGTACAACGACAAGAAGTTCACCGGCTGGCCCGATGCGGACAACCCGTACGCGCCGTTGCAGACCTACGACCAGACCCCGCTCCTCGTGTTCACGCACCTCAAGCTCCGGAAGGACGGTGAGTGACCGTGTACATGGTGCGCAAACTCGGCCTCTTCGTCCTCACGTTGTGGGCGGCCGTCACGCTGAACTTCCTCCTGCCGCGGCTCATGCCCGGATCCCCGACCGATGCCGCGATCGCGAAGCTCGCGCAGAACGGCCCCGTCTCCGCGGCGACGCGGGCGGCGATCGAGGCCCAACTCGGTGTCCCCGGCGGCAACCTGTGGGAGCAGTACGTCACGTACCTCCACCAGGTCGTCACCCTCGACTTCGGGGTCTCGTACACCTTCTTCCCGCAGTCGGTCGGTGAGCTCATCTGGCAGGCGTTCCCGTACACGATCATCCTGCTGGGCATCGTCACGATCGTCGCCTTCATCCTCGGCACGCTCATCGGTGTGCTGGCGGCCTGGCGACGGAACACCTGGCTCGACGCCCTGCCGACCCTGACCGGCACCTTCGCGAGCACGTTCCCGTACTTCTGGACCGCGCTGCTCCTGCTGTTCTTCGCCGGATACGTCCTCCACTGGTTCCCGACCTCGGGCGCCTTCGGACCGACGGCCTCGCCGGCCTTCACCTGGGACTTCATCGTCGACGTCGCGTACCACGCGGTGCTGCCGGCGCTGACGATCCTCGTCACCAGCCTCGGCGGGTGGATCATCGGCATGCGCAACGCGATGATCAACACGCTCGGTGACGACTACGTGACCTTCGCCGAGGCGAACGGGCTCCGCGGTCGCACGGTCGCCGTCAAGTACGCGGCCCGCAACGCGATCCTCCCGAACCTCACCGGCTTCGGGCTCGCGCTCGGCGGTGTGGTCGGTGGCTCGATCCTCGTGGAGCAGGTGTTCGGATACCCCGGTATCGGCTTCCTCCTGTTCAACGCGGTGATCGGTCAGGACTACCCGCTCATGCAGGCGCTCTTCCTGCTCATCACGGTGAGCGTGCTCGTCGCCAACTTCCTCGTCGACATCCTGTACGGCGTACTCGACCCAAGGACCCGCCGATGACCACCACACAGCACGTCAAGACACTGCAGTCGGACGACGCCGTCCGTCCGCCGAGGAAGTTCGCCTTCATCGGTCGATCGGCGGCGACGCTCTGGGCCAACTGGAAGTCACGCCTCGGCCTGATCATCCTCGGCTTCTTCATCCTCGTGGCGATCTTCGCGCCGCTCCTCGCCCCGTACGGTGCCAGCCAGGACGGCTTCCCGCGGAACGCCGACTCGAGCCCCGAGCACTGGTTCGGGACGACGGCGGCGGGCGAGGACGTCCTCAGTCAGCTCATCTACGGCTCGCAGATCAGCGTCACCGTCGGCTTCATCGCCGGCATCCTGTCGACGATCGTCGCGGTCCTGATCGGCCTCAGCTGGGGCTACATCAAGGGCTTCGGCGCCGAGGTCGTGAACTTCATCGTCAACCTGTTCCTCGTGGTGCCGGGTCTGCCGCTCATGATCGTGATCGCCGCGTACCTCCAGAACGGTGGACTGGTGATGATCGTCGCGGTCATCGTCATCACCGGGTGGGCGTGGGGTGCCCGCGTGCTCCGCAGCCAGACGCAGTCGCTGCGTTCGCGGGACTTCGTGACGGCCGCCCGCTTCTCCGGCGACCGCCCGTTCCGCATCGTGTTCAACGAGATCCTCCCGAACATGACCTCGCTCATCGCCGGTGGCTTCTTCGGTGCCGCGACGAGCGCGATCCTGGCCGAGGCGGGCCTCGAGTTCCTCGGACTCGGCGACTCGTCGATCGTCAGCTGGGGAACGATCCTCTACTGGGCGCAGAACTCCAACGCCCTGCTCACCGGTCAGTGGATCCTCCTCTTCGCCCCCGGTCTCTGCATCGCGCTCCTCGCGATGAGCCTCACCCTCATCAACTTCGGTGTCGACGCGATCAGCAACCCGCGCCTCCGTGAAGGGAAGTCCCGATGAACGCCGTCAACCTCCAGGCCGACAGCGCACCGGCTCCGGCCCCCGGCACGGGAGCGCTGCTCGAGGTCCGCGACCTCTCCGTCGTCTACGAGTCCGTCGGTGCCGCACCGGTGCAGGCCGTCGACCACGTGTCGTTCTCCGTCGGCGCCGGTGAGTTCATCGGTCTCGTCGGCGAGTCGGGCTCGGGCAAGTCGACGCTCGGTTTCGCGGCCACCCGGCTGCAGAAGCCGCCGGCCCGCATCAACGGTGGCCAGATCCTCTTCGGGGGATCCGACATCCGCGAGCTCGACGAGGAAGCGCTCCGCGAGCAGCGTCAGGGCGGGTTCGCCATGGTGCTGCAGTCGGGCATGAACGCGCTCAACCCGGTCCGCACGATCCGCAACCACTTCGTCGACATCTTCAAGGCGCACGGGCACGTCTCCCGCGACCGCTGGGATGCACGGATGGCGGAGCTCGTCGAGAAGGTCGGGCTCACGCCGCAGGTCCTCGCCCGCTTCCCGGGCGAACTGTCCGGCGGTATGCGTCAGCGCGTCTCCATCGCGCTCGCCCTCTCGCTCGAACCGCGACTCATGGTGTTCGACGAACCGACGACCGCGCTCGACGTGCTCGTGCAGCACGCGATCATGGACACGATCACCGAGCTGCAGCAGTCGGAGGGCTTCACCGCCATCCTCATCAGCCACGACCTCGGCGTCGTCCTCGAGGCGACCCAGCGCGTGCTCGTCATGCACGAGGGCCGCATCGTCGAGGACGCCCCGAGCCGCGACATCCTCGAGCGTCCGCAGGATCCGTACACACGGATGCTGCTCAGCCACTACGCCGACCCGCGTGCAGCGGTCGTCGAGCTGCCCGGCTTCCCCTCGCGGGCGAACCGCGGAACGGCTCCCGTCTCCGGCACCACGACGAGCGTCCCGACCGCGACGAGCGCGAGCTCCGAGTCGGGCAAGGCCTCGTCTCGCGCCGGTCGTTCGGCGGAGTCGGCGGTCATCGTGGACGCCGTCTCGAAGGTCTACCCGCCGCCGCGCCGTGGTGAGTCCGCGGTCACGGCCGTCGACGACGTGTCGTTCACGCTCGAACCTGGTCAGTCGCTCGCACTCGTCGGTGCCTCGGGTTCCGGCAAGTCGACGATCGCGAAGCTCATCACGGGCATCGAGAAGCCGACCTCCGGCGCGGTCCGGTTCGGCGACCTCGACGTCGCCCAGCTGAACCGGAAGGGCATCCGGAACCTGCACAAGAACGTGCAGATGATCTTCCAGGACCCGTATGCGGCGCTGAACCCGCTCCACACGGTGGAGTACACGCTCACCCGCCCGGTCGTGAACTTCACGGGGCTGAAGGGCGACGCTGTCCGCAAGCGTGTGCTCGAGCTCCTCGAGACGGTTGGGCTCTCGCCGGTCGAGCAGTTCGCGGCGAAGCTTCCCCACCAGTTGTCGGGTGGGCAGCGGCAGCGTGTCGTGATCGCCCGGGCGCTCGCGAGCGACCCGCAGGTGCTCATCGCCGACGAGCCCGTGTCGATGCTCGATGTGTCGCTCCGGGCTGGCGTGCTCGCGCTGCTCGAGGACCTCCGCGAGCAGTGGGGTGTCTCGATGCTCTACATCACGCACGACCTGCTGTCGGCACGACTCGTGACCGACAACATCATGGTCCTCAACCAGGGTCGTGTCGTCGAGCGCGGCGAGACCGCGCACGTCCTGCAGCACCCGCAGGATCCGTACACGATCCAGCTGCTCGACGCCGTCCCCAACCCGGCGCGCGCCAAGCGTTGAGCCCCCTCGGTCCCTGAGCTTGTCGAAGGGCCTGGTCTTCATCCCGGTCCCTGAGCTTGTCGAAGGGCCACACCGCTTCCGGTCCCTGAGCTTGTCGAAGGGCCACACCCCAACATGAAACAGGAGCTACACCCGTGCTGACCTTCCCCGACGGCTTCCTCTGGGGCGCCGCCACCGCTGCCCACCAGATCGAGGGCAACAACATCAACAGCAACTGGTGGGTGCACGAGCACGAAGCCGGGACGAACATCGTCGAGCCCTCGGGCGACGCGATGGACAGCTACCACCGCTACCGCGAGGACATGCAGCTCCTCGCCGACGCGGGGCTCAACACCTACCGCTTCAGCATCGAGTGGGCTCGCATCGAGCCCGAGCGCGGTGTCGTCTCGCGCGCCGAGGTCGACCACTACCGGCGCATGGTCGACACCGCGCACGAGCTCGGCCTCAACCCGGTCGTCACGCTCATGCACTTCACCGTGCCGCGCTGGTTCGAGCGTGACGGGTTCTGGCGGGCGAAGGACGCCGCCGACCTCTTCGCGCGGTACACCGAGCTGACCCTGCCGATCGTCGGCGAGGGCGTCGAGCACGTCTGCACGATCAACGAGCCGAACATCGCCGCCATGCTCGCCGGCGGTGAGGACGCCGCGAACCTCGTCGCGTACGGGCTCCCCAACCCGGACCTCTTCGTCGCCGATGCGCTCCTCGAGTCCCACAAGCGTTCGCGTGAGGTCCTGTCGCAGGTCTCGGGGCTGAAGTCCGGTTGGACCATCGCCACCCAGGCGTTCCGCTCGAACGGTGAGCCCGGTTCGGACGAGATGCTGCGCGAGTACGGCTACCCGCGCGACGACTGGTACCTCGAGCAGTCCGCCGGCGACGACTTCCTCGGTGTCCAGGCGTACACGCGCACGTTCATCGGACCGAAGGGTCCGCTGCCCGTCGAGGATGGCGTCGAGACGACGCTCACCGGTTGGGAGTTCTACCCGCCGGCCGCCGCCGAGGGTGTGCGGAGTGCGTGGGAGCTGTCCGGCGGGGTGCCGATCATGATCACCGAGAACGGCATCGCGACGTCCGACGACACGCGTCGGATCGACTACACCGACGTTGCCCTGCGCGAGCTGCACGCGTGCATCCAGGACGGCATCCAGCTGGAGGGCTACCTCCACTGGAGCGCCCTCGACAACTACGAGTGGGCGAGTGGTTTCCGGCCGACCTTCGGTCTCATCGCCGTCGACCGCGAGACCTTCGTGCGGACGCCCAAGCCGAGCCTCGCGTGGCTCGGAAACGTCGCGAAGGCCAACGGCCTCACCGACTAGCGGAAGTTCGCAATTCAGGACGTCTCCGGCGTGTCCGTCCCCGGAACCCGCTGACGAGTCGCGCCACGCGACGGGTCTCCTGAGTTGTGAACGAAGGGACCGCAGATTGTGTGTGTCCGCAATTCAGGACGCCTTCGGCGCGGCGCCCCGATTGCGGTCCGGTTGGCCGCGACGCGCGGTGCTGGTCCTGAGTTGTGAACGGAAAGAGCCCCGGGCAGCGGTTGCTGCCCGGGGCTCTTCGGATGGTGGTGGGTGCGGGACGCATGGGACGGTGACGCCGGCGACCGGTCAGCGGTCGCCGCGAGGGCCGCGACCGGAGCGACCACCTGGGCCGCGTCCGTGGGCCGTGCGCTCGTCCCAGCCGAAGGCCCGGGCGATGCTCCCGAGGCTGGCGAGGGTGGTCGCGAGGTCCTCGGGCGAGACGGCGTCGGTGACGGTCTGGCGGACGGCGTCGACCTTGGTGCGGAGCGCGTCGTGCGCCTCGCGACCGGCGTCGGTCAGCGTGATGCCGTCGGCGTCCACGGTGACCCAGCCGCGTGCGGCGAAGTCCATGACGATCTCGGCGGTCGAGCGACGGGGTCCGCCGTGCCCGCGGTGGTGGCCCGGCCCGAACGGTGCACCGCTGGAGCGGTGGTCACGGCCGAAGCCGCGACGGGCGTCTCGTCCGGGACCGAAGGCGTGGTCGCGGTGACCGTGCTCGTGATCGCTAGGACGTTCTGCCGAATCGGTGCCGTTGTCGGCCGTCGCCTCGGCGGTGCGCTCGGGGCGAGCGAAGCCGCGACCCGGGCCGAACCCGCCGCGGCGACCGAATCGTTCGGGGCCGTGCGATCCGCGGCGGTGCGGCGGGAAGGACACGTCGATCTCGTCGACGCTCGTCGCACCGGAGGCGATGACCTCGAGGGTGCGCCAGCTTCGGCGACCGAGGCCGTCCTCGGCGAGCACGTCGTGCATCGAGTGCTTGATCGCGTGATCGACGGTGCGGAGCCAGAAGCCGAGCGGGCGCTCGGGGGACTGGCTGGTGGACTGCTCTGGGGAAGTCGATGGGGTGTTCATGTGTGGTCTCCTTATTTGCATGCTCTGTTACATGTAAATGTATAATGACATGTATGTCCGACGATCGTCAAGCGCAGCCCAGCGAACCCACAGCAAGCGACCCCGTGGAGCTGATCGAGCACGCCCTCAGTCGGATCCGGCGCGACCAGGCAGGCCGTCGTTTCGGCGGCCGCGGCGGGCGTGGTGGCCCCGGGCATCGTCATCACGATGAGCACGGAGGAGACCATCACCACGACCACCACGGCGGCGGCGGGGACGAGCGCGGACGTGGGCGTGGTCCGGGCTTCGGGCCCGGCGTCGGTGGCCCTTGGGCTTCCGGCGCTGGCACCCGGCATCCGCGCGAGCAGGCGATCGCCCAGGCCGCCCGGTTCCGGATGCTGGACGCGCTCGCTCGTGAGGCGGCGTCCGGCGGCATGGGCATCAGCGCGCTCGCGGAGGCGATCGGGGTCGATCAGCCGCGAGCGAGCCGACTCGTGGCCGAGGCGACGAAGCGGGGCGAGGTCGCCCGCGCGGTCGACCCGAACGACGGACGACGGAGTGTGGTGCAGCTGAGTGCCGCCGGTCGCGCGGTCCTGCAGGAGGCGCACCGGGGTCGGCGTGAGGCGGTGACCGCGGCGCTCGCGGACTTCACGCCTGAGGAGGCGGCGCAGTTCGCCGCCTTCCTCGAGCGTTTCGTCGCGGCGTGGCCGCGCCCCGACGTCGCGGATCCGCCCGCCTGAGTTGTGGACCACACGACCCGTCCGGTCTCAGCGGTCCACAACTCAGGACGAGTCAGGCGTGTCGGTCCGGGAACGGCAGGCTCATGGCAGACGCGCCGGGACGCTCCTGAATTGTGAACCGTGCAGCAGGCATCGAGACTCGGCTCGCGCTACTGGGGACGCAGGCGCAGCTCCTGCATGCCACCGTCGACGGCGATCGAGGTGCCGGTCGTGGAGCCGGACCGTGGACTCGCGAGGTAGGCGACCGCGTCGGCGACCTCGGTCGCCGAGACCAGACGGCCGTGCGGCTGTCGTGCCTCGAGGGCTGCGCGTTCGGCGGCCGGGTCGTCGGCGCTGTCGAGCAGGCGGCCGACCCACGGGGTGTCGGCCGTGCCGGGGTTGACGCAGTTCACCCGCACGCCCTCGCGGAGGTGGTCGGCGGCCATCGCCCGGGTGAGCGAGAGGACGGCGCCCTTCGTCGCGGAGTAGAGCGCGCGCTGCGGGAGGCCGGCGGTCGCCGCGATCGACGCGGTGTTGACGATCGATGCGGCGGGCGACTCGCGCAGGTGGGGGAGTGCCGCCCGGGCGACTCTGGCCATGCCGATGACGTTGATGTCGAAGACGCGGTGCCATTCCTCGTCGTCGTTGTCCTCCACGCTGCCCTGCGCGCCGATCCCTGCGTTGTTCACGACGATGTCGAGGCGACCGAACCGGGCGACGACGGCGTCGACGGCCGCCCGCACGGAGGCGTCGTCGGCGACGTTCGTGCGCACCGAGAGTCGGTTGTCGGAATCACCGTCCACTGCAGGGTTGAGGTCGAGGATCGCGACCTTCGCGCCGTCCGCGGCCAAGCGGTCCACGATCGCCGCCCCGATGCCGGAGGCTCCGCCGGTCACGACGGCCACGAGCCCCGCGAACGCGCCCGTCTCCGAGTCGCTCATCGGCCGGCCTCCATCGCTGCGAGGGCTTCCGCGGGCTTCGCGGCCGGTGCGACTCCGGGAACCGGATCGACGAACCGCTGACGCTGTCGGCCGAGTCCCTCGATCTCGATCTCGCACACGTCGCCGGCAGAGAGGTAGGGGAAGCGACCCGACAGGGCGACCCCCTCCGGCGTGCCGGTGAGGACGAGGTCACCCGGTTCGAGCTGCAGGTACTGGCTGAGGTGCCAGATCACGGTCGCGACGTCGAAGATCAGGTCGGCCGTGGTGGAGTCCTGACGTGGTTCGCCGTTGACCCAGCTCCGCAGGCGGAGTGAGCCGGCGTCGACCTCGTCCGGGGTCACGAGCCAGGGGCCGGTCGGGTTGAATCCGGGGGCGCTCTTGCCCTTCGACCACTGCCCGCCGCTCACCGCGAGTTGGAAGTCCCGCTCCGAGACGTCGTTCGCGGTGACGAAGCCGGCGATACGGCTGAGGGCCTCGTCCGGGCTGTCGAGGTAGGAGGTGCGCTCGCCGATGACGACGCCCAGCTCGACCTCCCAGTCGGTCTTCGTGCTGCCGCGGGGGATGCGGACGTCGTCGTTCGGACCGACGACCGTGTTCGGCGTCTTGAGGAACATGATCGGGATCTCAGGCGGCGCCGACCCCGACTCGGCGGCGTGCGCGGCGTAGTTCATCCCGATGCAGACGACGGCGCTCGGCCTCGCGATCGGTGCTCCGATCCGGAGGGACACCGCGTCGTCGAGCGCTGGGAGGGCGCCGGACTCGAGTGCGGCTCGTGCCCGTTCGACACCGCCGCCGGCGAGGAACGCCCCGTCCACGTCGGCGGTGATCGATCGGAGGTCGTGGGCGGTGTCGCCCGAATACACGACGGGGATCTCCTCGTCCACGGGGCCGAGTCTGGCGAAGCGCATGCTGATCCTTCCGGTTCCGCCGGGTGTCCGCAGGCGAGGGACCCGGCCTCCTAGCCGATAACGTCTGAACTCTACCCCGAGGAAGTCGTCGATAGGAGGGGATTCGCGGGTTCATCCCAGCATTGACAGCACAGACATCGGATGTTTATGCTCAGGGCACCAGCCGAAGGAGCCCACCGCCGTGAGTAGCATCATCGGATTCGAGACGCATGACGTCCGCTTCCCGACCTCGACCACCCTCGACGGTTCAGACGCCATGAACCCCGACCCCGACTATTCGGCCGCGTACCTGCGTCTCGTCACCGACGCGGACGACGGGCACGAGGGTCACGGCTTCGTCTTCACGATCGGCCGCGGCAACGACGTCGAGGTCGCCGCCATCCACGCCCTCCGGGAGCACCTCCTCGGGCGCGAGGTCGAGCCGATCCTCGACGCCATGGGTGCCTTCTGGCGTGAGCTCGTCTACGACTCCCAGCTCCGCTGGCTCGGCCCGGAGAAGGGCGTCATACACATGGCGATCGGTGCCGTCGTGAACGCCCTCTGGGACCTCAAGGCGAAACGCGCGGGTCTGCCGCTCTGGCAGCTGCTGTCCACCATGACGCCGGAGCAGCTCGTCGAACTCGTCGACTTCCGCTACCTGAGCGACGTGTTCACCCGCGACGACGCGCTCGAGATCCTCCGGGTCGCGGAGCCGGGTCGCGCGGCCCGTACGGAAGCCCTCCTCGCCGCCGGCTACCCCGCCTACACGACGACACCCGGCTGGCTCGGGTACTCCGACGAGAAGCTCGACCGCCTCTGCCGGGAGGCCGTCGCGGACGGCTTCGCGCAGGTGAAGCTCAAGGTCGGTGGTGCCGTGGAGGACGACGTCCGTCGCCTCGCCATCGCCCGGAACGCGGTCGGTCCGGACATCCGCATCGCGGTCGACGCGAACCAGCGCTGGGACGTCGCCGAGGCGATCGACTGGATGGCGCGACTCGCTCCGTACGACATCGCCTGGATCGAGGAGCCGACGAGCCCCGACGACATCCTCGGCCACGCGGCCATCGCGCGCGGCGTCGCCCCGATCCCCGTCGCGACCGGTGAGCACATGGCCAACCGCATCATGTTCAAGCAGTTCCTGCAGGCGGACGCCCTCCAGGTCCTCCAGATCGACTCGACCCGCGTGGCCGGGGTCAACGAGAACGTCACGATCCTCCTGCTGGCGGCGAAGTTCGGCGTACCCGTGTGCCCGCACGCCGGCGGCGTCGGCCTCTGCGAGGCCGTGCAACACCTCTCGATGTTCGACTTCATCGCCGTCTCCGGCAGCGAGGATGGACGCATGATCGAGTTCGTCGACCACCTCCACGAGCACTTCGTCGAGCCGGTGGAGATCGTCGCCGGCCGGTACCGCGCTCCCCTCGCCCCCGGTGGCGGCTCCGAGATGCTCGCGACGTCGATCGCCGAGTTCACCTTCCGGGCTGCCGATGCCTGAGCTGCTCGTCCCCCGCCTCGCCTACGGCGCCGCCAATCTCGGCAACCTCTACCGCAAGCTCAGCGATGAGGAGGCCTGGGCGATCCTCGACGCGGCCTGGGAGCACGGGGTCCGGTTCTACGACACTGCTCCGCACTACGGACTCGGCCTGTCCGAGCGTCGACTCGGTGCCTTCCTCCGCACGAAGCCGCGAGACGAGTACGTGCTGTCCACCAAGGTCGGGCGGCTGCTCGTGCCGAACCCGGACGGCGCGGGCACGCTCGACACCGACAACGACTTCGTCGTCCCGGCGACGCTGCGCCGCGAATGGGACGCGAGCGAGTCGGGCGTCCGTCGCTCCCTCGACGAGTCCCTCGAGCGTCTGGGACTCGACCACGTCGACGTGCTCTACCTCCACGACCCCGAACGCAACGACCCGGAGTCCGGGATCGCGGAGGGCATCCCGGCGCTCGCCGCCCTGCGTGACGAGGGGCTCGTCGGTGCCGTCGGTATCGGCTCGATGGACGTCGAGGCGCTCCTCGCCGCCGTCCGCACCGGGCTGACCGACCTCATCATGATCGCCGGTCGGTTCACGCTCGCCGAGCAGCCCGCCGCGGCGGAGGTGCTCCCGGCCTGCCTCGACCACGGGGTGGGGGTGGTGGCCGCATCGGTCTTCAACTCCGGGCTGCTCGCGCGCTCGGTGCCGGATCCGGACGGTCGGTACGAGTACGGTGCCGTCCCACCCGAGGTCTTCGACCGTGCGGTCGCCATCGCCGAGGTCTGTCGCCGGTTCGACGTCGAGCTGCCCGCCGCGGCGCTCCAGTTCCCGCTGCGGCATCCCGCCGTGCGGACGGTCGCGGTCGGTGCCTCCCGACCGGAGCAGATGGTGCAGAACATCGAGCGCTTCGAGGCGCCGATCCCCGAGACGTTCTGGGCGGAGCTCCAGGCCAGCGGACTCCTCGGCTGATGCGTACGGTCGACGCGCACCTGCACCTGTGGAACCGCGCCGACGGGTACCGCTGGCTCGACCGCGCCGACGAGGCCCTGCGTCGGGATGTCACAGCGGAGGAGGCCGAAGCCGAGCTGCGCGCGGCCGGTGTCGACACGGCGGTCCTCGTCCAGGCGGACGACACGGAGGCCGACACGGAGTTCCTGCTCGACACGGCTGAGGCGCACGACTGGGTCGCCGGTGTCGTGGGCTGGGTACCGATCGACGACGCCGCGCGCGCGGAGCGCCTGCTCGACCACTGGGCGGATCGACGCCTGCTCCGTGGGGTGCGTCAGCTCTTGCACGACGACCCGCGCGACGGCCTGTTGGCCACACCGGATGCGCGTCGGCTGGCCGTGCTGCTCGCCGAGCGCGACCTCGTGCTCGACGTGCCGAACGCCTTCCCGCGGCTGCTCGGCGACGCCACGGCGCTCGCAGCAGCGGTGACGGACCTGACGGTCGTCGTCGACCATCTCGCGAAACCACCGACCGACCCTGCCGGGTTCGACGTCTGGTCCGCGCAGCTGACGGCGGTCGCCGCGCTGCCGAACACGGTCGCGAAGGTGTCGGGGCTCAGCACGGCCGGCCGTCGGTTCGCTGCCGACGACGCCCGGCGGGCGTGGGACGTCGCCCTCGACGGATTCGGTCCTGGTCGGCTCATGGTCGGTGGCGACTGGCCGATCACCATCACGAGTGGCGGGTATGCGCCCGTCTGGGCGGCGCTGACCGAGCTGGTCGGCACGCTCTCACCCGATGAGCGGGCCATGCTGCTCGGCGGGACCGCCGCGCGGGTGTACCGACTGGACGACGTGGCGTGACCGTGGACGGACAGACTGACATGATCGAAACACCGACGAGGAGGTCACCATGTTGACAGGGATCGATCCGATGCTGAGCGGCGAGCTGCTGCTGCACCTGGACGCGATGGGACATTCGGACGCGCTGGTGATCGCGGACGCGCACTTCCCGGCGGCACGGCTCGGCGCACGCGTCGTCGTCCTACCGACGCTGTCCACACCCGAAGTGCTGCGCGCGGTGCGGACGGTCATCCCGCTCGACGACGAGCCGGTCCTCGACCTCATGACGAGCGCCGACGGGACGGTGCTCGACGTGCAGCGCGAACTCATCGCCGCGGCCGGCACGACCGAGGACGCGGTGCGCTTCGTCGACCGCTTCGCCTACTACGACGAGGCGGCGACGGCGTTCCTCATCATCCGCACGGGCGAGACCCGGAAGTACGGGAACGTGACCCTGCGGAAGGGGCTCGTGACGCCCGGCGCCTGAGCGCGACCCGCGTCGTGCTCACCAGCAGAGCGCGACGATCGCGATGCCCACGGCCGCGTAGATCCCCGCAGTGACCTGCTGGCGGCGGGTGCGCGGCTCGACGGCGGTCTCGACCGTCGCGCCGTGTGCATCGAGCGAGCGCTTCGGCTTGGGTGCGTGCCAGGGGAGTGAGCGCCAGCGCAGGGCTGCACCGGCCAGCCCGAATCCGGTGATCGCGACCGCGAGCACCCAGACCCACGACCAGACGCCGACCGGCGAGGCGAGCGCACGGACGAGGGCGAGGATCACGATGCTGTCGACCGCGTCGACGACCAGTCGATGGCGATCGGTCGCCGCCCACCGGCCCGTCGACCACGCGTGGACGGTCTGGAGGGCGACGAACCAGGCGATGACGAGTGACACGACCACGGGGATGAGGATCTCGGTCATCGTCGTGCTCCGATCTGTTCGAGGAGGGCGACGCCTGCCGCGTCGACCGACTGCTGGGTGGCCGAGACGAGCACGACCGTGGTGCCGGTCGCCGGGACGACGCCGACGAAGGACGCGAACCCGCCCGTCGCACCGTTGTGCCACACGAGGTCGTCGCCGTCGATGGCCTCGCGGTCGACGATCCAGGCCCATCCGATCTCACGATCGCCGAACGCCGCCTTCGGGCCGAGTGCGTCGATGCCCGGCGCGCTGCCGTCGGCCAGCCGTTCCGCGAAGCGGGCGAGATCCTCGGTGTCCGAGCGGATGCCTCCGGCAGGCCCGATCGCCGTACCGGTCCATGCGGCGGCGGTCCGTCCGCCGGCGGTCTCACCGAGGAGGTCGCGGTCGCCCAGCTCGGCCGCATCGGCCACGGGGGCAGTCGAGTCAAGTCCCATCGGACCGGTGATCCGTTCCTCGAGCAGTTCGGCGTAGCTGGTGCCGGCTGCCGCTCCGAGCGCCGCGCCGAGGAGTTCGAAGCCGAGGTTGGAGTAGGTGCCCTTCGGGGTGTCCAGGGAAGCGGACCGGGCCTGCTCGAGCAGCTGGTCGAGGTCTTCGCCGTAGGGGTTCGCCGTCGTGAGCGCGAACCAGCTCGAGGAGAGGATGGTCGAGAGGTCGATCGGGAGCCGGGGCAGCCCTGAGCTATGGGTCGCGAGCTGCTCGAGGGTCACCTCGGCGGCGGGTGCGTCGCCGAGTTCGAGGAGTTCGCCGAGCGTGGTGTCCGGGGTGACCTCGCCGCGCTCGATCGCGTCGGCGAGGAGCAGCCCGGTGAAGGCCTTGCTGACCGAACCGATCTCGAACCGGGTGTCCGGTCGCGCGCCGATCGTCGTGGTGCGGGTGCCGTCCGGAGTGACGACGACGGCCAGGAGGGCCCGGTGGTCCGAGCCGGCGAGCTCGCGGACGGTCGCCGCGAGCTCCGCGTCACCCGTCGCTTCGGTCGGGAGGGTGGACGGGCCCGGCCGGACGGCGAGGCCGATCGCGAGGGCGACGGCCGTGCTGGCCGCTGCGATGATCCAGACCCGTCTGGATCGCGACGTGCGGCGTGCGGTGGTGGTCATGCTGAGTCCTCTCCGTGGTTCGGTGGTCATTCCATGGCGGCGACGGCGACGAGCAGCGGCACCAGCCGCGTGGGCGGGACGGCGACGCGTCCTCGTCCGGCTGCCTGCAGCCATCCCGCCGCGGTGAGCACGCGAACGTGGTGGTAGATCTGGCCGGTGGTGCCGATGCCGTCGAGCTCGCCGAGCTCGGTGAGGGCCGTCGTGCCGTTCGCGACCGCGAGGAGCAGCCGGAGGCGTACGGGCGACCCGATGGCCGCGAGCCGCGCAGCGGTCGTCGCGAGCGGGACGGATGCCGCGGCGTCGGCGGGCCCGGCGTCGTCGCCGAGGGCGAGGAGGTCGTCGGTGGCCCTGGCGTACTGCCACTGGACCGGTGCCCCGCCAGCGACGACGGATCCGGTGAAGAGGACGGCACCGTGTTCGAGCGACGCGGTGCGCTGCTCCAGTCCGCGGAGCGCCCAGAACGTGTCGTCCGACGTGGCGCTCGGCAGGACGTCGTCGGCGTCCTCCGCGGCCGGATCGTCGCCGGTCGTCCCCCCGAAGACCGCGGCTTCGAGCCGACGGAGGCGTGCCTCGTGATCACCAGGGTCGACGGTCGTCATGCCCCAAGTGTACAAATAACGTAATTACGAAATCAAGAGGTAGGGCGGTGCCGCCCGCCTCGGATCACTGGCGGGCGGAGAGCCTGCCCTGCTTCGCATGGACCGGGAGGAGGAGTCCGAGGCCCACCAGGAGGACGAGCACGATGCCGAGGATGCCCCAGAACTGCTCGCCACCGAGGGTGACGAACAGGGCGAAGGCGGTCGGCGCGAGGAAGGAGACGGCGCGGCCGGTCGTGGCGTAGAGGCCGAAGACCTCACCCTCGCGGCCCTCCGGGATGATGCGTGCCAGGAACGAGCGGCTCGCGGACTGTGCCGGGCCGACGAAGAGGCAGAGCATGAGTCCGAAGATCCAGAAGATCGTCGCGCCGCCCTCGTGCAGGAGGAAGACCGCGCTCCCGGCGATCACGAGGCCGATGAGCGACGCGACGATGACCGGCTTCGGGCCGACCTTGTCGTCGAGCAGGCCGATCGTGATGGTCGCGATGCCGGCGACGACGTTGGCGGCGATGGCGAAGATGATGACCTCGCCGGGCGAGAAGCCGAAGGTGCCTGCGGCCAGGACGCCGCCGAAGGTGAAGACGCCCGCGAGGCCGTCGCGGAACACGGCGCTCGCGAGCAGGAAGTACAGCGTCTGCCGACTGTCGCGCCAGAGCTCCGCGATGCTCTTCGCGAGCACGCCGTAGGAGGCGAAGAACCCGACGTGCGGCCGGGCGACGGCCTGGGGTGCGTGGTATTCGGGCACCGCGAACAGCACCGGCAGGGCGAAGATGCCGAACCAGGCGGCCGAGACGAGCATCGCGACCCGGACGTCCATGCCGTCGTCGCCCGTCATGCCGAACAGGCCGACCTCGGGGGAGATGAAGCCGAAGTACACGACGAGCAGCAGCACGATGCCGCCGATGTACCCCATGCCCCAGCCGAGGCCCGAGACCTTGCCGATGGACGACGGCGTCGAGACCTGCGCGAGCATCGCGTTGTAGTTGACGCCGGCGAATTCGAACACGATGTTGCCGACCGCGAGGAGCACGAGGCCCAGCCAGAGGAAGTTCGGATCGGGTGCGACGAAGAAGAGGAGCGCGGTGATCGCGACGACGACGTAGGTGTTGAAGCCGAGCCAGAACTTCCGTCGGCCGGCCGAGTCGGACCGCTGCCCGACGACCGGCGCGAGGATCGCGATGAGCAGGCCGGCGGCGGCGAGTGCCCATCCGAGCGAGGCGGACACCGCGGCCTCGTCGCCGAAGGCGTCACTCGTCAGGTAGACGGTGAACACGAAGGTGGTGACGACGGCGTTGAAGGAGGCGGAGCCCCAGTCCCAGAGGCTCCACGCGAAGATGCGTCCCTTGCGTCCCGATTGCGCCTTCACGGCGGCGACCTGCGAGGTGTCGAGGTCGACGGTGGCCGCCGCGGCGTCCGGGTCGACGAGCGGTGGAGGCGGGAAGTTGCGGGGGCGGGATCCGAGGCGTGGCGTGTCATCGCCGGTGCCGCTCCGCTTGCCGGTGCCGTCGGTGCCACCTGGGGGTGTCGTGCTCATGCACCGAGGCTAGTGCTCCGCGGTGAACGGCCGGTAGCGCACGGCCGTCGCACCGTTGCTGGGGGTTCGCTGGGACGCGGATCGAGCGCGGGAATAGCCGGGAGGGTCCCGCGTTGGACTTGAGCGTACGACACTCAAGTTTGAATCCAGGAGGTTCACGTGCCCGAAGACTTCACCCAGGGCGGCGCAGCAGCAGACGGCGGATCGTCGTCGTTCGACGACTTCCTCGCCCGATACCTCGAGGGCGAGCGGGCGCGTTCGGCGCGCACCATCGACCTCAGCCGCTTCCTCACCTCGCGGACGCAGGAGATCCTGCAGCGCGCCGGCCGGTTCGCACTCGAACGCGGTCAGAACGAGCTCGACGCGCTCCACATCCTGCGCGTCATCGTGAGCGAGGAGCCCGCGAAGGACGCCGTCGCGCGTCTCGGCGTCGACCCCAAGACCATCGCCCGCGCCGCCGAACAGCGGCTCCCGCAGGCGTCGTCGCCGAGCGTCAAGGACCCCGCGATCACGCCGTCCGCGCAGCGAGCCCTGTTCCACGCCTACCAGGTCGCCCGGGCCGCAGGCTCCACCTACGTCGACCCGGAACACCTCTTCTTCGCCCTCGTCATCAACCAGGACTCGCCCTCCGGCGAGGTGCTCGCGCGCGCCGGTGTCACGGCCGACGCGCTCACGCAGGGGATGCGCCAGACCGTCGGCGACCCCGGCGTGGCGACCGAGGACCGGACCGACGCGGACGACGACGACACGGATTCGGACACCCCGATGCTCGACCGCTTCGGCACGGACCTCACAGCCCTGGCCGCCGGTGGCTCGCTCGACCCCGTGATCGGCCGTGCCGACGAGATCGAGCAGACCATCGAGATCCTCTCGCGCCGCACCAAGAACAACCCGGTGCTCGTCGGTGAGGCCGGCGTCGGCAAGACCGCCGTCGTCGAAGGCCTCGCGCAGGCGATCGTCGACGGCGGCGTGCCCGAGCAGCTGCGCGGTAAGCGCGTCGTCTCGCTCGACCTGCCCGCCATGGTCGCCGGAACCCGCTACCGCGGCGACTTCGAGGAGCGCCTCACCGGCCTCCTCGACGAGATCGCGGCGAACCGCTCCGAGCTCATCGTCTTCATCGACGAGGTGCACACGGTCGTCGGCGCCGGCGGGTCCGGCGAGGGCGGCATGGACGCCGGCAACATCCTCAAGCCACGTCTCGCGCGCGGTGAACTGCACCTCATCGGAGCGACCACGCTCCGCGAGTACCGCGGCATCGAGAAGGACCCCGCGCTCGAGCGTCGGTTCCAGCCCGTGCGCGTCGGTGAGCCCTCCATCGAGGACGCCGTCCTCATCCTGGGCGGCCTCCGTCCCGCGTACGAGGAGCACCACGACGTCCGCTTCACCGACGACGCCCTCCGCGCCGCGGTGGAGCTCTCGGCCCGCTACCTGCCCGACCGCGTTCTCCCGGACAAGGCCATCGACCTCATCGACCATGCCGGCGCCAGGCTCCGGCTGCGGCTCGGCAAGACGGTGGACGTCAGTGCCCTCGTCGAGGAGCTCGCGACCCTCGAGGCCTCGAAGAACGCCGCGGTCTCGGCCGAGCACTACGAGGAGGCCTCGCGCATCCGCGACGAGATCACCGCCGTGCAGGCCAAGCTCGACGCCGCGTCCAACGGCCCCGGTGCCCGGACGGACAGCGCGGCCGTGGTCGACGAGACGCAGATCGCCGGCGTCGTCTCCCGCGCGACCGGCATCCCCGTCAACCGCCTGACCGAGGGCGAGCGGGAACGCCTCGCCGGCCTCGAGGACGAACTCCACGCCCGCGTCATCGGTCAGCACGACGCGGTCGCCGCGGTCTCGAAGGCCGTACGTCGCAACCGGACCGGCATGGGCGACGCGAACCGCCCCGTCGGCAGCTTCCTCTTCCTCGGCCCGACCGGCGTGGGGAAGACGGAACTCGCCAAGGCGCTCGCCGGATCCCTCTTCGCCGACGACACCTCGGTGATCCGCTTCGACATGAGCGAGTTCGGCGAACGCCACACGGTGTCGCGACTCGTCGGTGCCCCTCCCGGGTACGTCGGGTTCGACGAGGCCGGTCAGCTCACCGAGCGCGTGCGGCGCAACCCGTACTCGATCGTGCTCTTCGACGAGATCGAGAAGGCCCACCCGGACGTCTTCAACCTGCTCCTGCAGGTGCTCGACGACGGACGCCTCACCGACGGCCAAGGTCGGACGATCGACTTCCGCAACACGGTCGTCGTCATGACCTCGAACCTCGGTTCCGAGTTCCTCGCCTCCCGGTCGGGGGCGATGGGGTTCGTCGCCGGCGGCGCGGACGACCCGACGGGCTTCGGCTCGGAGGAGGCGCTCCGAGCCCGGGTCATGGGCAAGCTGCGTGAGGCGATGCGGCCCGAGTTCCTGAACCGGATCGACGAGATCGTCCTGTTCCGGAAGCTCGACCAGGCACAGCTGCAGGAGATCGTCGGGCTCATGCTCGGACGCACATCCGAGCGTCTCGCCGCTCGAGGCGCGTCCCTCGAGACGACGCCTGCGGCACTCGCGCTCCTCGCCGAGCTCGGATACGAGCCGGAGTACGGAGCTCGTCCACTGCGCCGCCTCATCCAGCGCGAGGTCGACGACCGGATCGCCGAACTCGTGGTTGCCGGCGGTGTCGGCGCGGGCTCCCGCATCCACGTCGGCGCGGCCGACGGGGCGATCGTCGTCACCGAGCAGAACGCGGTGCTCGCCGACGCAGCCTAGGGATCACCCCTTCGACAGGCTCAGGGACCGGACCTCCGGCCCTGGGCCTGTCGGCGTCTCCGGCCCCGGGTCCCTGAGCTTGTCGAAGGGCACCCTGGCCATCCGCTGGGAGTTGAGCCAGCAGGACTCAACTTTCTTGACGACGAAACGGGCCTTCGCTAACATTGAGTCATCGGGGCTCAAGTCTCGTACATCATCGCAACACCCATCCAATCAGCTCGGTGCCGAGCTCGTCGAGTCGGCCGGAAGCGGCAAGCATGCCGTCCGGGTCGACGAGTTCTGAACCGGCAGTCAACACAAGGAGAACCAACACATGGCACGTGCAGTAGGCATCGACCTCGGTACCACCAACTCGGTGGTCGCCGTCCTCGAAGGTGGAGAACCCACCGTCATCGCCAACGCCGAGGGCTTCCGCACCACCCCCTCCGTCGTCGCATTCACGAAGGACGGCGAGGTGCTCGTCGGCGAGACCGCGAAGCGCCAGGCCGTCACCAACGTCGACCGCACCATCGCGAGCGTCAAGCGCCACATGGGCACCGACTGGAAGTTCGACGTCGACGGCAAGAAGTACACCCCGCAGGAGCTGTCGGCCCGCATCCTGGCCAAGCTCAAGCGCGACGCCGAGCAGTACCTGGGCGACACCGTGACCGACGCGGTCATCACCGTCCCCGCCTACTTCAACGACGCCGAGCGTCAGGCCACGAAGGAAGCCGGTGAGGTCGCAGGCCTCAACGTGCTCCGCATCATCAACGAGCCGACGGCCGCCGCCCTCGCGTACGGCCTCGACCGCGGCAAGGAGGACGAGCTCATCCTCGTCTTCGACCTCGGTGGCGGTACCTTCGACGTCTCGCTGCTCGAAGTGGGCAAGGACGACGACTTCTCCACCATCCAGGTGCGTTCCACCTCCGGTGACAACCGCCTCGGTGGCGACGACTGGGACCAGCGCGTCGTCGACTACCTGATCAAGCGCTTCAAGGACTCGACCGGTGTCGACGTCTCGGGCGACAAGATCGCGAAGCAGCGCCTCAAGGAAGCCGCCGAGCAGGCGAAGAAGGAGCTCAGCTCCTCGATGTCGACCTCGATCCAGCTCCCGTACCTCTCCCTCACGGAGAACGGTCCGGCGAACCTCGACGAGACGCTCAGCCGCGCGAAGTTCGAGGAGCTCACCAACGACCTCCTCGAGCGCACCCGCAAGCCGTTCAACGATGTCATCGCCGAGGCCGGCGTGAAGGTCTCCGACATCGCGCACGTCGTGCTCGTCGGTGGATCGACCCGTATGCCCGCCGTCGCCGAGCTCGTCAAGAAGCTCACCGGTGGTCAGGAGCCCAACAAGGGCGTCAACCCTGACGAGGTCGTCGCCGTGGGCGCCGCCCTCCAGGCCGGCGTGCTGAAGGGTGAGCGCAAGGACGTGCTGCTCATCGACGTCACCCCCCTGTCGCTCGGTATCGAGACCAAGGGTGGCATCATGACGAAGCTCATCGAGCGCAACACCGCGATCCCCACCAAGCGGAGCGAGACCTTCACCACGGCAGACGACAACCAGCCGTCCGTCGCGATCCAGGTGTTCCAGGGCGAGCGCGAGTTCACCCGCGACAACAAGAACCTCGGCACCTTCGAGCTGACCGGGATCGCTCCGGCTCCGCGCGGCGTGCCGCAGGTCGAGGTCACCTTCGACATCGACGCCAACGGCATCGTGCACGTGTCCGCCAAGGACAAGGGCACGGGCAAGGAGCAGTCGATGACCATCACCGGTGGCTCGTCCCTCGGCAAGGAGGACATCGAGCGCATGGTCCGCGAGGCCGAGGAGCACGCTGCGGACGACAAGGCCCGCCGCGAGCAGGCCGAGGTCCGCAACAGCGCCGAGCAGCTCGCCTACTCGATCGACAAGCTCATCAAGGAGAACGACGACAAGCTCCCCGAGGACGTCAAGACCGACGTCCAGGGCGACGTCGACGCCCTGAAGAGCGCGCTCGCCGGTGAGGACGAGGACGCGGTGAAGGCCGCGTTCGACAAGCTCAACGAGAGCCAGGTCAAGCTCGGTGAGGCCATCTACGCCCAGGCGCAGACCTCCGAGTCCGCCGCAGGAACCGAGGCCCCGGCCGAGGACACGACCTCCGATGAGGACGTCGTGGACGCCGAGGTCGTCGAGGACGAAGACGACAAGGACAAGAAGTAACCATGACTGACGAGAACCAGAACCAGAACCAGGACGATCCCATCATTCGCGACAAGCGTCGGATCGACCCGGAGACCGGCGAGGTTCGTCAGCCTGGCACCGAGGGGGCTGACGCCGACGCGTCGGCCCCCTCGGGCGCACCTGCCGAATCCGCCGACGCCGCCGCGTCGGGTGCCGAGGACGAGCTGACCGTCGAGGACATCCTCAACGCCGCTCCCGAGGAGCCCGTGCAGGCAGGCGACCTCTCGCCCGCCGAGCAGCTCGCCGCAGAACGCCTCGGCGACCTGCAGCGCGTCACGGCCGAGTACGCGAACTACCGCAAGCGCACCGAGTCCGGCCGCGAGGTGGAGCGCGAGCGCACCACCGGCGAGGTCGCGAAGGTCCTGCTGCCGGTGCTCGACGACCTCGACCGTGCCCAGAAGCATGGCGACCTCGAGGGAGACTCCCCGTTCGCGCAGATCGCGGCGAAGCTGCGCACCTCCGCCGAGCGACTCGGTCTGAAGCCCTTCGGCACGGTCGGAGAGACCTTCGACCCCAACGTGCACGAGGCCATCTTCCAGCAGCCCACCCCGGGCGCCGAGGGCGAGACCGTCCTCGACGTCGTGGAGACCGGATACACCCTGGGCTCCACCCTGCTGCGCGCCGCGAAGGTGGTCGTCGCGGTCCCGGCGAGCTAGCCATGGCGAGTCAGGACTGGTTCGACAAGGACTTCTACAAGGTCCTCGGCGTCTCGAAGGACGTGACGCCGGCGGAGCTGAAGAAGGTCTACCGGAAGCTCGCCAGGCAGTATCACCCGGACTCCAATCCGGGCGATGCGAAGGCCGAGGCGAAGTTCAAGGAGATCAGCGAGGCCCACTCCGTGCTCGGCGACCCCGAGCAGCGCAAGGAGTACGACGCCGTGCGCGCGATGGGCGGTGGAGCACGCTTCACCGCTCCGGGTGCCGGCGGCGGCCAGGGCGGCTTCGAGGACGTCTTCGGGTCGATGTTCGGTGGGGGCGCCGGCGGTGGCGGACGCCAGAGCTACAGCTACCAGCAGGCCCCTCCGGGCTACGAGGACATCCTGGGCGGCATGTTCGGCCAGGGTGGCTTCGGCCAGACCACCGGCGGGTTCCGCGGCTACGGCGGACCGACGCCCGGACGCGACATCACCGCGCACACGACGATCGACTTCATCACGGCCACCCAGGGCGACACCATCTCCCTGCAGACCTCCGAGGGACGCACCATCAAGGTGAAGATCCCGGCAGGAGTGTCCGACGGCCAGAAGATCCGACTGCGCGGCAAGGGACAGCCGAGTCCGGACGGCGGTGAGGCCGGCGATATCGTGGTCACCGTGAGTGTCCGCAAGCATCCCGTGTTCGAACGCGACGGCCTGAACCTGCGCGTCACCGTGCCGGTCACCTTCGTGGAGGCCGCGCTCGGCGCGACGATCGAGGTTCCGACGCTCGGCGGCGAACCCGTCAAGCTGCGGGTCGCCCCCGGTACGCCGAGCGGACGCGTGCTCCGCGTCAAGGGTCGGGGCGTCGCGACGACGAAGGGCACGGGTGACCTGCTCGCCGTCGTGCAGATCGTCGTCCCGGCACACCTCGGCGGCGAGGCGAAGGAAGCACTCGAACGGTTCCACGAGCTGGAACCGAAGGACAACCCCCGCGACGAGCTCATCGCCCGCGCGCGGGGCTAGGCACCACCGGAAGGGATTGGGCGCATGGACGAGAACTCGCCGGTCTTCGCGATCGCGATGGCTGCTGAGCTCGCCGGCATGCACCCGCAGACCCTCCGGCAGTACGACCGGCTCGGCCTCGTGTCACCCACGAGGACGGCCGGGAAGTCGCGCCGATATTCGATGCGCGACATCGCCCAGCTCCGGGAGGTCTCCAGGCTGAGCGCCGAGGGCGTCAGCCTGGAGGGCATCTCCCGCATCCTGACCCTGGAGAACGAGGTCACCTCGCTCCAGGGTCGGGTGCGCGAACTGGAGCACGCCCTCGCCAACGCCCTGCTGCGGTCCCCGGGGAACCGGGTGTTCGCCGCCGGCATGGAGGGCAGCGTCGTGCCGATGCGGAGCGGCACCCGCACGCGTCGGCGCACGGAAGTCGTCGTCTGGCGGCCGTCGCACTCCGAATAACCGAGCACCGCGCACCCGTGGTCGTCATCCCGAGTGGATGACGGCGCGGGTGCGCTGTCGTATGCGTAGGGTTGGGGCATGAGCGCGCAGCCCGTGGTGACGAAGCCGGATCCGGCACAGACCGCTCCGGCGACCGCACGCCGGCGTCGCGGCGCGCGGCTGACGGGACTGTCGGCCTATCCGCTCATGTACTTCGGCGTGATCGCCGGGGTCCTCCCGCTCGTCACCCTCGTCGTGATCGGTGCGCCGATCCTGTTCGGCGTGCTCTTCGGTGCCGGCGAGGCGGAGTGGGTCAACGGCTTCTCGCGCGCGTTCGGGTTCATCCTGCTCTTCCTGACGCCGCCGTTCGGTGCCTGGGTGTGGGGGTATGTCGCCCTCGGCGTCGTCGCCTTCCTCGGCGGCATCGCCCTCAGCCTGCGGATCCTGCGCAGCCACGGCGTGCGTCGTGCCGGGGCCGTCACGCACTGGGGCATGTGGGCGACGGTGCCGTTGCAGCTCGTCTTCGCCGTCGTCAGCCTCCTCGTCGTCGTCGGAGCGACCGCATCCCTGCGGGCCGAGGACACGAGCGGGGTCGAGACCGTTCGGGCGTTCGGTCAGGGGATCGCCATCGCGACCGGCGTGAACCTCCTCGTCTCCGCCGGCCTCGGTGTCCTCATCTTCCCGGCCGTCCTCCGAGCCGTGAAGGCGGAGAAGCCTGTGAAGCCGGAGAAGCCCGGGAAGCGGTCGCGCCCGCGCGGCTGAGCTCTGGACGGTGTTCGCCCCCGAGGGGGAGAATCGCCATCACAACCGGTCCAGAGAGGATGCCGTCATGACCACGTCGCCGATTCCCATCGATCCGCCCTCGATGTACACGAGCCCCGCTTTCGCGCAGGGGATGGTCCTCCCAGCCGGACCGACACTGTTCGTCGGCGGCCAGAACGGTGTCGATGCCGAGGGCGCCCTCGTGGACGGGCTCGGCCCACAGACGGAACAGGCGCTCCGCAACGTCCTCACCGTGCTCGCCGAAGCCGGCTCCGGGCCCGAGTACGTCGCGAAACTCACCATCTATCTGGCGCCCGGTATCGACCCCTCCGACGCCTACGCCGCGACGGCGACCGTCTGGGGCGGACGGCGGACCGCAGTCACGGTCGTCTCGGTCGCGCCGGCGCGCCCGGGAGCGCTCGTCGAGATCGACGCGGTCGCGGCGGTCCCGGCGTCCTGAGCGGACGAACCGCCGCCGACGACCCGCCGGTACGCTGAGGGGATGCCCGAGTTCTCCTTCGACGCACTGCGTCGGTTCCCCGATCACGAGGCACCGAACCTCTTCGCCGTCGACGCGACCGACCGGTTGCTGCTCGACGAAGCGGCCGCGGCCCTCGACGGACGGGTACCCGCCGCCGGTGAGATCGTCGTCGTCGGTGACGCCTATGGCGCCCTGACGCTCGGCGCGCTCGCCCTCCTCGGGGCGACGGACGTCCGGGTCCACCAGGACGCCGCGGTCGGTGAACGCGCCCTCGCGGCGAACGCCGAACGGCTCGGCGTCGACGGCAGCTTCCGCAACCTGCCGCTCGGCGAGGAACTGTTCGCGGGCGCATCACTCGTGCTCCTCCAACTCCCGAAGCACCTCGAAGCGCTGCACGAGATCGCCGCCGCCGTGGCCCGCTGGAGCACGGCCGACGTCCTCCTCCTGGCCGGCGGGCGGGTGAAGCACCTGACGCCCGCGATGAACGACGTGCTCGGGCGGAGCTTCTCGACCGTCGCCGCGAGCCTGGCCCGCCAGAAGTCGCGGGTGCTCCGCGCGAGCGGACCGGTGGTCGCAGCGGGCGCAGAGGGCCAGCCTGCCGACGCCGACACCACGGCCTCGACGACGGTGCGCACCGAGCACCACGCCGACATCGGCCTGACCATCGCCGCCACCGGCACCGCGTTCGCGGGCACGAAGCTCGACATCGGCACCCGGTTCCTGCTCGAGCTGCTGCCGGACATCGCGCCGTCAGCCCGGACCGCCATCGACCTCGGCTGCGGCACCGGCGTCCTCGCGGTGTCCCTCGCCATCGCCAGACCCGAGCTCGCAGTCATCGCGACCGATCAGTCGGCCGCCGCGGTCACGTCGACCACCGCGACCATCGCCGCCAACGACGACGCGGATCGCCGGTTGGCCGAGCGCATCACGGTCGTCCGCGACGACGGCCTGTCCACGCAGCCGGACGCGTCAGCCGACCTCATCGTCCTGAACCCGCCGTTCCACAGCGGCACCACCGTCCACACCGGCGTCGCGCACGACCTCTTCGCCGAGGCCGCTCGCGTCCTCCGGCCGGACGGCACCCTCGCCGTCGTGTGGAACTCGCACCTCGGCTACCGGGCGGTCCTCGAACGGCTCGTCGGTCCGACCACGCGGCTCGCGCGGAACCAGAAGTTCACGGTGACGCTCTCGCACCCCCGGGCCGCCGGCGGCACCACCGACTGACGTCGGCGCGCGGGCGTCAGGCGGCGTTCCACAGTCGCTCGATGCGCCCGCGTCGGGGTCGCCCCGGGTCTCAGCCCGGGTGCGGGCCTGGCCCGTATGCTGGCCCGATGTCCGAGCCGTCCCTGCCAGCAGACGCAGCGGGTCGAGGCTCCCGCCGGGCGGGCGGACACGAGCTCACGGTGGTCGAGCGGTGGATCGACGACCGTGCGAACCGGCTCTTGCGGGACGCCCCCGGCGGCGGGGTGCGCGCACGGCTCGTCGAGTTCCTCGTGTTCGGGGCGAAGCAGGCCTGGGCCTGCGTCTTCGGTGCCGCGATGCTCCTCGTCATCGTGGCCGCCCGGCTCTGGTACCCGGACGACGTCTGGCTCGCACGGAACGACGCCCTCGTCGTCGCCGCCGTCGTGATCCAGGTGGTCATGATCGCCACCCGGCTCGAGACCGGCCGCGAGCTGTGGGTGATCGTCCTGTTCCACCTCGTCGGGACGGGCATGGAGCTGTTCAAGACCGGCGTGGGGTCCTGGGAGTACGACGGCGGCGGGGTCCTCCATCTCGGCGCCGTGCCGCTGTACACGGGGTTCATGTACGCGGCGGTCGGCTCGTACCTGGTGCGTGTGTACCGACTGTTCGACCTCCGCTTCGACCGCTACCCGCGCGTCTGGCTGACCACCCTGGTCGCGGCCGGCATCTACATCAACTTCTTCAGCCAGCACTACATCGTCGACCTGCGGTGGGTACTGCTCGCGGCCGTCCTCGTCATGTTCGCCCGGACGATCATGCACTTCCGGGTCTTCCGCCGGACGTATCGGATGCCGGTGCTGCTCGCGTTCCTCCTCGTCGCCGGGTTCATCTGGATCGCCGAGAACATCGGCACAGTCACCGGCGCCTGGCTCTACCCGAACCAGGAGGACGGGTGGCAGCTCGTGCCGCTGACGAAGCTCGTGTCATGGTTCCTGCTGATGATGATCTCCGTCGTGATGGTGACCTGGGTCTACCCGCCGAAGCGGCCGGACCCGCGCCCGGCCTGAACCGCCGCGCGCCGGGGATTGTCGGGCGTGTCCCGGTACCCGGTAGGGTTCCGAAGTGAGCGGCCCGATCCCGGTGTCCCGCTCGTCCACTCCGGAGAGCAGCCATGGCCCAGCGTCAGCCCCAGGACCCACGGTTCCGCGAACGTGCCGGCGCGCAGCCGCGTCCCGTTCAGGCGCGTCCCGCGCAGCCGGGTGCCGATCGGCCGCAATCCACGCAGCCGGCTGCTGCTCGGCCGGATGCCGCCCGTCCCTCCGCGACGCCGGTCGTCGGCATCACCGTCCCGGCTGCGGCCGCCGCGCCCCTGCCCCGGACGAACCACCTCTTCGCCGGCGCGCAGTTCGCGTTCATCGCTTCGATCGTGATGCTCGGTGGCTACATCGGCCTGACCTCGACCTGGACGCTCCTGGCGCCCGACTTCCTCATCGGGCTCTCGCTCACGGCAGCGGCCACCTCCCTGCTCTTCGCCGTGCCGCCGTCGGGTGCGCTCCGCGGACTGCTCGTGCTCGTGCCGACCATCGACATGCTCGCCGTGGGGTTCTTCCGCGACACCCTGCCGAACCTGCCGACGTCCGGTCTGCTGCTGGTGATCCCCGTCCTCTGGCTGGCCGGCGGGTTCGGGGTCTCTGCCCTGCCCGTGCCGGTGTTCGGAGCGATCTTCGTCTCGCTCGTCCCGGTGGCGCGTGCCGGAGCCTGGCCGACGACGCCCGGCGGCTGGGGCGCACTCTGCATCCTGCCCGCGCTCGTCCTCATCATGACCGTCACCGTGCACCTGGCCGCACGGCAGCTCCGCGCCCACGAGGGACGCGCACGCATCGCGCTCGCCGCAGCGACCGAGGCGGCGGCCGTTGCGACGACGGTGTCGGAATCCGTCGACGCCGCCGTGGTCTTCTTCCGCCCCGACGGTTCGGCTGCGCTCCGCAACCAGGCGACGTACGAACAGGCCGCACTCGCCGGGTTCGACCCGAAGACCCGCTCCGGTGTCCACGTGTACGGAATGGACCGGACCACGAGGTTGCGGCCCGAACAGCAGGTCATCAACCGGGCGCTCCGCGGGGAGAGCTTCCGCGGCGAGCTCTACTGGGTGGGGGAACCGGGCGACCAACGCGCCATCATCGGGAATGCACGACAGGTGCACTCCGAGGACGGCACCTTCCTCGGGACCATCACCGTCGGTCACGACGTCACCGACCTCGCCAACGCGGTGGCGCTGCGGGAGGCGTTCCTCATCGACGTCTCCCACGAGCTCCGCACGCCGCTGACCTCGATGATCGGCTACCTCGACCTCCTCACCGAGGGACACGACCTCAAGGGACTCGGCCTCGAGCGCGAGGTCGCGACGATCCAGCGCAACGCCGAGCAGTTGTACGCGATCATCGGCGACCTCCTCGCGGCCGGTGACGCGGAGATGCGGGTGCGCATCGCGCTCACCGACCTCGGCGACATCGCCAGGGAGAGCGTGGCCGCGATCCTGCCGCGCGCCTCGGACGCCGGGGTCGCCGTCCGCGCCGAGGTCCCGCCGCACGTCGAGTTGGAGGGTGACGGGTCGAGGCTCCGCCAGGTCCTCGACAACCTGCTCTCGAACGCGGTGAAGTACACCCCGCGCGGTGGTCGCGTCGTCCTGACCGTCTCCGCGGACGACGACACCTCCACCGTCACCGTCGCGGACACCGGTATCGGCATCTCGCCGGACGACCAGCGGCAGCTCTTCGACCGCTTCTTCCGGGCCAGGGAGGTCCGCGACGAGGCGCAGCCCGGTGTGGGCCTCGGCCTGTCGATCGTGAAGTCGATCACCGAGGCGCACCACGGGTGGATCGCCGTCTCCAGCCGCCCCGGCCGCGGCTCCACCTTCACCGTGACCCTGCCGCTGCGCCAGCCGCGCGCCGGCACCCCCGCGACCGCCTGAATCGGTCGCCAGCGGGGAGGCACAGCCGCACGCATCGTGGGAGGCTTGGAGGATGGCGCAGATCCTCGACCAGCCGATCGTCGACGAGGCGACCCTCACCATGCAACCGTGGGTCACCATCGTCTGGAACGATCCGGTGAACCTCATGTCCTACGTCTCGCTCGTGTTCCGCAGCTACTTCGGCTACACGCACGAGGAGGCCGAACGACTCATGCTCGCCGTGCACCACGAGGGCCGCGCCGTCGTCGCGACCGGCAACCGCGAGGAGATGGAACGCCACGTCGAAGCCATGCACGGGTACGGGCTCTGGGCCTCGCTCGCGAAGGCCGACGCATGAGCGCCTTCGTCCGGCCACCGGCCGGCCCCGTCGTGCTGCGGCTCGACGAGCAGGAGACCTCCATCCTCGGGCAGCTTGCCGGGCAGCTCGTCGAGATGCTCGAGGACGCGACCCGTGCCGGCCTCGCGAACGCCGTCGAACTCGACCCCGCGATGGCCCGTCTGGTGCCCGAGGGCTACCGCGACGATCCGGAAGCGGCCGCCGAGTTCCGTCGATTCACCGCCGACGACCTCGTCGGCGGGAAGGTGGACGCCGCCCGCACCGTGCTGGCCGCGCTCACGACGGACGACGGTGACACCTCGGTGTCCGGCGCGTCGACCGGACCCGAGGACGGCGCAGCGGTCACGCTCGAGGGCGAGACGGCGTGGACGTGGTTGCGGTTCCTCAACGACACCCGGCTCACCATCGCCGCCCGGCTCGGGATCGAGGAGGACGACGCCGAGGGCTTCGAGCCGCCGACGCCCGAAGCGGACCACGAGCAGGACCCGCAGCTCATGCTCGCCATCTACTCCTGGCTCGGCTACCTGCAGGAGTCGATCGTCGCGGTGCTCGACGAAGCCTGAGCGGCTCCGCGAGCGCCACGGGTAGCCTTGGGGACCATGCACATCCTCGTCTTCAGCGACCAGCATCCCGAGTCGTCCGGCGGGGCCCAGGTCTCGATCCGCCTGCAGCGTCGCTTCCTGGAGGCGGCCGGTCACACCGTGACGGTCTGTGCACCGCGGATGCACCAGACCCACGACGACGACCCCAACTACCTCGACACCCCGTCGATCCCCATCACGCTCGACCGCGAGTACTCGATGACCGTGCCCGGTCGCCTCACCGACCGGTGGCTCGACGCGCGTCTGGCCGCGCTGCCGCCGGTCGACGTCGTGCACGTGCAGGCCGACTTCTGGCAGGCCATCACCGCCTACCGGTACGCCGAGCGGCACGGGATCCCGGCCGTGCACACGATGCACAACCGGATGGACGTCGGGATCGAGCAGACGATGCCGGCCCCTGAGCTCGTCATCGGTGCCCTCTCCTGGTGGCAGCGCCGGGTGCTCCGTCCGCGCCTCTCGACCCTGCCCACCGGCGTGTGGGCCTACCTGCAGGAGTTCGCCAAGCGCGCGGCCGTCGTCATCGCTCCGTCCCACCACTTCGCCCGGGTCCTCCGCGAGCAGGGCGTGACCGCGGAGGCCGAGGTGCTCTCGACGGGTGTGGACGACGCGGTCCTCGACGAGATCCTCGACGAACGGGCCACGACGCTCCGCGTGCCGCACCGCCTGCCGTCCTTCGTCTGGATCGGTCGGTTCAGCCAGGAGAAGCGCCTCATGGAGTTCCTGGAGGCCGTCCGGCTCGCCGAGGTCGATGCGGTGTTCCGCCTGTACGGGGCCGGCCTGCTGCTGTCGAAGGCGCAGGCGTTCGTCGCGGAGCACGACCTCGCCGACAACATCGTGTTCGCCGGGCGCGTGTCCTATCCGGACTCGCTCCGCGCCATCGCCGACGCCGACGCGCTCGTGCAGACCTCGATCGGGTTCGAGACGCAGGGCATGACCGTCTTCGAGGCCGCCGCCCTCGGCACGCCCTCGATCATCAGCGACCCGAACATCGCCGCCGAACTGCCCGACGGCACGATGTGGCAGCCGACGGACGGGAGCGTCGAGGCGCTCGCCGCATCGATCCGCCGCGCGGTCGCCGACATCGACGCCGGCACGGCACCGGTCGTCCCGCCGGAACTCGCGCGCACCCTCCGTCAGTCGACCCAGACCACCCGGCTCGTCGCCCTCTACGAGTCCGCCGTGGCGGATGGAGTGGCGCGCTAGCATCGCCTCATGCAGCGGACGACGACACGGGACCCCGCCACGGGCGGCGACGAACGCATCCTGATCCTGTCGGCGGGGGTCGGTTCCGGCCACAACAGTGCGGCCGCCGCCGTGGAGCAGGCCTGCGTCGGGCGGGCGGACGTCAGCGAGGTCCAGGTCCTCGACGTGCTGCAGGCGAGCACCTCGCTGTACCGCGACGTCCTCGGCAAGGGCTACTTCGTGCTCGTCGAGGAGACGCCGTGGCTCGTGGAGTGGGGCTACGACATCAGCGACGCGCCGTTCCGGCGTCGCGGTCCGCTCGACCCGTGGACCCGGGCGAACGCGATGCCCGTCGTCGCGGCGATCAAGCGGTTCAAGCCGACGGCCATCGTCTGCACCCACTTCCTCCCGGCCCAGCTGCTCGCGTCGCTCATCCTGCGCGGCACCGTGGACGCCCGGACCGCCGTCGTCACGACGGACTACGACTTCCAGGGCCTGTGGCTGACGAGCGCCTTCCACTCGCTGTCGCTCGCGCGGGAGGAGGGACGTGTGCAACTGACCGCCCTCGGTCTGCCGCCCGACCGGGTCGCCGCCACCGGCATCCCCATCGCCGCCCAGCCGAGCAGCCCCGCCGAACGCGATCCGGATGCTCCACCCGCGCTGCTCGTCTCCGCCGGTGCCTCGGGCGGCGACTACGCGCTCGCGGTCGTCCGGCAGACGCTGCACCTGCGTTCGCCGTTCACGGCCACGGTCGTGTGCGGCCGGAACGACGCGCTCCGGCACCGCATCGAGGAACTCATCGCACCGACCGACGACCGGTACACGGTGCTCGGCTTCACCGACGAGATGCCGCAGCTCCTCCGCCGCGCCGACCTCTTCGTCGGCAAGCCGGGAGGGCTGTCGGCGTCGGAGTGCATGGCGGCCGGGCTCCCGATGGTGCTCGTGAACCCCATCCCCGGGCAGGAGGTCCGCAACGGCGACTACCTCATGGAGCAGGGCGCCGCGGTCCGGTGCAACACCGCGACGACGATCGGCTGGAAGATCGACGAGATCCTCCGGGAACCGGGGCGGCTGCAGCGGATGCAGGCGGCCGCTCGGTGCATCGGTCGCCCGGACGCCGCGCGGGACGTCGTCGGCCGCTTGCTCGACGGACCGTCGCGACCGTTCGTCGTGACGAGGGCCGCGCAGAAGACGATCTTCGACGCGAGCGCACGTCGCGTCGTCGCGAGCGAGTTGACGGGGGAGGCTGCACTCGTCCGCCTCGTCGACCCGGTCGCCGAGAGCACGGTCGCCCTGCTCCGCGCTCGCGAACTGGACGAGCTGCAGCAGCGCTACACCGGTCCGGACGGCACGCTCGTCCTGCGCCGCGACGACGCCGTCCTGTCCGTCCGCCGCGACACCCAGCGACTCCTGCGCGCCGTGCTCGGCCGGGACGAGGAGCTGGCCGTCCGGGTGGACGGGCTCGCCGGATCCGAACCGCCGGCACTCACGCGCTGAGCCGGCCGGACGCCGTGGCTCAGCCGGCCGCGCCCTCCGTCGCGACGTCGTCCTCGGTTACCGCGCCGTCGTGCCGGAGCGCCACGGCCGCCGACCAGTCGTCCGGGCTGTGCTGGGCGGCCTGGAGCATCCAGTCGCCCGGACGGGCCGACCAGCGCGTGGTGAACGGGTCGCGTTCGAGCGTCGGTGTCGGGTCGAGGGCGACGCGGACGATCCGCTCCTCACCCGCCTGCAGGGTCACCTTCCGGAACCCCAGGAGCTGGGAGACCGGCCGCGCCCTGGCGACGTCCGCGGCGTAGAGCTGCACGACCGTGGACCCCTCACGCCCGCCGGTGTTCGTCACGCGGACCTCGGCGGTCCCGCCCGACGCGTCGAAGCCGTGGCCGAGCAGACGGTGCTCGATGGTCGTGTAGCCGAGCCCGAACCCGAACGGGAAGGCGGGCGTCCGGCCCTCGTCGTCCAAGCGGCGCTGGCCCCAGCGGTCGTCGTACACGACGGCCTTGGCCGTGCGGTCGAACGGCGGGAGGTGCGCCGGGTCGGTCGGGATCACGAACGGCAGTCGCCCGCCGGGTTCGACCACACCGGTGAGGACGTCGGCCAGTGCTCGACCGCCCTCCATCCCGCCGTACCAGGCGAGCACGAGCGCGGGGACGCGGTGGCGCCACGTCTCGGTGAGGATCGCGCTGCCGCCGACGAGGACGACGACCGTCCTCGGGTTCGCGGCCGTCACGGCGAGGATGAGTCGCTCGTCCGAGGGGCGGAGCCGGAGCGAGGTGCGGTCGCCGCCACGTACGAAGCGCGACGCCAGATGGGCCACCGCGGTGATGGCGCCACGCAGTCGACCGGAGTCGAGGGCTGCTCCCAGCACGCCGACGTCGACGCCGCCGGTGACGACCGACTCGCCCTCGTCGTGCTGGTCGAAACCGACGACGACGATCGCCGTGTCGGCCGCCGCAGCCGCCGCGACGGCAGCCCGAACGTCCCGCGACGGCGCGGTCGTGATCTCCACCTGCGGCAGAGCGTCCCGCAAGCCCTGCAGCGGCGAGACCGTGGAGGGCGGGCGGACGCGCGAGGAGCCGTGGTCGCCGAGGTTCTCCTGGTCGGCGAGGCGACCGAGCACGGCGAGCCAGCGCGTCGTCGCCGGCAGCGGGAGGAGCGGTGTGCCGTCGACCGGGGCGTTGGCGAGGAGGACGATCGACTCCTCGGCCACGTGCCTCACGAGTGCCCGGTGCGCCGAGCCGGCCACGATGTCGGCCGGTGGCTCAGCCGGAGCACGGGTCGCCGCGTGCAGGAGCGTGGTCCGCAGGATGCGTCGCGCGGACTGCAGCACGGTGGCGCGATCCAGGGTGCCCTCCCGCAGGGCAGCGGGCAGCTCGTGCGCCCGTCGCAGGCGGAGCGGCATCTCCACGTCCATCCCGGACTCGAGGCTCCCGACGGCGTCGTGGGTGCCGAAGACCCAGTCGCTCGTCACGAACCCGGTGAACCCCCACTCCTCGCGGAGGACCCCGGTGAGGAGCGGACGGTTGACGTCCATGTACTCCCCGCGCACCCGGTTGTAGGCGCTCATGACCGAGTCGGCTCCGGCGTCGACCACGGCCTTGAAGTGCGGGAGGTAGACCTCGTGCAGGGCGTGGTCGTCGACCGAGACGTCGACCTCGAAGCGTTCGTCCTCCATCGAGTTGAGGGCGAAGTGCTTCACGCAGGCCATCGTGTGCACCCGGACACCTCTGGTCATCGCCGAGCCCATCCGTCCCGTCAGCACCGGATCCTCGCCGTAGCACTCCTGCGCGCGCCCCCAGGCGGGATGCCGGAGCAGGTTGACACAGACCGAGGCCGAGTAGTTCGCGCCGCGGACACGGGTCTCCGCACCGATGGCCGTCCCGACCTGCTCCTCCAACTCCGGATCCCAGGTGGCCGCGCGCGCCATCGTCACGGGGAAGGCCGTGGACGAGCCGATGACCACACCGCGGGCACCGTCGCTGAAGCGGATCCCCGGGATCCCGAGGCGGGGGACCGCGCCTGCCACGAACGGCCGACGGTGGAGCAGGAGGGGGATGAGGGGCAGCAACCGCCGCGGGGAGTCGCCGTCGAGCAGTCCGAGGAGCTCCCGGTCGGTCAGCCGCTCGATGAGCCGCTCGGCACCGGTGTCGGCGTCGATCCGTCCGTCGCGGATCTGCCGGACGACCTCGTCATAGGCGTCCGGGTCGGGTGATCCGCCTGCGCGGCGCTGTCTCGGCGGACGAGCGTTGCGACGCCCGGTGACGATTCCCATGCTCTGCATTCTGCACCCTCGTCGGGCCCCAGGCGGTGCGAGGCCCTCGCCCGGATCCGTCGCGCGGCGGAGGACACCCGGGCACCCGCCTGCAAGGATGGAACGATGTCGGAACACGTGGGGGGACCGGCTGCCGAGACGCAGCCGCTGATCGAGGCCGACGAGGTCAGCGCCGTGATCGACGGCGAGACCCTGTTGGCGCCGACGGACATCCGGGTCGAGCGGGGGATGGCGCTCGCCGTCCGTGGGCGCAACGGCTCCGGCAAGACGACCCTCCTCCGGATCCTGAGTGGCCGGATGCGTCCGTCGAGCGGCGCCGCGACGATCGACGGCCGGACGATCGACGATCGCGACCACGCGGTCCGTAGATCGGTGTCCGCGCTCGTCGGCACCCCCGCCTACGCCCCTGACCTGACGCTCCGCGAACACCTGCGCTACATCTCCACCACCTGGGGCGTGACCGGGGGCGCGGCCGATGACGCGGCCGATGAGTTGCTCGCCGAGCTGCGCATCGACGCGCTCGCGCGACGCTTCACGACGGAACTGTCCTCGGGCCAGTCGCAGATATTCGCCCTGGCGACGGCGCTCGTGCGGCCCTTCGACGTGCTCATCCTCGACGAACCCGAGCAGCGCCTCGACGCCGAACGGCGGGCACTGGTCGCGGATCGCATCGTCCTCGCGAAGGAACGCGGAGCGGCGGTCGTCTTCGCGAGCCACGACCCCGGACTCATCGAGCGGATCGCCGACGAGGCGATCACGGTCGAAGCCCCGTGACCACCCCCGAGCTCGGCACGGCGCGCGAGGACCGTCGCATCTTCCGCGCGAGCCGCGCTGTCCTCGCCGCGCGCGACGGTCGCCCGCGGGCCACCGACATCGCGTTCGTCCTCTACGCCGGGTTGCTCGTTGCGCTCATCGCGGGTGCGCCGCTCGTCCGGTTCGCGGTGCTCGGACTGATCGAACCCGATGCCGCCAGCGTGGTTTCGGCCGTGCGCCCCGGGGTGGTCGCGCTGATCGCGGCGGTCATGACGATCGTCGTCGTGCTCGGCGCGCGGTCGCGTGGCCCGGTCGTGCCCCGCCCGATGTCCGTGCAGTTCCTCGCGGACTCGCCGCTCCCCAGGCGACTGACCCTGCGCCGGCCCTTCGTCGGCTCCGTCCTCGCGCTGGCGGGGCTCTCGGTCCTGGCGGCCGGGGTGGTCGGCCTGTCGCGCCTCCTGGTGTCGGGGGAGCCCGCCGCCGTCTCCGTCGGGGCGGCAGCCGAGAGCGCCTCGCTGATCGGCCTCTCCGGCCCGACCTCGCCCGCCGCCGTCGTGGCCCTCCTCATCGGCGCCCTCGGGTTCGCGCTCCTCCTCTCGGTGGCCTGGCTGGTGGGTCAGCAGGGCTCGCGGCGCGCCGTTGCCGTCATCGCCTCCGTCGCCGGCGGCGTGGGGATCCTCGGGCTCCTCGTCCCCGGAGGGCTGCTCCTCTCCCCGTGGGGATGGCTGGGACTGCTCTGGTCGCCCGTCGTGGGTGGTGTCGAGAGCCTCGTGCTCGGGAGCGCCCTCGCGACCGGCGACTGGGCGGCGCTGTTCACCTGGGGCGGTGGCGGCTGGTTCGCGGTGGTCGGCGTACCGGTCGCCTGGTGGCCGGCGGTGGCCCTGGTCCTCCTCGGGCTCCTCGCGCTCCTGCTCGTCCCGCGCGAACTGGACCGCCTCCGGAGCGGGCCGCTCCTCGAGCAGGCGCTGCGGTGGCAGCGCGTCGGGATGATGGTGCAGAGCGGCGACGCCTCCGGTGCCGTCGGCGGCCTCCGCGCCTCGCCGACGCGAGGCCGACGGATCCCGCTCCGGATGGGTGGTCCGTTCTGGCTCGTCGTCCTCCGCCGGTCGGTCGTCGGTGCGCGTCGCACGCCGGCACGGATGCTGCTCGGCTCGTCGGTGCTCGTCGCGTCGGGAGCCGCGGTCGTCATCGCGCTCGGTCTTCCGGACGGCGTTCGGTGGATGCTCGCCCTCCCGGCGGTGTTCGGCGCCTACCTCGCGGTCGGTGTGTGGTGCGATGCCGTCCGGCACGGCGTCGACAGCGCCGGTGCTCCCACCCTCTACGGCCGGAGCCCGCGCGCGCTCGTCCTCGCCGGTGCGCTCGCACCCCTCATCGCCGTCCTCGGATTCGGTGGTGTCGGTGCCGTGCTCGGGCTCCTGGTGGTCTCGATGTCCGGCGGGACCCTGCTCCTGCAGCCCCTGGGGTGGTGGCTGCTGCTCGGACCCTGGCTCGTCGTGCTGCGGGTCTTCGACGCCGCAAAGGGGCCGCTGCCGATCGGCCTGCTCATGCCGATCCCGACGCCGGTCGGTGACGTCTCGTCCCTGAACGTCCTCATCTGGCAGTCGGACGCCGTCCTGTTGGCGTTCCTCATCGGTGGCGGGCTGACGGTGCTCTTCCCGGTGTCGGGAGGGGTTGCCGTCGCACTGCTCCTGGTCGCCCTGCTGCTCGTCGGGTTGCTGGGCGCGATGCGGCTGCGGACGCTGGTGCGGCCGGCCTGACCGACGCGGGCGGTGGAGGCGGAGAGCACGAGAGCCGGAGGGAACACGTGGTTCCGTCCGGCTCTCGGGTGCAGCCCCTCGCGGGGTGCCGCTGTGCCTACTTCGCGACCTTGGCGGCGGCCTCGGCGAGCTTCGGGACGAGCTGCTCGAGGACCACGGGGATGCTCAGCACCGATGCGGCGCTGTAGGCCTGCGTGAGCTCGTCGGTCGGGTCGAGGATGATGGCGCGGCCGTCCTGCACGACGGGGAGGCTTGCGAGCAGAGGGTCGCCGGTCGTCTCGGCGGCGGTGAAGCCGATCGGGAGCATGACGGCGACGTCGGCGTCGAAGGCCGAGACCTGCTCCGCCGACACGGCCGCGTAGAAACCGGCCGTCTCGAGGTCGAGGACGGCGGGGTTCTGTCGGAAGCCGAGGTCGGCGAGGATGTCGAAGCGCCCGTCGCCCTCGAGGTAGGCGCCGTAGGCGTCGCCGAACTTCGTCGCCGCGACCGCGGTCAGGCCGGCGAACTCCTGGTGGAGGTCTGCGGCTTCGTTGATGGACTGCTTCGTGGCGGACACGAGCGCGTCGCCCTCCTGGGTCTTGCCGAGCGCTGCGGCGACCTGCTCGAGCTGGACGTCCCACGGGGTCGCGAACGCGGCGGTGCCCTTCGGTGCGAAGACCGTCGGGGCGATCTTGGAGAGTCGCTCGTACTGCTTCTCGTCGCCCGCGGAGCGCGTGTTGAGGATGAGGTCGGGCTCGAGGGCCTGGATCTGTTCGTAGTTGACGGTGTCGCCGCTGTCCTCGATGATCTCCGGGGTGACGTCGCCGAAGAGCTCCGTCGCCCAGGGGCCGACGCCCTTGTTGTCGGCTCCGAGGGACTGCCAGTCGTAGACGCCGACGGGCACGACGCCGAGGGAGAGCGCCATCTCCGCGTCGGACCAGCCGAGTGCGACGACGGTGAGGTCGCCGGCGGGTTCGGGGACCGTGACCTGGCCGAACATCGTGTCGACGGTGCCGAGCGTGCCCGTTGACGCGTCGTCGGTGGAGGACCCGGCGGTGCAGCCGGCGAGGGCGAGGCCGGCGACCGCGAGAGCGGCGACGGCGGTGAGGGTGCGGGGCATGCGGCGCATGTTCTGCTTTCCGTAGAGAGTGCGGGGGATGAGGTAAGCCTAAGCTTCCTGGGTCACGTCCCGGTAACGACTGGTGGTTCGGCCAGCGCGGTGCGCTGACGTGAGCGCGGTGCGCTGACGTGAGCGCGGGTCTCTGAGGCGAGCGCGGGTCTCCGGAGGGGCGAGCTCACCTCCACGGGGCGCGCTCGCGTCAGCGCACCGCGCTGGCAAAAGGGCCAGTTGCGCAGCATATGTCGGTGTAGGCATATCTGCTCTGTGGATAACCGCAGGAGGGCGGAAGAGCAGCCATAGCGTCGATGGATGCCAGTCACCCAACTTCCTCGCGCCCTCACCGCCCTCGTCCTCGTTGGATCGATCCTCGCCCTGGCCGCGTGCACCGGCCCTGATCCATCACCCCCGACGAGCAGTTCGCCACCGCCGGTGTTCGCGAATGAGGAGGAGGCGCTGGCAGCCGTGACGGAGAAGCTCGATGCCTTCATCCTTGCCGTCAACACGATCGGGGCGACAGGCGAAGACCTAGAGCAACTCGACGAGGTATTCACGCCCGAGCTGTCCGAGGCAGAGTCTGCGGGCTTCGCCGAGATGACCTCGAACGGATGGCACACCACGGGGGAGGCCTCAGTGACGCGAGTCGAACTCGTCCACTGGTGGGACCGGCCGGATGCTGTCCACGTTGTGGCGGTTGTTCGAGCTTGCATCGACTACACCGGCGTCGATGTTCTCGACGCAAACGGAGCGTCGGTTGTCAGGCCGGAGCGGGACGAGCTACGCGCCACGGAGATGCAACTGGTTTCGGAGAACGAGGCGCTTCTCATATCCAGCAAGAACCCCATCTCGGAAAGTGACATCTGCGCATGATCAAGCAAGCCTTTCAGGCCCTGGCCATTTCTCTAGCGATCGCGATGACTGTTACTGCTCCGCTCTCCGCCGCCCAGGCGAGTGGTTGCACGGAGGTGGACTATCTCAATGGCGCCTGCATCGGCAGCGGTTCGGTCGACATCGGCGGCAGCGTCGAGCGTCCCGGAACCGGTGGTGGCGGCTCCGGGGGCTCTGGCGGTGGTGAAAGCGGCGGGGGTTCGGCCGAGCTTCCACCCGGCGTGACCGACGGGCCCAATGGCGAACGGACCGTGTGCAGCCTCATCCGCCCCGACGACTGCTACACGATCACTCCCGGTGAGCTGATCCCCGGCTTCGAACCCACGCCCGCCGCACAACCGGTCACCATCCGTGAGCTCATCAGCTTCGCGCCCGCGGCCCCGACCATCACCACGGAACCTGACGCATGGGGCATCCGCGGGCTCCACACCAACGTCATCGCCGGCGCATCGGGCCACACGCGCTCCGGGACCCTCCTCGGGCAGACGGCGGAGGTGAACTTCATCCCCGTCGGATTCACCATCGACTACGGCGACGGCACGACCACCACCAGCAGCACCGGCGGTGCCACCTGGGCCTCGCTCGGTCTCCCGGAGTTCTCCAAGACGCCCACCAGCCACCGCTACACGACCGTCGGCACCAAGACCATCACGGCCGAGGTGGAGTACGCGGCCGAGTACCGGATCGGCGACAGTGGTTGGCTCCCCGTCTCCGGAACCCTCAGCATCCCGACGGACACCCCGCACCCCATCCAGGTCGTCCGCAACGCGACGGTCGGCGTCGACCAGCCCTGCCGACCCGGCAAACGGACCGTCGGCTGCTGAACCCGGCACCCGTTCACTGCCGTGAGCGCGCCCCGTCGGCGTGAGCGCACCTCTCCGGAGGCCCGCGCTCACGTCACCGGGGCGCGCCCGTGCCCGCAGCACCGCGCTCACGCCAGCGCACCGCGCCGGCAGCGCCCCACCGTGATCGACGGGTCGCGTCAGTGCGCGCCCATGAGCGGGATGACCAGGGGCGTGTGCGACTCGGGGTCATCGATGATGCGGCAGCGGAGGCCGAAGACCTCCTCCACCAGCTCCGCGGTCACGATGTCGGATGGCGCCCCCTGCGCGACCACACGACCGTCGCGCATCGCGATCAGGTGCGTCGCGTACCTGGCCGCCTGGTTCAGGTCGTGCAGCACCGCGACGAGCGTGCGGCCACCCTCCTGATTGAGGCGGGTGAACAGGTCGAGGAGCTCCACCTGGTGCGTGATGTCGAGGAACGTCGTCGGCTCGTCGAGCAGCAGCAACGGGGTGTCCTGGGCGAGCGCCATCGCGACCCACACGCGCTGACGCTGGCCACCCGACAGCTCGTCGACGAGCCGACCGGACAGCTCGGACACGTTCGTCGCCTCCATCGCCGCGATCACGGCCGCCTCGTCAGCAGCCGACCAGCGCTTGAGGATCGACTGATGCGGGTACCGCCCGCGCGACACCAGGTCGATCACCGAGATGCCGTCGGGCGCGATCGACGTCTGCGGCAGCAGGCCGATGCGTTTCGCGACCTCCTTCGACGGGAACCGGGTGATCTCCTGCCCGTCGAGCAGCACGTGTCCCTGCGTCGGCTTGAGCAATCGGGCCAGGGCGCGGAGGAGCGTCGACTTGCCGCAGGCGTTCGGGCCGACGATGACGGTGAACGAGTCGTCGGGGATCGCGAGGTCGAGCTCGTGGATGATCGTCCGCTGGTCGTAGCCGACGCGGAGTCCGGAGCCGGCGAGTCTCGGGGTGGGGGATTCGGTCTTCATGTCAGCGCTTTCCCGCCTGCGTGATGAGCAGGGCGATGAGGTAGATGCCACCGAGGGTCACGGTCACCGCGCCGACCGGCAGGGCGGCCGGGGCGATGATCCGCTGGGCCACGACGTCGCTCACGAGGAGCAACGCCGCGCCCATGGCGGCCGAGGGTACGAGGGTGATGCCGGCCGACTTCGTCAGTCGTCGTGCGAGTTGGGGTGCGGCGAGGGCGACGAAGACGATCGGGCCGGCGACCGCGGTCACGGTCGCCGTCAGGGCGACCCCGACGACGAGCAGTAGCAGTCGCGTGCGCTCGACCGGGATACCGAGCGCCTTCGCGATGTCGTCACCGAGTTCGAGCATGCCGAGCCGACGCGACAGGAGCCCGAGCAGCGGCACCAGGACCGCGACGGCGATCGTCACCGGGACGACGTCGCTCCAGCCGAGGTCGGCCAAGGAACCCATGCCCCAGCTCGCCGCCGCGATCGCCGCGTTGAGGTCGGCGCGCAGCTGCAGGTAGTCGTTGAACGCGTTGAGGACGGCGCTGATCGCGATGCCGATCACGATGAGCCGGAACCCCTGGACGCCCCTCGACCAGGCGAGGACGTACACGACGAGCGCGGTCGCGAGCCCGCCGATCAGCGCGCCCGTGACCGTCGCGGCATACCCACCGCCGACGACCAGGGTGACGATGAGCGCACCCGTGAAGGCGCCGGAGTTGAAGCCGATGATGTCCGGGCTGCCGAGCGGGTTGCGGGTGATCGACTGGAAGATCGCCCCGGACAGCCCGAGGGCGATCCCGCCAACCACCGCGATCACCACCCGGGGCAGTCGCCACTCCAGCACGATCCGCAGCACGCTCTCCGAACCGTCACCCGCGAACGCCGCGAGGAGCTTGCCGAGCGGGATGCGGTACTCGCCCTGGGTGACCGCGAACGCCCCGACGGCCACGACGATCACGGACAGGATCGCGACGACGGCGAGCTCGCGCCGATGCACCACCCAGCTGATCGGACCGAGGCGCACGGTGCGGCGCCCCGGCTCGGCGAACGCGGTCACAGCCCCTGCGCTCTCGACCGGCGGATCAGCACGATGAGCACTGGCGCACCGATGAACGCGGTCACGATGCCGACGGGCATCTCGCCGGGCACGGCCACCCGCCCGAGGAGGTCGGACAGCAGGAAGATGATCGGAGCGAACACCATGGTGAACGGCAGCGTCCAGCGCTGGTCCGGACCGACGACGGCTCGGGCGAGGTAGGGCGACATGAGCCCGAGGAACGCGATCGGCCCGGCCGCCGCGGTGGCCGAACCGCACAGGAGGGTGATCGCGACGACTGACAGCACGCGCGTCCGGAGGACCTTCGTGCCGAGCGAGGTCGCGAGGTCGTCCCCGAGGGCGACGGCGTTGAGCGACCAGGAGACGACGAGCGCGAGGAGCGCGCCGACGACGAGGAACGGCAGCACCCCGAGGAACACGTCCAGCTGGCGGTTCTGCAGGGAGCCGGCCTGCCAGAAGCGGATCTTGTCGAAGATGTCGGGGTTCCGGATGGTGATGGCGAAGGTCACGCCCTGCAGCGTCGCGGAGAGGGCGACCCCGGCGAGGACGAGGCGCACCGGCGTGGCCCCTGCCCGCCCACGCGAGCCGATCACGTAGACCACGACGGACGCGACGCCCGCGCCGGCGAACGACCACCAGACGTACGAGCCGAGGTCCGCCGCCCCGGCGATGGCGACGGCCAGGACGACCGCCAGGTACGCGCCCGCGTTGACGCCGAGGATGCCCGGGTCGGCGAGTGGGTTGCGGGTGACCGCCTGCATCATCGCCCCGGCGAGTCCGAGTGCCGCACCGACGCCGATCGCGAGGAGCATGCGGGGCACCCGGAACCCGCTCACCAGGATCGCGTTCGTGTCGTCGCCGCCCTGCGTGAGCGCCCGCCACACCTCCGACACGCTGATGGTGCCGGAACCGATGAAGAGACTCGCGGCGGCGATGACCGCGAGGAGGAGGAGCGCGGCGACGAGCAGGAGCCAACGCGCGGTCGTCGTCCGCGCGATGCCGGTGGAGGCCTCGCGGGCGCGGGCGGCCGCGGTCGGGAGCCGCAGGCTGTCGAGGTCGGCGCTCACCGGCTCATCGGTTGTCTTCGGCCCTGCCGTGGCGCCAATAGCCCATGAACGCGACCGACTTGCGGTCGACGCCGCAGCCGGAGACGAGGTGCCTGCGCAGCGTCTTGATGGCGGAGGCTTCCCCTGCCAGCCAGGCGTAGAGCGGCGCACTCTCGAGCACCGGCCCTCCGGTCGCGTTGACGGGTGCCTCCCAGAGCAGCTCGGTGTCGACGTCGACGTCCTCCAGCGCGGGCTGCGTGGCGATCGTCGCGGTGTCGACCGACGGTGCGAGACGACCGGCGATCCGCTCGACCTCGGGGATGAGGAGGGTGCCGACGGGCTGCGTTCCGCGGGGGAGCACGATGAGCTCGACGCCGTCGGGCTTCGTGGAGAGGGCGGCGACGTCGTCGGCGTGGGGGAGCTCGACGACGGCGATCCCGCGGGCGGTGTCCGGCAGGCTCTCGAGGATGCCGGCGATCGCCGGGAGCGCCGTCTCGTCACCGGCGAGGAGGACCTGGTCGACCGTCGCCGGCGCGTGCCAGTCGATGCCGCCGGCCGCCACGGCAGACCGCGCGTTCGGGACGTTGACGACGAGCTCATCGCCCACCTCGGCGTCCATCGCCCAGGAGGATGCCGGTCCGACGCGGCCGTGGATGGCGATGTCGACGTCGAATTCGGCGAGCTCCGGCCGGACCTCGCGGATCGTGTAGGTCCGCATCGGGTGACGCTTATCGTTGGGCAGCATCCGCCAGGCCTGGTACCAGTCGTCGTGCATGGGCAGCTCGTCGAACCCGGTGTCGGGCAGCGGGAAGAGCAGTTTGATGCGCTGATCATGGCGGTTGTCCGCGATGTGCTGGACCTCGGGACCGGTGAACGTGAATCGCCGATAGCTCGGGCTCACCTGCTCGATCCGCCGGACGACGGCTGCGAGGAGGATGAAGATCGAGTCGGGGGTCTGTTCACTGAGGCGAGGCATCGATAGGTAAGCCTACCCTTCTACGAGCTGGAGGGCACCTGTCGGTCGCATCTTGTCGCCTGGTTGGCGCGGTGGTAAACTTGAGTCAGATTCACTCAAGTTTGAACAGGAGACCGTACCCATGCCAGCAGGCCAGACGCCTCAGCAGGAGGATCAGCGCAGCGCGCTCGAGCAGTACGGCGTCAACCTGACCGAGATCGCCGCGTCGGGCAAGCTCGACCCGGTCATCGGCCGCGACGCCGAGATCCGTCGTGTGAGCCAGGTGCTCACCAGGCGTACCAAGAACAACCCCGTCCTCATCGGCGAACCCGGGGTCGGCAAGACCGCCGTCGTGGAGGGCCTCGCCCAGCGGATCGTCGCGGGCGACGTTGCCGAGAGTCTCAAGGGCAAGCAGCTCGTGTCGCTCGACCTCTCCGCCCTCGTGGCAGGTGCCATGTACCGCGGGCAGTTCGAGGAGCGACTCAAGGCCGTCCTCAAGGAGATCGACGAGTCCGACGGTCAGATCATCACCTTCATCGACGAGCTGCACGTGCTCATGGGCGCCGGCGGTGGTGAAGGCTCCGTCGCCGCGGCGAACATGCTGAAGCCCATGCTCGCTCGCGGTGAACTGCGACTCATCGGCGCGACCACCCTCGACGAATACCGCGAGTTCGTCGAGAAGGACGCCGCCATGGAGCGGCGGTTCCAGCAGGTCTTCGTCGGGGAGCCGAGCGTGGAGGACACCATCGCCATCCTCCGCGGGTTGAAGGAACGCTACGAGGCCCACCACAAGGTGGCTATCGCCGACAACGCGCTCGTCGCCGCGGCCTCGCTCTCCAACCGGTACATCACGTCGCGCCAGCTGCCAGACAAGGCCATCGACCTCATCGACGAGGCGGCCAGCCGCCTCCGCATGGAGATCGACTCCGCCCCGGTCGAGATCGACGAACTCCGACGCAGCGTCGACCGTCTGAAGCTCGAAGAGCTCGCGCTGAAACGGGAAAAGGACGACGCCTCCAAGGAACGCCTCGCCCGCCTGCGGGAAGACCTCGCCACACGCCAGCAGGCGCTCGGTGAGCTGCAGGCCCGGTGGGAGAAGGAGCGCGCGAGCCTCAACCGGGTCGGCGACCTCAAGAAGCAGCTCGACGCCGCCCGCAGCAAGGCCGAACGCGCGCAACGCGAGGGCAAGCTCGAGCAGGCCTCGAAGCTCCTCTACGCCGACATCCCCCAGCTCGAACGCGAGTTGGCGATGGCGGAGTCCGCCGAGCAGGATGCCGACGGTGAGCCCCGCATGGTCAACGACCAGGTGACCGCCGAAGACATCGCGGCCGTGATCGCCGCCTGGACCGGCATCCCCGTGGGCCGACTGCTCCAGGGCGAGACGGAGAAGCTGCTGCACCTCGAGCAGGAGCTCTCCCGCCGCCTCATCGGTCAGCACCGCGCGGTCGCCGCCGTGTCCGACGCCGTCCGCCGCACCAGGGCCGGCATCTCCGACCCCGACCGCCCGACCGGGTCCTTCATGTTCCTCGGCCCCACCGGCGTCGGTAAGACGGAGCTCGCGAAGGCGCTCGCCGAGTTCCTCTTCGACGACGAGAAGGCCATGGTCCGGATCGACATGTCCGAGTACGGCGAGAAGCACTCGGTCTCCCGACTCGTGGGAGCCCCTCCCGGCTACGTCGGCTACGAGCAGGGCGGTCAGCTGACCGAGGCCGTACGTCGGCGCCCGTACTCGGTGGTCCTCCTCGACGAGGTGGAGAAGGCGCACCCGGAGGTGTTCGACATCCTGCTCCAGGTGCTCGACGATGGACGACTGACCGACGGTCAGGGCCGCACGGTCGACTTCCGGAACGTGATCCTCGTGCTGACATCCAACCTCGGCTCGCAGTATCTGATGGACGCCTCGCTCTCCCTCGAGCAGAAGGAGGAGGCCGTCCAGCAGCTCGTGCGCCAGGCGTTCAAGCCGGAGTTCGTGAACCGGCTCGACGACATCGTCGTGTTCCAGCCGCTCAGCGAGGAGGAGCTCGGCCAGATCGTCGAGCTCTACATCGACCGCCTGCAGCGTCGCCTCGGCGAGCGTCGACTGCACCTGGCCGTGACGCCCGATGCCCGGGCCTGGCTCGCTGAGCGCGGCTACGACCCGCTCTACGGCGCGCGTCCGCTGCGTCGACTCATGCAGCGGGAGATCGACGACCGCCTGGCGCGGTCGATCCTCGACGGGTCGATCCGCGACGGCGACACGGTCCACGTCGGGCTGGCGCTCGACGGCGATGGCCTGACGGTCGAACGTGCGGAGGTCCCGGCCTAGCGTCGCCCGATCGTCGTGGCCGGCGCGGTGCGCTGACGTGACCGCGGCCCACCGACGTGAGCGCGGCCCACCATAGGGGCGCGCTCACGCGTGTACCCCGCGCTCACGCGACAGCGCCGCGTCGGAAGTCACCCCCGAATGGGGGAGGAACCCCCTGTCGTGCGGCGGGCGACGCGCACTAGCGTGATCCTCGCCATGGGCCCGATCGGCGCGCCCTGAGAGGACCCGATGTCACACGCAGCCCCGAGCACGACCCCCGAGACGATCGAGCCGCCAGCCCCGATCTGGCGACGCCGCCACGCGACCACCTGGTTCTTCTTCGGTGGGCTGGGTCTCTGGGCGTTCCTCCTCCTCGTGCCGCACGTGCTCCTCGGGAACCCGGCGGTCATCCCCGCCTGGATCCTCCTCGGCTCCGGCCTGGCCGCCGCCACGCTGCTCCTCGTGATGGTGCGGCGCCTGCAGCCGGGCGACGGGGTCACCATCCCCGTCCTCCTGTGGGCGGTGCTCGTCGGTGGTTTCGTCGCGATCTCGCTCGGCAGCACCTTCGACTCCCTCATCGGAGTGGCCGCGACCGATCTGCGCGACAACCCGCGCGACGTCGGCCTGTTCTTCGCCGGTGTCGCGGAGGAGCTCGCGAAGATCATCGCGGTCGTCATCATCGCCTGGCGCCTGCCGCGCAAGACCGCTCGCGGAGGACTCTTCGTCGGCGGGGCCGTCGGCATCGGGTTCGCGGTCCTCGAGAACCTCTGGTACATCGGGCAGGGCTGGGCGCAGGGCGTCGAGGACACGCAGAAGCTGGCCGCCGGCGCGACTCCGATCGAGACGATCATCGCCCACCCATCGTTCGAGGCGGCACGAGCGGCCGTCGGGAGGACGATCTTCGACCCTGTCGGTCACCCGCTGTGGACGGCGCTCCTGGCCGCCGCTGTGTTCGCCGCCGCACGCAACGGCCGCTTCCGGGTCACCCTCGGCGTCGTGCTCGCCTATCTGGGGGTCGCGATCATGCACGGGCTCTGGGACGGGAACGCCGTGGTCTGGGGGCTGCTCTTCCCCGACAACCCGGCCCTCGGCATCCTCAGCCTGCCCACCCTCGTGGTCCTCGTGGTCGTGTTCGCCCTGGTGTGGCGTGCCTGGGCGCGCCGGATCAACCGCGAGGCCGGGGTCGTGTCGCTCCACGTCCCGCGTCGCCGCCGGACGAAGGCCTGACCGCCGCGCCTCGACTCCTGCGCCCACGACGTGTCGGGCACGCGGGGGAGTAGCGTGAGGCGCACCCGATCCGAGACACCCGAGGAGACGCCCATGCTGGGACGCAAGACCTTCGAACAGCGCGAGGTCGACCAGGCGAAGGCGATGATCGCTGCCCTCATCGCCGGACGGGCGACCCTCGCCGAGGCCGGAGCCGACCCCGCGGCTGTGGCGGTGGTCGACCCCGAGTTCTTCACCGGCCTGACCCTCGTGCTCGACCGACCCTTCGTCCATCGGGTGCGGTCGGTGCTCGGCCGAGGGCCGGGTGCCCTGAACGAGCTGGAACTCATCGTCGCATCGATCATCGAACACGAGCGGGTGTTCACGGTCGGTACCGTCCTGACGTACGCGGTGGAGGGCTCGTTCACCGGCCTCGTCCCCGGCGAGACGATCCGGCTCGGTGCCGAGCAGTTCGAACGCCTCGCCGTCGGCGTCTTCGCCGAGCTGGAGGAGCTGTTCGTCGGTCCGGCGTGACCTGCGTCATCGGCCGCGAGCCTGCGCCGTGAGCCAGGCGGACGGTGCCACGATCAGCTCGTGAGCTCATCGACCCCAGGACCGATCATGGTGCGGCACGGCGCGAAACTCCGGCTGTCCGTCTCCGCCCTCATCGGCCTGGTCGTAGGGGTGGTCGCCGGTCTGCAGTGGTTCTGGGCGGGCGCGATCCTCGCCGGCTGGGGTGCCACCTGTGTGGTCTTCGTCGGATCGCTCTGGGTGCGGATCTGGCGGATGGGCCCGGACCGGACGCGGGAACACGCGACATCCGAGGAGCCGGGGCGGACGACGAGCGAGGTGCTCATCGTGCTCGCGAGTGTCGGGAGCCTCGTGGCGCTGAGCGTCGTCATCCTCCAGGCGCGGGCGTCGTCCGGCGTCGAGCAGGGCGTGCTCGCGGGCTTCGCCGTGCTGAGCGTGGCGCTCTCCTGGGCGCTCATCCACACGATCTACACGCTGCGGTACGCGCGCATGTACTTCGCCGCTCCGGAGGGTGGGATCGATTTCAACCAGGAGGAGGCTCCGCAGTACAGCGACTTCGCCTACCTCGCCTTCGACCTCGGGATGACGTACCAGGTGTCCGACACGACGCTCCGCACCAGCGAGCTGCGACGCACGGTGCTGAAGCACACGCTGCTCTCGTACCTCTTCGGTTCCGTGATCCTCGCGACCGTCATCAACCTCGTCGCCGGGCTGTAGCGACGCGACGGACACGCCCTTCGACAGGCTCAGGGACCGCGAGGGTGCTCGGGGACCGCGCGAGGGTCTCAGGGACGGTTACGACGAGTGAGCCCCGGAACGACGACTGCGCAGCCCGGCGGACCGGACTGCGCAGCAGGGTGGAGCGGGCGGACTACTCCTGGACGATCACGAGGTCCGCGATGGGGCGACGCTCGCGCGGAGCGCTCTCGCGGTCGCGGAGCATGCCTTCCGGCAGCAGCTCGGGCTCACCGAGTTCGCCGAGGGCCGTGACGGTGAAGGGCAGCAGGCCGTCCGGCAGCGAGAAGGCCTCGCGGAGGCCGTCGGCGGAGAACCCGGCCATCTGGTGGGCGAAGAGCCCGTCGCTGTGGGCCTGGACGCTCAGGTGCGCCATGGCCTGGCCGAGGTCGTAGATCGCCCACGGGCGCTCCTTGCCCTCGTCGTCGAGGGTCTCGGCGACGGCGACGACGAGCGCGCCCGCCTGGGCGGCCCACCCGCGGTTGAACGGCACCAGCTGCTCGGCGATCTTGTCGAACGTCTCCGTGCCCTTCGTGCCGACGATGAACCGCCAGGGCTGGCTGTTGTTGGCGCTCGGCGACCACCGTGCGGCTTCGAGCGCGGAGGCCAGCTTCGCCGCGTCGACGGGCTCGCTGACGAAGGCGCGGGGGCTCCAGCGGTCGGCGAGGACGTCGAGGATGGGGGCATCGGTCTGGGCGGTGCGAGTCACGATGGACATGGATCTCCAAAGGGGGACGGGGAATGGAACAGGGTCGGCGTCTCCATTGACGATGGATGCAACTGCATGGATCCGCGGGCTATTCCCCGGCCTGCACGATTCGGGCGGCGTTCACGATCTCGGCGATCCGGTGCGGTGCGGACTCGTCCTGGAGTGACGTGGTGTCGCCGAGCGGACGGCGGTCGACGATGTCGCCGAGGAGGCGGCGCATGATCTTGCCTGACCTCGTCTTCGGGAGGTCGGGGACGACGAAGACGTCGCGCGGTTTCGCGATCGGCCCGATCTCGTTCGCCACATGCGCGCGGAGCGCCGCCTCCAGGCTCGCGGAACGCTCCAGCCAGTACGCCTCCTCGTCGGCCTCGGGCCCGTGCGAGCGCGAGGAGGGGATGACGAAGGCCGCGATCGCACTGCCGGTGATCGGGTCGTGCACCCCGACCACGCCGGCCTCGCCGACGTGCGGGTGCGAGACGAGGGCGGACTCGATCTCGATGGTCGACAGCCGGTGGCCCGACACGTTGATGACGTCGTCGACCCGGCCGAGCACCCAGATGTCGCCGTCGGCGTCCCACTTCGCGCCGTCTCCGGAGAAGAAGTAGCCCTGCTTCCAGTACGTCGCCCAGTAGGAGTCGCGGTACCGCTCCGGGTTGCCCCAGACGGTGCGTGCGATCGAGGGCCCGAACCGGCTGACGACGAGGTACCCGCCGGAACCGTAGGGCACCGTCTCGCCCGCTTCGTCGACGACGAGTGCTTCGAGGCCCGGGAGGGCGCGACTCCCGGAGCCCGGCTTGATCGTGGTCGCACCGGGCAGCGGCGCGATGACGGCTGAACCCGTCTCGGACTGCCACCAGGTGTCGATGACGGGGGCCTCGCCGCGGCCGATGCGCTCGCGGAACCACATCCAGGCCTCGGGGTTGATCGCCTCGCCGACGGTGCCGAGCAGCCGGATGCTCGAGAGGTCGTGCTCTGGCGGCGGGCCTTCCGGGAACCACGTCATGAGCGTCCGGATGAGCGTGGGCGCCGTGTAGTACGTCGTCACCCCGTACCGCTCGATGATCTCGAAGTGCCTCGCCTGGTGCGGGGTGTTCGGTGTGCCCTCGTAGATGACCTGGGTGAGGCCGTTGGAGAGGGGCCCGTAGATCTCGTAGGTGTGCGCCGTGACCCAGGCGAGGTCGGCGGTGCACCAGTGGACGTCGTCGTCCTTCGCGTCGAAGACCGCCCAGTGGGTCCAGGACGCCTGAGTGAGATACCCGCCTGAGGTGTGCACGAGGCCCTTCGGCTTCCCGGTCGTGCCGCTCGTGTAGATGATGAACAGCGGGGTCTCGGCGTCGAAGGCCTGGGCCTCATGGGTGTCGGCGGCGACGCCGACCGTGTCGTGCCACCAGACGTCGCGCCCGGGCGTCCACGGCACGTTCGGGGTCTCCTCGCCCGTCCGCGCGACCACGAGGACGTGCTCCACCGAGGGGACGCCGTCGACGGCGGCGTCGGCGTTCTGCTTGACCGGCACCGCAGCACCGCGACGGTACTGGCCGTCGGTGGTGATGAGGAGCTTCGCCTCCGTGTCCTCGACGCGGAACCGCAGTGCCTCCGCCGAGAAGCCGCCGAAGACGAGCGAGTGGATGGCACCGATACGGGCGACCGCGAGCGTCGCGATGACCGTCTCCGGGATCACGGGGAGGTAGATGACGACGCGGTCGCCCTGCCCGATGCCGAGTTCGGTGAGGGCGTTCGCCGCCTTCGAGACCTCGCGCTGCAACTCGGCGTAGGTGATCGAGCGGCGGTCGCCCGGTTCGCCCTCGAAGTGCAGCGCTACCTTGTCGCCCCGCCCGGCGTCGACGTGTCGGTCGACGCAGTTGACCGCGACGTTGAGCGTGCCCCCGGCGAACCAGGTCGCGGCGGGGACGGTGAGTTCCGACGAGGGGTCGTCGGGATCGGAGCCGTCGACCGGGCGCGCAGGCTCCCAGGTGTGCGCCGTCTCCCAGGGGGTGACCCAGTCGAGTCGGCGTGCCTGTTCCTCCCAGAACGCGACGGGGTCGGCCGCGGCACGCGCCCACTCGCCCGGGCCGACGTTCGCCTCACGCGCGATGTCGGCGGGCGGCGCGTAGCTGCGGGTCTCGGCGAGCAGGTTCGCGATGGTCGCGGAGGCCGCGGCGGACATCGATCCATCAGTGGGAGGCATGTTCCAACGCTACGGGGGCCGCACCGACCGGTGCCATCCGGCGGTCATCCGGCGTCATGCTCGGCCACCCCCGAGGCGCTGTGGAGGAGGGTCGGGAGTAGCCTCGGAACGCCGTCTTCCAGGGCGGCGACCGTCGACGAGCGGCACTCCGCCGCGTCACGAGAAGGGAACGACATGGCCACCGTCATCCAGTATCGGGAGCTCGGGTCCGCAGACGTCCTTGAGACCGTCGAGGTGCCGACCCCGCACGCGGGTCCGGGCGAGCTCGTCGTGGAGGTCCGCGCCGCCGGGGTGAACCCCATCGACTGGAAGCTCCGGAGCGGCATCCGAGGCGGCGAGCTGACCGGGCCGCGCCGGGTCGGGAGCGACGGTTCCGGCGTGGTCGCCGAGGTCGGCGAAGGGGTCGAAGGCTGGTCGGTGGGCGACGAGGTCGTCATCACGAACGCCTCGGGGACCTACGCGACGCACGTCGTCGTGACGCCGCAGCAGATCATCGCCAAGCCGGCGGGCGTCTCCTTCGAGGAGGCGGCGGCGATCGGCATCCCGGTGAGCACCGCCTATCAGGCCCTGCGCTCGCTCGGGGTGACCGAGGGGACGACCCTCCTCATCCATGGCGGCTCGGGCGCGGTCGGGCACGCGGCCGTGCAGTTCGCCGTGGCGTGGGGCGCGACGGTCGTCGCGACGGCCAGCGAGCGGAACCACGAGCGTCTGCGCGAACTCGGAGCCGTCCCGGTCGCCTACGGACCCGGCCTGGTCGAGCGCGTCCACGAGGTCGCGCCGCAGGGCATCGACCGCGTGCTGGACGCCGTCGGGACCGACGAAGCGCTCGACGCCTCCTTCGAGCTCGTCGACGACCGCCGGAACATCGGGACGATCGTGGTCGGCGCGAGGGCGGCCGCGCTCGGGATCCAAGCGTGGTCCGGTGGCAATCCGCTCCCGCTCACCGAGCAGGAGCAGGCGTGGCGCGCTGAGGCGATCCCGGCCGTCGCGGAGCTCGCCTCGGCCGGATCGGACGGTCACCGACGGTTCAGCTTCGAACTCGGCACGATCCGACCGCTCGCCGAGGCCGCAGACGCACACCGCGAGAGCGAGTCGGGGCACCCGAGCGGGAAGCTCATCCTCATCCCCTGACCGCCCTCGACCGTCTCGCAGACCGGGAGCGCCCGGAGCGGAAGCGCCCTTCGACAGGCTCAGGGACCGGGGTGAGCCGGGCGAGGCCCGCTTGCCGTCGCCGCCCGAGCGCGACTCCGGTCTACTCGGGGCCCTCGCCGTTGTCGTCGCCGACCGGCGCGTGGTCCGCGAGGTCGTCGGCGTCGTCGAGGTCCTCGAGCGAGTCCTCGGTGTCGTCGGCCCCGTCGAGTCCGGCGTCGCCGACCACGTCGTCTCCGCCGACGCCGTCGCCGGCGTTGCTCAGGCCGCCGTCACCCGGGGCGGCGTCGTCGCCCGAGCGGTCGAACGCGTCGCCGTCTGGGACGACGCCGCCGACGGAACTGTCGGTCGAGTCCTCACCGGGCACGTGCGCCTGAGCGCCGGGGCCGCCGTGCGCGAGGGCGTCGCGCTGCGCGTCTGCTGCTGCTGCATCCATGGGATCGGTCATGTGGGCAGCCTAGGCATCCCCTGCTCCCGCCGCTCGGGCTTGGCTGAGGGCGCTCCGACGCCTATCCTCTGCGCTGCTCGCCGAGCTCCGGCGCCGTGCCGTCGTCCTGCAGTTCGGAACCGTCGTCGGCGTCGTCGATGTCGTCCGCGAGCTCGTCGTCGCCGGGGCCGACGCGGGTGTCGTCGAAGGGGTCGAAGGCGTGGTCGTCCGTCGGACGGTCGATGGGGACCTCGTCGCCCGTGTCGTCCAGATCGGATCCGTCGTGTCCGTCGGGGGTGGCGTCCTGCGCGTCGGTGACGAGCGGGCCGTCGGTGCCGTCGGGGACGGTCGCGCCGCCGTCGTCGATCGGTTCGCCGAGGAGGGGAGCGCCCGCGCCCTGGCTGATCGGCTCCTCGCGGGCGCTCATGGGGTCGTCTGGTCCATGCGTCGTGTCGGTCATGCCCGCCAGCGTAGGTCGGTGCAGCGGGCGCCGTGCAGGGCTGGTGTGCTCCGGCCGACCGATCTATCCTGTCCGCGCGGGAGCATGGGGACCTCCCGAGGGATCGAGGAGCGAGGGGAGACGCCGATGACCTGGAGCTGGTTCGACGCCGGTGACTCGTTCATCGCCCGCGAGGTCCTGCAGCGAGGGGTCGCCGCCATCTTCCTCGTCGCATTCGTGTCGACGGCGAACCAGTTCCCCGCGTTGCTCGGCGAACGCGGGCTGCTCCCGATCCCCTCCTTCCTCCGCCGCATCCGGTTCCGCCAGTCGCCGAGTCTCTTCCACTGGCACTACTCCGACCGGCTGCTGCTGGTGGTCGCCTGGGGCGGGGCACTCGTCGCCGCGACCCTCGTCGTCGGCCTGCCGCAGCTCGGACCGCCCTGGCTGCCCATGCTCGCGTTCCTCCTCCTCTGGGCGGGGTATCTCTCGATCGTGAACGTCGGACAGACGTTCACCTCGTTCGGCTGGGAGACGCTTCTCCTCGAGGCCGGGTTCATCGTCGCCTTCCTCGGGTCCGGTGCGGTGGCACCACCGGTCCCGGTGGTGCTCTTCCTCTGCTGGCTCGTGTTCCGGCTGGAGTTCGGTGCCGGGATGATCAAGATCCGCGGCGGGCGGGAGTGGCGCGACCTGACGGCGATGGAGTTCCACCACGAGACGCAGCCGATGCCCGGCCCGTTCAGTTGGCACGCGCACCGGCTGCCCCGCTGGGCGCACCGCGTGGAGGTCGTCGGCAACCACGTCGTGCAGCTCGGGGTGCCGTGGTTCCTGTTCGCGCCGCAACCGGTCGCCTCGGTGGCGGCAGGTCTCGTCATCCTCAGCCAGCTCTGGCTGATCGTGACGGGCAACTTCGCCTGGCTCAACTGGATCACCGTCGTCCTCGCGTTCGCCGCGGTCGACGACCGGAGCTTCCGTGCGGTCATGCCCTGGCTGCGGTCACCGGACGGGGCAGCGACCCCGGAGCCCGGATCGTCACCGCTCTGGTGGGTGCTCCTCGTCACCGCCGTGACCACCGGGCTCGTGCTCCTCAGCATCCGTCCGTTGGTCAACCTCTTCTCGCGCCGACAGCTGATGAACGCGAGCTTCAACCGCTACCACCTCGTCAATGCCTACGGGGCGTTCGGCACGGTGACGAAGGTCCGCCGCGAGCTGATCGTGGAGGGCACCGACGCCGCGGACCCGGACGACGAGACCGGGTGGCGCGAGTACGGATTCCGCGGCAAACCGGGCGACCCGCTGCGTCGCCCGCCGCAGTTCGCGCCGTACCATCTCCGACTCGACTGGCTCCTGTGGTTCCTGGCGCTCGGCGTTCGCGACACCGCCTGGTTCGAGCGGTACCTCGAACGCCTCCTACAGGGTGACCGGGCGGCGCTCGCGTTGCTCCGCGACGACCCGTTCCCCGACGGGCCACCCCGGTGGATCCGGGTGACGGTCTGGCGGTACCGGTTCACGACGCGACGGGAACGCCGCGAGACCGGGGCGTGGTGGGTGCGGACGCGCCTCGGGGTGCTGGTGGAGCCGATGACCCTCGGGGAGTGAGCGCGCCGTTCGGCGTCAGCGCCCGCTGTGCTCCGCGATGATCGCCTTGATGCGGTCGACGTCGGCCGGCACGATCTCGAAGCGCTGCTCCAGACCCTCGATGCCCTCGAACGCGGCCGGGCGCTCCGGCTCCTCGCCCAGCGCCTCGCGGACGATCTCAGCGAACTTCGCGGGCAGCGCGGTCTCCAGGACGAGCATCGGGACGCCCTCCCGCAGGTGGCGCCGGGCGACGGTGACGCCGTCGGCGGTGTGCGGGTCGATCGTGACGCCGTAGCGCTCGTGCACGTCGCGGATCGTCGCGACCCGGTCGGCGTGCGTGCTGCGGCCGGAGACGAACCCGAACTCGCTGATGCGCTCGAACTCGGGCGTGCCGGAGAGGTCGAACCCGCCCTCCTCGTCGAGTGCACGGAACAGCTCGCCGAGCCGCGAGGCGTCCTGGCCGACGAGGTCGTAGAGGAAGCGCTCGAAGTTCGACGCCTTCGAGATGTCCATGCTCGGGCTGGAGGTGTGATGCGTCTCGGCCGCGGACCGCGGGCGGTACACGCCGGTGCGGAAGAACTCGTCGAGCACGTCGTTCTCGTTGGTGGCGACGACGAGCTGGTCGATCGGCAGCCCCATCGAGCGCGCGATGTGGCCGGCGCAGACGTTCCCGAAGTTGCCGGACGGCACCGAGAACGACACCTTCTGGCCGGGACCGTCGGTGGCCAGCAGCCAGCCGTGGACGTAGTAGACGATCTGGGCGACGACGCGGGCCCAGTTGATCGAGTTGACGGTGCCGACGGCGTGGAGCGCCTTGAACGGTGCGTCCTTCGAGACGGCCTTCACGATGTCCTGGCAGTCGTCGAAGTTGCCCTCGACGGCGAGGTTCACGATGTTGTCGTCCTGGAGGCTGAACATCTGCGCGCGCTGGAAGCTGCTCATACGGCCGTGCGGGCTCAGCATGATGACCCGGATGCCCGTCTTGCCGCGCATGGCGTGCTCGGCTGCGCTGCCCGTGTCGCCGGAGGTCGCGCCGAGGATGTTCAGCTCGTCGCCGCTCTTCGCGAGCGTGTACTCGAAGAGGTTGCCGAGGAGCTGCATCGCCATGTCCTTGAAGGCGAGCGTCGGGCCGTTCGACAGGCCGAGGAGCCGGAGTTCGGTGCCGCCCTCCTCACCGAGGGTGCGCAACGGGGTGATGAGTGAAGCGTCGTCGCCCTGGCGACCGTTCGAGTAGACCTCGGCGGTGTAGGTGCGGCGCGTGATGTCCTGGAGGTCGGCGGCCGGGATGTCGTCCGCGAACTTCGACAGCACCGCGAAGGCGAGGTCGGCGTAGGAGAGCTCGCGCCACGACTCGAGCTCCTCGGCCGTCAGCTGCGGGTACTCCGCCGGCAGGTAGAGCCCGCCGTCGGGTGCGAGCCCGCCGAGGAGGATGTCCGAGAAGTGCTGGGGCAGGTCGTGTCCCCGCGTCGACTGATAGTGCATGACCGTCTCTCTCATCCGGATGGAAGCCCGACCACCAACCTTGCCACATCGTGGTTGGGCTCGCGTGGGTGGGTCGTCACGCAGGAGCTAGCCGCGCGCGAGTTCCTCTCGGATCGCGGCGACGAACGCGTCGATGTCCGCTTCGGTGGTGTCGAAGGAACACATCCACCGCACCTCGCCCTTCGCGGCGTCCCAGTCGTAGAACCGGAACCGTTCGCGCAGGCGGTCCGGCACCCCGGCCGGCAGGGTCGCGAAGACCGCGTTCGCCTGGGTCGGCTGGCTGAACCCGAGACCGGGTGCCTCGCCGGCTTCGATGAGGGCCTCGAGCGAGGAGCGCAGACGTGCGGCCATCGCGTTCGCGTGGGAGGCGGAGCGCAGCCACAGGCCGTCGCCGCCGTCAGCCGCCGGTTCGAGCAGGGCGATGAGCTGCGCGGCGCCGAAGCGCATCTTCGATGCCAACTGCATGTTGAGCTTGCGCAGGTAGATCAAGCCCTCCGACGCCGAGGGCTCGAGGACGACGATGGCCTCGCCGAACATGAGTCCGTTCTTCGTGCCCCCGAACGACAGCACGTCGACGCCGGCGTCGGTGGTGAACGCCCGCAGCGGGACCCCGAGCGCGGCCGCGGCGTTGGCGATGCGGGCGCCGTCGAGGTGCAACTTCATGCCGTGCCCGTGGGCGTGGTCGGCGATGGCCCGGATCTCCTCCGGGGTGTACAGCGTGCCGAGCTCGCTCGTCTGGGTGATCGAGACGACGAGGGGCTGGGCGCGGTGCTCGTCGCCCCACCCCCAGGCCTCGCGGTCGATCAGCTCAGGGGTGAGCTTGCCGTCCGGAGCCTCGACCGTGAGGAGCTTGATGCCGCCGACGCGCTCGGGTGCGCCGCCCTCGTCGGAGTTGATGTGCGCGGTCGTCGCCGAGATGACGGCACCCCAGCGCGGAAGCATGGACTGCAGGCCGACGACGTTCGCGCCCGTGCCGTTGAACACGGGGAACACGGCGACGTCGCGACCGAAGTGGTCGGCGAACACCTCGTGCAGGCGACGGGTGTAGTCGTCCTCGCCGTACGCGATCTGGTGGCCGCCGTTGGCCGCAGCGAGGGCTTCGAGGATCTCGGGGTGGACCCCGGAGTAATTGTCGGAGGCGAAGCCGCGGATGGAGGAGTCATGCAAGGAGTCGGTCACTGATCCATCCTCGCGCATGCCACACGCAGCTTCCGTGCATCGCGGGCGGACTTCCTGCGTGGATGGAACCCGGTCAAGGCTGTTCACAATTCAGGAGCGCCCGGGTGCGGCGTCATCGGACGAGGCGAATCGGCCGCGACGCGCCGTGGCGCTCCTGAATTGCGAACCCGAACGTGCGGTCAGTCGGCGGCGTGACGCGGGCCGTCGGAGGAGGGGACGACCTCCTCGGGGACGGCGTCGATCGCGGCGTCGACGTCGGCGTGCGCACCCGGCTCGGGTTCGGCGTCCGGCGTCTCCTGGGCGAGCGCATGCTCGTACGCGAGGGCGTGCACGGCGATCGAGGACGCGACGGCGGCCTCCTCGTCGTCGCCCACGGTCGGCGTCGCGGTCGAGGCCGCGTTCGCGGCGGCCTGCTCGGGCGTCAACCGCGCGTCCTGGTCCTCCTCGTCCTCGTCCACGAGGTCGAGCACGATGGGCTCGTCGCCGTAGATGTCGCCGACCGGGTCGCCCGCGAGCGGGGCGGGCGCGGGGAGGCGCTGCTCCGCGTCGAGGAACTGCTTCGCCTCGAAGGCACCGGGGTTGAAGACCTCGTCGATCCCGCCGAGCCCGCTCATGCCTTGAGCGCTTCCGAGATCTTGACGCGCCCACCCATTTTGAGCAGCGAGTTCTCGTAGATGCGCGAGCCGACGAGGATGACGAGCGCCGCGGAGACCGCGAGGATGAGGAGCGACAGGATCGGCTCCCACCACTGCGCCGAACCCACGAACAGGCGGACGGGCATCCCGACGGCGGCCGAGAACGGCACGTAGGACATGATCGTCATGATCAGCGGATTGTCATTGAAGAGGATGACGGCGAAGTACGGGATCATGATGAGCATCGTAATCGGCGTGGTGGTCGATCCGATGTCCTCTTGCCGCGAGACGAGCGATCCGGCGGCCGCGAACAGCGCGGCCAGCAGGATGAAGCCGAGGATGAAGAACACCACGAACCAGACGACGGGGGTTCCGAGGCCCGCGAGGAGTTCGCTCTGGCCCGTCACCGTCAGGCCGATGACCGACAGCGCGGCGATCGCGAGGATCTGCCCGAACGCCAGGATGCTGTTGCCGAGCACCTTGCCGGCGAGCAGGGCCTTCACCGGGATCGCGGACATGAGGATCTCGACGACGCGCGTCTGCTTCTCCTCCACGACGCTCTGCGCGATCGACGCACCGAAGGTCGTGGCCGACACGAAGAAGACGAGTCCGAAGCCGAGCGAAACGATGTAGAGCAGGAAGCCCGCCGACCCATCGCTGTCGGGGTCGAGGATCGTGACCTGCGGCTGGACGCTCATCTGGGAGACGAGCGCCGGGTCCGCCTCGGTCGCGAAGATCAGTTCGAAGCCGGTGGCGTTGCTGTCGCTCGGGACGATCGCCGCCTCGACGTCACCGTCCTTCACGAGCTGCTCGGCGGCTGCGGCGTCGGGCACGCCGGTGATGTCGAACTTCCCCGCGGCACCCTCGGTGAGTCCACCGCCTGGGCTCCCCACGACCGCGACCTTCATCGCCTCGGACGCCGTGTTCTTCGCCATGAACCCGCCGACGACGATGCCGGCGAGGATCACGAGCAGCAGGATGCCCGTCGAGATGAGGAAGGTCTTGCTCCGGAGGCGCATCTTGACCTCGCGCTCGGCGACGAGGCCGATGCTCTGGACGAGGCTGGGGGAGGCGGGGCCGGCGTGACGGCGTCCGCTCGGCTGAGTCGGCGTGTGCGTTGCGGTGCTCACTGGATGACCTCCTTGAAGATCTGGGCGAGGGTGGGACGGAGTGGGGCGAAGCTGGTGACGTCGCCGTGGGTGAGCGCCTCGCGGAGGACGGCCTGGGCGGCAGCGGCATCGTCGGCGTCGAAGAGCGCGTAACCGCCGTCGAAGTCGACGACCGTGATGCCCGGACGTTCACGCAGCCAGCCGGTGTCCGCCGTGGTGAGGAGTTCGTAGCGGTTGCCGGCGTGCGCCTCGCGGAGGGTGTCGCGCGAGCCGGAGGCCCGGATGGTGCCGGACGCGATGATCACGAGGTCGTCGCAGAGTCGCTCGACGATGTCGAGCTGATGGCTCGAGAACAGCACGGGGGCTCCACCCGAAGCGACCTCGCTGAGCACGCCCACGACCACGTCGACCGCCATCGGGTCGAGACCGGAGAACGGCTCGTCGAGGACGAGGACCTCGGGGTCGTGGACGAGCGCCGCCGCGATCTGGGCGCGCTGCTGGTTGCCGAGCGACAGGCTCTCGAGGGTGTCGTTCCGGCGCTCGCCGAGGCCGAGCCGCTCGAGCAGTTCGCCGGCGTTGCGCTTCGCGGCGTGCGTGGTGAAGCCGTGCAGCCGCGCGAGGTACACGAGCTGCTCCTCGACGCGCATCTTCGGGTAGAGGCCGCGCTCCTCCGGCATGTAGCCGAAGCGACGACGGTCTTCGGGGGTCAGAGCGGTGCCGTCGAGGGTCACGGTGCCGGCGTTGGCGGTGAGGACCCCGAGGAGGATGCGCATGGTGGTCGTCTTGCCGGCCCCGTTCCCGCCGACGAAGCCCGTCATGCGTCCGGGAGCGACCTGGAAGCTGACGTCGTCGAGCACCTTCCGTTCGCCGTACGACTTGTCGATGTGGCTGAGTTCGAGCATCGGCCGCCTCCAGTGAGCGTGTGTCCGGCGGGGGCCGGGGCGGGGGTCTCCCCGTCTGCTCATCACGCTACGGCCGTCCCGCGTGCACCGGCATCCCCCGCGGGGCGGGTTGACGCGACGACGCCCGGCCTCCCCGTCCGTCTGACGGGGGAGACCGGGAGTCTCGGTGCGGCCTGATCAGGCGGGACGCGACTCCGGGGAGACGGTCTTCGCCGGGTCGGTCTCGGCGACCGATGCGACGGCCTCGTCGATCCGGGCGATCACCGAGTCGTCGAGCTTCACGCCGGCAGCGGCCGCGTTGGCTGTGACCTGCTCCGGGCGTGAAGCGCCGACGATCGCACCCGCGATGTTGTCGTTGTGGAGCACCCAAGCGAGCGCCAGCTGCGCCATCGTGAGGTCGAGCTCCTCGGCGATCGGCTTGAGCTGCTGCACGGCGGTCAGCACCTCGTCGTCGAGGAAGCGCTTGATCGTGTCCGCTCCACCCTTCTCGTCCGTCGCGCGGCTGCCCTGCGGCAGTTCGGCACCCGGGAGGTACTTGCCGCTGAGGACGCCCTGCGCCACAGGCGACCAGACGATCTGCGAGATGCCGAGCTCGCGGGAGGTCGGGACGACCTCCTCCTCGATGACGCGCCACAGCATCGAGTACTGCGGCTGGTTCGAGATGAGCTGGAAGCCCAGCTCCTTCGAGAGCGCGTGGCCGGCGCGAAGCTGCTCCGCGTTCCACTCGCTGACACCGATGTAGAGGGCCTTGCCGGCACGCACGACGTCGGCGAAGGCCTGCATCGTCTCCTCGAGCGGGGTCTCGCTGTCGTACCGGTGCGCCTGGTAGAGGTCGACGTAGTCGGTGCCGAGGCGCATGAGCGACCCGTCGATCGACTCCATGATGTGCTTGCGGGACAGGCCCACGTCGTTGTGTCCCTTGGGGCCGGTGGGCCAGTAGACCTTCGTGAAGATCTCCAGGCTCGCGCGTCGTTCGTCCTTGAGGGCGTCGCCGAGCACCTGCTCCGCCGCCGTGTTCGCGTACGCGTCCGCGGTGTCGAAGGTGGTGATGCCGGCGTCGAGGGCGGCCCGGACGCTCGCCGTCGCGACGTCGTTCTCCACCTGTGAGGCGTGGGTCAGCCAGTTGCCGAAGATGATCTCTGAGATCTTGAGTCCGCTGTTGCCGAGGTATCGAAATTCCATGGTCGTCACGGTACTCCTCCCGCCGGATCGGGGGACGGGGTTGCGCCGAGGCGGAGCGAACCCTCAGCTGCGCGGTGCGGCGAGCCCGTGCTCGTAGGTGTAGATGACCGCCTGGATGCGATCGCGGAGGGCGAGTTTCTGCAGCACCTTCGAGACGTGCGACTTCACGGTCGCCTCACCGACGAAGAGGGTCGTGGCGATCTCCTGGTTCGACAGCCCCTGGGCCACCAGATGCAGGACCTCGCGCTCGCGCTCCGTCAGCTGCTCGTAGTCGGAGCCGGTCGTGCGGACGACCTGGGTGGGCGCCTGGCCGGCGGCTGGGTCGGCGACCGCCGTGGTCTGCCGGGTGAAGCCCTCGATGACCCGACGCGTGACCGCGGGGGACAGCAGCGCCTCTCCGTCGGCGATCACCCGCACCGCCGCGACGAGCTCCTCCGGGGACGAGTTCTTCAGCAGGAAGCCGCTCGCGCCGGCCAAGAGCGCTTCGGCCAGGTAGTCGTCGCGGTCGAAGGTGGTGAGGATGAGGACCGCGGCGTGCACCTCGGGGTCGGCCACGATCCGACGGGTGGCCTCGAGGCCGTCCGTGCCGGGCATCTGCACGTCCATGCAGATGACGTCGGGCGCGAGCGTCGTCGCGAGTGCCACCGCTTCGGAACCGTTCGACGCCTCGCCGACGATCTCGATGCCCGGCTGTGAGCCGAGGATGATGCGGAACCCCGCGCGGAGGAGTTCCTGGTCGTCGACGAGGAGGATGCGGGTGGGGTGCTCGGTCATGCTGGGTCCTCCGTCATCGGGGTCGAGGGGTGGGCTGCTGCGGACGACAATGCCCTGGTGTCGTCGCGGGCGGAGTCGACCGGTTCCATCGCCTGGTCACCGGACCGTCCGAGCGGGATGGCCGCGCGGACGAGGAAGCCACCCCGGGCGCGGGCGCCGACCTCCAGGACGCCGCCGGAGGATGCGACGCGCTCGCGCATGCCGATCAGTCCGAGCCCGCCACGTCTGGCCACCGCGGGGACGGTGCCCGTGTTGGTCACCTCGAGCTCCACGGCGTCGGTCAGGTAACGGAGCCGGACCTCCGCCGTGGCTTCGGTGCCACCGTACTTCCGGGCGTTCGTCAACGCCTCCTGCGCGATCCGGTACAGGTTGAAGGAGACCACCGCCGGGATGGGGACCGGATCGCCGATGCGCTCGAACCGGGTCGGCAGGCCGTTCGCGCTCGACTCGTCGGCGAGCTGACCGAGCCGGCCGACGCCCACTGTCGATGGTCCGTCCTCCGGGTTCGTGTCGCCGTCCGCTCGCAGGGTGCCGAGCATCTTCCGCAGTTCGTCGATCGCGCTCCGGGCACCGAGCTCGACGTTCGTGAGGGCGTCGCGCGCGGCCGCGGGGTTCGCATCGAGCACGGTGCGCGCCGCCCCCGCCTGCACGCCCATCACGGAGACGTGGTGGGCGACGACGTCGTGCAGTTCACGGGCGATCCGCACCCGTTCGAGCGCGACCGCCTGCCGGGCCGACCGCGCGCGCTCCTGCTCGAGCTCGATCGTCCGCGCTTCGAGCACCGCCCGCTCCCTCGCGGACTGGTACGCGCGCTCGCCGAAGAAGTAGGCGCCGCCGAAGTACAGGATGTTCGTGAGGATCTGGATGAGGATGAACGCGACGAGCGGCGAGAAGAGGCCGACCCGGGACAGGTTCGGGAGGGCGTCGGGGTCGGTGGCCTGGATGAACATGTAGACGAGGAGCCAGGCGAACATGGCGAAGATGATCAGCACCCGGACGAGCACCGCTCTGCGTCGGTCCGACACCCAGGCGCCGACGGTGTAGATGGCCATGAACAGGGCGATGTTCGTGAACAGCACCTCGGGGACGAGCACCGTGCCGCCGATGATGAACATGACCCCGACGATGACCGACACGGTGCAGGGGGCGCGGCGACGGACGGCGAGGGGCGTGGTGATGCCGATCGCCCACAGCACCGAGGCCCACATCGGGGCCGGCTCGGCGTAGAAGCCGGCGATCGTGTAGAGCGTGAGGCTGAGGAGGGTGCCGACGCCGAGCGCGATGGCGAGGACGACGTCCGAACGGAGCTCGGCGGTGGTGGCCTTCGGTCGTCGCCACCCGGCGTCGTACGGGTCGAGCGGGCGTGACTCGTGCTGCTCGGCGGCGGTGGCGCTCATGCCGTCAACGGTAGCGCGGCACCTGTCGGGGCGGCATCCGTCGTCCGGCGGAGGGCGCCGCCACGGAGGCGGACGTCCACGTTCCGTCTGAAGTTCCTGGCTTCATTCCGCGATTCTGAAGCCAGAAGCTTCATTCTCCGAGAGTGAAGATATAGGCTTCACTCATGAACGCGCCCATCGCAGTGATCGTCGACATCTCGAGATCGAAGGAGCACGCGGATCGCGTCGCGCTGCAGCGGACCGTCGAACGCGCACTCGCGAAGGCGGATGAGCACGTCGCTGCCAGACAGCCGTTCGTCCCCACGGTCGGCGACGAGTTCCAGGCGGTCTTCGCCGACCTCCCCGCCGCACTCCTCGCGTCGTTGCTGGTGCGCCTCGAACTGCCCGCCGGTGTGGACTGTCGCTTCGGCCTGGGGTTCGGCGAGGTCAGGGAGATCGGCACCGGGCTGCGCGTCCCCCTGCAGGATGGACCCGGATGGTGGGCCGCACGCGCGGCGATCGACCGGGCCCGCGCCCACGAGTACGCCAGGTTGCACGAACTCAGGACCTGGTTCGCCGTGGGCGGCACGCACGCCGATGCCCCGGACGAGGCGCTGGTCAACGCCTACCTCCTCGGACGCGATCACCTCGTGGGGACGATGTCGGACCGCGGCCGTAGGCTCCTGCTCGGGAAGTTGTCGGGATGGACGCAACGCGAGCTGGCCGAGCGCGAAGGCGTGTCGGACTCCGCGGTGTCCCAGACCGTGCGGGCGCAGGGTGTGCTGGCCGTCTTCGAAGGACAACGGTTGATGACGGAGGTGCTCGGATGATGGTGGTCGCCACCCTGTTGATCGCCGTCGGTGCCTCGGACGTCGCACGGCTCGTGCTCGGCGCGGCTCTCGGCTGGCGACGGGATCGACTGCTCGGCACCGCCGTCGGCGTCGTACTCGGCGCGGCCGTCGCCCTGGGTGTGGGGATCGGCGCCTGGGTGGCCGTGCTGCTGTTCGTCCCCGTTTGGCAATCCGCCACCCGCCCCGGACGGCACCGCGCGGCGGCGGCCGCCGTCGGCCTGCTCGGGCTCCTCGTCGTCGCCGTCCTGGCCCTCGGCTCGCTGCAGCCGTCACCGCAGGGGCCGGTGGTCACCTGGTACGACGCCCTGCCCTACGCCGGCCTGGCGGCCGTGCCGCCGGAGGTCGCGGCGATCGTGGCCGGTTCCATCCTCTTCCTCATCGAATCGGCGAACGTGGTCGTCCGACTGGCGCTGGCTCCGCTCGCCGCGAAGGAGGCGACGGCGGAGCGGCGTGCCGACGACGGAGCCGTCCTGTTCCGCAGCCCCGACGACGTCCTCGAGCTCCCCCTCCCCGGCGGGCGACTCATCGGACCGCTGGAGCGCATCCTCATCCTCGCGCTCGCCCTCGCCGGGCAGTTCACGGCGATCGGCGCGGTCGTCGCGGCGAAGGGCATCATCCGTTTCCCGGAGATCTCGAAGGACTCCGCCGGAGGCTCCAAGGCCGAGTTCTTCATCGTCGGCAGTCTCGCCAGCTGGGTGCTCGTCGGTGGGGCTGTGGCGCTCGCCGGCCTGGGCTCAGCCTGAAGCTGAAGCCCGGAGCGGCACGCAGGGTGCGGCTGCTCCGGGCTCCTCCGCGGCATGGTCGGGTCAGGCCGCGGATCGCCCCGTGATGCCGGCGGTCGAGGCGATGACCTCGGTCATCTTCTTGCCGAGCGCCTCGTAGAACATCGACAGCGGGAACTCGTCGTCGAGGACCGCGTCGGTCAGCCCACGCGGCGGGCCGCTGAGGATCTCGTCCGACAGTCCTCGTGCCCAGTTCGACGCGGGGTGCGGGGTCAGCGTCGTCCGGACGAGGTCGTACGCCGCGAGCCAGTGGGCCGTCTTCGGGCGGTCGATCGAGCGCCAGTACAGCTCGTCGATGCTCTCCCCGAGCTGGACGACCACGTCCGAGACCTCGTCCCAGTCGATGGTGAGGCGGGTGTCGGTCCAGTGCAGCACCCCACGCTGGTGCATCCAGGCGAAGAGCAACTGGCCACCCAGCCCGTCGTAGTTGCGGACCCGGGAGCCCGTGATCGCGAAGCGGAAGATGCGGTCGAAGATGATCGCGTACTGGACGAGCTTCGCGTGCCCGAGGATCGCCGCGTCGGCGGGGTCGAGCGTCTCGGTCTCGGAGCGGAGGGTCAGGGACCGCTCCAACTGCACGGACTCGCGGAAGGCCGTGAGGTCGCAGCGCAGCTCCTCCAGGGAGTAGAGGAAGAACGGCATCCGCTGCTTGATCATGAAGGGGTCGAAGGGCAGGTCGCCGCGCATGTGCGTGCGGTCGTGGATGAGATCCCACATGACGAAGGTCTCCTCGGCCAGCTGCTGGTCGTCGAGGAGCGAGGCGGCATCGGCCGGGAGGTCGAGCTTGGTGATCTCGGCCGCGGCACGGACGACGCGTCGGTAGCGCGCGGCCTCCCGGTCCTGGAAGATCGCCCCCCAGGTGAACGGGGGGATAGCGCGCATGGCGACCGTCTCGGGGAACAGGACCGCCGAGTTCGTGTCGTAGCCGGGGGTGAAGTCGAGGAAGCGGATGGGGACGAACAGGGCGTTCGTGTAGTCGCCCGCTTCGAGCGCGGCGATGAACTCCGGCCAGATGACCTCCACGAGCACCGCCTCGAGGTGGCGGTCGGGGGAGCCGTTCTGCGTGACCATCGGGAACACGACGAGGTGACGGAGGCCGTCCACCCGGTGCTGCTCGGGGTGGAAGGCGACGAGGGAGTCGAGGAAGTCCGGGACGCCGAACCCGTCTCGTGCCCAGCGTTCGAGGTCGGTGACGAGGGCCTCGAGGTACTCGGCGTCGTGGGGGAAGCGTGGAGCCAGGGTCGTGACGCTCGCGACGATCGTGGCGATGTGCGCTTCGGCCGCGGCGTGATCGCCCACCTCGGGGATGGATCCGTCCTTCGCCTGGACGGTCTGCACGGCGGTCGCGGCGGCCTTGAGCTCCACCCAGGCCGGGTCCGCGGCGAGTGCGGCGGCGTCTTCGACGACCTCCGGCTCTCCGACGATGCTCTTCGTGTGGGTGGTGGCGACGTTCGACATGGTGAACCTCCTGACCGCTGCGCAGAGTGCCGCCTCACCGGGTGGGAGGCGATCTCTTCGAGCGTACGGGCGGACCAGGCGGTGGTTTCTTGCGTCGAGAGCGACTTCGCTGCAACATCCGGGCATTCGCGCCGCGGACGTGCGGCAGGCGTCGGTTATCCCCAGCGGCGCTTGATCCAGCGGTCGAACACGCCCACGAGCGCGTCGGTGAGGGCGCCGAGCAGGGCGAGGACGATGATGACGAAGAAGATCCGGTCGACACGGCCGTTGTTCTGCGAGTCGACGAGCCGGAAGCCGAGGCCCATCGACGACGCGATGAGTTCCGCGGCCACGAGGAACAGCCATGCCTGCGCGAGTGCGAGACGCAGCCCGGAGACCACCGAGGGGGTCACCGCCGGCAGCTGGACGGTGCGGAAGAGCGCGACCCCGTTCAGTCCGAACGCGCGGCCGGCCTCGACCAACTGCCGGTCGACATGACGGAGGGCGGCCGACACCGTCGTGTACACCGGGAAAAAGGCGCCGATCGCGATGAGGGTGATCTTCGACTCCTCGCCGATCTTCAGCCACAGGATGAGCAGCGGCACCCAGGCGAGCGACGGGACGGCGCGGATCGCGGCGAACGTCGTCGACAGCAGGATGTCGCCGAGGCGGGAGAGCCCGACGACCGCGCCGAGGACGAGGCCGAGCACGGCGCCGATGAGGAAGCCGATGAGGACCCGCTGCACCGAGATGGCGACGTCCTGCTGCAGCCAGCCGCGTTGCGCGAGGTCGACGCCCGCTGCCCACACCTCGGCGGGCGCCGGGAGCTGCGAAGCGGGCACGAGGCCGAGTGCCGTGACGAGCTGCCAGGCCACGAGGATGAGCACCGGGACCAGGAGGCCGCCGAGGACGACGACGATCCTGCGGGACCCGAGGACCGCACGCGCCTCGCGGCCGGACTGGGTGGCCTGGGCGCCCGCGAGCGCTACGGTCGGGGTGCCGAGGCCGGGTTCGTCGCTCACGGGTTCCTCTCGGGACGGGGCCCTTCGACAGGCTCAGGGACCGGGGGTTGGCTCAGGGACCGGCGGTTGGTTCAGGGGCCAGGATGTGGCTGAGGGACCGGGGGCTACTTCGCGCCGATGGCGGACGGATCGGCGTCCGTGACGAAGCTCGGGTCGAAGAGGTCCGCCAGGGCGTCGTCCACCTTGTCCTGCGAGGAGACGTCTCCGGACTCCACGAAGATCGGCCCGATGATCGACAGCACCTGCTCCTGCGCCTTCCCCGGGGTCGGGTCGACGTCGAGGTTGGAGCGTTCCGTGATCACCTTCGTCGCGACCGCGAGGTCGAGGCCGGCGGCGTCGGCGAGGATCTGCGCCGTCTCGTCGGGGTTCGACGTGGCCCACTCGCGGGCGTGCTCGTACGCGTTCACGACGGTCTGGGCGACGTCGGGTCGCTCATCGATGAAGGACTCCGTCGCGGCGAGGATGCCGAAGCTGTTGAAGTCGACGTTGCGGTAGATGAGCTTCGCACCCGCCTCCTCGGCACCGGCCATGATCGGGTCGAGCCCCGCCCAGGCGTCGACGGAGCCGTTCTGCAGGGCGGCCCAGCCGTCGGCATGCTGGAGGTTCTCGATCGTGACGTCGGAGGCCGAGAGCCCGGCCTCCTCGAGGGCCTGGAGGAGGAAGAAGTACGGGTCGGTGCCCTTCGTCGCGGCGACCTTCTTGCCCTTGAGCTCGGAGACGTCGGTGATGGGGGAGCCGGCGCCGACGACGATCGCGGACCACTCGGGCTGGGAGAACACGTCGATCGCCCGGATGGCGGAGCCGTTCGCGCGGTTCAGGAGCGCCGCCGAGCCAGCCGTGGAGCCCACGTCGATCGCGTCGGCCCGGAGTGCCTCGTTGGCCTTGTTCGACCCGGCCGACTGCACCCAGTTGACGGTGATGTCCTGGTCGTCGAGTGCGTCCTCGAGCCAGCCCTGGTCCTTGATGATGAGCGAGAGCGGGTTGTAGGTCGCGAAGTCGATGTTCAGGGTGCCGCCCTCGGTGGTGCCGGCGGTGCTGTCGCCGCCGGCTGCCGGGGCGTTCTCGCCGGCGACGCAGCCGCTCAGGAGGAGTGCGGCCGTGGCCGTGGCGGCGACGAGCGCGATGCGTCCGGCTCGGGAGGTGGTGAAGCGGCGTCGAATGGGCATGCGTTGGTCCTTGCTGTGGATCGGTGCGCGATGGGGTGGTGCCGGGTGGGTGCTGCCCGGGTCAGTACGGGAAGTGCGGGATGGACGGCAGCCGCTGATCGCCGCGGGCCAGGCCGTGGCGGTCGATGCCGAGTCCGTCGAGGAGGCGTCCGCGCAGTTCGGCGAGTTCGGCCGAGCCGCGGTCGCGTGGACGGCCGCCGGGGACGGTCACGGTCTGCGCGATGGTCGACCCGGGTTTCCCCGGCTCGCGTCCGAGGAGGATGACCCGGTCGGCGAGCTGGAGGGCCTCGTCGACGTCGTGCGTCACGAGGAGGATCGTGGTGGGTGCTGCGAGGTGGATCGAGAGCAGCAGGTCCTGCATCTTCAGCCGGGTGAGGGCGTCGAGGGCGCCGAACGGCTCGTCGAGGAGGAGGACGCCGGGGCGCCGGGCGAGCGCCCGGGCGAGTGAGGCGCGCTGGGCCATACCGCCGGACACCTCGCGGGGACGGTGCTCGGCGAAGTCGGCGAGGCCGACGAGCTCCAGGAGCCCGGCCACGCGCTCACGCCCCTCCGCCGAAGGCGTCCGCTTCGGGAGTCCGAGCGCGACGTTGGCCGCGATGGTGCGCCAGGGCAGGAGTCGCGGTTCCTGGAAGCCGAACGCCATGCGGGGGTCGATGCCGGCGACGGGGGTGCCGTCGATGAGCACAGAGCCTGCGGTGGGGTGGTCGAGGCCGGCGGCGATCCGCAGCAGGGTCGACTTGCCGCAGCCGCTCGTCCCGAGGATGGCGACGACCTCGCCGGCTTGGGCGGTGACGGTGACGTCGCGGAGCACCGGACGCGGGTCGGCGGAGGAGGTGCCGGGGCCGTTCGTGAAAGCGCGTCCCACGGCCTCGAAGGCGACCGCGGAGGCGCGGGTCTCCACGGCTGCGGCTCCGGTTCCCGCCGCACGGGCGGCGGCGGAGCTGCTCCCGGCGAGCGGGCTGCGGGCGGCGTTCGTCATGGGTCGATGGCTCCAGGGGGTGGGGTGCCCGCCATGCTACGGGAGCCCGTCCGACCCCTCTCGGCCGCTGCAACAGGGCGTCACATTCGTGCGCGCCCGTGACACCCTGGACCGCCTGGAGTCGGCGCCGACTACCAGCGCGCGACCTGCGAGACCGCGACGTCGAGGATCGCGACGGCCTCATCGCGGTTGACCCTCGCGAGCAGGAGGGCGCTGACCGAGAGCGAGGTGAGCTGGCGCGCCTCGCCGGCGAGTTCGGCCGCATCCGAGTCGGGCCGTGCGCGGGCGAGCGCGTCCGAGACCGCCGCGGTGAGCTCGGCCCGGTAGCCGTCGACGACCTCCCGCAGGGCGTCGTCGTGGGCGGCGAGGCCCGCTGCGCTGTTGAGGAGGAGGCAGCCGCGGCGGGGGGAGTCGTCCGGCAGGGTCGCGATCACGTGCTGCACCCCGGAGAAGTAGGCGGCGAGTCCTGCACGGCCGTCGTCCGCCTGGGCGAGAACGGCGAGCCGAGGTCGGATGACCGTGTCGAGGTAGTCCTGGACGGCGGCGTCGAAGAGTCCGCGCTTGCTCTCGAAGGCGTGGTACAGGCTCGATCGACGCAGCCCGGTGGCGGCCTCGAGGTCGGCGAGGGAGGTCGCCTCGAATCCGTGATCCCAGAACACGTCGCGCGCCGCCTGCACGACGGCGACGGTGTCGAACTCCTGCGTGCGTCCCATGGACGGCCTCCTCATGGCTCGGCCGTCCACGATGCGGACGGGGTTGTGGACCGAGCGTTCTACTATTATAGTAGACCTATCGGTACAGAAGTCCCTCATCCTGAGCGATTCGATCCCGACCTCTCGGAAGGCCCGTCCATGCTCGTCGTCAGTCTCGTCCTCGTCGGCATCGCCGCGCTCGTGCACGTCTACATCTTCGTCCTCGAGTCCCTGCGCTGGACCGAGCCCTCCACCCGCAAGACCTTCGGCACCTCCGAGCTGGAGGCCGAGACGACGCGGGGGATGGCCTACAACCAGGGCTTCTACAACCTCTTCCTCGCCATCGGCACGATCGTCGGCATCGTGTTCCTCATCACCGGCTCGACCGGGATCGGCGCCGCCCTCGTCTTCGCCTCCGCCGGTTCGATGCTGCTGGCCTCGCTCGTCCTCATCACCTCCGACCGCACGAAGGCCCGTCCGGCCGTCGTCCAGGGCCTGCCCCCGCTGCTCGGGCTCATCGCGCTCGTCATCGCCCTCGCCCTCTGACCCCGGTCCGACCGACCGCGTCGCCTTCCGGCGACACCCCGTCCGCAACCCGACGTCGTGCTGCGAGCTCCAACCGAATCACCGCACCAAGGAAAGGCACCACGTGAACACCTCCGCGCTCAGCACCCAGATCCAGCTCGTCTCACGACCGGAGGGCTGGCCGACCGAGTCCGACTTCCGCACCGTCTCCGTCGAGTTCCCCGAGCTCGCGCCGGGCCAGCTGCGGGTCCAGAACCTGTTCCTGTCGGTCGACCCCTACATGCGCGGCCGTATGAACGACGCCCGCTCCTACGTCGCGCCGTACCAGCTCGGCGAGACCATGACGGGCGGAGCCATCGGCCGCGTCGTCGAGTCCGCCGCCGAGGGGTTCTCCGCGGGTGACGTCGTCCTGCACCAGTTCGGGTGGCGCGACCTCGTCCAGGAGGACGCGAGCGGCTTCCGCGTCGTCCCCGAGCTGCCGGGCGTCCCGCTGTCCGCCTACCTCGGTGTCCTCGGGATGACCGCGCTCACCGCCTACGTCGGCCTCCTCGAGGTGGCGAAGTTCCGCGAGGGCGACACCGTGTTCGTCTCCGGTGCGGCCGGCGCCGTCGGCACCATGGTCGGTCAGATCGCCCGTCTGAAGGGCGCGAAGCGCGTCATCGGTTCCGCTGGCACGGCCGAGAAGGTCGCCCTCCTCACCGAGAAGTACGGCTACGACGCGGCCTTCAACTACAAGGACGGTCCGATCACCGAGCAGCTGGCCGCCGCCGCACCCGAGGGCATCGACGTCTACTTCGACAACGTGGGTGGCGAGCACCTCGAAGCGGCGATCGACGCCTTCAGCGACGGCGGACGCGCCGCGCTTTGCGGGGTCATCTCGCAGATCAACGAGACCGACCGTCCCGAGGGCCCCCGCAACCTGGCGAACATCGTCACCCGCGGCCTCACCCTCACCGGCTTCACGGTCGGCAACTACACGCAGCACTTCCCGGCGTTCTCCGCCGAGATGGCCGGATGGCTGCAGCGCGGCGAGGTCGTCTTCGACGAGACCGTCTACGAGGGCCTCGATCACACGCTCGACGCGTTCCTGGCGCTCATGCGCGGCGCGAACACGGGGAAGATGGTCGTCAAGCTCTGACGCACCCCCGGTTCCACCGCCCCGCGGCCCGTCCACCTTCCTCGGGTGAGCGGGCCGCGGTCCGTGGTCACACCGCCGCAAGAACCCCGGCGGCCGCGTCGATCCGCGACATCGCCAGCCGTTCGGCGGCGACGAGCGTGGTGTCGCCCGTGGCGGCGGCATCGCGGTAGACCGCCTGCACCGTCCGGCCGATCGCCGACACCCGCTGTTCGATGGCCGCAGCATCGGCATCCGGCTCCGACGCCATCGCGAGGTAGATCACGCCGCCGGCGTTGGCGACGAAGTCCGGAGCCCAGAGGATCCCGCGCTCCTCCAGGGCGAGCGCCTCGGCCCTCGTGGCGAGCTGGTTGTTGGCCGCCCCGACGACGGCGCGGCAGCGCAGCTGACCGACGACCCGCGCGTTGAGGGCTCCGCCCACGCCGCAGGGGACGAACACATCGGTCTCGACGAGGTGCTCGTCACCCGGTTCGATCCAGCTCGCGCCGATCTCCTCCGCGAGGGCCCGTTTGCGCGTGTCGACGTCGGTGACGATGAGCCGCGCACCCTCCGCGGCGAGCCGACGCGCCAGCCGCCCGCCGACCTGGCCGAGGCCGGAGATCGTCGCCCGGTGCCCGGCCACGAGCGGCGTTCCGAAGACCGTCTCGAGCGTCGCGGTGATAGCTGCGTGCACCCCGGCCGCGGTCGCCTCGCTCGGTTCTCCGACGCCGCCCCGGTCCGCCGGCAGGCCGCTCACGTGGGCGGTCCGCTCCGAGACGACCGCCATGTCCTCCGCCGTCGTCCCGACGTCCTCCGCGGTCCGGTACCGCCCGTCGAGGGCTTCGACCGCATCACCGAGGTCGAGCATCGCGTCGCGTCGTTCCGCATCGTCCAGGGTGCGGCCCGGTGGGAGATGGATGACCGACTTGCCGCCGCCGTGGGCGAGACCGGCCGCCGCGTTCTTCATCGTCATCCCGGCGGCGAGGCGGAGCGAGTCGTCCACGGCCTCGAGCCAGCTCGGATACCGCCAGAGGCGCGCACCGCCGAGTGCCGGACCGAGCGCAGTGGAGTGGAGGGCGACACTGATCGTGAGGCCGGAACGCGGACCGTGCGTGATCGACAGGCGTTCGTGGGGGAGGGTGGTGCTGTGCATCGCGTCGCCGGACGCGGCAGGGTCGAATGACGTCATCGTCGGATCTCCTCGTGGGTGATTGCTGCGGACTCCTCGTGGGAGCGTTCGGTGGGACCGTGGTGGTGGCACGGCTCCTGACCAGATTCTCCACGGCCGGTGGCCCGTCCACAACCGTCGGCTCACCGGGCGGCACGCGAACCTGCGCCTAGGCTGGGAGGCATGGGTGGAGTGTTGACGGGGTTCGCGATCATCGGCACCGTCATCCTCGTCGGCTACCTCGCCGGACGTTTCGGCGTCGGAGGCCCGACCACCGGCCACGTCCTCAACCGGGTCGCGTTCTTCGTCACCAACCCCGCGCTGCTGTTCACCGTCCTCGTCTCGGCCGATCTGCGCGAGGTGTTCAGCAGCTTCATCTGGGTCGCGCTCGCGAGTGCGCTCGCGGCCGCAGCCCTCTTCGTGCTGCTCAACGTTGTGTGGCTCCGGAAGGACCTCTCGGTCGCGACCATCGGCGCGCTCGGCTCGGGCTATGTGAACGCCAACAACATCGGCATCCCGGTCGCGGTGTACGTCCTCGGCGAGGCCGGGTACGTCGCGCCGGTGATCCTCCTGCAGCTCCTCGTCTTCGCGCCGATCGCCCTCACGATCCTCGACGTCAGACAGCGCGGTTCGGTGTCCTTCCTCGGCATCGTCACGCAGCCCTTCCGGAATCCGATGATCATCGCGTCGATCATCGGGGTGGTGCTGAACCTGTTCGGGGTGCGACTCCCCGAGCCGGTCCTGGCGCCGTTCGAGCTCATCGGCGGTGCCGCCGTCCCACTCATCCTCATGGCCTTCGGCATGTCCTTGCACGGCATGCGTCCGCTGCAGGCGGGCAGTGGACGCCGCGAGATCTTCGTGGCGACGGCGATCAAGGCCGTCGTGATGCCCGGCTTCGCGTACCTCATCGCCCACTTCGGCTTCGGGCTGAGCGGCACACCGCTGTTCGCCTCGGTCGTGCTCGCCGCGTTGCCGGCCGCACAGAACGTCTACAACTTCGCCAGTCGGTACGAGCAGGGGGTCGCGCTCGCCCGCGACACGGTGCTGTTGACGACCATCCTCTCGGTCCCGGTCCTCGTCGTCGTGGCTGCCCTCCTCACCTGATCGGGCGGCGTCGCGCGCCATCCGATGTCCTCAGAAGAACGGACACCTGTGGCCGAAAAAAGCGAACGTTCGCGACTAACGTGGGGCGGGCGCCTTCGAGATATACCAGCCGACGTCTCGATGGGCGGCAGCCCGAACGGCCCGTGATTCGAGGAGAACGACATGACCGACGGCACGACACCCAGGCACGGACGCGCAGGCGATCGGGCCGAATCCCGCGAGACGATCGGCGACGAGATGCTCGCCGTCCAGGACTTCTCGGGCGAGGAGCAGGGCTACCACAAGACGCTCAAGCCGCGCCAGATCCAGATGATCGCCATCGGTGGCGCGATCGGTACGGGACTCTTCCTCGGAGCGGGTGGCCGGCTGAACAGCTCGGGTCCCGCGCTCATCCTCGTCTACGCGCTCTGCGGCTTCTTCGCGTTCCTCATCCTGCGCGCGCTCGGTGAGCTCGTCCTGCACCGCCCGTCGTCCGGCTCGTTCATCTCCTACGCCCGGGAGTTCTACGGCGAGAAGATGGCCTTCGGCGCCGGCTGGTTGTACTTCCTCAACTGGGCCATGACCTCGATCGTCGACGTCACCGCCGCCGCGCTCTACATCAAGACCTTCGGCAAGCTCTTCGGGTGGAAGGAGCTCGAGGACTTCCCGCAGTGGGTCTTCGCGCTCGGAGCCCTCGTCATCGTGCTCGCGCTCAACCTCGTCTCCGTGAAGTTGTTCGGTGAGATGGAGTTCTGGTTCGCGCTCATCAAGGTGTCGGCGCTCGTCGTCTTCCTCATCGTGGGCGTCTGCTTCATCATCTTCGGCGGTCGCACCGACATCGGTGCCGTCGGGTTCTCGGTGATCGGCGACAACGGCGGGCTCTTCCCCGTCGGGGCGTTCGCGCCGATGATCGCGATCTCCGGGGTCGTGTTCGCTTACGCCGCGATCGAGCTCGTCGGGACCGCCGCGGGCGAGACGGCCGAGCCGAAGAAGATCATGCCGAAGGCCGTCAACACGGTCATCTTCCGCATCGCGATCTTCTACGTCGGATCCGTCCTGCTGCTGTCGCTCCTCCTGCCGTACACCGCCTACCAGGCCGGTGAGAGCCCATTCGTCACCTTCTTCTCGCACATCGGTTCCGAGCAGGCCGGCGCGATCTCGGCCTCGGTCATGAACTTCGTCGTCCTCACGGCGGCCCTGTCGAGCCTCAACGCGGGGCTGTACTCCACGGGTCGTATCCTCCGCTCGATGGCCGTCAACGGGTCGGCTCCCGCGTTCACCGGGAAGATGAGCAAGAACGGCGTGCCCTTCGGCGGCATCCTGCTGACGGCGGCGCTCACGCTGCTCGGTGTCCTGTTGAACGCGCTGTACCCGTCGAAGGCGTTCGAGATCGTGCTCGAGATCTCGGCCATCGGCATCATCGGCGGCTGGGCGACGATCATCCTCTGCCAGATCCAGTTGCAGCGGTGGGCGAAGCAGGGCAAGGTCGAGCGGCCGTCGTTCCGGTTGTTCGGCGCGCCGTTCACGTCCTACCTGACCCTGGCCTTCCTGGCATTCGTCCTCGTCACGATGGGCTTCTCGGAGACCGGGCGGTGGGTGCTCGCCTCCCTCATCATCCTCATCCCGATGCTCATCGTCGGGTGGTTCGCCGCGAAGCCGAGGATCCTGGCGGCGGCGAAGGCCCGGGAGGGGCACACGGGCACCTGGCCCGTGGTCGCCGAGCGGCCCGCGATCGACGCCAACAAGCGGAAGCGCGGTGGCGCACCACGCTCCTAGGGGCACGCACGAGCGAGGGTCGGTCGGCGATCCGAGGTGAATCGCTAAGCGATAGTGATCACTTGGAGCCGGTTCCGAGCATTCCCTTGCACCGCGGGATCCGGTTCTGCAGGATGTGGGCAACCTCTTCCGTGCACCACCGGATCCCGTTGGAGTTCCTGTGAACCGTCGTCTCCGTCTCCTCGCCGTCCTCGCCGCCTGCGGGTTCGTCGTGGCCACCCCGCTGAGTGCCGCGGCGCAGGCACCCGCCCCGACACCCGCCGACACCGTCGTCTACGAGCCGAGCGACGCGATCATCGCGAACCCGGAGCGCGGCTTCGACCACACGAACAACACCCACTACTACCCGGAGGGGACGGCGGGCGGCCCGGGCTACACGCCGCTCGACGTCCCGACGCTCGCCGCCTACCGCGAGGAGGGCATCACCGAGCTCGTCCGCGTGTTCTACCTGGAGCGGTTCGTGGCCGAGCCGACGCTCGACCCGGCCTGGCTCGCGCTCGTCCAGGCGGACTTCGACGCCGCCCGCGAGGCGGGCATCTCGATCATCCCGCGCTTCGCCTACCTGGCCGGCGGGGACTGGCCCTACACGCCGCCCTACGGCGACGCGCCGCTCGACATCGTGCTCGGGCACATCGAGCAGCTGACCCCGATCTTCCAGGACAACGCCGACGTCATCTCCGTGGTCCAGGCCGGCTTCGTCGGGCTGTGGGGAGAGGGCTACTACACCGACCACTTCGCGGCCGATCCGGCGAACCCGGGCGTGCTCACGGCCGAGGACTGGGCGAAGCGGCGTGCCGTCGTCGAAGCGCTCCTCGCAGCCGTGCCGGCCGACCGGTCCATCCAGGTGCGGACGATGAGCATGAAGCAGAACATCCTCGGGGTGCCGAGCGGCACGGAGGGGGCGATCACCGAAGCCCAGGCGTTCGACGGCAGCGCCATCGCGCGCATCGGTCACCACAACGACTGCTTCCTCGCCGCACCCGACGACTGGGGCACCTACCTCTCCGACCCGCTGACCCTCGACCAGGACTACCTCGCCCAGGAGAGCGACTGGGTGCCGGTCGGCGGCGAGACCTGCAACGTGAACCCGCCGCGCTCCGAGTGGGAGACCGCCTCGGCGGAGATGGAGCGGTACAACTTCAGCTACCTCAACTGGGACTACCTGCAGGACGTCCTGCAGTCCTGGGGCCAGGAGAATCTCGACACGACCGCGAAGCGCCTCGGGTACCGGTTCGTCATGACGGGGAGTTCGGTCGCCGAGGGCACCCTGTCGCTCACGATCCGCAACGACGGTTGGGCCGCGCCCTACAACAGCCGTCCCGCGTACCTCGTGCTGTCGAACGCCGAGCGCACCGTGCAGGTGCCCTTCGGTTCGGACGCCCGCACCTGGGCCGCCGGCGAGACGGTGACGCTGCAGGCGTCGCTCGCCGACGTGCCGGCCGGGCGGTACGACACCGCCCTCGCGCTCCCGGCCACGCATGAGACGGTCGCGGCCGACGCTCGGTACGCGGTGCAGACGGCAAACGTCGGCACCTGGGATCCGGCGACCGGGCTGAACAGCCTGCAGCGTCAGGTCACGGTCGCGGACGGCGTCGTCATGGCCGAACCGGCCGCGGGTGCCGCGCCCCGGTTGCCCGACACCGGTGTCGCCGCGGCGCTGCCGGCGGTGCTCGGCGTCGGCGTCGTCGGGCTGGGCGCGCTGGCGCTCGTCCTCACCCGACGTCGCCGGGTGGCAGCGGTCGACTGACCGGTCGGCTCGCGGTCGCTCAGCCGAAGATCATCGGTGAGTCGTCGTTCTCCTCATCGGAGAGTGAGAAGTCGAGGTCGACGACGACGGGCACGTGGTCGCTCGGACTGTCGCCCTTGCGCTCGTTGCGGTGGATCGACGCTTCGACGACGTGGTCCGCGAAGGCCTGCGAGCCGTAGATGAAGTCGATCCGGAGTCCTTCGTTCCGCGGGAACCGGAGCTGCTTGTAGTCCCAGAAGGTGTAGCCCTCCGGGACGAACGGGCGAACCGTGTCCTGCAGGCCGGCGTCGACGAACGCGGCGAGGGCGGCCCGCTCGGGCGCGGAGATGTGTGTGGAGCCCGGCCCGAAGCTCGGGTCGCCGACGTCGGAGTCGAGCGGTGCGACGTTCCAGTCGCCCATGAGGGCGAGCGGCAGCTCGGGGTTCTCGGCGAGCCAGGTGCGGGTGTCGGCCTCGAGGGCGGCGAGCCAGCGCAGCTTGTAGTCGTAGTGGGGGTCGCCGACCGCGCGCCCGTTCGGGACGTAGAGGCTCCAGAGGCGGACGCCGTCGACGGTCGCTCCGATCGCGCGGGCCTCGAGCGGGAGTCCGTCGGCGTCGAAGCCGGGGCCGTCGAGGGCGAGGCTCGCCGGTGGCTTCCCGAACCCGGGCATGTCGGGGAATCCGATCTGCACGTCCTCCATGGGCAGGCGGCTGGCGATGCCGACGCCGTTCCACTGGCTGAGTCCGTGGAGCTCCACCTGGTAGCCGGCCTTGGTGAAGGCCTCCATCGGGAACTGCTCGGGCTTGCACTTGAGTTCCTGCATGGCGAGGACGTCGACGTCCTCGCGGACGAGCCAGTCGACCACGCGGCCGACGCGGGTACGGATCGAGTTGACGTTCCAGGTGGCGATGCGCATGCCCCAACGCTATCGGTTCCCGTTCTCAGGAGACTCCGGGCGCGTCGCCCTCGGCACGGGCCGCCACGCCGGAGAGCTCCTGAGAACGGGCAGGTCCGACGGAACCGACGGGCGGGCGATTGAGCGGAGGTTCCCAGGGATAGCGACCAGGTGTCGCGTAGCGTCGATGGCATGACGACGTCCACCGCCGCCACGTTCAGCCTGCCCACCGCCTCGACCGGAGGCGACAGTGCCCTCGGGGGCGTCGCCGAATGGGCGGTCGGACTCATGGAGACCCTGGGTGGCCCGGGCGCCGCGCTCGCGATCGCGCTCGAGAACCTCTTCCCACCGCTGCCGAGCGAGATCATCCTGCCGCTCGCCGGGTTCGCCGCCAGTCAGGGCAAACTCGGCCTCGTCGAGGTCCTCATCTGGACGACCGCGGGCTCGGTGGTCGGTGCACTCGCCCTCTACGCGATCGGTGCCGTCCTCGGGCGGGACCGCATGCGTCGCCTCGTCGCGCGCGTCCCCCTCGTCCACGTCGAGGACGTCGACCGGGTGGAGGCCTGGTTCCAGAAGCACGGCTCGAAGGCGGTGTTCTTCGGGCGCATGCTGCCCATCTTCCGGAGCCTCATCTCCATCCCCGCGGGCGTCGAACGGATGCCGGTGCTGCGCTTCGCTCTCCTGACCCTGGCCGGCAGTGGCATCTGGAACACCATCTTCGTGCTCGCCGGGTTCTTCCTCGGGGAGCAGTGGCACATCGTCGAGGAGTACGCGGGCATCCTGCAGAAGGTCGTCATCGCCGGTGTCGTCATCGCCCTCGGCTTCACGATCTGGAAGGGCGTGAAGCGGTACCGCCGGGAGCGCAGCGAGGCCGCTTCGTCCGACGACTGAGCACGGTCCTGGCGGGTCACACCCAGCGCGGGGTGGTGAGCTCCTCGGGCTCCGGTGCGGTGTGCGAGGCGGCGACCGAGCGCGCCTCGGTGCGGATCGCCTCGAGGACCGTCCGCACGGCGAGCCGCTCGGCGCGGTCCGGGCGTGACAGCGCGACGATCCGCCTGGTCGCGTCGAGCCCGGCGAGCGGCCGGAGGACGATGCCCCGCTCCGGACCGCTCGCCGTGAACCGCGGGAGGAGGCCGATGCCGAGTCCAGCCGCGACCATCGCCTCAGCGATGCGGTTGTCACTCACCCGCTGTACGACGCGCAGCTCCGCGTCCGACTCCGCCTCGATGCTGCGCAGCAGGCGGTCGAGCGGGTAGCCGACCGGGACACCGATCCAGGACTCGTCCGCGAGGTCGGCCGGCGTCAGCACGGTCTGGCCGCTGAGCCGGTGCCCGATCGGCAGGACGACGTCGAGGGGCTCGGCGAGGAGCTGCGTGATCCGGAGGCCGCGACGCACCCAGGTGCGCTCGCCGCTGATCGCCTGCGCGATGACGATGTCGAAGTCGGCGGCGAGGTCGGGGAAGTCCTCCAGGTCCGGGTCGCGGTCGCTCACCTCGACCCGCAGGCCCGGGACGGCTTCAAGCGCGCGGAGTGCCGCCGGGACCACCATCTGCCCGAAGGTCGGGAACGTTGCGAGCGTGACCGTGCCGGTCGGGTGGTTGCGGTACTCGTCCCAGACGCTCGTCGCCCGCTCGATCGCGACGGCGACGTCCGTGGCGCTCGCGGCGAGCGCCCGGCCGGCGTCGGTCAGGACGAGGCCGCGCCCGCGGCGCTCGGTGAGGGGGAGGCCGGCCTCGCGCTCGAGCACCTTGAGCTGCTGGGAGACCGCCGACGGCGTCCGGTGGGTCGCCGCGGCGACCGCGTGCACGGTGCCGCGGTCGGCGAGTTCACGGAGGAGATCGAGTCGGCGCACGTCCATGTAGCGAGGCTACCGAGTATCGGCAGTATTGTGAGCTTGTCCTTCATCACAAACGGGCGTTTCATAGAAGCATGACCATCTACCTCGGCATCATCGCCCTCCTCGCTGCCAGTGCAGCCGTCGGTTCCGTCGTCGTCGTCAAGCGCGACGGCTACCGTGCCATCCCGGCCCGCACCTACCCGAAGTCCATCTGAGACCTCGCACCCGCCGGCACGTCCCGCGCATCCGACCTCCTCGCGATCCGTCGCCGGGAGGTCGTTCTATGTCCGCCCGCCGCTCAGGCGAGGAAGCCGCGGAGCAGGGCCTCGGATCCGGCGACGTGCTCGGCCATGGCCTGAGCGGCCTCGTCGGGATGCCCGCGCAGGATCGCCTTGACGATGCGCTCGTGCTGCTCGTCGGAGTGGGCGATGTTCACGGCCAGCAGCGGGATGCCGTTCAGCAGTTCGTTGACGCGCATGCGCGACTCGGCGACAAGCGGCAGCAGGCTCGGTGCACCGACGAGCTCGGCGATGAGCAGGTGCAACCGGGAGTCGTGGCGGCGGTAGTCGGCCGGGGCGGCGTCGCGGCACTCGCCGAGCGCCTGCCAGAGTCGTTCGCGGTCGGCGCCCGAGAGCTTGCACTGCGCCGCCTCGCGTGCCGCTCCCACCTCGAGGATGCTGCGGAGGACGAGGGTGTCCTCGATCCGTTCGGCCGAGACCGCGACGCGTGCACCCTCGTCGGCACCGCGCCCGCCGACGGTGTCGTCGTCGGGCAGCTCGTCCATGACGAAGGTGCCGCCGTAGCGTCCACGGCGAGAGGTGAGGTAGCCCGCCTCGGTGAGCGCGGCGATCGCGTCCCGGACGGTGTCGCGACTGACCCCCTGCATGGCGGCGAGGTCGCGTTCGGCGGGCAGGCGCCCACCGGGTTCGATGAGCCCGAGGCGGATCGACTGCAGGAGCCGCTGGACGGTCTCCTCGAACGCGTTACCGGCCCGGCCCGGGCGCAGGAGGAGTTCCGCGCTCAGCACCTCGGTGCCGTCGTCCCCCTTGCGCGTCTCGCTCATCGGATCAGTCTATTTCCCGCGAGTCGCCGCCCCGCCCGGGCACCCTGTCAGCTCATTCCGGGGTGACGTAGGCGGAGGAGATGCCGCCGTCGACGAGGAACGTCGAGCCGGTGATGAAGGAGGAGTCGTCGCTCGCGAGAAAGGCGACGGAGGCGGCGAGCTCCTCGGGCTCCGCGAACCGGCCGATCGGGATGTGGACGAGACGCCGTTGCGCGCGCACCGGGTCCTTCGCGAAGAGCTCCTGGAGCAGTGCGGTGTTCACGGGGCCGGGGCAGAGCGCGTTCACCCGGATGCCCTGCCTGGCGAACTGGACGCCGAGCTCGCGGCTCATCGCGAGGACGCCACCCTTGGAGGCGGTGTACGAGATCTGCGAGGTCGCCGAGCCCAGTACGGCGACGAACGAGGCCGTGTTGATGATCGAGCCCTTGCCCTGTCGCACCATGTGACGGATCGCGGCGCGCGAGCAGAGGTAGACCGACTTCAGGTTGACGTCCTGCACCCGTTCCCAGGCGGGCAACTCGGTCGTCTCGATGGAGTCGTCGTCGGGCGGCGAGATGCCCGCGTTGTTGAAGGCGATGTCGACGGAGCCGTAGGTGTCGGCGGCGGTGTCGAAGAGGTGGTCGACCTGTGCCTGGTCGGTCACGTCGACCTGGACGAAGAGCCCGCCGACGAGCTCGGCGGCCGCCTGCCCGCTCGTGGGGTCGAGGTCGCCGATGACGACGACCGCGCCCTCCGCCGCGAAGCGCTTGGCGGTGGCGAGGCCGATGCCGCTCGCGCCGCCGGTGATGACGGCGACCTTCCCGGCGAGTCGCTGCGTGAGGTCGATGGGGGTGATGGTCATGTGGTGCTCTTTCTGTCTGCCCGCCCTTCGACAGGCTCAGGGACCGGGGGTGGTGCTCAGGGACCGGGGTGGTGCTCGGGGACCGAGTGGTGCTCGGGGGGCGGGGTGGCGCTTGTGGAACGGGGTGCTGCTGGTGGAACGGCGTGGTGCGGGTCAGTCGGTGGCGATGAAGACGTTCTTCGTCTCGGTGAAGGCGAGCGGCGCGTCCGGTCCGAGCTCCCGCCCGAGGCCCGACTGCTTGAACCCGCCGAACGGCGTGGAGTAGCGCACGGAGGAATGCGAGTTGACGGACAGGTTCCCCGCTTCGACGGCGCGGGCCGCGCGGAGGGCGCGTCCCACGTCCCGCGTCCAGATCGATCCCGACAACCCGTACTCCGTGTCGTTGGCGAGGGCGAGGGCGTCGGCCTCGTCTTCGAAGGGGAGCACCGTGACGACCGGCCCGAAGATCTCCTCGCGGACGCTCCGGTCGTCACGCTCGGGCGTGAGCACCGTCGGCGCGAACCAGTACCCGGGGCCGCTCGGAGCGCTTCCCGTGAACGCGACGGGCGCGTCGTCCGGCACGTACGAGCGGACGGACGCGAGGTGCGGCGCCGAGACGAGCGGGCCCATCTCCGTCGCGGGGTCGTTCGGGTCCCCGACGACGACGCCCTGCACGGCCGGTTCGAGCAGCTCCATGAAGCGTTCGTAGACGCTCCGCTGGACGAGGATGCGGCTGCGGGCGCAGCAGTCCTGGCCGGCGTTCTCGAACACCCCGTACGGGGCGGTCGCGGCTGCTCGTTCGAGATCGGCGTCGGCGAACACGATGTTGGCGCTCTTGCCGCCGAGCTCGAGGGTGACCCGCTTCACCTGTTCGGAGGCGCCCGCCATGATCCGTTTGCCGACGGCCGTCGAGCCGGTGAACACCACCTTCCGCACGGTCTCGTTCGTGACGAACCGCTCGCCGACGACCGATCCGCGGCCGGGGAGCACCTGGAACAGGCCCTCGGGGAGGCCGGATTCGAGCGCGAGCTCGCCGAGGCGGATGCTCGTGAGGGGCGTCCACTCCGCCGGCTTCAGGACGACGGCGTTTCCCGCCGCCAGCGCGGGAGCGAAGCCCCAGGCGGCGATCGTCATCGGGAAGTTCCACGGCGTGATGATGCCGATGACGCCGAGCGGCTCGTGGAAGGTGAGGTCGATCCCGCCGGCGACGGGGATCTGCTGCCCGAAGAGCCGCTCGGGCGATCCCGAGTAGTACTCGAGCACGTCGCGCACGTGACCGGCTTCCCAGCGTGCCTGCGTGATCGGGTGCCCGGAGTTGACGACCTCCAGGCTCGCGAGGTGCTCGCGGTCGGCGTCGACCGCGTCGGCGAACCGGCGGAGGGCCTGCGCCCGGTCGGCCGGTGCGAGCGCGGCCCACGCGCGCTGGGCGACGGCCGCGCGGGTGATGGCGGCGTCGGTCTCGGCGACGTCGAGGTGCTCGACGGTCGTGACGACGTGCTCGTTCGCGGGGTTCAGGATCGTGTGACTCACTGGGCGGTGCTCCTGTCGGTGGTGCCGGTGGTGCCGGTGGTGCTGGGGGCGTGGTCGGTGCCGTCGCGGTGCCGGCGGGCGGCGTCAACGAGGCCGGCGAAGAGGCGTCGGTCGGCGGTCTCCTCCTCGGGGTGCCACTGCACCGCGAGGCCGAACGGCACGTCGGGCAGCTCGACGGCCTCGATCACGCCCTCCTCGGTACGGGCGGTCACCACGAGTCCGTCGGCGACGCGGTCGATCGACTGGTGGTGGTAGACGTGCACGTCGAGCTCGTCGTCGTCCTGGCGGAGCAGGGCGGCGAGCCGCGAGTCGGCGTCGATCGCCACGGTCTTCGGCCCGAAGACGCCCTCGCCGGGCTGGAAGGAGTCGTCGCCGACGACGTCGGGCAGGTGCTGGATGAGCGTCCCCCCGAGGGCGACGTTGAGGAGCTGCGCACCGCGACAGATGCCGAGGAACGGCAGCTCGGCGTCGATCGCCGCGGCGAGCAGGGCCTCCTCCCAGGCGTCCCGATCCGTGCGGGGTCGACCGGTGCGCGGATGGGCGGCCTGCCCGTACAGGCCGGGGTCGACGTCGGCGCCGCCGGAGACGATCAGCCCGTCGAGGCGGGACAGCACGGAGGCCGCGACCGCGCGGTTCACGGGTTGCGGGGGGAGGAGGACGACGATCCCGCCGGCGTCGGTCACCGCGTCGAGGTAGACCTTGGGGAGGAAGGACGCGGGCACGTCCCACACACCGGTCTGCGCCTGCTCCAGGTAGGTGGTGACGCCGATGAGCGGAGCGCTCGAGACCGGCGCCTCCGGAGTCGGCGCGGACACCTCGGGGCCGTCCTGATCAGAGGCGCTCAAAGCCGCGCACCCGTTCCCAGTCCGTCACCGCCGCGTCGAAGGCGGCGAGCTCCACCTTCGCGAAGTTGAGGTAGTGGTCGACGACCTCGTCGCCGAAGGCCTCGCGGGCGATCGTCGACTGGGAGAACAGCTCCGCCGCCTCCCGCAGCGACGTCGGCACGCGTGGGGCGCCGCCCGTGTAGGCGTTGCCGGTCGTCGCCTCCTCGAGTTCCAATTCGTTCTCGATCCCGTGCAGTCCGGCCGCGATGAGCGCGGCCACCGCCAGGTACTGGTTGACGTCGCCGCCCGGCACCCGGTTCTCGACGCGCATCCCGAGGCCACGGCCGACGACCCGCAGCGAGCAGGTGCGGTTGTCGTGACCCCAGGCCACCGCGGTAGGGGCGAAGCTGCCGTCGACGTAGCGCTTGTAGGAGTTGATGTTGGGCGCGAAGAACATCGTCAGTTCACGCATGGCGGCGATCTGTCCGGCGAGGAAGTGCCGGAACAGCTTCGACATGCCGTCGGGGGCATCCGGGTCGGCGAAGACCGCCGAGCCGTCCTCGCCGCGGAGGCTGATGTGGATGTGGCAGCTGTTGCCCTCGCGCTCGTCGAACTTCGCCATGAACGTGAGGCTCTTGCCGTGTGCGTCCGCGATCTCCTTCGCACCGTTCTTGTAGATGGAGTGGTTGTCGCAGGTGACCAGGGCATGGTCGTACCGGAACGCGATCTCCTGCTGGCCGAGGTTGCACTCGCCCTTGACACCCTCGCAGTACATCCCCGCGCCGTCCATCGCGTTGCGGATGTCGCGGAGCAGCGGCTCCATGCGGGTGGACGCGAGGATCGCGTAGTCGATGTTGTAGTCGGTGGCCGGGGTCAGCTTCGTGTAGTCCTTCGCCCAGGCCTCGCGGAAGGTGTCGTCGAACACGAGGAACTCGAGCTCCGTGCCGACGAAGGGGACGAGTCCGCGTTCGGCGAGCCGTTCGAGCTGGGCGATGAGGATCTGCCGGGGGGAGGCGATCACGGGGGAGTCGTCGAGCCACTGCAGATCGGCGGTGACGAGGGCCGTCCCCGGGAGCCAGGGCACGTGACGGAGGGTCGAGAAGTCGGGGATCATCGCCATGTCGCCGTAGCCGCGTTCCCAGCTCGACATCGCGTAGCCGTCGACGGTGTTCATCTCCACGTCGACCGCGAGGAGGTAGTTGCAGCACTCGGCGCCATGCTCGGCGACGTCCTCGACGAACAGCCGTGCCGAGACGCGCTTGCCGACGAGTCGGCCCTGCATGTCGGTGAAGGCGAGGATGACGGTGTCGATCTCCTTCGCCGCGACCGCGGTCGTGAGCTCCTCGAGCGTCAGGTTTCCTGAACGTGGGTGCATGGGAGCTCCTCGTGGGTCGGGGACCCGCCGTCGGTCGTTCTGCAGCGGCGGAGAACTGAAAGGTCGTGAACTCGACCATTACACCACAGCATGCCCGAGACGCGAAGTAGTTCGACGGACCGAATCTGCCACAAAGGTATGTACACGCGACCATTGCAGGTCCTATAGTCGGGCCAACCGATCTGAGGACGTTGTGCGGGCCCGACGAGCGCGCAACCCGAGCGAACAGGACCTGTCGATGGCCAACGAAACGCGCAAGATCTCCGGGGTGACCTACACCGCGGCCGGTGAGGGCTACTTCGAGAAACGCAGCTTGAAACGATCCGCCGGCGTGTGGGGGCTCTGGGGCCTCGCCGTCGCGGCGGTCATCTCCGGAGACTTCTCCGGCTGGAACTTCGGCATCGACTTCGCCGGGTTCGGCGGCATGCTCATCGCCTTCATCATCCTCGTGGCGATGTACTACGGCATGATCTTCTCGATCGGGGAGATGGCCGCGGCCATGCCCCACACAGGCGGTGCGTACTCCTTCGCGAGAGCGGCGATGGGTCCGCTCGGCGGCTTCGTCACCGGCCTCGCCGAGACGATCGAGTACGTCGCCACGACCGCGGTGATCGTGTACTTCTCGGCCTCCTACGCCGACGCCATCACGAGCGAGCTCCTCGGGTTCTCGATGCCGTCTCCGGTCTGGTGGGCGATCCTCTACATCGCCTTCATCGCGCTGAACTCCGCCGGTGCGAGCATCTCCTTCCGCTTCGCGATCGTCGTCTCGATCATCTCCATCGGCATCCTGCTCGTCTTCTCGGCCATGGCGGTCTTCTCCGGCCAGTTCGCGTGGGCGAACCTCTTCGACATCGCGCCCGACCCCGGGCAGACGGAGTTCCTGCCGCACGGCGTGCTCCCGATCCTGTTCGCCCTGCCGTTCGCCATGTGGTTCTTCCTCGGCATCGAGGAGCTGCCGCTCGCTGCGGAGGAGTCCCACAACCCCGCGCGCGACATCCCGAAGGCCGGCTTCTGGGCTCGGGGCACGCTCATCGTCACGGGCCTCCTCGTCCTGTTCCTCAACACCGGCGTGATCGGTGCCGAGGCGACGGGGACCGCGGGCGAACCGCTGCTCGACGGCTTCCGGGCCATCGTCGGTGACGGTGCCGCCGCCGTGCTCGCGCTGTTCGCGCTGATCGGCCTGCTCGCCTCGCTGCAGGGGATCATGTTCGCCTACGGGCGCAACATGTACTCGCTGTCGCGCGCCGGGTACTACCCGCGCTTCCTCTCCCTGACCGGCAAGCGGCAGACGCCGTGGGTCGCGCTCGTGGCCGGCGCCCTCATCGGGTTCGTGGCGCTCCTCATCGTGGAAGCAGCCGGCGGCTCGGGCGGTGTGGCCGGGGCGATCGTGCTCAACATCGCCGTCTGGGGCGCCGTGCTGGCGTACCTCATGCAGATGATCGCGTTCCTGCTGCTCCGGAAGAAGTTCCCGAACGCGAAGCGCCCCTACCTCAGCCCGTGGGGTGTTCCCGGTGCGGTCATCGCGGCCGTCATCGCCGCACTCATCTTCGTCGGCTTCCTCCTCAACCCGACGTTCCTGCCGGCGATCATCGCCATCGTCGTGGTCTACGTCGTCATGCTCGTCGCCTTCGCGGTCTGGGGGCGCCACCGCCTCGTCATGTCGCCGGAGGAGGAGTACGCGGTCTCCGGCGGTCTGCACGGCGACCCGGAGACCGAAGGCTACGGTGGCGCGACGGAGGCCGGACTCCTCGCGACCGACCCGCCTGAGCAGCCGGGGTCCGGCCCGGTGCGTTGACCCCCGGCCCCGCTTCCCCGTCTCAGGACGGTGGCGGCGTGGCCGCACCGAGCCCCGGCGAGTCGACCCCGACACGCCGGGGCTCTTCTGCGTCGAGGAGATCCGATGCCCCCATCCGGGCGACTGCGGTGATGGGGGTCACAGCTTGTAGACTCGTCGGCGTGACGGACGCACGAGCTCAGCTCATTGACCACATCTCGGCAGAAGCCGTGTTCCACGGTGACTTCACCCTGACGAGCGGCAAGAAAGCGACGTACTACGTCGACCTCCGCAAGGTGAGCCTCGACCACCGCGTCGCGCCGCTCATCGGCCAGGTCATGATCGACCTCATCGCCGACGTCCCCGACGTCTTCGCGGTCGGTGGGCTCACCATGGGGGCCGACCCCGTCGCCGCCGCGATCCTGCACCAGGGTGCCGCCCGCGGGCTGACGTACGACGCGTTCGTCGTCCGCAAGGAGCCCAAGGACCACGGCCGCGGCAAGCAGGTCGAGGGCCCGGACCTCCAGGGCAAGCGCGTGATCGTCCTCGAGGACACCTCGACCACGGGCGGCTCGCCGCTCAAGGCCGCCGAGGCACTCGAGAAGATCGGTGCCGAGGTCGTCGCCGTCGCCGTCGTCGTCGACCGCGCCACCGGTGCCCGCGAGATCATCGAGGCAGCCGGCTACCAGTACCTGGCCGCCATCGGCCTGGAAGACCTGGGACTCGCCTGATGTCCGGCGACGGGACCGACCGCGGCGGCTCCGGCCTGCCGGACGATTCGGCAGACGGAACCGACTGGCTCCTGTCGCAGCTCGACGCCGACGACACGGAGGCGATCGAGACCCAGGCGGACGACGACGAGGACGATCGACCGTCCGCGCCCCCCGTCGTCACCGGCCCCGTACCGGCTGAGACGCCCGCACCCGAGTCGGCCCCCGCTCCCGCCTGGACGCCCGCACCCGAGTCGGCCCCCGCTCCCGCGTGGACGCCCGTGTCCGAGACGACGCCGGTCGCCGAGCCCACTCCGGCGCCCCAGTCCACCCCGGTACCCGAATCCGCGTCCGCCGAGTCGGGCGCGCTCCGGCACCCGAACGCCCTGGAGCTGCCCGTCGTCCCGCCGACCCCGGCCCCCGCGGCTCCGATCCCGCCGGCTCGCAACGAGCTCACGGTCGACACCGATTCCGTCCTCCAGCACGCTCCCGCCGGCACGTTCCGTCCCGCGCCGACCAACCCGGTCGTCCTCCCACCCGTCGACGACGAGCCCTGGAGTCTCGGCACGAGCGACGACGATGCGCAACCGGCCGCGGAAGACGTCTCGACGATGGCCCTGCCTACGGCGCGGGCCCTCGCCGCTGATGATCCCGAGGCCTGGGCGGCGGTCGACGCGGAGCACGCGGCCCCGGCGACCGACACCCCGGCGCGCCCGAGGGGCTTCGACACGGCGCCGGACGCCGAGCCGGCAGCGCCGCAGCCCGTCGACCCGGCGCAGCCTGCTTATGCACCGCAGCCCGCCGATGCACCGCAGCCTGCCGCCGCGTCGTTCGGCGCGCAGCCGGTCGAGCCGGCCTTCGCCCCTGTGGATGGGGGCTCGGACGACGACCTCCCGGAGGGTTCCTGGAGCCTCTCCGAGACCTTCGGTGACGACGTGCTCGGCGGGGAGACCGTCGAGGTCCGCGACCGCTCCACCGACGCCGCCCCCGACCAGGCCTCCACAGCCGACGACGCCACGGCCTCCGCTCCGCGGACCGACCCGCTCGCCTGGCTCACGGAGCCGTTCGGCGAGACGTTCGGCGCGAACCAGACGTCACCGGCTGCCCAGTCGGCCGATGCTGTCGATCCGGTCGACACGGACGCGGCTCCCGAGTCGGCTGCCGCCTCCGACCCGATCGCGGCGCAGCCCTGGCCGGTCGAGGCCGAGTCGCTCACCGACGCCGTCGGCACGGACGCGGCTTCCGAGCCGGTCGATGTCGTCGACGACTCCCTCGCCGCGCAGCCCGCCCCGATCGAGCCCGAGCCGGTCACCGAACCGGCACCGGACGCCACCGCAAGCTCCGCGCCCGTCACGCCTGCCGCCCCGTTCCGCTGGGACACGGTCGTCGCCGCGCCGGCGCCGGACGCGCCGAGTGCACCGGCCGAGGTGCCGTGGCCCGAGACGGTGCCGGACGCCTCCGCCGAACCACTCGACGAGACACGGCCCTTCGACAGCCTCGGTGGCCCCGGGTTCTCCGCCCTCGGTGGCGCGGCTGCAGACCAGCCGTTCCCGGTCGACCCCGAGCCCGTCGCCACGGACGGATCCGCCGGCACCGACGCCCCGGTGGACGACGCGGCCACGGAGACCTCTGAGGTCCCGCCCGCCTTCGGCCCGCCGACGCCTCAGGCCGAGCGCTCCATCACCGAACTCATCTCCCTCGACGGCGTGCAGCCCGAGCCGACGGTCAGCCCCTTCGGGAGCGCGCCCTTTGTCTGGGACCTGGCTCCCAACGACGCACTCGACCCCCTCGTGCACGCCGCTCCCACGACGCAGCCGATCCCCGTGCCCGCTGTGCAGTGGGAGGGCACCGACACACCTGCGGTCAGCGCCGAGTCGCCGTCGGAGCTCGCCCTCGAGGGCGAGGTCCCCGATGCGGCGTTCATCGCCGGCGACGTGCAGCCGTTCGCTCCCGGCCTCGCCGCGGAGACCCTCGGCCGCCCGCTCGTCGACGGCCCGGGCGACGAGTTCGCGAGCTGGCGCGACGACGCGGTCGATGACGCCGACTCGGACACGCCTCCCGTGATCCCCGCCGCGAACGACACGGTCGACCTGTTCCCGACGCTGTCGCTCGGTGGACTCGACGCGAGCCTGGATGCCGCAGCCGCAGCCGGTGGTCTCGGCGTCCTCGGATCCGCGGGCTCGATCTCTGCGGCCGACCTCCACGAGCGGACATCCGACGACGACGAGGGTGCGGATGCCTCCGTCGACGCACCCGCGTCGCCGACGGACGATGCCCCGCCGGCCACGCCGGCCGAGCCGGCCGAGTTCGCGGTCGACCCGGAGGAACTCGACGACGAGTTCGACGAGGAGATCGTCCAGTTCGACGCGGTCCCGCTGTCCGCGGCCGCCGCCACGCCGTTGCCGTCCTTCGCGCCCGATGCGCCCGATGCCGAAGCAGCAGACGCCGACGCGACCGACACCGGTGCACGCGACGCCGACACGACGGCCGCCACCGAGCCCGAGCCCGTCAGCGAGGAGCTGCGGCTCGAGTCGCTGTTCGACGTCGGCCCCGACACCGAGACGGTGGAGGTCCCGGTGCCCGACAACGAGCCGTCCGACACCGAGCCGTCCGACACCGAGCCGACGGATGGTCCGGCCTCGGACGCTCCGACGACATCGTCCGATTCCCTCGCGGACGCCTTCGCCGCCGAGGGCGGATGGTCGCTGCAGACGGACGCCGTCGCCGATCCGGAACCAGCTCCCGCCGAGGCCACGGTGCCGGGCGTCGAGGACGCGACGGATCCGGTCGAGCGCAGCGACGACGACGGCTCTGACGATGTCACCGCAGGCGAGCACGGAGCCGGTCCGGCACCCGCATACGGTGCGGCTCTGGGCGCGCACGCCGCCGCCGTCCCGTCGCAGGGTCCGGCCACGCACCCCGTGCAGACGGCCCCTGCCGCGCTGCCCGGTGAGACGGTCGCCTTCCCCGAGCTCGACGGCTCGAACGGCTTCGTGACCCCGGCCGCGGCCGCAGGGATCGTCGGTGCTTCTCTGCCACCGCAGCCCACGACCGCACCGTCCCCGACGCAGCAGCCCGCCACGTCGACGTCGGTCCCGGATCGCGACCTCCCCGAATACCGGGGCGAAGCGCTCGACCAGAGCATCCCGAAGGCGCTCCTCTGGGCGGTCGTCGGGCTCGGTGCGGCGGTCCTCCTACTCCTCGCGTTCTACTTCGGCACCCTCGTCGGCGCGGCGAACGCGGCCGGTGCGTCGGATGCGGCGGGAGTCACCCCGCAGCCGACGGTGTCGTCCCTCTCCTCGGACACGTCCGAGGAGGGTTCCGCCTGACGCTCGCCCGTCGAGCGCAGCACACGCGTCGGGCGGGCAGGGTGAGCGCGGCCGCGGCCCTGCTCAGGCGACGTCGATGACCGTCACGCCCGTCGACCGGTCGCCGGACGCGAGGGCGACGAGCGCCGACGGTGCCTCGTCCAGGCCGATGCGGTGCTCGATGAGGTCCTGCGGGCGCAGCGCGCCGCTCGCGACGAGGTCGAGCAGCTCGCGGTAGTCGGATGCCGGCATGCCGTGGCTGCCGTGCAGGGAGAGCTCCTGGGCGATGATCCGCGGCATGGGGAGCGTCGGCTCGGAGGAGAACAGCCCGATCTGCACTTGGCGTCCCAGGGGTGCGAGCGCCAGAAGACTCAGCCGCATCGTGGACTCCCGGCCGAGGGCCTCGACCGAGACCTGGACGCCGCCCGGGCTGACCTCGGCGATGCGCGCGAGCACGCCGGCCTCGTCGAGCCCATTGGAGTCGATCGTGTGCGCGACGCCGATCGACCTGGCGCGGGCGAGGGCTGCGGCGTCGATGTCGACGGCGATGACCTCGGCACCCAGCGCCACCCCGATCATCGCGGCACTCAGCCCGACGCCACCGCAGCCGACGACGAGCAGGCGCTCACCGCTGCGCAGCGCGGCCCGGTGTACGAGCCCCCTGAACGCCGTCGCGAAACGGCAGCCGAGGAGGGCTGCGGCGCCCGCGTCGAGCGACTCCGGTACGGGGATGAGGTTGACGTCCGCATCGTGCAGGGCGACGAGTTCGGCGTACGACCCCCAGTGGGTGAAGCCGGGCTGCGTCTGGTTCGGGCAGACCTGGCCGTTGCCGGCGAGGCATTCGGCACAACGGCCGCACGCGCACACGAAGGGGACGGTGACGCGGTCTCCGACCTGGAACCGTTCGACCAGTGGCCCGACGGCTTGGACCCGCCCGACGAGTTCGTGACCGGGCACCTGCGGGAGGGCGATCCCGTCGTCGTGGCCGAGCCACCCGTGCGCGTCGCTCCGGCACAGGCCGGTCGTCTCCACGCGCACGACCACGCCGGCGTCGGAGGGTTGCGGATCCGGGACCTCCCGGACGGTCGGCTCGGTGCTGAACTGGTCGTAGACGACGGCGCGCATGGGCGATCCTCGAAGCTGGGGGAGTGGGTCGGTGTGGCTGCGGAAGGGGCTGGACTAGATCTCGACCTCGACGGGGTCGGTCACGAGGTCGATGACCCCGCTGAGGATCTCGTTCGGCCGGAACGGGTAGCGGTTGATCTCGGCCTCGTCGCTGATGCCCGTGAGGACGAGGATCGTGTGGAGACCCGCCTCGATGCCCGCGACGATGTCGGTGTCCATGCGGTCGCCGATCATGCCCGTGTTCTCCGAGTGCGCGCCGATCTTGTTGAGGGCGGAGCGGAACATCATCGGGTTGGGCTTGCCGACCACGTACGGCTCCATACCGGTCGCCTTCGTGATGAGCGCCGCGATCGCGCCGGTCGCCGGCAGCGGGCCGTCCTTGCTCGGCCCGGTGGCATCCGGGTTCGTGACGATGAACCGCGCGCCGCCGGCGATGAGTCGGATCGCCTTCGTGATGGCCTCGAACGAGTAGTTGCGGGTCTCACCGACGACGACGTAGTCGGGGTTCGTCTCCGTCATCGTGAAGCCGGCCTCGTGGATGGCGGTGGTGATCCCGGCCTCGCCGATGACGAAGGCCGATCCGCCCGGCTCCTGCTCGGCGAGGAAGGCAGCCGTGGCGAGGGCGGAGGTCCAGATGAACTCCTCCGGCACGTCGAGGCCGGAGGCGCGCAGGCGGGCACTCAGGTCGCGCGGGGTGAAGATCGAGTTGTTGGTGAGCACCAGGAAGGGCGTCCGCTGGTCCTGCCACTGCTGCAGAAGTGCTGCTGCACCTGGGAGGGCGTGGTTCTCGTGGACGAGCACCCCGTCCATGTCGGTGAGCCAGCACTCGACCTCGTCGCGACGTGACATGCGTTCCTCCAGGTGGTTCGAGCGGGCCGAGGGAGCGGCGCGCCTCATGGGGTGGCGCGGCGTCGGGCCCGGATCTCCAGTGTGGCACGGCGCGGGTAGGGTTGGCTGGTGCCAGAGACCCCGCCCAGCCAGGAAGATCCGGCCGTCCACCCCGCCGATCCCGTGGCACCCGCGAGCCAGAGCGGCGTCGGTCCGTGGCAGGGGGACTGGCCTGCGGAGCCCTGGTACGACGAGGCACTCCTGCGCGACGGTGACACCCGCAACGTCGTCGACCGGTACCGCTACTGGACGATGGAGGCCATCGTCGCCGACATCGACGAGCACCGTCACCCGTTCCACGTCGCCATCGAGAACTGGCAGCACGACATGAACATCGGGTCGATCGTGCGCACCGCCAACGCGTTCGCCGCCGACACCGTGCACATCGTGGGTCGACGTCGCTGGAACAAGCGCGGGGCGATGGTCACCGACCGCTACCAGCACGTCGAATACCACGCCGACGTCGCGGGCCTCGTCGCCTGGGCGCGCGACGCGGGGCTACCGATCATCGCGATCGACAACGTCCCCGGTTCGGTCCCGATCGAGACCACCAGCCTCCCCGAGCGATGCATCCTGCTGTTCGGACAGGAGGGCCCCGGTCTGTCGTCGGAGGCGATCGCCGCCGCCGATGCGGTGCTCGAGATCACGCAGTTCGGCTCGACGAGATCGATCAACGCGTCCGCTGCAGCGGCCGTCGCGATGCACGCGTGGGTCATGCAGCACGTGTCCTTCGACTGACGTCGACAGGGTTGTCCCCCGTCCGCGGGTGGTTCCGAGGGATGCCCCTATGCGTTCCTCAGGAACACCTCAAGATTCCCTCAATTGCGGACGTAGTCCCCCAAAGTGCCGACACGGACCGGCATACTTTGTATCGGAGCAATGCTCCACCGCTGAACCCGAATCCCTCCCGGCACCCGAAGCCACTGAGGGCCACCGCACGGACCCGAATCCGTGCGGTGCGCATCGGCGGTCACCCGAAGGATGAACTGAAGATGAAGCACAGCTCCGCCCTGGGAGTCTCGCCCGAACGAGGATCCCGCCCGTCCCTGGTCCGAGGCGTCACCGCGCTCGCCGTCCCCGCTGCCCTCGCTGTCGCCCTCCTGGTGGGCGTCGCTGCGCCGGCTCAGGCGGACACCCGCGCCGACGACACCTCGGTGTCGATCAGCGCGACGCAGACCGGCCCGAGCGAGCTCATCGCCCCGGCCGGTGCGTTGTTCGCCTCGCTCCTCATCTGGGGTGCTGGCGCCGCATTCGCGACCCGTCGTCGGATGCTCGCCGAACAGCGCGAGGAGGCGTCGCTGATCCCCTTCTGATCAGCACGCGTCGTACCTGCACCTGATCGCGGTGGCCCGAACCGCCGCGATCGTGTGCGCCCAGACGGAACAGCACCGTTCCGTCGCACCGGTGGCCGCCGGGAGTCCCCCCACTCCCGGCGGCCTCCGGTGTTTCCGGGGAAGGCCTGAGGGGTTCCGCCCGCTCGTGACCAGTTCCGAGGAATCTGCCGCATTCCGCGTCATGATCGCTCGCTCCGTCGATCACTCAAGGGAGCGAGACGACGGCGGGCGCACCCGAACCCGATCGAGGTCGCGCTCTTCCCGCCGTCAGCGATCGATGCCCGACCCGAATGGGCGTCGCACGGAAGCGGCGAACCACGCGCGCCGGAGCGTCGTCCCCACCCGAGGACGACGCTCCGACGCGGATTCCGCCGCGTCCGGCCCGACCGCTAGCCGATGAGGCTGGGGCGGAGATCGCGCAGGGTCCTGGCGTGCGTCATCCGGGTGACCCCGATGGCGGAGAGGCTCAGCGCGATCGCCAGCCATGCGAGCAATACGCCGGCGTCCTGCAAGGCCGCGTCCATCCGACCCCCGTACATCAGCTGCCGCATGCCGTCGACGGCGTACGACATCGGGAGCACGTGGTGGAGCGCGGCGAGCGGGGCCGGCAGGGTTTGCCAGGGGAACGTGCCGCCGGCGGTGACGAGTTGGGCCACCATGAGCACGAGCCCGAGGAACTGGCCGACACTGCCGAACCACACGTTCAGGGTGAGGATGATCGCGGCGAACGTCAGCGAGGCGAGCGCCATCATCCCGTAGGTGCCGAGCGGGTTGTGGACCTCGAAGTGGAGGGCGCCCGCGAGGATGCCGAACAGGGCGACCATCTGGATCGTGCCGAGGAGGCCAGGCGTCAGCCAGCCGGCGACCGTCACCTTGATCGGGCTGTGGAGGGCGGTGATCGCTCGGCGTGACACCGGCTTGACGATGAGGAAGAGGGCGTAGATGCCGATCCAGGCGGCGAGGCTCACGAAGAACGGGGCGAGTCCGGCGCCATAGGTGCCTGCACTCGTCACCGAGGCGTTGGTCAGCTTCACCGGGTCGGCGATCGTCTTCGCCTGCAGCGTGCGGGAGTCCGGTGTGGTCGCCGGGATCGCGTCGGCGCCAGACTGCAATCCGTCGCGGAGGGTGACGATGCCGTCGCGCAGCGTGCCGAGGCCCGTCTGCAGGGTGGTGAGGCCGGTCTGCAGCGATGCCGCGCCGTCGGCGGCCTGCTGCGTCCCGGCGGCGAGTGCGGGCATGGCGTTGCTCAGGGTCCTGGCACCACCTGCGACCTGCTGGGCGCCGCTGTTCAGCTGGTCGACCTGGGCCACGACGGTCTGGACCCGCTCGTTCGCCGTAGAGGCGTCGGCCGCCACCGGGTCGAGGAGGGCGAGGACCTGGGCGATCTGCTCGGGGGTGAAGCCGTTCTCCGTCAGGGTCTGCGTGATCTGTGCACGCGCCGTGGGGATGGAGTTCACGAGCCGTTGGGCGGCCGCGCCGACCTCGTCGCCCTTGCCGGCGAGGGTCGAGGTGCCGGCGGCGACCTGCTCGGCCCCCGACGCCAGCTGGTCCGTCTGGGCGGGCAGGCTGGCGGTGCCGGCGGCGATCTGCGCCGTGCCCGACGCGAGGGTCGCCGCGCCGGCCTGGGCGGTCCCAGCGCCGTCGAAGGCCTGCTGGGCGCCGTCGGCCAGCTGCGTGGCGCCAGACGTGGCGTCGACGAGCTTGGTCTTGATGGTGTCGAGGGCGGTGAGGAACCGACCGGCGGCCTGGCGGTTGACGGTCTGCACGATCGTCGCCTTGATCTGCTTGACCGCCTGCTCGCCGATCGTCGTCGCCAGGTAGCTGTTCGCGTCGTTCGTCGTGAGCTGGACCGTCGCCTGTCGCGGGGCGTCGCCGGACGCGGAGGTCAGGGAGGTCGAGAAGTCCGCGGGGATCGTGACGCTGAAGTCGAACGTCCCGTCGTTCACGCCCCGGGCGGCGTCGGCCGCGCTGACCTCGTGCCAGGCGAAGGAACCGTCCTCGATGAGCTGCTCGGCGATGTCGTCGCCGTAGTTCTCCGTCTCACCCGTCGCGTCGCCGGTGGTGTCGTCGGTCGCCGGCGCACCGGAGTCCTCGACGACGAGTGCCACGGGCACCTGGTCGAGCTTCGCGTACGGGTCCTGGTTGGCCCACAGGTACAGGCCGCCGTAGAGCAGCGGCACGCACATGAGGGCGACGAGGGCGAGGCGCGACATGGGGGTCGCCCACAGGCGGGAGAGTTCGGCGCGGATCATCGCGAAGATCTTCACAGGAGGTCCTTCTGGGGACGGGTGGTGCTGGCGGAGGGGAAAGTGGGGCGAGGTCGGCGCACGCGGTGCGTCATGACCAGTCCTGCTGGAAGAGGGGGACGAGTTCGTCCGTGGCGTTCTCGGAGACGGGTGCGTCCGACATGGCGTTGATCGCGGTGGCCGAGGCGTCTCCGGCGATGACGAGGACGCCGTAGCCGCGGGACGCGAGCCGGCGGGCGATCGTCCACCAGCCGAGCGGATCGCCGCCGTGCCGGTCGGGGGAGACGAGGACGAGCGCGGTCACGTCTTCGCGGAGGACCGCGAGTTCGGTGAGCAGGCGCACACGCTCGGTCGGCGCGACGGTGGAGATCGGCTGCTTCGCGAGCGAGGCGAGGCCGAGGGAGTCGAGGAGTCTCGCGACGGCGAAGGGGTGGCTCGCGCGACCGGCGAACATGAGTTCCTCGGCGACGACACCGGCGACCGCGACGCCGCTGGCGGGTTCGGAGACGTCGGGCGCGTCGATCAGGGCGATCGTGCGGCGCATCGTCTTGCGGTCGGTCGTGCCGTCGACGAGCACGGTGCCGGTGTCGGGCTTCATGCGCCCGGAGGCGATGAGCCCGAGGACGGTCGGGCGCTGCTCGGTCTCGGCGCGGGCGAAGGTCGCTTCACCGGTCCGGAAGGAGAGCGAGGTCGGTTCGAGGACGATGCCGCCCTTGCCCTTCGAGACGCCGTCGAGTTCAACGCGCATGGGTGGTCTCCTCGTGGGTGTGGGTGGCTGCGCGATCGGCGACGGCGCTCGCGTCCTGCCAGGAGAGGCCGACCGCGCCGAGGGTGGCGAGCATGACGAGCCGGCGACCGGCGTCGGTCGAGAGCTCGGAGCGGCTCGCCTCCTCCAGGACGCCGATCGCGGTGCTCTCGACGAGTCGGGCCAGGATGTCGGCGTCGATGTCCGGACGGATGGAGCCGTCGGCGATCCCGGCCTGGACGGTGTGCAGGAGCAGCGTGCGGACCGGCTCGAGGGCCGCTGCCGTGACGGCGCGCAGCGGGCCGCGAACAGCGAGCGGCGCCATGATGCGCACGTGGTCGACCTGGGCCCAGAGGACGTCGCCGATGAGCGCGATCGTCGTGAGCGGGTCGTCGCCGCGGACGGCCGTGATCGAGGAGGCCACGCGTTCGGCGCCCGCCACGACGACGGCGTTGACGAGCTCGTCGCGGGTGGCGAAGTGCCCGTAGACCGAGCGGCGGGTGAGACCGGCGGCCGCCGCGATCGTCTCGAGGCTCGCGTCCGGGTCGCTGCGGAGGGCGAGGCGGGCGGCCTCGAGCAGTGCGACGCGGTTCTCGGTGGCGTCCCGGCGCGGTGCCCGGGGTGGGCTCGGCGGCACTTCGGTGGTGGTCATGACAGCGATCGTACTATCTTGCACAGCAGTGTGCAATATCGTTCGTGACGCATGCGGCGAGCTCTCAGCGAGGGCTGCCAGCTTCCTCTCACGCCGGTCCCGGACAACGGAGCTATGGTTGAACGATGACCGGTGAGAATCTCATGGCAACCCCTCCGACACTGCTGCCGGACGACAGCGCCACCGACGCCGAGTTCCACGCGGCGATCGGTTCGATCGAAGCGCTGGCCGAGCTCCTCGCAGCCCACCCTCGCTCATCGCTCGGCTGGGCCCTGCTCGCCGACGCGGTCCACGACCCGCAGTCGCCGATCCCCGGCTACGCGGCAGCGCGCGTCGGCTACCACCGGGGCCTCGACTCCCTCCGCGCCGCCGGCTGGCGCGGCCAGGGGCCGATCCCGTGGTCGCACGCCCCGAACCGCGGCGTGCTGCGGTCGCTCTATGCCCTGCGCCGCTCCGCGAAGGCGATCGGCGAGACGGAGGAGGTCGAGCGACTCGACACCTTCCTGCGCGAGGCCGACCCGACGGCGTCCGAGGAGATCGAGTACCTCGTCGCCGCAGCCGCACCGCCCACCTCGGCGATCGTCATCCTCGGCTCCGACTAGCCCTTCGACAGGCTCAGGGACCGGGCGGGACCGGGGCACGGCTCAGGGGCCGGGGCGCAGCTCGGGAACCCGCAACACGCTCTCGGACCGACGCCCTACAGGCCGAGCGACTCCAGGTATGCGGCCGTGTCCTGCCATCCGTGGACCGCGACGGACGGCACGCCCAGGGCGAGCACGGGGTAGTCGTTGCCACCCTCGTCGAGGCGGTCTCCCACGAACACCATCTCCTCGAGCGGGATGCCGGTGTGCTCGGCGAGCCGGGTCATGCCGAAGGCCTTGTCGACCCCCGCCATCGTGATGTCGACCGACGTGGATCCGCCGGAGCGCACCTCCAGGTCGGGCAGCAGCGCCTGCACCGCGGAACGCAGCGACTCCTTCTTGGTGCCGTCCGGGTCCCAGGCCGTCTTCTCGGCGACCGGTGCGGCCTGCCCGAGTGCGGAGAAGGTGATCTGCGAACCACGGTCCTCGAGGATCGGGCCCCAGGTCTCCTCCGCCCAGAGGCCGAGTCGCTTCGCCTCGGTCTCGAGGGCGCCCATCGCGCGGGCCTTCTGGTCGTCGCTCAGGTCGTGCCGGTAGACGGTCGTCCACGCGGTGCCGTCGAAGCGGTCGTAGCGGGTGCCGCACGTGGGCATGAGGTGGAGGCGTCCGAGGGCCTCTGGAGAGGCGGCGCCGATCCGGTCGAGGACCTGGTTCTGGAACTGGACGATCTGGCCACCGGAGATGATGCACGCGGAGGTGCGCTCGAGGAGCGCGACGAACAGCTCGGCCATGCGAGGGTCGAGCGCGGACTTCGACGGGGCGAGGGTGTCGTCGAGATCGAAGGCGACGAGGCGCGGCAGGGAGGTCATGGATTCCGTTCGGTCGGTCGGGAGGTCGGTCGTCGAGGGCGATCGGCGTGCGGGACGGCCGGCCGGGGCCTGAGCATCCCATCATGGTATCGAGCGCGGGCCGGAACTCGATGCCCGAGACCCGGCTCCGGTACGATGGACGGGTGCGTGCACGAGACGCCCGCCCGCAGAGGGTGGGCGTCCGGCCTGTCAGGGCTGGGTTCCTCCGGGGTCCGCCGGGCACACGAGAATCCGGAAGGGGCGGCATCCAGATGCCAGCAATCGTGATCGTCGGCGCCCAGTGGGGCGACGAAGGCAAGGGGAAGGCCACCGACCTGCTCGGTGACCGCATCGACTACGTCGTGAAGTTCAACGGCGGCAACAACGCGGGGCACACGGTCGTCATCGGCGACGAGAAGTACGCCCTGCACCTCCTGCCGTCCGGCATCCTGACGAACGGCGTCGTGCCCGTCATCTCCAACGGTGTCGTCATCGACATCGAGGTGCTGTTCCACGAGCTCGAGGCACTGCAGGCCCGCGGGATCGACGTCTCGCGCCTGCTGGTGAGCGCCAACGCGCACGTCATCACCCAGTACCACCGCACCATCGACAAGGTGACGGAGCGCTTCCTCGGCAAGCGCCAGATCGGCACCACCGGCCGCGGCATCGGCCCGGCCTACGCCGACAAGATCAACCGGGTCGGCATCCGGATCCAGGACCTCTTCGACGAGAACATCCTGCGCCAGAAGGTCGAAGGCGCGCTCGACCAGAAGAACCACCTCCTCGTGAAGGTCTTCAACCGCCGGGCGATCACGGTCGACGAGATCGTCGCCGACCTGCTCGCGTACGCCGAGCGCCTGCGCCCCATGGTCGCCGACACCGCCCTCGTGCTGAACGAGGCACTCGACGAGGGCAAGATCGTCCTCTTCGAGGGCGGCCAGGCCACGATGCTCGACGTCGACCACGGCACCTACCCCTTCGTCACCTCGTCGAACGCCACCTCGGGCGGCGCGGCCACCGGTTCCGGTGTCGCACCGAACCGACTCGACCGCGTCATCGGCATCGTGAAGGCGTACACTACGCGCGTCGGTGCCGGTCCGTTCCCGACCGAGCTGTTCGACGAGTCCGGCGACTACCTGCGCTCGAAGGGCTTCGAGTTCGGCACCACGACGGGGCGCCCGCGCCGTGTCGGCTGGTACGACGCCCCGATCGCGCGGTACGCGGCACGCATCAACGGGGTCACCGACTTCGTCCTGACGAAGCTCGACATCCTCGACGACCTCGCCACCATCCCGGTCTGCGTCGCCTACGAGGTCGACGGCGTGCGGGTCGAAGAGGTGCCGGTCTCCCAGAGCGACTTCCACCACGCGGTCCCGATCTACGAGGAGTTCCCCGGCTGGCAGGAGGACATCACCGGTGTCCGCCGCTTCGAGGACCTGCCGAAGAACGCACAGGACTACGTGCTGGCGCTCGAGTCGATGAGTGGTTCGCGCATCTCCGCGATCGGCGTCGGCCCCGGCCGCGACGCGATCGTCGTGCGTCACGACCTCGTCGACTGAGCCGAGGACGAGCGTCGCGCCTGCCGTGGTGAACGAATCCGGTCAGCCGTCCCTGCCAGGGCTCCCGCCGGTCGAGGAGCTCTCGACCGGCGAGGTCCGGCCACGGCCGGCGGTGCGTCCCGCGCGTGACACCGGCACGCTCGACCCACGGGTCCGGCGTGCTCTGGCGACCCTCGACGACGACCCGGACCTCTCGCTCGTGACCCTCGCGAACGCCCTCGGCATCACGCGGGCGACGCTCATCCGGATCGTCAGGGAAGCGATCGGCATGAGTCCGAAGGAGTATGCGGCCGGGGTCCGAGCCCGCCGCTCCAGCTGATCCGACACCGGTGGGCGTCGGTGCAGGTGGGAGACTGTGGGGATGAGCGACGACACCCCTTACCTCCTCCTCGGTTCCTACACGGCTGAGGCCGACGGCACCGGTGCCGGGATCAGCCTGCTGCGGCAGGACGAGGCGGGCACCCTCCGGCTGGTGCAGTCCTCGGAGGCGCAGTCGCCGTCGTTCCTGACGCTGCACCCGACGCTCCCGATCGTCTACGCGGCGAGCGAGTCGACCGGCGCGGTGGAGGCGTTCAAGCGCTCCGGCGAGTTCGGCCTCGCACCGTTCGGCAAGCCCCTCGAAGCGGGCGAGGGCGTCTGCCATGTCGCGACCGTCCCGGGCGCCGACCTGCTCGTCGCGAGCTGTTACGGCGACGGTCGGGTGGTGTCCGTGCCGCTCGCGGACAACGCGGCGTTCGGAGGCGACCCACGGCTCGGGGAGGCGTCCGTCGACCCCTGGGCCTCACCCACCGCGCTCGCCGCCGAAGCCGCGGACGCCGGTGAGGACGCCCTGACGCTCCTCGCGCTGGAGGCCGCCGTCGGCGAGGCGCTTCCGTCCCGGCCGTCCCGTGCACACGCTTCCGCCCTCCTGCCCGACGGCCGGATCGCGACGACCGACCTCGGCCACGACACGGTCCGGATCTGGCAGCTGCGGGGGAGCCGGCTGGTCCTCGACCACACCGTCGTGTTCCCGCGCGGCACGGGTCCGCGGCACCTCGTCGTCCACCCGAGCGGTCATCTCCACGTCATCACCGAGTACTCGGTCGAGGTCTTCACCCTCGGAGTGGACGGGACGGACGGCCACTGGCACATCCTCGCGGCCACGGTCGCACCCGCGGAGGGGGTGTCGGAGGGCGACACGGGTGCCGAGATCAGCCTCGCCGCGTCGCGCGAGCAGCTGCACGTCGGGGTTCGGGGGAGCGACCGCATCGCCACCCTGCGCGTGACGGGCGACGGCTCGCGCGTGGAGGCCGTGGCCGACGTCGAGTGTGGCGGGACGATGCCGCGCCATCACCGGGAGTCGGGCCGCTTCCTGCATGTCGCGAACCAGCTGTCGAACGGCGTCGCGAGCTTCCGACTCGACGAACGCACGGGCGTCCCGACGACGCTGCTCGGCACCCTCGACGCGGGTTCGCCCACCTGCCTCATCCTGGCCTGACGTCGACATCATGGTGATCGGCTCGCCAGCGGATACGGTGGAACGGTGACCGCACGACGACCCGAACCCCAGCCGATCGACGGCCGGACCATCCGACTCGAACCGCTCGACCGCTCGCACTATCCCGAGCTGTTCACGGCGATCGCGCACCCTGAGGTGTTCGCCGGCGGGTACGGAGGCGGGCCGGAGGGCCTACCGACGACGCAGGCCGAGTTCGACGTCTTCGCCGACGGGTACTTCACGAGCGGCGTGCGCAACACCTACGTCATCCGACTCGTCGGTGGTGAGCACGACGGGCTCCTCGTCGGCACGTCCACGCTAGGCGACTTCGACGAGCCGGGGGAGGCCGCCCACCTCGGCTGGACGGCCTACGACCCGCGCGTCTGGGGCACCGCCGTCAACGCCGAGACGAAGCTGCTGCTCCTCGGGCTCGCCTTCGACGCGGGCTTCGGGCGGGTGAAGATCCAGGCCGACGAGCGCAACGAGCGCTCGCGCACCGCGATCCTGCGCCTCGGGGCCACTTTCGAGGGCCTCATCCGCCGCGACAAGCAGCGGGCGGACGGCACCTGGCGGACCACCGCCCTGTTCTCCGTGATCGCCGAGGAGTGGCCGGAGGTGCGGGCCGGTCTCGAGGAGCGTCTCGCCAGGAGCCCCGGGCCCGTCGCGCTCCGCCCTGGTCCCTGAGCCTGTTGAAGGGCGGTCCCTGCACCTCGACAGGCTCGGTGACCGACGGGCGGTGCCCCTCCCGGTCCCTGAGCCCACCCCCGCCGGTCCCTGAGCCTGTCGAAGGGCACTGTTCACCCGCGAGACACCGCGCGGTCCCGATCGCGCTACGTCGCGACCCTAGCTTGTCCTCCAGACGACGGACGCGGTATCCGACGGCCCGACAGCACGGGCGGCCGCCGACGTCACTGGAGGAACCGTGAACACCAGGCGTATGACCGCCCTCGCTATCGTCGCGCTCGCCGCGACGACGCTCACCGCATGCTCCGCTGGAGCGGACACCGGAGCCGCCTCCGACGTCGACGCGAAGAAGGCGACCTCCGCCGAGGACTTCGGCGGCATGGACGCGCTCGTCGAAGCAGCCAAGGCGGAGGGTGAGCTCAACGTCATCGCCTTGCCAGACACCTGGGCGAACTACGGCAAGATCATCAGCGCGTTCGAGGACAAGTACGACATCACGGTCAACTCGGCCGACCCGGACGTCTCGAGCGCCGAGGAGATCACGGCCGCCAAGAACCAGCAGGGCCAGGACACCGCCCCCGACGTCTTCGACCTCGGATCCGCCGTCGCCCTCGACAACCTCGACCAGTTCGCGCCGTACCAGGTCGCCAACTGGGACGACATCCCCGAGGGCTCGAAGGAGAAGACGGGCCTCTGGGTGTACGACTACACCGGTCTCGTCTCCATCGGGTACGACGCGGACGCCGTCCCGGCACCGAAGTCGCTCGACGACCTCCTCGGTTCCGAGTTCGCGGGCAAGGTCGCGCTGAACGGCGACCCGACCCAGGCGGGTGCCGCCGCAGCCGGCGTCTACCTGGCCGCGCTGCAGTCCGGTGGTTCGGCCGACGACATCCAGCCCGGTGTCGACTTCTTCCAGCAGCTGAACCAGGCCGGGAACTTCCTGCCGCTCGACCCGACGCCCGCGACGATCGCGTCCGGTGAGACCCCGGTCGTCATCGACTGGAGCTACAACAACCTGGCCGCGGCGACCGAGAACGAGGGTCAGCGCAACTGGAAGACCACCGTCCTCCCCGGTTCGGCCGTCGGCAGCTACTACAACCAGGCCATCAACGTCGACGCTCCGCACCCCGCTGCAGCCCGTCTCTGGCAGGAGTTCATCTTCAGCCCCGAGGCGCAGAACCTGTACCTCGCAGCCGGCGCGTACCCGTCGACCCTCGCCGCGATGGTCGAGGCCGACACCGTCGACCAGAAGGCCCTCGACGCCGTCGGTGAGATGCCCGCCGACCTCGTGCAGTTCACGCCGGAGCAGACCGAGCAGGCCACCTCGCTGCTCGCCGAGAAGTGGGCGGCAGCGATCTCCTGATGAGTGCCTCCGCCACGCGGCGGAGTGGGGCGGGGTCGGCGGAAGCCGACCCCGCCGTCTCGCTCCCGCCGACCACCACACCGGGCGCCTCGGCCGATCCCGTCGCGGCGCGCCCCCGTCGCCGTCCGCGCTGGGCGCTCCTCGGGCTGACGCCCTTCGCGCTGTACACCCTGCTCTTCCTGGCGATCCCCACGGTCACCGCGCTCGCCACCGGCTTCTTCGACGGTGAAGGCGCGTTCACCCTCGACAACCTGACTGCCCTCGGCGAGCCGGCGGTGCTCGGCGCCTTCGCGAGCTCGTTCTGGGTCTCGGCGGTCACCGCGGTCGCCGGCGCCGTCATCGGAGCCCTCGTCTCCTACGCCCTGCTCGCGGTCCGACCCGACGGGCTCATCCGCACCTTCGTCGACGCGGCCTCGAGCGTCCTCGCCCAGTTCGGCGGCGTCATGCTCGCGTTCGCCTTCATCGCGACGATCGGCATCCAGGGGCTCGTCACCGTGTTCCTCAAGGACCGGCTCGGGATCGACCTCTTCGCGGACGGCGTCTGGCTCTACCAGGTGCCCGGTCTCCTCCTGCCGTACCTGTACTTCCAGGTGCCGCTCATGGTCATCACCTTCATGCCGGCGATGGAGGGGCTGAAGCGCACCTGGTCGGAGGCGAACGCCACGCTCGGCGGTACGCGCTTGACCTACTGGACCCGCATCGCGATGCCGATCCTCGCCCCCTCCTTCCTCGGGTCGCTCCTGCTCCTCTTCGCGAACGCGTTCTCGAGTTACGCGACCGCCGCCGCGCTCATCAGTCAGGGCGCCCAGATCGTGCCGCTGCAGATCCGCGGTGCCCTCATCAGCGAGACCGTCCTCGGGCGGGAGAACCTCGCCGGTTCGCTCGCGATCGGCATGATCGTGGTGATGGTGGTCATGATGACGGCGTACTCCGCGCTCCAGGCCCGGACGGAACGGTGGCAGCGATGAGCGCCGTCCGCGACTCGGCCACGCCGTCGAAGCTCACGAGCCGGATCATCCTCGTCGTCGTCGCGCTCGTGTTCGCCGTACCGATCCTGTCGATGCTCGAGTTCACGCTCCGCGCCGGGATCGACGGCGGTCACGACCTCGGCCACTGGGCGGCGATCGTCGACCCGGAGAACTCGCGGAAGTACCGCGTGCTGTTCCAGGGCATCGGCAACTCCGTGGTGCTCGCGGCGGTGACGGTGCTCATCGTCGTCGTCCTGCTCCTGCCGACGATGATCCTCGTCAAGCTCCGCTTCCCGAAGCTGCAGCGGGTGCTGGAGTTCGTCTGCATCATCCCGATCACCGTCCCGGCGATCGTGCTCGTCGTCGGACTCGCGCCCGTGTACTCGGTGGTGGCGAAGCTCCTCGGTAGCGCCCCATGGACGCTCGCGTTCGCGTACGGGATCACGGTGCTGCCGTACGCCTACCGGGCGATCGCCGCGAACCTGCAGTCGGTCGACGTCGGCACCCTCGCCGAGGCCGCCCGCACGCTCGGTGCCGGATGGGGGACCGTCCTGTTCCGCGTGCTCCTGCCCAATCTGCGGCGCGGCGTGCTCACGGCCGCGGTCATCTCGGTGGCCGTCGTCCTCGGCGAGTACACGATCGCCTCGCTCCTCGGGCGCAACACCCTGCAGACCTCGCTCGTGCAGGTGTCGAAGAGCGACCCGTTCGTGGCGGTGGCCTTCGCCCTGCTCGCGCTCGCGTTCGCCTTCGTCCTGCTGTTCATCATCGGCCGCGTCGGATCGATCCGCCGCATCAGGGAGACACCATGACCTCGATCGACCAGTCGGCATCCCCGGCTGCACCGGAAGCCGACCGCCCGACGGGCGCCGCGGTGCGCTTCGAACGCGTCGTGAAGGACTACGGTTCGGGCGCTCGTGCCCTCGACGGCGTGAGTCTCGACCTCGCGCCGGGCGAGTTCGTCGCCCTCCTCGGCCCCTCGGGCTGTGGCAAGACGACCGCGCTGCGGAGCCTCGCGGGGCTCGAGGACATCACCTCGGGCAGCGTGCTGATCGACGGGGTCGACGTCGTGTCGGTGCCCACGAACAAGCGCGACCTCGGCATGGTGTTCCAGTCGTACTCGCTCTTCCCGCACCTGACCGTGCTGGAGAACGTGGAGTTCGGCCTGCGCATGCGTCGGGTGCCGAGCGCGGAGCGGCAGGCCCGCGCGGCCGAGAGCCTGGAGCTCGTCGGCCTCGGCCACCTCGGTGGCCGTTACGCCCACCAGCTGTCGGGCGGGCAGCAGCAGCGCGTCGCCCTCGCGCGGGCGCTCGTGACGAGACCGCGGGTCCTGCTCCTCGACGAGCCGCTCAGCGCCCTCGACGCCAAGGTGCGCGTCCAGTTGCGCGACGAGATCCGTCGCATCCAGTCCGAGCTGCAGATCACGACGCTGTTCGTGACGCACGACCAGGAGGAGGCGCTCGCCGTCGCCGACCGGGTGGCCGTCATGCGGGCCGGGGTCATCGAGCAGATCGGTACGCCCGAGGAGTTGTACTCCCGGCCGTCCTCGCCGTTCGTGGCCGAGTTCATCGGGCTGAGCAACCGGATCCCGGGAACGCTCGTCGACGGTGGTGTGCTGGTGCTCGGTCAGGTGCTGCCGGTGCTCGGCGAGCCGACGGGCGATGGGGACGTCGTCGCGCTCGTGCGGCCGGAGGACGTCGTGTTCACGGACGAGGGGGAGCAGCCCGCTGGCTCGTCCGACGCGGTGGTGCTCACCTCGAGCTTCCTCGGGCCCGTGCGTCGCACGACCGTGGAACTGCCCGACGGGACGCTCGTCGCGGTGCAGCATGGCGCGACCGAACGCCTCGAGGCGGGGGAGCGCGTCGGGATCCGCTTCGTCGGTCGGCCCGTGCCGGTGCAGCCGGTCTGACCGCGCCGGCTCTGCCCGATACGAGGCGCGTGCTCCGACGTCCGTGTGGTACCGGAGGATGAGTCCGCGCCGGTGAGGATCACCCGACTGCGGGATGTACCTCGGACGGCCGCTCGGCACGATGGGAGCATGTCCTCCATCACCCAGTCGCACGCCGTCCACACCCGGGTCACCGCTCCACTGCGGGCGGTCCCGCTGCCGGTCCCGGTGCAGGGTGCGGTCGAGGACGACGCCGCTCCCGTGGAGGTCGCCGAGCGCGTCAGGGCCTCGGCGCACGTCGCCGCCGGTGCTGCGGGTGTCGACCTCTCGGCGACGCCGGCCCCAGCGCCCTCGAGTGACGCCTCCGACACCGGCTCGGGCCTCCGCTTCCTCGGCGCGGGCTGGGCCGCCGACGCCGCCCTCTTCGCGCAGTACCGCCGCCGCGGCGTCTGACCTCGCGGCCGACCCAGGGTCCACCTCGCGGATGACCGGCGCCGGGCAGCGTGCATCGCCCGGCCGACGCGCCGCACCCGGTCCGCCGCGCACGATGGGATCATGAACACATCGATCCTCTCCGCCCGCGGACTCACGAAACAGTACGGGGCCACCTTCGCCCTCGCCGGCGTCGACCTGGACATCCTTCCTGGCGAGTCGGTCGCCATCATGGGTGCCTCCGGCTCCGGCAAGACCACCCTCATGCACGCGCTCGCCGGGATCGTCACCCCGGACACCGGTTCGATCGCCTTCGCCACCCCGACCGGCGTCGTCCGCGTCGACCAGCTCGACGAGAAGCGGCGCTCGCAGTTGCGGCGCGAGTCCTTCGGGTTCGTCTTCCAGCAGGGCCTGCTCATCCCCGAGCTGACGGCCGTCGAGAACGTCGCCATCGCCCTCATGCTGGGCGGCACCCCGCGGGCCGCGGCCGAAGCGAGTGCGGCCGCGTGGCTCGCCGCCCTCGGTCTCGCCGGCCTCGAAGGCCGCCGGATCGGCGAACTGAGCGGCGGTCAGGCGCAGCGCGTCGCGATCGCGCGTGCCCAGGTGACGGGTGCCCCCATCGTGTTCGCCGACGAGCCGACCGGCGCGCTCGACTCCCGCACCTCGGCCGACGTGATGGGTGCGCTCCTGCACGCCACCACCGGGCAGGGCCGGACGCTCGTCCTGGTGACGCACGACGAGACGGTGGCTGCCCGCTGCTCGCGCACCATCCGTCTCGCCGACGGCCGCATTGTCGGACAACGCCAGGACGCGGGGCCGGTGCACGCGCCGTCCCCGGCGCAGTCGTCGTATCCGATGGCGCAGCAGGGTCAGCCGTACCCGCCGCAGCCGCAAGGCCAGCCGTACCCGCAGACCGGCGTCGTCCCGAGCGGCGCACGCTCATGAGCGCGGTCGTCGACACGGCCCCGCCGCGGACACCGGTCCCTGCCGGGTCGGGTCGGAGCCCCGTCCTCCGTCTCACCTGGATGCTCGCCCGGCCGGGAGCCCAGAGCCCCGCGACGATCGTCCTCCCGGCGGTCGCGTTCGCCGTCACCACGGCCCTCGTGCTCACCGTGCTCGGCGGCGCGATGATGTTCTGGCGGTGGACCGGCGAGACGGCACTGCTCTACCAGGTGCTCAGCGTGCTGGCCCTGGCGCTGCTGCTCGTCCCGCTCGGCTCCCTCGGTGGAGCGGCCGCGCGCTTGTCCGCGCGCCGTCGCGACGACCGACTCGCCACCCTCCGACTGCTCGGCGCGACGCCCGGCACCGTCTCTGCGATGACCGTGGTCGAATCGGCAGCGGTCGCCCTGCTCGGCTCCTTCGCCGGCATCGTGCTGTACCTCGGCATGCTGCCCCTCGTCGGCCTCATCCCGTTCGGCGGTTCGCCGATCGGCGTCGAGGGCGTCTGGGTCGGTGTGCCGGTCGCGGCGGCCGTCGTCCTCGGTGTCACGCTCCTCGCGGCGGCCAGTGCGGCCATCGGTCTGCGCGCCGTGAACGTGAGCCCGCTCGGGGTCCGCACGAAGCAGCAGGCGCCGACCGTGCACTGGGTGCGCGTCGTCATCGGTGCCGCCGTGGTCCTCGTCGCCTACGCCCTGCTGTCCGTCGTGACCGGGCTGCAGGAGGTCGCCGCCATCGTCGCCGTCCTGGGTGTGGGCTTCGGCGCCGGCGTCGGCGTGCTCGGCTTGATCGGCCCCTGGGTCGTCGGGATGATCGGGCGGGGATCGGCGAAGCGCGCCTCGACCCCGGAGCGGTTGCTCGCGGCTCGGAGCATCCTCGAGTCGCCGAAGGCCGCCTGGCGGCAGGTCAGCGGCGTCGCGATGACGAGCTTCGTCGCCGTCGTCGCCGGCACGGGTGTCGCCCTCATGGACGCCGCCGGAGGTGCGGACCTCGACCGGGAGAGCGCCATCCTCATCGACGACATCCGCACCGGCGTCATCATCACGCTCGTCGCGTCGTTCCTCATGGTCGCCTGCTCCGTCGGGGTGAACCAGGCCTCCGCGGTGCTCGACCGACGAGACCTGTACGTCAGCCTCGACCGCCTCGGAGTGCCGCGGCAGGTCATGGAGCGGGCTCGGACCCGCGCCGTCATGCTGCCGCTGCGGGTCGTGGCCCTCGGCTCGGCCGGACTCGGCGTCCTCCTCGTGCTTCCGATGGCGGGCATCAGCATCATCCTCGCCCCGCTGTCGGTCCTCGTGATCGTCGGATGCTTCGCCGGCGGCATCGCCCTCGTCTGGGCGGCGCTCCACGCGACCCGACCGGTCGTCACCCGGGTGCTCGGCGCGCCGGAACGCGTCTGACCATCCCTGGCGTTCCAACGCAGAGCGCCCGTCCCGTCGGCTGGATCCCAGCACATGACGGAACGGGCGCTCTCGGCTTGCGGTCGGTCCTAGCCCGTGACGACCGCGATCTCGTTCGGGACACCGGGCAGCTCACCCGTGGTGATGTCACCCGAGGCGAGGTCGACGGCGTGGAGCGTCTTCGTCGCCGGGTCGGTCACGTAGGCGACACCGTCGTGGACGACCAGTGCCGGGTGGGCGTCCTGCCACTCGGCCGGCGGCTCCCACACGTCGATGACGGCGATGGTGTCGGTGACAGCGCCGGTCTGCTCATCGAGGATGTGGAGCGACCCGTCGTTGCCGAGGACGACGACCTCGTCGTTCGGCCCACGGGCCACGTCGCGCCAGGTGTAGCCGACGCCCTCCGGCAGGTCGACGATCTTCGTCGTCTTGGCGACCGTGTCGGTGAACGCGAGCTGACGGAGGTCGTAGCCCTCAGCGTCGGGGTCGCTGTTGTAGTCGCCGACCGCGATGGACGACGTCTCGCTCACGTACTGGTTGCCGGTCCGACCGTAGGTGTCCGGGGCCTGGATCTTCGTGAAGACGCCGTCGTCGTAGACGAGGACGCCGTCGCTGCACCCGAAGACGACGGTCTCGTCCTTGACGGTGCCTTCGCCGTGGACCGAGGGGCACTGCTCGTTGCGGGCGATCTCGGTGCGCGACTCGTCGAGTACGCGCACGCCGGTGCGGGCGTCCGGGGTACCGATCGTCGACAGCAGGGTGCCGTCCTCGAGCTCGATGGCCACGCCGTGGTGCGCGGCCTCCGAGGGGACGGTCTCGGTCTCGGGCAGCTCGTCGGTGGCGTCGAGGAGGTCCGCGCTGTCGAAGATCGTCGTGTCACCGGAGCCGTCGGCGAAGAGGATGGTCTTGCCGGCGTGACGTACGACGTGGCCGGCGGTGTCGGCGGGGAACACGAGGTCTGTGAGGACCGGCTCGGCCTGCTTCGAGGTGCCGTCCTCGTCCGTCCACGTCCCGGTGTCGAGGACCTGGAAGCCCTTCGTCGTCGTGACGAGGACGTGGCGGCCGTCGCCCGCGGCGTTCACGCGGTTGAAGCCGGCGAGCGGCAGGTCGCCCACGACGTCGAGGGTGGCGGCGTCGACGACGAGGAGGCCACCGTCGTAGGTGAGGGCGATCCGGCTCTGCGGCCCGTCGGACGCGGAGGCGCTCGGGTCGGGCGCGGAACCGCTCGCGGTCGAGCATCCGGTGAGGAGGAGGGCTGCGGCGGTGCCGACGGCGAGGAACGGGGTCCGGCCGCGCTTCGTGCGCGAGGCCAGGGGACTGCGGTGGTGCTGCTGCATGGTTTCCTTCTGGGTTCGTGGACGCCCGCTCATGGCGAGAGTCCGGTGGCGATGCGCTCGGTGTTGGCGCGCATCATGGTGAGGTAGGTGGGGGCTTCGCCCGATCCGGCGGTCAACGACTCGGTGAAGAGCGGGACGACGGCGACGTCGACGTCCGCCTCATCGGCGAGCACCTGGACGAGCCGGTCGGGTTGCGAGGAGTCCGCGAAGATCGTGTGGACCCCCGCCGTCTCGATCGCGGTGGACAGCTCGTCGAGGTCGGAGGCACTCGGCGCGGCGAGTGTCGTCCCGCTCGGGATGACGGCGCCGATGACCGCGAAGTCGTACCGCGCGGCCAGGTAGCCGAACACGTGGTGGTTGGTGACGAGCTTCCGCTGCTCGACCGGGATGGCGGCGAAGGCCTCGGCCATCTCCGCGTCGAGTGCCTCGAGCTCCGCGGTGTACGCCTCGGCGTTCGACCGCACCTCGGCGGCGTCGACACCCGGCACCTCGTCGATCACGGCCTCGGTGACCCCTTCGACGACCGCGACCATCTGCACCGGGTCTGTCCAGAAATGCGGGTCCGCCGCGCCGGACTCCGTCTCGAGGACGTCGACGAGCGACCCCGCCTCGACGAGCGGCACGCCCTCCTCGGTCGCGGTCTCGAGGTGCTGGGTGAGTCCCTCCTCGAGCCCCAGCCCGTTCGAGACGATGAGCTGCGCACCGGTGATCCGAGCCGCGTCCCTCGCCGAGATCTCGAAGGAGTGCGGATCGGCGTCCGGCGGCATGAGGGTCATGACCTCGGCCTGGTCGCCGAGGAGTTCGCCGACGACGTCACCGAGGATGTTGGTCGTCGCCACCACCAGCGGGCGGTCGTCGGCGCTCGCCGCACAGCTCGTGAGGCCCGCGCCGAGCACGAGGGTCGACGCGAGCACGGCTGCGGTGCGGAGGAGGGCTGTCGGTCGGGGGATGGTCGCACGCATGGTCAGCGTCCCGTCTCGGCGAAGAACGCCGGTGCCGTGTCGAAGGTGAAGGTGCGGGCGATCCGCGCGGCGTCGCCGTAGTCGATCTCGACCACGGTGCGGGTGCTCGGGAGGTTGAGGTAGGCGCGGTTCTGGTCGACCTCGAGCTGGACCCCGGCGGCGAGGTCGGCGGCACCGACGAGCGCGGTCGCAGACCCGGTCACGGCGCCGGTGGCACCGTCGAGGACGAGGAGGTCGCCGGTCGTCGTCAGGCCGACGACGTGCTGGTCCCGGTCGTCCACGGCGGTGACCAGCTGCAGGGGTGTTGGCGTCGGAAGCAGGGTCCAGCGGCGTTCGCGGGTGTCGAGGAGCCAGGCACCGGACGCACCGGCGACGGCGGCGACGGTCGGACGACCGGGACGCGCATGGAAGGACGTCGCGCGCTCGTCGGCGGAGACGGCCTGCGGGTACGGGATCGCCTCGAACGCGGGGACCGGGTCGGGGTCGCTCGAGCTGCGGTCGACGACGGCGAGGAGCGCGCCCTCCGCGCAACCGATGACGACGCCGACGTTCGTCGCGATGGTGCCGGTCGGTTCGGTACAGCCGGCGAGGAGGACGTCGGCCGCGGTCACGGACGCGGACGAGGGGTCGAGGAGCTCACCGTCGGTGCCGTGGACGCGCAGCCTGCCACTGCCGTCGGTGGCGACGACGGTCTCGCCGATCGGGACGGCCAGCCCGGGGGCGCCGGGGGAGGTCTCGATCCGTCCGGACTCGGCGAGGTCGCCCGTGCCGAGCGCGGCGGTGTCGAGGAGGACGGTCTCGCCCGAGCCCGCGAACCGCACGGCGGTGGTCGTCGAGCCGGCGATGACGTCCGCCGGTCCGTCGCCCTCGACCTCACCGACCACGCGCGGCTCGGCCCGGTAGTAGTGCTGGTGGTCCTCGTGGTCGACGGTCCAGACGCCGGTGTCGATGATCGTGACGGTCCCGGCCGGCTCGGAGTGTGCGGCGACGAACCGTCCGTCGCCCGTGAGCGCTGCGAGCGGGCCGAGCTCGGCGATCGTCGCACGCTCCTCACTGAGGAGGTCCGTCAGTTCCACGGTGCCGGCCTGGTCGGCCGTCGCGAGGTGCAGTTGCGGCTCGGCGAGCTCGCTCGCCCCCTCGACGTAGCCGTGGCCGCGCGCCTCGCCGGTGTCGGTCGGGGTCGGCGACGCCCCGCCGGGAGACGCGCAGGCGGTGAGGGTCAGCGCGAGCGCGGCGAGAGCGAATGCGCTCCGCGTGGTGCGGCGGCCGCGATGGTCGGTGCCGGGAGTGGGGCCGGTTCGGATGATCGGTCGGGGGAGTCGGTGCACGGTGCGCTTTCCAGGTGGGTCGGATCGGTCGATGGTTCGAGATGGGGGCTAGCCGGCCGCCGGATGCGTGCGACGAGCGACCGCACGGCCCATGACGCGGCTGCGAGCAGGATCGAGCAGGCGGCGATCGAGGCCCCGGCGGCGGTGTCGCCGTACCAGGAGATGAGCAGGCCGAGGAGGACGGCGAACGCGCCGAAGCCGGTCGCGAGCAGCATGATCAGCGGGATGGATCGGGCCCAGTGGGCGGCGGCGACCGCCGGGCCGAGGAGGAGCGCGACGACGAGGAGGGTGCCGACGGCGCTGTAGGAGGCGACGACGGCGAGGGTCACGAGGCCGACGAGCGCCGCGTGGGCGAGGCGTGGGCGGAGACCCATCGTCGCGGCGACCCGACGGTCGAACGCGAGGGCGACGAACGGGCGGTGGAACGCGATCGCGACGAGCACCGTGACGACGAGGGCGACGGAGAGGCCGAGCAGGTCGGCGTCCCGGATCGCGAGGATGTCGCCGAAGAGGATCGCCGTGAGGTCCGTCGCGAACGATCTGCTGGACGAGACGATGATGACCCCGAGCGCCAGCATGCCGACGAAGAGCAGGCCGATGGAGGTGTCGTGGGAGAGCCTGCCGCGTCGGGAGACGAGGCTGATGCCGGCGCTCATGACCACGGCGCTGACGGCTGCGCCGGCGACCGGCGGGAGCCCGAGCAGTGCCGCGGTGGCGACACCGGGGAGCATCCCGTGGGCCATCGCCTCGCCCAGGAAAGCGAGTCCGCGGAGGACGACCCAGGTGCCGACGACACCACAGATCCCCGCCACCAGCACGCCGCCGACGAGGGCGCGCAGCAGGAAGGCCGCGGTGAACGGCTCGGTGATCCAGGTCATGGTCGAGCACTCTACATGAAAATGATTCTCAGTATTGATAGGATGGGGCCATGCGAACCCCGTCGAACCGTCCTGCGCAGGCGGCGCCCGACCGTCCGACGCCCGTCGTCGTCCGACTGCGCCAGGTGTCGGCCGAATACGACGGCGAGCGGGTACTGCACGGGATCTCCGCCGAGGTCCGGTCGGGCGCGATCACCGCCGTCACCGGCGCGAACGGAGCAGGGAAGTCGACCCTGCTCTCGGTGCTCGCCGGGATCCACCGCCCGATCGCCGGCGAGGTCGACGGACTGGCAGGGCGTCCTGTCGCCTACGTCCCGCAACGGAGCGCCGTGCCCGAGCACTTCCCGGTGACGGCACGCGACGTCGCGTCGATGGGGCGGTGGCCGACGCTCCGTCACCGATGGGCCCGGCTCGACGCCCGCGATCGCCGCATCGTGGACGCGAGTCTCGATCGCCTCGACGTCCTCCCCCTCGCCCCGCGATCCTTCGGGGAGCTCTCGGGCGGCCAGCGTCAACGGGTCCTCATCGCGCAGGCGCTCGCGCGCGAAGCCGAGCTCCTTCTGCTCGACGAACCGACCGTCGGCCTCGACCTGGCCGCAGGGCGGGCGATCCGAGCGGTCCTCCGCGCTGAGGCGGATCGGGGCGCGACGGTCGTCGAGGTGACGCACGACCCGCTCGCGGTCGCGGAGGCCGACGCACGCTTGCACCTCGAGTCCGGCCACCTCGTCCCGGCGTTGCGGTGAACCGGCTGCGTATCGCCTGGTCGCCTGCTGCGCGGGCTCGGCGCGTTGCTAGAGTTTCGGCATGAGCCAGGCCGACCAGCACCCCGAACCCACCGCCGGCGCAGCTGCGACGGATCCAGCGGCCACCGAACGTCTCGGCCGGCTCCGGAGCAGCATCGACAACATCGACGCCGCCCTCGTCCACCTCCTCGCCGAGCGCTTCAAGTGCACGCAGGAGGTCGGCCGGCTGAAGGCCGAACACGACATGCCCGCGAGTGACCCGGCGCGCGAGCAACGCCAGATCACGCGGCTGCGGGCGCTCGCCGAGGAGTCCCACCTCGATCCGGCCTTCGCCGAGAAGTGGTTCAACTTCGTCGTCGCCGAGGTCATCCACCACCACGAGCGCCTCGCCAACCAGCACTGATCCCAGATACCCCTCGAATCCCGCCGCGCAAGGGGTGACCACCTTCGGACGGCGTCCAGCGTCCTGCGCCAGGATGGGTCCATGACCTGGAACGCCGACTCCCTGCCCGATCAGACCGGACGCGTCGTCCTCGTCACCGGAGCGAACGCCGGCCTCGGCTTCTGGACGAGCCTCGGGCTCGCTCGGGCCGGCGCGGAGGTGATCCTCGCCTCGCGGAGCGCGACGAAGACCGAAGCGGCCATGCGTGCCATCCAGGTGAAGGTGCCCGATGCCCGACTCAGCCACCTCCCGTTCGACACCTCCTCACTCGACTCCGCGCGCGCGACGGCCGGCCGGCTGTCGGAACTCGAACGCCTCGACGCCCTCGTCGCGAACGCCGGCATGGTGCACATGCCGAAGGACCGCCAGGAGACGGCCGACGGCATCGAGTTGGTCTTCGCGACGAACGTCGTCGGTCACGCCGCCCTGCTCGCCGAAGCGCTCCCCGTGTTGCAACGCACGGCGGACCAGCACGACACCGCACCCCGCGTCGTTCTGCTCGGCAGCCTCTCCACCCTGCTCGTGCGGTTCCACGGCGACGATCTCCAGCTCCGTGATGGGTACAGCGGCTGGCAGGCCTACGCGCAGTCGAAGATCGCCCTGTCGTCGCTCGGCTTCGAGCTCGACCGCCGGCTCGCCGCGTCGCACAGCACCGTCCGGGCCCTCGTCGCGCACCCCGGCTACTCCGTCAACGGACTCGACCGTCGTGTCCCCGGTGTGAACGAACCGACGCGCGGACGCCGCTTCTCCGACACGCTGCAGTCCGTCTACGCGCAGAGCAAGCAGCGGGGTGCCGAGCCGACGCTTCGCGCGGTCACCGACGAGTCGGCCGACGGTGGTTGGTTCTTCGGTCCGCGGTGGCTGACGAAGGGCGACGCCGTGCGCCAGACCCCTGCGGCGATCACCACCGACCGCGACGTCGCCTCGGCGCTGTGGACGGACCTCGAGCGGCTGATCGGCACGCCCATCCTCCCGACCCGCTGACCAGCGCCCGAGTCGGGCCGTTCAGTCGGCGGGGGTGGCCGGGGGTTGGAGGACGCGCAACCATTCCTCGGTCTGTGCGACGTGGGCGGAAGCCGCCCCGGCCGCACCCACCGGGTCGCGGGCGATGATGGCCTCCGTCATCGAGCGATGGCCTCGGTTGCTCACCCGGCGCAGCTCGTCGCCGTCGGGCAGGCTGAAGACGTCGTAGGCCCGCGAGCGGGAGCGGAACACCTGCAGGAGTGCCGTCAGGGTCGCGTTGCCGGCGGTCCGAGCGATCAGTTCGTGGAACCGGTGGTCGAGTTCGCTCGACTCCGCGGGGTCCGTCGTCTCCTCCATCGCCGCGACGAGCGATGCCAGCTCGGCGTGGACCTGCTCGCCGGCGCGGGCGGCCGCCTGTGAGGCCGCATGGGTCTCGAGGACCCGGCGGAGCTCGTACATCTGCAGCAGCCCGTCGAGGGGGAGGAGGTCGACGGTGAGCGACAGGCTGCCGATGATCTCCTCGGGACGCAGCATCGACACGTAGGTGCCCGAACCGTGGCGTGACTCGATGATGCCGAGCGCCGCGAGCATGCGGACGGCCTCACGCAAGGAGCCGCGGGACACGCCGAGTTCGTCGCACAGTTCGCTCTCGGCGGGGAAACGCTGGCCGGCGACCAGGCGCCCGGAGGCGATCATGTGCCGGAGCCCGTGGAACGCCGTGTCGACTGCTGACATGCCGGTCCTCCCAAGGGTCGTCACGCCATCGTAGCGGCCGAGGCGACGTCCGCAGGGGAGCACCTGAGTCACCGAGACATCCGATGACTGGAGGTGTCCCTCGCAAGTCATCCGATGAATCGGCCTCCCGAGCGCGGTTTCAACGAGTTGTAACACGATAGAAACCAAAGTCATCAAACGTGGCCCCTATGGTTATCGGACAATCCACTGCATAATCGACTCGGAGGAACGTCACTGTGGACACTCGCACCATCGCACGGCCAGCGCCGCTCATGCTCGGCGACGGCCGACCGGCCACGGCCGCGTGGACGCTGGACCCGACCAAGCGCCACATCAACCACGGTTCCTTCGGTGCTGTCCCGATCGTCGCCCAGGACCACCAGCAGGCGCTCCGCCGCGAGATGGAGGCCGCGCCGCTCACCTGGTTCCCCGCACTCCCCGCCAAGGTCGCCGCAGCGCGCGTCGGCATCGCCGAGTTCCTCGGCGCATCGGTCGACCAGCTCGCGATGGTCCCGAACGCCAGCGCCGGCGCCAGCGTCGTCTTCTCCAGCCTCCCGGTGCAGCGCGGCCTGGAGATCGTCGTCACCGACCACGGCTACGGCGCCGTCACGATGGGTGCCGAGCGACTCGCACGTCGGTGGGGCGGCACCGTCCGGACCGCGCGGATCCCGCTCGACGCCGACGCCCAGGCCGCCCACGACGCCGTGGTCGCCGAGTTCAGCGACCGCACGGCCCTCGTCGTGATGGACCAGATCACCTCGCCGACGGCCCGCCTCCTGCCGGTCCAGCAGATCGCGGACACCGCCCGTGCCGCCGGGATCCCCACCCTCGTCGACGCCGCCCACGTCCCCGGCCTGTACGCCGATCCGATGCGCGACCTCCACTGCGACTTCTGGGTCGGCAACCTCCACAAGTTCGGGTGCGCGCCGCGAGGGGCCGCCGTCCTCGTCGCCCGCAGCCCGCTCGCGCAGGAGCTGTACCCGCTCATCGACTCCTGGGGCTCGCCGTACCCGTTCCCTGAGCGCTTCGACACCCAGGGCACCGTCGACGTCACGAGCTACCTCGCGGCCGGCACCTCGCTCGGGTTCATCGAGGACAGCTGGGGCTGGGACGAGGCGCGCACCTACATGACGGAGCTCGCGGACTACGCCGTCGAGGTCGTGTCCGACGCGGTCTCCGCCATCACCGGCGAGGACAGCCGGGTCGACGTCGGGATGCCCGTCAACGCCCTCCGACTGGTGAAGCTGCCGACCGGTCTCGCGACGACGCACGCCACCGCCGACGGCCTCCGCGACCGCGTCTCGGCCGAACTCGGTGTCGAAGGGGCGTTCACGAGCCTCGACGGGATCGGCTACGTCCGCCTCTCGACCCACGTCTACAACACCCCCGAGGACTTCGAGGACTTCGCCGAGCACGCCGTCCCGGTGCTCGCGCGATGGGCCGAGCAGGAGCGCGCGGCCACGAGCTGAGCGTCGAGAGCGGCCCCGCCACACCAGCACCCCCACATCGTCACACCAGCACCCCCACACAGCACCCCCACCAGCACCACTCAAAGGAGAAGCGAGCATGAGGAAGTCACGTGCATCGGCCGCCATCGGCCTGTCCGTCGTCGCCGGCCTCGCCCTGTCGGCCTGCGCCGGCGGAGCGAGCGACGGCACCGTCACCCTGCAGATGGTCGAGAGTCTGACCAACCCCGCCCGGACCGAGGTTCTGAAGACGCTCATCGCGGACTTCGAGGCCGAGAACCCGAAGATCAAGGTCGAGCTCATCTCGCCGCCGACCGACCAGGCCGACCAGAAGATCACCCAGATGCTGCAGTCCGGCTCCGGGGTGGACGTGCTCGAGGTCCGCGACATCACCGTCGGTCCGTTCTCCACCAACGGCTGGCTCGCCGACATGGACAGCGAGCTGAAGGACTGGAAGGGCTGGGACGACCTCACCGACAACGCGACGAAGTACGCGAAGGGTGAGGACGGCAAGGTCTGGTACGTGCCGTACGGCTTCTACGGCCTCAGCCTCTTCTACCGCACCGACCTCGTGAAGGAGGCCGGATTCGACGGCCCGCCCGCGAGCTGGGAGGACCTCCTCGAGCAGGCCTCGGCCATCCAGGACCCGTCGAAGAACCAGTTCGGCTACGCCTTCCGCGGCGGTACCAACGCCAACAGCAACGTCGTCGCCGCGATCGAGGCCTACGTCGCCGACGACCTCGACACCGAGAACGCGTTCAAGCTGACGAACGGCGACACGATCTTCTCCGCACCGGAGGCGCTCGACGCGGTCAACACCTACTTCGACCTCTTCAAGGAGGCTTCGCCGCCGTCGTCCGTCGCGTGGGGCTACCCCGAGATGGTCGAGGGCTTCTCCAACGGCTCGACCGCGTTCCTGCTGCAGGACCCCGAGGTCATCGCGACCGTCGAACAGTCCGAGGCGATCACGGCCGAGCAGTGGAGCACGGCACCGCTCCTGACCGGACCGACCGGCAAGGCCGCGCAGCCCATGGCGACCGCTGGCTGGGGCACGGCGGCGTCGAGCGAGCACAAGGCGGAGGCGGCGAAGCTCATCGAGTTCCTGTCCGAGGACAAGCAGGCGACGACGTTCGCCCAGGAGAACAGCCTCGTCCCGATCGTGAAGAGCGCCGCCGAGAGCGACTTCTACAAGACCGGTCCGTGGGCCAGCTACGTCACGATGAACGAGAACCCGGACACCTACCTGAGCGTCACGCAGCCGCGCGGCTCCTCCTGGTGGACCGAGTGGATCCAAAAGTCCGACTCCGAGATCCAGCAGGTCCTCATCGGCCAGCTGACGCCGGAGAAGCTCCTCGCGGGCTGGGACGAGTACTGGACCGAGAAGTGGAAGAGCGAGTAACCGTCCATGACGACCACCACTGACGAAGCGGGTCGCAGGCAGCAGCCTGCGACCCCGACACCCCCGGCCGGTCCGTCCCGGACCGCCGGCGGGCGTCGGCGGCGCACCTTCACGGTGCGCCGCGGCTTCGGCCTCCTCGCGTTCCTCGCTCCGGCGTTCATCTTCGTCGCGATCTTCATCTACTACCCGATGATCGCCGGCTCCCAGATGGCGTTCCGCAACTGGAACCTCGCCAACCTCACCGACACCTCATGGGTCGGTTTCGCGAACTTCCTCGCCGTCTTCGCCGACCCCGCGTTCGGCAAGGTCGTGGCGAACACCGTCCTCTGGGTGGTCGCCTCGATCGTCCCGCAGTTCGTCATCGGCTTCGGCATCGCCCTCTGGTTGCGCCGGAAGTTCCGGTTCCGCGGCCTGTACCAGGCGATGATCTTCTTCCCGTGGGCGATCTCAGGCTTCCTCATCGGCATCCTGTTCCGCTGGATGTTCAACAGCGAGTTCGGCGTGATCAACGACCTCCTCCAGAAGGTCGGGCTCATCGACACCCCGATCCCGTGGCTGGCCGACCCGAACACCGCGATGTTCGCCGTCATCGTGGCGAACGTCTGGTACGGCGTCACCTTCTTCGCGATCATGATCCTCGCCGCCCTGCAGTCGGTGCCGGAGGACCTCTTCGAAGCCGCGGCGCTCGACGGCGCGGGCAAGGCGCGCATGCTCTTCCAGATCACCATCCCGTACATCCGCACGACGCTCGCCCTCACGGTGCTGCTCCGGGTCATCTGGATCTTCAACTTCCCCGACATCATCTACGGCATGACGGGTGGTGGTCCGGCGAACCAGACGCACATCCTCACGACCTGGATGATCGCGACCACCCAGCGCGGTGACTACGGCCGGGCGTCCGCGATCGGACTCATCGTCGTCGCGATCCTGCTCGTCTTCACGGCGTTCTACCTGCTGTCCATGCGCGAAAAGAAGGTGAAGGCATGATCGACCAGGAGACCCGGACCGCGAAGGTCGTCAAGTTCCTCTTCCTCGGGCTCTGGCTCGTGATCACGGTGTTCCCGCTGTACTGGATCGTCGTGACCTCGTTCAAGAAGCCGGGGGCGATCTTCTCCTACCCGCTGACGTACTGGCCGGAGGTGTTCTCGATCGAGAACTACCTGGGTCTGTTCAGCAAGGCGCAGTTCGGCACCTACGTGCTGAACAGCCTCATCGTCGCGACGGTCGCGGCCGTCGTGGCGACCTTCATCTCGATGCTGTCGGCCTACGTGCTGGCCCGGTTCGAGTTCCGGAGCAAGGGAGCGATCCTCCTCGCGTTCCTCGCCACCCAGATGATCCCGTCGTTCATCGCGCTGGGGCCCCTGTACCTGCTGATGACGCAGTTGAAGCTCGTCGACAACCGGTTCGGGCTCATCCTCATCTACATCGCGGTGTGCATCCCGTTCTGCACCGTGATGCTGCGTGGGTTCTTCGAGAACATCCCGGATGCGCTCGAGGAGGCGGCCATGATCGACGGCTGCTCGCGGTTCGGGGCCCTGTTCCGGGTGCTCGTCCCGGTGCTGAAGCCCGGCATCGTGGCTGCGTTCATCTTCAACTTCGTGAACTGTTGGAACGAGCTGTTCCTGTCGGTGACGCTCATCAACAGCGACGCGAACAAGACGATCCCGACGGCACTCAACGGCTTCATCACGAGCTACAACATCGACTGGGGCTCGATGTCGGCGGCGGCCGTGCTCACGATCATCCCGACGATGGTCCTGTTCGCCTTCGCCAGCCGGTACATCGTGCAGGGCCTGACCTCGGGGGCGGTGAAGGGCTGACGCCTGAGCGAATCGAACCTGGATGCGAGCTGGTAGTTCGACTGTCTAGCGACCTCCAGGTGGATGATGAACCATGTTCGGTTCGAAGCAGACGACGAAGTCCCTCCGCTACGCCCGCTACGGCGGCCCAGACGTGCTCGAGTTCGTCGAGTCGGAGATGCCGCATCCGCGATGGGGTGAGGTCGTCGTCGACGTCCTCGCGAGCGGGATCAACCACATCGAGGCCTTCGTCCGCGAGGGGAACCTCGCGGACACGGTCCCGATCGAGTTGCCGACCGGGCAGGGGAGCGACTTCGCCGGGCTGATCCGTGAGGTCGGCACGGGCGTCACCGGGTGGAAGCGTGGCGACGAGGTGATCGGCCACGCCGTCCGCGGGGCGCACGCCACGCAGGTCGTCGTCCCGGCGTCGTCGCTCGTCCGCAAGCCGAAGCGCGTGAGCTGGGAGGAGGCGGGCGGTCTCTACCTCGCCGGGCTCACCGCGCTCGAGACGCTCGACGGGCTGCACCTGAAGCGCGGTGACACGCTCGTGATCTCTGCGGCGGCCGGCGGCATCGGGAACATCGAGGCGCAGTTGTCGACCTTCGCGGGGGTGCGGGTGATCGGCACCTGCGGTGAACGGAACCACGACTTCCTCCGCGAACAGGGCGTCAAGCCGGTCGTCTACGGCGACGGGATGGCCGATCGGATCCGGACCCTCGCTCCCAACGGCGTGACGGCGTTCATCGACAACTTCGGCCAGGACGGGCAGCAGCTCGCCGCCGAGCTCGGTGTCCCGTCGGAGAAGTACCGGTCGAGCGAGGACCGGAAGGCGATCGAGCTCGCCGCTCTCGAGCCCGACGAGGAGTTCGCCGCGCACGCCACGAAGCAACTCGAGCGACTCGCGGAGTACGCGGCCGACCACGCCTTGAAGGTCGTCGTCTCGGCGTTCTACCCGTTCGACCTCATCATCGACGCCTTCGAGGACCTCGAGCGGCTGCACGCGCGCGGCAAGATCATCGTCGGTATGCGACCGGCGAACCCCGACCGCATCGTGAAGCAGCGCGACCTGCACGACGCGAGGCCGTAGCCTCGGTCGGCGCGGTGCGATGGCCTGAGACGGCGGGTTTCGGGGCCAGCGCGGTGCGCTGACCCGAGGTGTTCGGTTCCGGCTTGGGCGCGGGTCCCGCGCGTGAGCGCGACCCTCCGGAGACCCGCGCTCGCGCGTGTGGGGCGCGCTCGCGTCAGCGCATCGCGCTGGCAACCGGGAGGACCGACGCCCTCGACTAGTTGAAGATGAAGCCGAGGACGGTCGCGCCGCCTCCACCGAGGACGAGGGCGACGACGAGCACCCAGGCGATCAGCCGCTGACGACGCTTGCGCTGCTCGCCCCACTCGGCCAGTTCCCGGTCTTCGCCACTGCTCATCGCCCCAGCCTATCGGCGAGGGGGTTCACCCCGGCATCAGGCGGTGGCCGGGACGAGCGCCTTGACCGAGGTGGTCCTCGCCCGAGCGACCGCGAAGGTCGTCGCGGCGAGTGACCCGAGGAGCCAGAGGACGAGGCCCACCACGCCGGCCGCCGCTCCCGTGTCGCCGATAGCGATCGCCTGCAGACCGCCGAGCGCTGGGGCGATCGGCAGGAAGGCGAGGAGCTGGTCGAGCACCTGGGGGACGGTCGCGATGATCCCGGTCGCCAGACCGACGATGGCGACGATCATCGAGATGAACCGACCCGCGCCACCGAACAGGGCGTTGAGCGCCTGGTTCGCCGCGGCGAACGCGAGCCCGGCCAGCACGGCGATCCCGGCGAACGCGGCCCACCCCGCCGGGTCGAGGTCGAGCAGCGGCGCGGTGATCACGGCGACGAGGAGACCCTGCAGCATCCCGATCGCGCCTGCGGGCACAAAGGCGCCGAGCGCGAGTCGCAGCGAGGAACGGGTGGAACCGAACGCCCGCGTCGGCACCGGCCGGAGCACGAGGAAGCCCGCGAGGGCCCCGAGCCAGAGGGCGAGGACGGCGTAGAAGGGGGCGCTGTTCGTCCCGAACGACACGGTCGCCGAGTCCCCAGCGGACACCGGGTCGGCGACGACGTCGGCGAGGTTCTTCCGATCGTCGCTCGTGTACGTCGGCAGGCTGTCGACGGCACTCCGCAAGCCGGAGGAGAGGGAGGTGATCCCGCCGGACAGGGTCCCGGCGCCCGACGCGAGCTGGTTGGACGCGTCGGCGAGCTGGGCGGTGCCCGTGGCCGTCTGACCGGCGCCGTCGGCGAGCGCGGACGCACCGGTCTGCAACTGTGCCGTCCCGGTGGCGGCCTGGGACGCACCGTCGGCGAGCCCGGCCGCACCGGCGGCGATCTGTGCCGCGGCCGTGTTGAGCTGGGCGATGCCGGCGACGAGGGCGGGCATCTTCGAGGACAAGGTCGTCGCCCCGGCCGCCAGACCGGCGGCGCCGCCGGCTGCCTGGGCGGTGCGGTCGGCCAGCGACGCGGTCCCCGGGTAGTCCGTGGGCCCGCCGACGGGTCCGCCGGTCGTGACCGTGGTGGCGAGTCCACTCGCCCTCGCGACGTCAGCGCAGTAGATCGCGGACGCTCCGGATGCGGCGCAGTCGGCGGTGAGCGTGGCCAGCTGTGCGGCGACGGAGGCCGTGAGCTGCTCGGTGGCCTGGGCGCCGGCCGACAGCCCCGCCAGCCCGGACGACACCTTGCCGGCACCACTCGCGAGCTCCGCCGCTCCAGCGATCAGCCCCGGGTTCTCGGTGCTGCCGTCGCCCTGCGCCCCGGCGTTCAGCGTCGCGGCGCCGCTGGCGAGCTGGCTCGCGCCGCCGCTCAGCTGGGTCGCGCCGGAGGACAACTGCGTCGCGCCGGCGGCCAGCGCCCCCACGCCGTCGCTCAGCTGCGTCGCGCCCGTCGACAGTTGTGTCGCGCCGGTGGCGAGCTGCGTGGTGCCGTTCGCGAGTTGTTGCGCGCCCTGCGCCAGGGACAGCCCGCCGACGGAGAGCTGCTCAGCGCCGTCGGCGGCCGTCCCGAGCTGGTCGTGGAGGGTGTTGAACCCCACGTAGACGTTCTCGAGGTAGGTGGTCGTGAGCTGGCGCCCGAGGAGGGAGGCCGCGGTCTGCGTGATGGTCTGCGAGATGGCGTCGTCGACGAGTTTGCTGCGGTCGCTCGTCGTGACGTCGAGGCGCGCCCGTTCGGCGTCGGCCGCGTCGCCCGAGAAGGAGGTCGCGGCCTTGGAGAAGTTCTCCGGGATCGTGACGACGGCGGTGTACGACCCGTCGGCGAGCCCGGCCTTCGCGTCCGAGGCGTCGGTGATGACCCAGGTGTAGTTGGTCTCCTGGTCGCCGTCGACGAGCCCGGCCGACAGCTGTCGACCGAGCGGCACCGTCTGTCCGTCGACGGTGACCGGCTCGTCCTCGTTGACGATCGCCGCCGTGACCTGGCCGAGGCGCTCCGCCGGGTTCCACAGGGCCCACACGAGGCCGCCGGCGATCACGAGGGGCACGAGGATGAGGCCGATGATGGAGACGACCGTGACGCCCTTGCCGGTGCGGGCCCGTTCGAGACGGTTCAGGATGGTGCTCATGCGTCGACCTTCGATTCAGCGCTGGTGGTGGGGGAGGGGGCGGCGTGATCGAGGTCGAGACGGTTCAGGATGGTGCTCATGCGTCGACCTTCGATTCAGCGCTGGTGGTGGGGGAGGGGGCGGCGTGATCGAGGTCGAGCACCTGGGTCGCGCCGCTGGGCAGCACGTCCGACAGCGACGCGACGTCGTCGGTGCCGATGACGACCGTGAGTGGCCGGGCAGCCCGTGCTGCTGCCTGCTTCGCGACGAGGAGCCGCTCGTACAGGGCGCGCCTGGTGTCCGCGTCCGGTACGGTGTCGACCCCGTCGAGGACGACGACCGCCGGACGCTCTGCGAGCGCCGAGGTGAGGGTGGCCACCGGTTCGCCGTGGTCGAGACGCACATACGCCACGCGGGACCGGACGGCGCCGGCCCGGACGGGCAGGACCAGTCCGGCGACCTTGAGGCGTCCGCGGTCGGGTTCGAGACGGCCTGCGAGCGTCAGGAGGAGCGCGGTGACGGAGACCGGTCGGGATCCCTGGACGGCGAGCACGTCACCGACGGACACCGTCGTCTGGACCTCGCGGTACAGGGCGCCGTCGGGGCCCTCGAGCGTGAGCCCGTCGGCGGCGATCGCCACGTCTGCCTCGCCACGCCAGGTCCGCAGCTCGAGTTCCCGCTGCAGCCCCTCGCCCTCGACGTCGAAGGAGGGGAGGACCCGGTCGAGCCATCGCGGCAGATACCAGGCGCGGTCGCCGAGGAGGGCGAGCACCGCGGGGACGAGGGTCATCCGGACGATGAACGCGTCGACGAACACGCCGACGGCGAGCCCGAGCGCGATGGGTTTGATGTTCGTGTCGCCCTCCGGCACGAAGGCGGCGAACACGGCGAACATGATGACCGCGGCCGCGGTGACGACCTTGGCGGAGCCGAGGAAGCCGGTCTCCACGGATCGGCGGGCGAGCTTCGAGTGGACGAAGTCCTCGCGCATGCGGGAGACGAGGAAGACCTCGTAGTCCATCGCGAGTCCGAACAGCACGCCCATGAGGATGATCGGCATGAAGCTGATGACCGGCCCTGTGCGTGCGACGTGCAGGGCCTCCGCGAACACGCCGTGCTCGAACACGAGCGCGACGACCCCGAAGGAGGCCGCGACGGACAGGAGGTAGCCGAGCGTCGCCTTGATCGGCACCCAGATGGATCGGAACACCATCGTGAGCAGCACGAGGGAGAGGCCGACCACGATGAGGCCGAAGGGCAGGAGCGCGCCGCCGAGGCGGTCGGAGATGTCGATGCCGATCGCCGTGAACCCCGTGACCTTGAGATCGACGTCGTACTCGTCGAGGAAGTACTGGTGCAGCCCGCGGATCTCGGCGACGAGGTCCTTGGTCGCCTGCGAATCGGGGCTGCCGCTCGGGATCACCTGGATGATGCCCGTGTCGGCCGTCGCGTTCGGGGTGGCGAGCGGGACGGCTGCGACGCCGTCGAGTCCTTCGATCTCCTGCTTGAGGTCGGCCATGAGCCCGAGCGGGTCCGTGCTGCCGACGATGCTCCCCGTGACGACGAGGGGGCCGTTGAAGCCTTCGCCGAAGTGCTCGGAGACGAGGTCGTAGGTGATGCGGGCGCTGTCGCCCTCGGGGAGGGAGCCCGCGTCGGGGAGCGCGAGCCGGAGCGACAGGGCGGGGATGGCGAGGGCGCCGAGCACGGCCACGACGGCGACGATCGTGACGATGGGCAGGCGGGTGACACCGCGGACCCAGCCGAGGAAGAAGCGGTTGGGACGCGCTTCGGCCGGCTCGGCGGCCGGGTCGTGCCCTTCGACAAGCTCAGGGACCGGGGCTCCGGTCTTCGCCTGCCGCTTGGCCCGCTTCACCTTCGGCCGGAGCTGTTCGCCGGCGAAGCCCAGCATCGCGGGGATGAGGGTGAGCGAGATGACGACCGCGATCGCGACGCCGACCGCCGCTGCCACGCCCATCGTGGTGAGGAAGGGGATGTTCGCGACGGCCAGGCCGAGCAGCGCGATGATGACAGTGAGGCCGGCGAAGATCACGGCTGAACCGGCCGTGGCGGTGGCGCGGGCGGTCGCCTCCTCCGGACCGAGACCGGTGCGCAGACCGTCCTGGTGCCTCGAGATGATGAAGAGGGCGTAGTCGATCCCGACGGCGAGGCCGAGCATGAGTGCGAGCATCGGCGTGGTGGAGGAGATCGGTCCGAAGACCGTCGCCACGAAGATGAGCGCCATCGAGATGCCGACCCCGAGCAGCGCGGTGATGAGGGGCATGCCGGCGGCGAGGAAGGAGCCGAAGGTGAGGACGAGTACGACGAGGGCGACGACGACACCGATGAGCTCGATGATGCTCAGCGTGGGCAGGCTGTTGCTGAACAACTGCCCGCCGAGCGACGACTGCGCACCGGTCGGCAGGCTGTCGGCGAGGTCCGCCTCCGCTCGCTCGAGGCCGGCGACGGTCTTCGCGGTGATGTCCGACTGGGCGCTGTCGAACTGGATCGAGATGAGGGCGGCCCGCTGGTCGTCGGAGACGGCGCCGGTGATGTTCTCGTCGAACGGCGACACCGCCTGCTCGACCTGGTCGATACGGCCGAGCGAGGTGACGGCGTCGTCGATGGCGGACCGGACAGCGGTGTCCTCGACGGTGTCACCTGCGGGTGCGACGACGACGATCTGGGCGGACGCGCCGCTGACCTGCGGGAAGGTGTGCTCGAGCGAGTCGAGCGCCTCCTGCGACTGCGTGCCGGGGATGGAGAAGGCGTTGTCGGTGCCCTGGTTGAGGAGCAGTGCGCCGGCGCCGGCGAGCGCGAGCACGGCGATCCAGAGGATCAGCACGAGCTTCCGGGCGCGGAAGGCCCAGCGGCCGAGGGTGTACAGCAGTGAGGACACGCGTCGCTCCTAGCGAGGCCGGTGCGCTGCGAGCAGTCGGACCGGCCGACGGGTTCGGACAGATTCGATACAGCGGTGTATCCGATACATGACTGTATTCGATACACTCGTGTATCGGCAAGGGGTCGGAACCGCTGTCAGTAAGGTGTCAGGATGCACGTGCGCGAAGGAGTCGAGTCCCCGAACGACGAGGCGCCGGTCGAATCGGCTCGCCGGCAACGGACCCGCGAGCGGCTCGTCGACGCCGCTTACGAGGTGTTCGCCGAACTCGGGGTGCACGCCGCTTCGGTCGAGCAGATCAGTGAGCGCGCCGGCTTCACCCGGGGCGCCTTCTACTCGAACTTCGACTCGAAGGAGGAGCTCTTCTTCGCGCTCGAGTCGCGCGAGAACCAGCTCCGGCTCGACCGCCTGGAGGCCGGACTGCAGACCGTCAGCCCGTCGCTCCTCGACGCCGCCGGCCGATACACCGAGGGATCACTCGAAGCCCTGATCCGCGCATTCCTCGAACTCCAGCCGGACGACCGCCGCTGGTGCCTCGTGCAGTCGGAGTTCCGGATGCTGGCGATGCGCGACGCCGACGTCGCGGCCCGGTACCTCCAGCACCAGGAGAGCGCGGGCCGGCAGCTCGCCGCGTGGCTCGACCAGGCGGCCGGGCTGGCGCACGTCAGGTTCACGATCCCGACGCCCGACATCGCGAACATCGTCGTCGCCCTCTACGAATCGGCGATCCAGACGGCGGTCCTCATGGATCCGGACGGCGACGAGGGCTCGCCGCGCGAACTCGCCATGCGCACGCTCCCGGCCATCGTCCGTGCCCTCACGGAGGCCGTCGACGACTGAGCGCGGGCCCGCGCGTCCGGGCCCGCTCCGGTGTCGCCGGGAGCGGGCCCGAGACGGATGCGTCGGGTTCCGGGGCGCTCAGTCGGCTCAGCCGCTGAGAGCCGAGGTCGGTGGCGTCCTGGCCGCGCGGATCGCCGGGTAGAGGCCGGCGATCGCCCCGATCACCAGGGTGGCGCCGACGCCCGCGAGCAGCACCTCCGGCGGTACGGCCGTGGGCCAGTCGTTCATCGCCGCCACGACACTCGTCACCGCCGTTCCGAGGCCGGCGCCCGCGACCCCGCCGAGGGCGGAGAGCAGGAGGGCCTCGGTCAGGAACTGCGACCGGATGTGGCCGCGCGTGGCACCGAGCGCCCGACGCAGGCCGATCTCGCGGCGTCGTTCGAGCACCGAGATCACCATCGTGTTCGCGACCCCGATGCCCCCGACCAGCAAGGCGACCGAGCCGAGCCCGAGCAGCAGCCCGGTGAACGCCTGGTCAGCGGCCTGCTTGGCGGCGAGGGCGTCCGACGGCCTGGAGACCTCGACCTCCTCGGGCGCGGCGGGGTTCACCGTGCGGGGGAGGAGCTCGCGGACGGCCTCGACGCGCTCGTCGGTGGACCGTTCGTACACCGTGGTCGGTTCGCCGTCGTACCCGAAGCGTTCGGCGGCGACGGTCTCTCCGATCATCGCCGTGGTGTCGAGTTCCGGCGCGAGGTCGAGTGGATCCAGGATGCCCACCACCGTGACGTACTGGTCGCCGAGCTGGACCATCGAACCGACCGTCGTGATGCCGAGACGTTCGGCGGCCTTGGACCCCAGGACGACGGCGGGATAGCTGCCCGTCGCCCGGTTCAGCCAGTCGCCGGTGGCGAGCCTCCCGCCGACGACGTCGAGGAGACCCTCCGACACCGCGGCCGTCCAGAGTCCGCCGCTCGACGCCCGGTCGATGAGGCTGCTGCGGTAGACGAGCACACCGTCGAGCGCTGCTGCCGAGCCGGCCTGTTCGACGCCGTCGATCAGTCCCACCTTGCCGACGGTGTTCGCGGGCAGGGTCGCCGCCTCGCCGAACAGGTTCTTGCCCGGTTCGACGGTCAGGAGGTTCGTCCCGAGGGCCGCGAGCTGCGCCTGCAGTTTCGCCTGACTCGACGAGGAGATCCCGACGACCGCGATCATCGCCGCGATACCGATCGCGATCCCCAGCGCGGACAGGACCGCACGCGTCGGCCGTGCCCGGAGGCCCGTCGTCCCGAGCCGGAGGATGTCGCGACCGAGGAGCCGTGACCGCCGGTCGTGGTCGGGATTGTGCTCGGGGTTCCAGCGGGGCCCGCTCATGCGGCGCGCCCCGAATCACTCACGATGTGACCGTCACGGATCGCCACCTGCCGGGGGAGTCGGGCTGCGAGTTCGGCGTCGTGCGTGATGACGACGACGGTGGTCCCCGCTTCGTGCAGTTCGTGCAGGAGGTCGACGATGCTCGCCCCGGACACGGAGTCCAGATTGCCGGTGGGCTCGTCGGCGAGGAGCAGCGGCGGGTCGCCGACCACGGCGCGTGCGATCGCGACCCGCTGCCGTTCACCGCCGGAGAGTTGCGTGGGGCGGTGGCCGAGACGGTGTCCGAGGCCGACGCGTTCGAGGGCGACGACCGCTCGTCGTCGGCGTTCGGCCCGGGGGACGCCGGCGTAGATGAGGCCGTCGGCGACGTTGTCGACCGTGGTCGAGCCGTCGGCGAGATGGAACTGCTGGAACACGAACCCGATGCGGTAGGCGCGGAGGGCCGAGAGCTTCGCGTCCGAGAGGCGCCCGACGTCCGAGCCTGCGATCCGGGCGGTCCCGCTCGTGGGACGGTCGAGCGTCCCGATGAGGTTGAGCATCGTCGACTTCCCGGAGCCGCTCGGCCCGACGATCGCGACGAACTCGCCCTCCTCGACCGCCAGGTCGACGCCGGCGAGCGCGAGGGTGGGTGGCTCTCCGTACTCGCGGGTGACTCCCTCGAGGTGGATGATCGGTGGTCTGGCCGTCCGCGCCGGTGTGGCGGACGATGCCGTCATGAGGTCGCTCATGACACCGGCACCACGACGTCGAGGCCCTCGCGGACACCGTCTCCCGAGACCTCGACCCGCCCGTCGGCGAACAGTCCCGTCGTGACGGGGATCTGCCGGTGCTTCCCCTTCCCGTCGACGACCTCGACGCCGAAGGTCGTGTCGTCGATGGCGATGAGCGCTTCGACCGGCACCGAGAGGACGTTCTCGCGTCGTTCCGTGGGGAAGCCGACCGTGACGGTCGCCCGCTGGAGGTCCGCGGCCGCCGCCGGGTCGTCCAAGGTGATGCCGACGGGGATCGTGACCTTCTTCTGCCCGTCTGCGTCCGATTCGGTCGGGACGCCGACCTCGCTCACCGTACCCGTCGTGTGCTGGCCGCCCGGGAGGTTCACGTCGACCTTCGTCCCGACGACGCCGAGACGCTGATCCGCGAGCTTCAGCGGAACGTCGATGCGCTTGATCAGCGACGACACGGTGACGGCCTTGTCCGAGGCGGCGGTGCCGACCGCGGTGTCCACCGAGGCGATGCGCACATCGCCCGGCAGGAACACGACCGAGCCGAGCTCCAGTCGTCCCGTCTCCTGTACGCCGAGGGCCTTCTGCCAACGCTCGATGGCACGCGCGGTGGACGCGGCGAACTCGTCGTCCGGTTCGCGTTCGAAGTACCCGAGCGCCGCGAGGCTCATCTCGAGTTGCCGGACGTCCGGTCCGTCGCTCATGCCCGATTCGAACGCACGCCAGGCGGGGAGTGGTCCGTGGAGCAGCGTGACCGGGACGTTGTCGACGGCGTAGAGGGTGCCGCCGAGCGACACCGTGCTGCCGGGGGTCGGGACCGCGGTGACGATGCCGGCTCCGCCGCCGATGGTCCGCTGATCGGCGTAGTCGAGGGTGCCGGTCGCCTGGGTCGTGCCGGCGAGGTCGCCTGCCGTGATCGGCGCGGTGCCGGTGCGGACGGTGTTCGACGGCTCCTCCTGACCGGTGGCTTCGGCCGAGGACAGGGCCGCGATGCTCGCGACGGTGCCGCCCGCGATGAGGACGGCACCGACGCAGAGGGCTGCGATGATCCGAGGACGGATGCTCATCGGTCGGTCGAACCGAGTGAGCTGCCGTTGCTCAGGTCGAGGCCGCAGGCGTCGAGCACGTCTTCGGGGATGTCACTCGGGATGTTCATCGCCTCACCCTTGACCGGGTCGGGGACGTCGATGCCGTGCTCTCGGAAGCACTCGGCCATCGTGAGCTGATCGTCGAACCGGTCCGAGACGGGTACGTCGCCGCTCGACGGCGCGGGCGGGGCCCCGAGCTTGTCGGTACACGTCTTGGACGCGGCCGTGAAGGCTTCCGGGTCGGCGTCGCCGAGGCTGATGGCGGCACCTGAGCCGTCCTTGCCGGGGTCGGGCAGGTCCACCCCCTCGTCGCGCATGCAGGAGGCGAAGGCGAGCTGCCAGTCCTCGAAGCTCTGGACGGTCGGGGAGGTCGTGGACGTGGACTCGGATCCGGATGAGCCTGACCCGCAGGCGGCGAGCGATCCGACGAGGAACGGGATGGCGATCAGTGCGGCGAGCTTGGTGAACGGCCGACGGACGGGGCTGGTGGTGGTGGTGTTCAGGGACATAAGCGCTCCTTCGTTGCGTGCTGACTGGTGACGACCAGTCCACTCGGCGACGCGTTGGCCGGGCGTCAAGGAAAACGTTGACGTTCTCGGAACGTGGCGCAGCGCACGATGAGTAACCGACATTCGGGGGATGCCCGATCGGTGTCCGTACGCTCGCCGGGTCACCCATCCACCCACCCATCCGCCCCATCGAAAGGAATCTCATGCGCGTCCTGATCGCCGAGGACGAGGCCTACCTGGCCGAAGCGATCCGTGCGGGCCTACGCCAGGCCGCGATCGCCTCCGACGTCGTGCTCGACGGTGATGCCGCGCTGGAAGCGCTCACGATCACCGACTACGACGTCATCCTCCTCGATCGGGATCTCCCCGGCACGCATGGCGACGACGTCTGCCGCACGGTCGTCGCCGAGCACCCTGAGGTCCGCGTCATGATGCTCACCGCGGCCCGCCGACTCGACGACACCGTCTCCGGACTGGGGCTCGGCGCCGACGACTACCTGGCGAAGCCGTTCGAGTTCCCCGAGCTCATCGCCCGGCTGCGTGCCCTGGCGCGCCGCACCACGGAGTCCCGCCCTCCGGTGCTCGAGCGCGCCGGTGTTCGACTCGACCCGTTCCGACGCGAGGTCTTCCGGGACGGCGCCTACGTCAAGCTGTCGCGCAAGGAGTTCGCCGTCCTGGAGCAGCTGCTGCTCGCCGACGGCGGTGTGGTGAGCGCGGAGACGCTCCTCGAGAAGGCGTGGGACGAGAACGTCGACCCGTTCACGAACACCATCCGCGTGACGATCTCGAACCTCCGCCGTCGCCTCGGCCGGCCGTGGGTGATCACGACGGTGCCCGGTGTCGGGTACCGGATCGAGGGCGACTGATGCCGCGCACCGCCGCCACGGACCGGGTCACCAGACCCAGCCGCCTGACCGTCCGCCTCCGCCTGACGCTCACCTATGCGGCACTGTTCACGATCGCCGGGTCCGTCATGCTGGTCCTCATCTACACCTTCATGCGGTACGTCCCGACCTACGCGATCACCTCGATCCGCGCGACGGCGGGTGCCGGCGGCAGGACGCCCCTGGAGACGGCGACACCGATCGACGGTCCGGGCGGCGTCGCCACCTACCGGCCGACCGAAGGTCTGACCTCGGCCGGCGGAGGCGCCGCCCTGGTCGTCTCCGATCAGGGCGACATCCTCAACACCCTGCTCGTCTGGTCGATCATCGTCCTCGTCGTCCTGGCCGGGGTCAGCGCCTGGGCGGGATGGATCCTGGCCGGCCGACTCCTCCGCCCACTGCCGGAGATCAACCGGGCGGCGCAGCGCGCGGCCGCCGGCTCGCTCGACCACCGGGTCGCACTCGCCGGACCCCGCGACGAGATCACCGAACTCTCCGACACGGTCGACCACATGCTGGAGCGTCTCGAACGGTCGTTCCAGGCCCACCAGCGGTTCGCCGCGAACGCTTCGCACGAGTTGCGGACGCCGCTCGCGACGACGCAGGCGATGCTCGACGTCGCCGCACAGGACGAGCACCTCGACGAGGCGACGTTCCGCGACCTCATCGCCCGCCTGCGTGACACGAACACGCGCAGCATCCGGACCGTTGAGGCCATCCTCGACCTCGCCGACCTCGGACACGCCGAACTCGGGGCCGCGGAGGTCGGGCTCGACGAGATCGTCGCGGACGCCGTCGCCGCGGTGTCCACGGCCGCAGCGGCCCGCGGTCTCCGGTGCACCACCGATCTCGAGGAGTGCTCCGTCCTGGGCGACGCGGGGATGCTGCAGCAGCTGTGCGGAAACCTCGTCCAGAACGCCGTCCGACACAATGTCGACGGCGGGTTCGTGCACGTGTCACTGGCTCGCGCGGGCACACCGGCGGGTGCCGCGATGCTCCGGGTCGAGAACTCCGGCGAGCACCTCCCGGCCGAGGTCGTCGCGCGGCTCACGGAGCCGTTCTACCGCGTCGGTGGCCGCGTCGCGGGCGACGCCGAGCGGTCACGGGGGCTCGGGCTCGCCATCGTGGAGAGCATCGCCGAGGTGCACGGCGCGGAGCTGCGCCTCGCCGCCCGGCCATCGGGCGGCCTCGTCGTCACCGTCACGTTCCCGGCACGCGGTGCCGACGCTGTCATCGGGTCGGCGGGTCAGCGGGCGGGCACGACCCGTTCACCGCGCGCCCACACGAAGAAGCCGGCGAGCGTGAATGCGCCGTAGAACAGGTACATCGACGCCGAGACCCAATATCCGGCCCCGAACAGGAGCGGCACCCCGACGATGTCCACCGCCACCCAGATGAGCCAGAACTCGACCCAGCGCTTCGCCATGCCCCAGGTGGCGAGCAGGGATCCCATGAAGATCCAGGCGTCGGCCCAGACCGGTTCGTAGGAGCCGAGCGCACGGAACAGCGGGGTCAGGAGGAGCGTCCCGCCCACCAGCAGGGCGACGAGCACGAGGCGGACTCGCGTACCGGCCCATCGTGGCCTGATGACCGACACCGGACCGGTCGCCGTCTCGACGTGCTCGTTGCGCCGCCACTGCACCCAGCCGTAGACCGAGACGACGATGAACATGAGCTGCCGGCCGGCTTGGCCGAGGAGGTTCGTCGGGTTCGGCGTGTGGAACACGGCACCGAGGAAGACGGTCAGCAGCAGGGCGTTCCCGATGATCCCGACGGGCCAGGCCCAGGCTCGGCGGCGCATGCCGCCGAGGGCGCTCGCCAGGCCGAACAGGTTGCCGACGACCTCACGCCAGAGGACGACCTGGTCACCGATCGTGAAGGTCGCGTCGAAGAGCCAGAGGAGGAATCCCACTGCTGTGCTCCGTTCCGACGACCCGCGGCCACGCGGCCGACGGTCCACCGTACAACGAGCGGAGCCGCCTCCCGATCGGGAAGCGGCTCCGTGACGGTGTGAGGCGTCTAGCTCCCGGCGGGGACGCCGCCGCCGGCCGCGACGACCTGCTCGAGGAAGGCGTCGGTGGCCTCCGCCTGAGCGCGCATGACCCGCTCGGCGTCCTCGGCACTCCGGGCCGCTGCGGCCGCGACGAGCCCCGTGACGTACGCGGCGAAGATGTCCCACTGGAAGAACTCGATCGTGGGCAGCGCGGTGTACGTCACCCGCGTGTTCATCTGGCGGGCGACCTGCTGCAGCAGGGAGTTGCCGGAGCGCTCGACCATGAAGTCGGCGAAGTCGGCGGAGGAGCGGAGCACGCGCTTGTCGCGGGCCTCGATGTCGGCGAGGACGGCGTCACCGAGCGCACGGAACGTCTCGACGTCCTCGTCCGAGAAGTGCGGGATGCTCCAGCGTGCGCTGAGCTCGTGGAACCCGTTCAGGAGTCGCAGTGCTTCCGCGTACTGCTCCAACGTCGGCTTGGCGACGCGGGTGTACCGCTGCGGGGCGGTCTCGACGAGGCCGATGTCGGCGAGCTTGCTGATGGCCTCGCGGATCGGCGTGCGGGACACCCCCAGCCACTTCTCGAGTTCTTCGTCGTTCAGGCGTTCCCCTGGCTCGAGCGTGCCGTCCTCGATGGCGGTCAGCAGCTGGTCGAACACGATGTCGCGGAGCAGCTTCCTGGGGCTCGACTCGACGGTCTTGGGCACGGGCATGGGTCTCCGATCGTCGAGCTGGGATGTGACCTGTTCAGGATACCGATATCCGAGGTGTGTTGGACAGTTTCACGCCTCATGTGTTGTTGATCATCCTGAAAACGTCGACATCTTTACAGATATTTGATACTTTAGTTACACCCTCGACGCCCTGCGTGGCGTCCATCGCTTTGTACCCGTTCCCGCTCGGCCGCCATCCAGCGCCTCCACGCTGCCAGCAGGCCAGAGGCGTCCCGAGCGCCCGATCACTGGAGTCATCATGTCAACCGGTCTCGCCGTCAGTGTCCTCGAATGCCCATCGGTCCCCGAGGTGGCTGGCTTCTACGCCATGCTCGGGGTGCGGCTGAGTCGGCTGGACACGGCGACCGAGCACCGCCTCCACGTCTCGATCGGTGGCGGCGAGCTCCTGTACGTCGAGCGACGCGGGAGCGCACACGTGCCGGCCGGCGGCGAGCGGGACTCGGTCTGCATCCTCGCGGCGGTGAGCCCGAAGGCGCTCTATCTGGAGTTCGCCCGACGCATGTTGATGCACTGCGGTGAGGTGTTCGAAGTCGGTGCACCGGCGCTCCTGCCGGAGGACCATGGCGGTCGGCACGGAGAGCGCTACCCGGGGTTCGGTCTCGTCGACCCAGCGGGGAACCTCATCCGCTTCGTCCGCGCCGGATACTTCGACCGGTTCCGGCCGATGCCGACGGAAGCGCTCCTCACGGCCTGAGAGTCGGGCTGTTGCTATCCTGGCGCGCACGCATGCACCCCCAGCATCGCGGGAAGGCGGGACTCATGTCGGTCGCAGCTGTTGAGGGGGATGGGGTGCGTCCTCGACGGATCCACCTGTTCCAGACCCTCGGTGCGCTCATCGGTGGCGTGACCCGGGTCACCGTCCCCTCGCTCGGCGATGCCGAACGCGCCTCGCTGGTCGCCGAGATGGATGTGATCGTGCGACTGATCGGGCGGGCCGACCCCGTGGGCTACGCCGAACACTCCTGGCGGCTCATGGACCATCTCGTGGCCTGCTGCCCGAACCGTATCCTCGTCACGACCGCGCGTGACGCCCTCGCGCTGCTGTCCCCACAGCTCTCGGTGACCGCCGAGACCGAGTGGTTGGACTGGGCCGAGCTGGGCGTCGACTTCCCGATCCTCCGCAATGCCGTCGCCGAGGGCGACGCGATCGCGGCTGAGCTGGCCGTCGAGCGCTTGTTCGGCATGGCGGCCTCTCCTGCATGAGGTCTTTCGATGCATGACGCATGACCCGGACGCATTCCAACATCTGATATGCTGATGGAGTCGCTTGCGACCACATCCACGGAGACGCCGGCCCGGACATTCGGGTTCCCGGCCTGAGCGCCCGTGGGTGAGTCGGGTGGGTGGGTTTCGGGTATCCGCCCACCCGACGAAACAGCCCCCGTGCCGTCAGGCGCGGGGGCTGTGTCATGGCTTCGGATCAGCCGATGCCGATCAGCCGATGACCGGGCCGAAGCGCTGCGGGAGCACGCTCTTCGACACCTGGCGCAGCTCGGAGACCGTCATGGTCAGGACGTCCTGGATCTCGAGTGCCGGCTCGGTCGCCTCGCCGACGGCGGAGGCGTCGGTCACGCCGATGCGGAGCACGGGGTACCCGCGGCCCTCGCACAGCCCCTGGAACTTGACGTCGTCCTCGCGCGGAACGGAGACGAGCACCCGGCCCGTGGACTCCGAGAAGAGCGCCGTGGTGAGGTCGACGCCGTCGCGGCTGAGGACCTCGCCCAGGAAGACGCGCGCGCCGACGCCGAAGCGCATGACGCTCTCGGCCAGCGCCTGAGCGAGGCCGCCGTCGGAGAGGTCGTGGGCGGAGGACACGAGGCCCTCCTTCGCCGCGGCGTGCAGCAGCTCGGCCAGCGTCTTCTCGCCGGCGAGGTCGACCTTCGGCGGACGTCCGCCGAGGTGGTCGTGGATCGTGCCTGCCCAGGCGGAACCGTCGAGTTCGAGTGCCGTGGTGCCGAGCAGGTACAGGTTGTCGCCCTCGTCCTGCCAGCCGCTCGGGATACGGCGCGCGACGTCGTCGATCACGCCGAGCACGCCGACGACGGGCGTCGGGAAGATCGGGACGTCGCCCGTCTGGTTGTAGAACGACACGTTGCCGCCGGTGACGGGCACGCCGAGTTCGAGGCAGGCGTCCGACAGGCCGGCGACGGCCTCGGAGAACTGCCACATGACCTCGGGGTTCTCCGGTGAACCGAAGTTCAAGCAGTCGGTGACGGCTGCGGGCACCGCGCCGGTGACGGCGACGTTGCGGTACGCCTCCGCGAGGGCGAGCTGCGCGCCCTGGCGGGGGTCGAGCTGGCAGTAGCGGCCGTTGGCGTCGGTCGCGATCGCGAAGCCGAGACCGGACTCCTCGTCGACCCGGATCATGCCACCGTCGTCGGGGAAGGAGAGCGCCGTGTTGCCCATGACGTAGTAGTCGTACTGGTTGGTGATCCAGCTCTTGTCGGCCAGGTTCGCGGAGCCGAGGAGCGCGCGGAACTGCTGCTCGAGCTCGGCCGGAGCGTCGGTGCGGGGGAGGCGCGCCGCCGAGTCCGCCTGCAGGGCGTCGATCCACGTCGGGTACGCGACCGGACGCTCGTAGACGGGGCCGTCGACCGCGACGGTCGAGGGGTCGACGTTGACGATCTCCTCGCCGTGCCAGTTGATGACGAGGCGGCCGGTGTCGGTGACCTCGCCGAGCACGGAGGTCTCGACGTCCCACTTGTCGGTGACGGCGAGGAAGGCATCGAGCTTGCCCGGCTCGACGACGGCCATCATGCGCTCCTGCGACTCCGACATGAGGATCTCCTCGGGCGTGAGCGAGGGGTCGCGGAGGAGGACGTGCGAGAGCTCGACGAACATGCCGCCGTCGCCGTTGGCCGCGAGCTCACTCGTGGCGCAGGAGATCCCGGCGGCGCCGAGGTCCTGGATGCCCTCGACGAGGCTGTCGCGGTACAGCTCGAGACAGCACTCGATGAGCACCTTCTCGGCGAACGGGTCGCCGACCTGGACGGCCGGTCGCTTCGTCGGCCCGTTCGCGTCGAAGGAGTCCGACGCGAGGATCGAGGCACCGCCGATGCCGTCGCCACCGGTGCGGGCACCGAACAGGACGATCTTGTTGCCGACGCCCGAGGCGTTGGCGAGGCGGAGGTCCTCGTGACGCAGGACACCGACGGACAGGGCGTTGACGAGCGGGTTGCCCTGGTACACCTTGTCGAAGTAGGTCTCGCCGCCGATGTTCGGCAGGCCGAGGCAGTTGCCGTAGGAGGAGATGCCGGCGGTGACCCCGTGGACGACGCGCGCCGTGTCGGGGTGGTCGATGTCGCCGAAGCGGAGCTGGTCCATGATCGCGACCGGACGTGCACCCATCGAGATGATGTCGCGCACGATGCCACCGACGCCCGTCGCCGCACCCTGGAAGGGTTCGATGTAGGAGGGGTGGTTGTGGCTCTCCACCTTGAAGGTGACGGCCCAGCCCTCACCGACGTCGATGACGCCCGCGTTCTCGCCCATGCCGACCATGAGGTTCTTCTTCATGTCGTCGGTGACCTTCTGCCCGAACTGGCGCAGGTAGATCTTGCTGGACTTGTACGAGCAGTGCTCGCTCCACATGACGGAGTACATCGCGAGTTCGCCGCTCGTGGGACGCCGGCCGAGGATCTCGCGGATCTTCGCGTACTCGTCGGCCTTCAGACCGAGCGCGCCGTAGGGCTGCTCGCGATCCGGGGTCGCGATCGCGTTCTCGACGGTGTCGGCGACGGCGGAGCTGGTGGGGGTGGTGGTCGTCACGAGGGCAGGACTCCAAAGGAAGAGGGGGGATGCCGGACCCACCAATCTTAGCGGCGCGCGGTGACGAACAGATCCTCGGATGGGCGTCGGAGGTCGAGGCCGATTCGTCACGGTGTGGTGCTGGATTCGGGGTCGCTTCACGAGCTTCGAGATCGACCGTGACGAACGGCGTGATGGCTGCGTCCTATCACCAACGAAGCGATCAACCGCTCGCTCGAGACGAACCAGGAAGGGCAACACCATGTCGAACACCACCTCCTCCCCGAAGCCCACCGTCACGAAGGGTGTCGTCGGTGAGAACAACGCGGCGACCCAGGCGAACACCTACGGCAAGACGGTGATCGACAACGGTGTGGTCGCGAAGATCGCCGGCATCGCCGCCCGCGAGGTCCGCGGCGTGCACGCCCTCGGTGGCGGCGCAGCCCGCGCCTTCGGTGCCATCCGCGACGCCATCGGCTCCTCCGACCTGTCGCAGGGCATCCGCGTCGAGGTCGGCGAGACCCAGGTCGCCGTCGACGTCGTGATCGTCGCCGACTACCCGGTCGACCTGCAGGCCGTCGCCGGCGAGGTCCGCGCCTCGATCATCCGCGCGATCGAGCAGTTCGTCGGTATGGAGGTCACCGAGGTCAACGTGACCGTCAGCGACGTCTTCATCCCGTCCGAGGACGAGGACCAGGACGCTGAGGCGCGAGTCCAGTGACCGCGACCAACACCGGCATCCTGATCGGAGCCGTCCTCGCCCTCAGCTGGGTGGCCTTCGGGTTCTGGGCGTTCGTGTTCGTCGCGGTCGCGATGGGGATCGGCGCCCTCGTGGCCCGCATCGTCACCGGCCAGACCGACCTGAACGCGATCGTCGACGCCGTCCGCGGGAAGCGCGTCTCGTCATGACCACCGCCGTCCTCGACCGCGGGGCCACCCCGGTCGCCGAAGCGCCCGTCGTGCCCCCGCACGGCGGGCCGGGCCGGACGCGGATCACCGCGAAGGCCCTCGAGCACGTCGCCGTCAACATCGCGGCCGAATCGCTCGGGGTCCCGGCGGGACGCGTGAAGGTCGACCTCGCCGACGACCGGGGCGCGCTCGCGCTCATCGTCACCTCGCCGATGCGCGCGATCCCGTTGGCGCGCATCTCGGCCACTCCCGAGGCGCTCGAGCGCTCCGGGGGTTCCATCGTCGAGCGGGTCTCAGCCGCCACCACGGCCATCGCCGCCCGCGTCGAGCAGTTGTCCGGCTCGCACGTCTCGCGGGTCTCCATCCGCGTGAGCGGACTCGAGATCGACCAGGAAGGACGGGTCTCATGACCGCCACCGCTGCCACGACCCCGGCCGCCGGGCCCACGAAGGTGCTCCGTCGCCTGGCTCGCCGCGAACTGCACTCGCCGCGTTCCACCGCCGCGATCCTCCTCGCCGTCCTCCTCGTGCTCGTCGCGCTCTGGATCGCCGTCGAGACGGTGCTCGCCCTCATCGGCATCCGCCCGCTCCTCGTCGCTCCGGGCGAGATCCCGAGCGCTGCGGCGAGCCTGCCGAACACGCAGCCCGTCATCCTCGGCGTCGCGGGGGCGCTCGTGCTCGTCCTCGGCGTGATCCTCCTCGGGATCGCCCTCGGACCCGGGCGTCGGCACCGTCACTTGATGTCGACCGGCCGCGTCCTCGCGGTCGTGGACGACGAGGTCATCGCCTCCGCCCTCGCGCAACGCGCCTCGACGACGGCCGCCACACACCCTGACGGTACCTCGGTGGCGGTCGGGCGGCGGTCCGCGGCGATCCGGATCACCCCGGCCAGCGGCATGCCCGTCGACCGCTCGGAGGTCGACCGCGCTGTCGCAGCAGACCTCGACGCGTTCGGGCTCCAGCCGTCGCTCCGGGCCACCACCTCCATCTCGTCGAACGGGAAGGTCGGACAGTGAACTCCACCAACCGCGGACTCAACCGTCTGCTCATCCTGCTCATCGGACTCGTCCTCATCGTCCTCGGGGCTGCGGCGCTCGCCGTCGTCACCGTGCCCGTCGTCGCCGACTGGTGGCGCGACAACCGCGGCGCCGTGCTCGACACGATCGACGGCTGGTTCGCCTGGAACCCGTTCGCCGCGTCGTCCGGCTCGGACGCCGGTCGGACGGCACCGATCATCGTCCCGATCGCCGGGATCGTGCTGCTCGTGATCGTCGCCGCCCTGCTCATCTCGTTCATCCTGCGCCAGGGGCGCGGCCGTTCCGGTATCGTGCACCGCGCGACCGTCGAGCACGGCGACATCGTGCTCGAGACGGACGTCGCGGCCGACGCCCTCGGCGATGCGCTCGACGACACCGAAGCGTTCTCGGCCGTCCGCGTCTCCGCTTGGGACGTGAACCGGGCGCAGGCGCTCAAGGTCGCCGTGACCTGCCGGCGCGGTGTCTCGCCCCGGACGGCGGTGGAGACCGTCAGCTCGGCCGTCGAATCACTCGACCGCCTGCTCGGCGTCGAGCTTCCCGTCCTCGTCGAGGTCGGCGGTGGCTTCCGAGCCGCCAAACCGAAACGCGTCCTGCAGTGATCGTCACTGCGCCGGACGCGGCGGTGCAATTGCAAGCCCCCGTCCGAATCGGCTGATCCGCAGCGATGCGTCGCAGAATGCCAGTGTCGCGGGACGAACCATCGGGACACATCAACGCCCCACGGCGCATCCGTGGGAGAGGGAGCAACACCATGGGTAAGAAGATCCTCCTCATCATCGTCGGCCTCGTCGCCTTCGGCGCCTACACGCTCGGCGCGAAGGCCGGGCGGACGCGGTACCGCGAGATCAAGCACGCCGCCGAAGAGTTCTGGAACGACCCGCGCGTCGAGAAGGCACGCAAGCAGGCCGTGAAGAAGGCGAAGAAGGCCACGGCGAAGGCGCAGAAGGAAGTCCAGAAGAAGCTCCACTGAGCTGAGCTGAGCTGAGCTGAGCTGAGCTGAGCTGCACCGGCCCCTGGGTCGGTCGCGCGGCCGGCCCGCCGCAACGAGAACGCCGTCCGCCCGCCTGAGTTCAGGCGGGCGGACGGCGTTCTGTCGTGGAACGGCGTCGATCAGCCGACGAGCGGGCGGAGCCCCTCGACGAGCGGCGTCGTCGGCCGGCCGATCAGGCGGCTGAGGTCGCCGGAAGTGTCGCCGAGCAGGCCGTCGCGGGTGTTGCCGTCGAGCGCGACGACGAAGCCGACCGTGCCCTCGTCGAGACCGGCGGCCAGGAGCGCCTTCGAGTGGTCCTCGGGGGAGAAGTCCTGGTAGGTGACCTCGCGACCGATGAGCTCGCTGATCGCCTGAGCCAATTCGGGCTGAGTCCAGGCGACGTCTCCGGAGAGTTCGTAGACGGCGCCCTCGTGGCCGTCGGTGGTGAGGACGACGGCTGCCGCCTCCGCGTAGTCGGTGCGGGACGCGCTCGACACGCGTCCGTCGCCGACGCTCCCGACGAAGGACCCGGTCGCCTTCGCCTGCTCGACCGACTGGCCGTAGTTCTCCGTGTACCAACCGTTGCGCAGGATGGTGAACGGGACGCCGGAGGCGCGGATGAGTTCCTCGGTCGCCTTGTGCTCCGGCGCGAGGATGAGGGGCGAGGTGTCGGCCTTCGAGGCGCTCGTGTAGACGATGCGGGCGACGCCGGCGCGCTTCGCTGCGTCGATGACGTTGGCGTGCTGGGCGACGCGCTGACCGACCTCGCTGCTGGAGACGAGCAGGACGGTGTCGCCGGCCTCGAGGGCGGCGTCGAGGGTCGCCGGGTCGGCGAAGTCGACCTTCGCGGTGCGCACACCCTGTGCGGCGAGGTCGGCGAGGGCCTCGGTGCGGCGGCCGGTGGCGACGATGGAGGCGGGATCGGTTCCACGGGCGAGCAGGTGCTCGACGACGAGGTGGCCGAGGTGGCCGGTGGCTCCGGTGACGACGAGAGACATGATGGTCCTTTCGTTGGGGTTCGCTCAGGAGGAACCCGCTCGCCATCACATTACTTCCCGATCTGCAGTACCCACTTTGAGGTAAGCTACTGTCCTCGACGTAAGGAATGAGCCATGACAAGCGGAACCGTTCAGCTGGGAAGACGCCCGGGATTCACCGACGGCATCCTGCCTGCTGCGTGCCCGTCGCGCACGGTGCTCGACCATGTCACGAGCAAGTGGGGTGTGCTCGTCCTGCTCGCCCTGTCCGACGGCACCCATCGCTGGGGCGAGTTGCGGCGGGTGGTCCAGGGCATCAGCGAGAAGATGCTCGCGCAGACCCTGCGGACCCTCGAGGAGGACGGGCTCGTCGTCCGGGTCGCCCACCCCGAGATCCCGCCCCGGGTCGAATACAGCCTGAGTGACCGGGGCCGGGACCTCAACGAGCACCTGATGCCGCTCATGGCGTGGATCGACGGGAACGCGTCGGAGATCCTCGGTCGCGCCTGATCCTTCGTTCGCCCATCTTTGGGCGAACGAGCCTCGCGTCGCCCAAAGATGGGCGAACGAAGGGCACTAGGCGGTCCGGCCGAGCGCCGCAAGGACGTCGACGAGGGTCGACGGATCGCCGACATTGCCTGGCACGACGACGTAGAGCTTCTCCTCGTCCTCCGGGGTCACGACGCTCCAGACGCTCACGCCCGGCAGTACCTGGCCGAGCACCCGTGCGCGCCGTGCACCGAGTCCGACCCGGGCGACCTCGGCGGAGGTGATGCCGCCCTTCGACACGACGACCTCCACCGATCGTCGGAGCGCAGCGGTCGCCGACGTCAGCGCGATCATCACGCGCTCGCCGTGGTCGAGCGTGTTGTGCGAGGCGTCCCGTTCCCGCTCCGACGAGATGGCGGCGAACCCCGTCGCGTCGAGTCTCGGTCGTGCGGCGTCCGCCACGGCCCGTCCGGTGGCGACCGCATCCTGGAGGGCGTCGCTCGTGGGGACGATCTCGGCGGGGCCAAACGCCGCCTCGACGGGCGCGAGCTGTCGCGTCGCCCCGATGGTGTGGGAGCCGCAGACGAGGAGCACGGCGACCGGCTCTGCCACAAGCGGCGAGGGGAGCAAGCCGTCGCTCTCGACGCCCGCGATGGCCGCGGCGAGGGGTGACGCGGACCGGACGACCACGTCGGCTCCGTCGGCCCAGGCCGCCGTGATGGCCTGCGCGATGATCCGGACGTCGTCACCGGTCTCCGCGTCCGGAAGGAGCACCGTCCGGGGAGCGGCATCACGGAGCGCTGCACGGAACTCGGCGGCGCCGTCGCGGAGACCCGCCAGATCGAAGTGGGCGGCCTCCCGCCCGGACCGTTCGCGCACGTAGTCGGGCAGGTGCCCCGAGCGGAACGGGAACACGGGGTCTTGGGCGTACTCCGTCTCGTGGGCGGGCAGCGTCTCGTCGCCGATCCGGACGTAGTGGGTGCCGTCGATCGTCGTGCGCCCACCCTCCGGGAAGGCCGGGACGAACACGATGACGCTGCGATCCCCGGTGAAGACGGCGGTCTCGGGGAACACGTGCCCGCGCAGGGTCGAGTCGCCGCGGAGCACGACATGGATGCGTTCTCCCAGACGACGCCCGGCCTCCGCCGCCTGGTCACGAGTGCGTTCGAGGAGCGACACGGCCTCGTCCTCCGGGACGGCGCGGGTGTTGGTGAGCAGGTAGACGGCGTCGGCGGATCCGAGTGCGGTCTCCAGGAGGTCGGCATCCCACTCCAGGAGCACGTCTACGCCGGACGCCGACTGGGTGCCCGTGGGGTCGTCGTCGAGGATGAGGGTCTTCATGCGGTGACCTCCTGATCGGCCGGGTGTGCGGTGTCGGTTCGGAGCCCGCTCACGCGTCGGCATCCTGATAGGTCTCGATCACTCGGGAGTCATCGCGTGCGCCGAGGCCGGCTGCCGCCGCGGCGAGGAAGCGTTCGCGCGCTGCGTCGAGGACGGGGGTCGCGGCTCCGGCAGCGCTCGCCGCACTGGCGACGAGGCCGGTGTCCTTCACGAAGATGTCGACGCGGCTCATGACCGGTGCGTCGGTGTCCTGCAGCATCCGCGGTCCGCGGTCCGACAGCATCCAGGACGCGGCCGCGCCGGACTCGACGAGGGGGAGGACGGCCGCGGGGTCGAGACCGAGCGAGGTCGCGAGTGCGAGCGCTTCCGCGGCAGCGGCGATGTGCACGGCGCAGAGGTGCTGGTTGACGACCTTGATCGCCTGGCCGTCGCCGATCGCCTCGCCGACGATCCTGGCGGTCCCGAGGGCGGCGAGCGGCCCGGTGGCGGCGGCGGTCGCGGTGGGGGAGCCGGAGATGAACATGGTGAGTTCGCCGGTGCTGGCGCGTGCCACGCCGCCGGTCACCGGGGCGTCGACGACTGCTGCGCCCGCGGCTTCGAGGCGGGCTGCCTGGTCGATGACGGAGGCGGGCCCCACGGTGCTCATGATGATCCAGGTCTGGCCGGCTGGGTCCGTGTCGGTGAGGGCGAGGTCGACGAGTTCGGCGAGTTGATCGGGTGTCGCGACCATGACGACGACGGTGTCTGCGCGGGGTGCTTCGGTGATCGACCCGACCGCGGCGACGCCGGCGGCGGACGCGCGTTCCCGTGCGGCGGGGAAGGGGTCGACGCCCGTGACCTGGTGTCCGGCCGCCGCGAGCTGAGTGGCCATCGGGAGGCCGATCGCGCCGATGCCGACGAAGGTGATGGTGGATGCGGGCTGTGGCGTCGATGCCATGGAGTCCTCCAGGAGATTGGTTGGACCAATCGTACCGGCGGTGGTGTGCAGAGGCAAGCATCGGAGCCACACCTCCGGTCACTGAGCCTGTCGAAGTGCTCACGGGGAACCCTTCGACAAGCTCAGGGACCAGAGTGTTCCGGGCAAACTTCTTCCGGGCAAACTTCTTCCGGTCACTGAGCTTGTCGAAGTGCCCACGAAGATCCCTTCGACAGGCTCAGGGACCGGAGATGGTCAGAATGGCGCGGGGTCCGGCTCGGTTCGATGGCGTTTGCCGTCGGGTGTGGTCCAGTCCAGCACCCCGCCGGGGCGGTGGCTGAGGTTCCAGCCGGGGAGGTGTTTCATCCGGTGGTGGTGTCGACAGAGGCAGGCGAGATTCCCGACATCCGTCGTGCCGCCGTCTTCCCACGCGAGCGAGTGGTCGAGGTCGCAGGCCCGAGCTCGCCTCCCGCAACCGGGTGCCCGACACGTGCCGTCCCGAAGCCGCACCGCCCGCTGCAAATCGGCGGGAACGCGATACTGCTTCCGCCCGACGGAGAGGACGGCGCCGGTTTCCGGCTGGACCAGGATCCGGGTCAAGCTCGGCGCGTTCACCGCAAGCCGGGCGGCGGTCTCCGGGTCGATCGGGCCGTAGCCGTCGAGCGTCGCGGGTGCATCGGAGACACCGGCCACGCTGAGCGCCGGGACCGTGATCTGCACGGTCGGCTTGAGGTGCTCCTGGACCTCGATCGGGTGCGGGAGCGCCGGGCTCGACATCACATCTTCCGGGGTCACTCCGGTGAGGGCGAGGGCTGCGAGGGCGTCCGCCTGGAGTTGCGCGCAGGTGCGGGTATCCCCGGCGGCGCGTGACTCCGCGGCCGCTGATTCGACGCGCTCGATGATGCCCTGCGCAACCGGTGCGGTGGTGAAGAGGTGCACCCACGCCATGCCGTCGGCTGCGGGCTCGAACTCGAGGCGGCGGTCAGCCTCGGACCGATGGGCTCGGGCGGTGATCGACTCGGGGTGGAGGCGCTCGCGCAGGACGCGGGCTCGCTTCCGAAGGTTCGCGTTGGTGAATCGTTCTGCGACTGGCAACACTGCCTCCAGGAACGCCGCCCGACCCGCGGTCGGCACGTCGCTGAGCTGGTCGACGATGGTCTGGGCGTGCCGGGCAGAGATGCGGCCGGCTTCGAGCGAGGCGAGCACGGCAGGTGCCTCGTTGACGAGCCGTTCCGCGTCGTTCGTCGCCCGTTGGACCGTCTGCTCAGGCGTTCGCGTCGCCATGGCGAGGGCAGCGCAGGTGGACCGGCGTGAGAGGGCCTGGCGTTCGGCCGGTGGGTACACGGCCGGGACGACCGAGTCGGCGAGGGCGTCGGCGTAGGCCGCCGAGCGGGCCAAGAGCCGCGCCGCCCGAGCGGCCAACACGGCTTGCTGTCGACAGATCTCCGCATACTCGTCCGAGAACTCCGCGAGCTGCGCGGCGTACTCATCGCCAGCTCGAACTTTGGTGTTGGTGCTCTCGGTCATGACTCCAGTCCAACATGGACCACTGACATTCCAGATTCTGATCTGCGTCGGCGGTGGGCGTCCCCTCGTGTGCCCTTCGACAAGCTCAGGGACCGAACGCCGAAGGCGGTGCGCGAGGCCCAGGGACCGAGACTCGCGGCCCTTTGAATGGCTCGGAGGGGAGGGCGTGCTGGATGGAGGTCTACCCTGGGCACCTCGACAAGCTCAGTGAGCTGAACGGGTCCCGGCTCGGAGGGCCGAGCAGGTCAGCGCAGGCGGTCGTCGACGCCGAGCTGCAACCAGTCCTCGAAGTGCTGATGCATCGCCCGCCGTGCGGCATCGCCGTCCCGTGCCGCCAGGGCCTCGACCACCGCGTAGTGCACGCTGTCCGTCCGTCGAATGCCGCGATCGTCCGGCTGCTCCACCTCGACCGCCTGGAGGCGACGCTGCCGGATCGTCTCCCGCAGCACATGACTGAACCCATCGTGCATGAGCCGGAGGATCGGATCGTCGACGATCGAGTTCAACCGGGTGTGGAAGGTCACGTCCGCCTCCAGCGCCAGCTCGTGATCCTCGCTCAGGGTCGCGGCGATCATCCGGTCGACGTCCGCGCGCAGCAGTTCGACCTGCTCGTCACTCACCAACCCGGCGGCCGCCTCCGCGACGGTCTCCTCGAGGAGCATCCGCGACCGCGCGAACTGCGCGTCCGTGAGGTACCCGAGCTGGCGGGAGATCGTGAACCAGCTGCGGACGAAGTCGTCTCCGGGGGCATCGATGTACGTGCCTCTGCCCTGGGTGCGATGCAGGAAGCCGAGCCGTTCGAGCACGGCGAGTTGCTCACGGAGGGCTCCTCGGCTCATCTGCAGGGCTTCGCCGAGTTCACGTTCCGGCGGCAGGCGTCGAGCGGCGGTGCCTGGCTCCAGGGTCGCCAGTTCCACAAGCTTCCCGACGAGCGCCTCGAGCGGCTCCGACATGCTGCCCCCTCGATTGGTCCGACCAGTGACGATGGTAGCCGGTGGTGCCCTTCGACAGGCTCAGGGACCGGGTGTGGGGTCGGGGACCGCGGCGGCTCGGATGGGGGAGCGCCCTTCGACAGGCTCAGGGACCGGAGGGGTTCAGGGACCGGGGGAGGGTTCGGGGGTGGGGCCGAGGGGCTCAGGGTCCGGGTGCGAGGCCGAGGACCCGCCCACCGACGCAAGCACGCCCGCCCCGACGGATCGGGACGGGCGTGGAGGTGACGGCTGCTGGCTAGACGGCCTGGAGGGCCTGCACCGCACTGGTGAAGAAGGCGAGGCCGTCGACACCGGAACGCATGGCGAGCGGGGTGTCGGGACCGAAGCCCGGCTCGATGGCGTGCTCGGGGTGCGGCATGAGCCCCACCACGTTGCCGGCCGGGTTCGTGAGGCCGGCGATGTCGTCGAGCGAGCCGTTCGGGTTGACGCCGGCATAGCGGAACGCGACGAGCCCCTCGCCCTCGACGCGCTTGAGCGTCTCGGCATCGGCGATGTAGCCACCGTCGGCGTTCTTGAGGGGGATCGTGATCTCCTGCCCCTTCGAGAACTGGTGGGTCCAAGCGGTGTCCGCGTTCTCGACCGTGAGCAACTGGTCGCGACGGATGAACTGCTGGTGGGCGTTCCGGATGAGGCCGCCGGGCAACAGGTGCGCCTCGACGAGCATTTGGAAGCCGTTGCAGATCCCGAGGATGGGCATGCCCTTCCCGGCGGCGTCCTTGAGCTCCGTCATGATCGGCGACACGGCCGCGATCGCGCCGGCCCGCAGGTAGTCGCCGTAGCTGAAGCCTCCGGGGAGGATCACCGCATCGACACCCTTGAGGTCGTGGTCGCCGTGCCAGAGCGCGACGGGCTCCGCATCGGCCATGCGGACGGCGCGCTGGGCGTCGCGGTCGTCGAGTGAACCCGGGAAGGTGATGACGCCGACGCGGGTGGTCATGCCTCGGAGCCCTCGGGGTAGTGGATCGCCACGACGTCCTCGATCACGGCGTTCGACAGGATGTCGTCGGCGATCTGCTGCACCGTCGCGCGCGTCGCGTCGGTGATGGGGCCCTCGACCGTGAGCTCGAAGCGCTTCCCGATGCGGACATCGGTGAACTCGCTCTTGCCGAGACGCGCGAGGGCGCCGGCGACGGCCTTGCCCTGGGGGTCCAGCAGTTCGGCTTTCGGCATGACTTCTACGACGATGGTCGGCACGGAGATCTCTTTCGTTGCGACGCGGCGGGGATGGGAACAGTCTAGCGTCGAGCGCACGACACCCGTCCGATGGGAAGCGTCGGACGGGTGTCGGGATCGGTCGGTCACTCGGGCAGTGCGGCGTCCGCCTCGTTCGCGTCGCCCGCGATGCCGCGTGCGAGGGTCTTGTTGCGGAAGAAGTCCGGACGGAGCTTCGCCTGGATGAACATGATCACGATGCCCGCCACGATGATGATCATGCCGAGGATGAACACGAGGCCGACGCCACCGATGTTCGAACCAGAACCGTACGACGGGTCGGCGCTCTCGATGATCGTCGTGAAGAACAGCACACCCAGGATGAGGCCACCGAGGAGTGGGGCGACGAACTGGAAGAAGCAGTTCCGCACGCTCGAGAACCACTGCTTCCGGAAGTACCAGACGCACGCGAACGCGGTGAGTCCGTAGTAGAAGCAGATCATCATGCCGAGCGTGGTGATGGTGTCCCAGAGCACGTCCTCGGAGATGAAGCGCATGACCGCGTAGAACACCGAGGCGACGACACTCGAGACGATCGTGGCGTAGCCGGGCGTGAAGAACTTCGGGTGCACCTTGGAGAACTTCGGCGACAGGGCGCCGTAGTGGCCCATGGCGAGCAGGGTGCGCGCCGGTGAGACGAAGGTCGACTGCAGGGAGGCCGCCGAGGACGACAGCACGGCGATCGACACGAGGATCGCCAGGGGCCCGAGGATGGGGCCCGCGAGTGAGAAGAACACGTTGCCCTGGATGTCCTCGTTGCCGAGCCCGAACTCCCCGTCGCCGACACCCGCGTAGTTGATGAGGGCGACCGACAGGAACAGGTACAGGACGACGATGATGACGACGGTGGCGGTGGCCGCCTTGCCGGGCGTCGAGCTCGAACCCTTCGTCTCCTCGCTCATCGTCAAGGTGACGTCCCAACCCCAGAAGATGAAGATCGAGAGCGACAGGCCGGCGGCGAACGCACTGAACGAGCCGACCGCGAACGGGTTGAACCAGTCGAGCGAGATCGGCAGGGCGTCGAACGCGTCGCCGCCCGCGACGTGCGCGAACGCGACGATGCCGAACAGCACCATGACGAGGAGCTGGAAGCCGACGAGCACGTACTGGAGCTTCTGCGTCGTCTGCATGTCGCGATAGGAGATGAGCGTCGCACCGAGCATGAACGCGAGACAGGTGATGACGTTGATGAACGGGTTCGACGTCAGGCCGGCGATGTCGGGGTTCTGGAAGATCTGCGACAGCATCAGGTAGAAGAAGTCGACCGCGATGCCAGCGAGGTTCGACAACACGACGATCGTCGCCGCGATGAGGCCCCACCCGGCCATCCACCCGACCCAGGGACCGAACGCGCGCGTCGCCCAGGTGAACGAGGTGCCGGAATCCGGCATGCGGCTGTTGAGTTCGCGATAGCCGAAGGCGACGAGCAGCATCGGGATGAAGCCCACGAGGAAGATCGCGGGCACGTGGGTGCCGACCTCCGCGACCGTCGGGCCGAGTGCTCCGGTGAGGGTGTACGCGGGCGCGATGCACGAGATGCCGATGACGATCGCGCCGACGAGGCCGACGGTCCCGGCACCGAGGCCCTTCTTGGAGAGGGCGCCGGTGGCCGTCGTCTCGGGGTGGGCGACGTCGCGTGCCGGGGTGGATTCGGGAGGAGTCATGTCGGGTCTCCGAGGGTCAGCACGGAGTCGCGGGGTACGACCACCATGGGTACGGGGAGCTCGCGCAGCATCTTCGCTGCGGTGGAGCCGAGGAAGAGGTGCTTCGGGGTGGCGAGCCGGCTGGACCCGACGAGGACGATCTCCGCCGGCTTCCAGTCGAGCCCGGCGACGGCGTCCTCGATGCGGGTGCCGGAGGCGATCTCCGTGGTGACGTCGACGTCGGACGGCAGATGCTCGGTCGCGTACGCGAGCACCTCCGCCGCGTGTGCCTCGGCCCGGGTGGTCGCCTCGGGGTGCTCGGCGCCCTCCGGCTGGTCGAGGGCGACGAGCGACACGAGACGGAGCGGGATGACCGCGTTCTTCGCGACGACGATCGCCGCGTCGAGCAGCTGGTGTGCGCCGGCCCTGGTACCGATCGCGCAGGTGATGCGGCTGACCGTCCCGCCGGTGGGTTGCGCCTCGAGGAGGTCGCGACTCCCGACCGGTGCGAGGGCGACCGGAACGACCGCCGAGTGCAGGAGGGTGTTCGCGACGCTCCCGAGGGTGAACCGCCCGAGGAGTCCGCCACGGGCCGCGCCGATGATGATGAGCCCGCCCTCGAGGATGCGGGAGGCCTCCAACAGCCCTTCCGCGAACGACTCGTCGTACACGAGGTGGGTCTTCGCCGTTACATCGGAGGGGACGGCGGCCAAGGCGTCCGCGAGCCAGCGTTCGGCGGTCTCGCGGAGGAACCGTTCGTAGCCGGGGTCCGCCGGCGTGATCGTCGGGCGCTCCTCGTTGGCGAGCACGAGGACGATGTCGAGACGCGCGCCCGTCGTCCTCGCGATCCTGATGCCGAGCGCCAGCGCATCGCGACCGGCCGGGGTGTCGGTGTAGCCGACGATGTATCTCATCTGGTGTTCGCTTTCGATCGGGTGCGAGCGTGTGATGGCGGTTCCTGCCCTTCGACAAGCTCAGGAACCGTCGGTCGAAGAACAGGGACCGGGATCGGGATGCACGGCGGTGTGCGGGTGTTTCGTTGGTGCAGGGTATCGACGGGGGTGGCCCTTCGACAAGCTCAGGGACCGGACTGTGGGTGGAGCGGACTGCGGCCGGGGAGCGGAGCGCCCGCTCCCCGGACCGCTTACGCCTGGTGGCGGGCGATGATCGCCGCGGCGGTGTCGGCGCCCTTGCGGATCGCGCCGTCGACGTGCTGGTAGCCCTCGGCTGCGAGGTCGCTCGTCGACCAGTAGATCGGTCCGACTGGCGTCGACTGCATGGCGCCGTAGCGGGACAGGCCGCCGAGGTCGAAGCTGGCCGCGTACGCACCGCGGGTCCACTCCTCGCTACCCCAGTCGCTCTCGTAGTACACGACGGGCGACAGTGCCTGCTCGCCGTAGTAGTGGGAGAGCGAGGTGAGGATCCGTTCGCGGCGCTCCTCGGCGCTCAGCTTGAAGACCTCGTCGGCGCGTTCGTCCGAGACGAACCCGACGAGGGTGCCGCGTGGGTCTTCGTGGTTGGTGTTGTCGTACGCCTCGTGGACGAGCTCGTACGGGCTGAACGCGGTGGCGGAGAGCCCGTCCTCGCGCCAGAACGGCGTCTCGTACACCGCGTGCACCTTGATGACGAGACCGAGCGACATGTGCTGGTGCATCTGGTGGCTGAGCCGCGGCAGCGGCGGCTGGAAGTCGATCCGCGAGTACAGGTTCGGCGGGACCGCGACGATCGCGTAGCGTGCGTTGACCGTCACCTTGTCGGCCTCGGCGGAGACGCCGGTGTCAGACCACTCGAGTCGGCGGACGGGCGAGGAGAGGTGGACGTCGTCGCCGAGGGCCTCCGCGAGCTTGATCGGGACCTGCTGCAGCCCGCCGACGACCCGCTTGTCGAGGATGAAGTCCGCCTCGACGAGGTGGGTGAAGCTGCCCGCCGACGCCGCCATGAGCAGTGCCTGCAGCAGCGAGAAGGAGTGCGAGGGCTTCGTGAGCATCGCGGCGGCGATGAACAGGGCGATGTTGTCGCGCGCTTCGACGTCGTCGGTCTGCTCCGCCAGCCAGGCGCTCCAGGAGATGCGGTCGTACTCGGTCGCCTGCTCGTGCGCCCACGGCTCGGTGACCCCGACCTGCTCCACGAGCTCGTCGAGGAGGGTGATCAGTCGCTCCATCTCGGCGGCCGTCGACTCGGCCACGGGGAAGATGTCGCCCGTGAAGCGGGTCCGCACGCCGTCGGCGTTGACGTAGACGCTGTCGCCCTCGCGGTAGCGGGAGTAGGTGTCGAGCCCCAGCTCGTCGAGCGTGGCGAGGAGTGCCGTCTGGTCCGGGGAGACCCACTGACCGCCGAGCTCCAGCATCGCGCCGTCGATGTGGTTCGTCCACAGTCGGCCACCCACGCGGTCGCGAGCCTCCAGGACGGCGACGGACAGGCCGGCCGCGCGGAGCTTGGTGGCGGCGGTGAGCCCGGAGGCCCCGGCGCCGATGATGACGACGTCGCGTTCGATAGCGCTCATGAGGGTGTCTTCCTGTTCAGGGCCCTTCGACAAGCTCAGGGACCGGGGGGTGCTCGGGAACGGGTGGTGCGGGTGGTGCTCGGGAACGGGTGGTGCTCGGGAACGGGTGGTGCGGGTGGTGCGGGTGGTGCACGGGAACGGGTGGTGCGGGTGGACCGGGGTGATGCTGGCGGCCGGGGTGCTTGGGTTGTTGCCCGGTCGGGATCCGCGTCGATAGTCGAGTATGGCGGTTCGCGCCGTCGGATGGAACCTCCGGTGTCGATCTCGACGGTCGATCCGGCGGACGGCGACGCTTTCGGTCGTCGCCCGCCGGACCGGCGGTGGCGACCGTCAGTCGATGGGCGTCATGGTGTACTTCGGGTACAGGTACTCGTGGATGCCCTCGAGCCCACCCTCTCGGCCGATGCCGGACTGCTTGATGCCGCCGAACGGAGCAGCCGCGTTGGAGATGACGCCGACGTTCAGGCCCATCATGCCGGTCTCCAGCTTGCCGATCATGCGCTGTCCGCGCGCGAGGTCGGTGGTGAAGACGTAGGAGACGAGGCCGTACTCGGTGTCGTTCGCGAGGCGCACGGCGTCGTCCTCGTCGTCGAAGGGGACGATCGCGAGGACCGGGCCGAAGATCTCCTCGCGGAGGATGTCGGACCCGGGGACGACGCCCGTGACGACGGTCGGCTGGAAGAAGGTCCCGGCCCCCTCGACGGCCTCGCCACCGGTGAGCACCTCGGCGCCACGTCCCACGGCGTCGGCGACGAGCGTCTTCGCCTTCGTGACCGCCCGGTCGTCGATGAGTGGGCCGATCGTGACGCCGTCCTCGGTGCCGCGGCCGATGCGGAACGCCCGCACCCGCTCGGTGACGCGCTTCGCGAACTCGTCGGCGACGTCGCGGTGGACGATGAAGCGGTTGGCGGCGGTGCACGCCTGCCCGATGTTCCGGAACTTCGCCGCCATCGCGCCCTCCACGGCCTTGTCCAGGTCGGCGTCCTCGAACACCACGAACGGGGCGTTGCCGCCGAGCTCCATGGAGGTGCGGAGGACGTTCTTCGCCGACTGCTCGATGAGCTTCTGGCCCACCGGCGTCGAGCCGGTGAAGCTGAGCTTCCGGAGGCGCGGGTCGGCGATGATCGGTGCGGACACGGCCGAGGAGCTGGCCGTGGTGATGACGTTCACGACCCCGGCCGGGAGACCGGCGTCCTCGAGCAGCTTCACGAAGTACAGGGTCGTCAGCGGGGTGAGCTCTGCCGGCTTCACGACGACCGTGCACCCGGCGGCGAGCGCCGGAGCGATCTTGCGGGTCGCCATCGCGAGCGGGAAGTTCCATGGCGTGATGAGGAAGCAGGGCCCGACGGGGTGCTGAGAGACGGTCATCATGCCGGTGCCCTCGGGGTTGGACCCGTAGCGACCCGAGATGCGGACGGCCTCCTCGGAGAACCAGCGGAGGAACTCGCCGCCGTAGGTCACCTCGCCGTTCGCCTCGGCGAGCGGCTTGCCCATCTCGAGCGTCATGAGCAGGGCGAACTCGTCCCGACGCTCCTGGAGGAGGTCGAACGCCTTCCTGAGGATGTTCGAACGGGTGCGGGGCGCGGTCGCAGCCCACTCATCCTGGGCGGCGACGGCGGCGTCGAGCGCGGCGGTGCCGTCCGCCACGGAGGCATCGGCGATGGTCTTGATGACGTCGCCCGTGGACGGATCGCTGACCGTGAGCGTGCCGCCGTCGGACGCGTCACGCCAGACACCGCCGATGAAGAGGCCGTTCGGGACCTTGCTGAGCAGTTCGGTTTCGCGTGCATCGGTCATGGGTGGAGCTCCTTGCTGGGGTCGATGGCGTCGGTGACAGTGTTTCAGCGTGTGTGCCCCTCGACAAGCTCGGGGAGCGGGGTTGCGGTGTCGTGGAGTCGCCGGGGGTGCTGGGGAGCGGGCTCGTGTCGTTCCGCCCGTCGGCCGGCTCAGGGACCACCCGTCGACAGGCTCAGGGACCACCGCCGCCGACGGGTGGGTCGTCAGCTCGTGGCGAGCGCCTCGAGCACGACGTCGAGTCCTTCGTCGAGCAGCTCGAGCGGGATGGTGAGCGGCGGGAGGAACCGCACCACGTTGCCGTAGGTGCCGCAGGTGAGCACGATCACACCGGCCTGGTGCGAGGCTTTCGCGACGCGTGCGGTGAGCGTCGCATCCGGTTCGCCGGTCGCGAGGTCGACGAACTCGACGGCCATCATGGCGCCGCGCCCGCGGATGTCGCCGATGCGCGGGTCGGTCGCCTGTGCGGCGGTGAACCGTTCGACGATGCGAGTCTCGATCGCACGGGCCGCAGCAGCCAGGTCGTCCTCCTCGTACGCCTCGATGGCGGCGAGGGCGGCGACGCAGGCGAGCGGGTTCCCGCCGTAGGTGCCGCCGAGACCGCCGGCGTGCGGGGCGTCCATGATGTCGGCACGACCGGTCACGGCCGAGAGCGGCAGCCCGCCAGCGATGCCCTTGGCGGTGATGATGAGGTCCGGGACGACACCGAAGTGCTCGGACGCGAACATGGCACCGGTGCGGGCGAACCCGGTCTGCACCTCGTCGGCGATGAAGACGACGTCGTTCGCGCGGGCCCAGTCGAGCAGGGTGGGGAGGAAGCCGTCCGCCGGCACGATGAAGCCGCCCTCGCCCTGGATGGGTTCGATGATGATCGCCGCCAGGTTGTCCGCGCCGATCTGCTTCTCGATCTGTGTGATCGCCCGCTGCGCCGCCTCGGCGCCGGACAGTCCTCCGTCACGGAACGGGTAGGAGAGGGGCGCGCGGTACACCTCGGAGGCGAACGGCCCGAAACCGCTCTTGTAGGGCATCGACTTCGCGGTGAGGGCCATCGTGAGGTTGGTGCGGCCGTGGTACGCGTGGTCGAACGCGACGACCGCCTGCTTCTTCGTGTGGCTGCGCGCGATCTTGACGGCGTTCTCGACGGCTTCCGCACCGGAGTTGAACAGCGCCGTGCGCTTCGCGTGGTCACCCGGGGTCAGTCGGTTCAGGGCTTCGGCGACCTCGACGTAGGAGTCGTACGGGGTGATCGTGAAGCAGGTGTGGGTGAACTCCTGGAGCTGACGGGTCACCGCTTCGACCACGCGTGGGTTGCTGTTGCCGACACCCGTCACGGCGATCCCGGATCCGAGGTCGATGAGCGAGTTGCCGTCGACGTCGACGAGGACGCCGCCGCCGGCGCCCGCTGCGAAGACGGGCATCGTGGTACCGACACCGGACGCGACCGCAGCGTGTTTCCTGGCCATGAGCTCCTCGGAGATCGGTCCGGGGATGGCGGTGACGAGACGACGCTCCTGGGGGAGTGAGGGTCCGCCGAGGACGTCGGTCGTGGGGGCGCTGCTCGTGCTCGTCATCGATGCTCCGTTCGATCTGGCGGTCGGACGTCGCTCCTCGACGTCGGCCGCTCGTGATGCAGCCATGCTAGGCAGCGCGGGTCCGCCGGACACTCGACACTTCGTCGATGTTGAGCATCACCATTGGACAGATCGGCACCGCGACGTAGACTCGCGCCATGGCCCCGTCGCTGCAGCACCTCCTCGACCGTCACGCCCTCGGTCTCCGGCTCGTCGTCGCCGGAACGGCAGGATCGCTCGAGCGTCCGGTGGCCTGGGTGTCGAGCTCCGACCTCCCGGACCCGACCCCGTTCCTGATCGCGGACCAGGTCGTCCTGACGACCGGCACCCAGTTCGGCACGGCCGTCTCCGCCACGCAGGTGGAGGCGTACGTCGCCCGGCTCGCGGCGGCAGGGGTCGCCGGCCTCGGGTTCGGGACCGAGGTCATCACCGCCGGCCCGCCGTCGGAACTCGCCCAGGCCTGTGCCGAGCACGGCCTCCCGCTGTTCGAGGTGCCCTACCGCACGCCCTTCATCGCGGTCATCCGCTATGCCGCGGACCTCATCGCCGAAGCCGACCGGGAACGCGACGCCTGGGCCCTCGCCGCTCAGCGGTCCATCGCCTTCGCGGCGCTCCGCCCGGACGCCTCGCGCGCGGTCGTGACCGAGCTCGCCCGAGCGCTCGGTGCCTGGGTGGTGCTGCTCGACGCCCACGCCGCGACCATCGCCGACGCCGCTGCCGACGGAGGGCGGCTCCGCGGCCGAGACCGCCTCGTCGAGCGGGTCGCGGAGGAGGCGCAGGGGCTCCTCCGACGCGGCCAGCGATCCGGGGCGACGTTCACGAGCCCGAGCGGGACGGTCTCGCTGCAGACGCTCGGCCGCCGCGGCGACCTCCGCGGGGTGCTCGCGATCGGCGGCGCCGACGGCCCGCTCGACGCTGCGGCCCAGGGCGTCGTGACCTCCGTCGTCGCGATCACCGGCCTCACGCTGGAACAGGGCGGCGCGCTCGGACGCGCCGGTCGGTCGTTGCGGGTCGGCGTCTGGCGATTGCTGCTCGCCGGTGAGCCCGACGCCGCCAGGGCCGTCGCGGAGGAACTCGCGACCCCACTCCCGACCGGCACGGTCCGTGTCGGTGTCGCGACCGCCGCCGACGACGGCCGTGATGCGCTGCTCAGCGAGCTCGAGCGCGCCGCGGCGCTCGCCGCCGGGGACCTGTTCGTGGCGGAACACGACGGCCGACTGTCCCTGCTCGCATCCGACGCTCCCGGCACGGACGCCGCGCTCGAGGGGCTGTTCGGCGGCACGCCCGGCCGGCACCTCGGGCTGTCGCGTGCGGTCGGACTCGCGGACCTCGACCTCGGCACTGGGCAGGCGGTGTCGGCCCACGCGCAGGCGACGGCCGAGGGGCGGCCGATCGAGCGGTTCGGGGCGGTCGCGGTCGGTGGGATGACCGGTCTCCTCGACGCCGCACGGTCACGTCCGGTCGCCGAGGACCTCCTGGGGCCCGTGCTGCTCGCCGATCGCGAGGAGGGTTCAGCACTCGTCGAGAGCCTCCGGCAGTGGCTCGAGGCCAACGGGCAGTGGGATCCGGCCGCGAAACGCCTCGGGATCCATCGGCACACGCTGCGCAACCGGATCACCAGGGTGGAGCGGCTGCTGGGGCGCCCGCTCGACACCTTCGCGGCACGGACCGAGGTCTGGCTCGCTCTCGTGAGTCTCGACGATGCGGGCTCGGGCACCCCGCTCGACTGATCTGCGTGCCTCCAGCGGCTACTCGGCCGAAGCCGGCGGGTGCTCCTCGTGGAGCGAGCGGAGCGCGGTGACGACGTCGTCGTGCCAGCGGCGCGCGGCCGGCAGCACCCCGCCGAAGATCGGGGTGTCGTGCGTCGCCCCGAGGTACAGCACCCCACTCGCGTCGACACCGTCGGCTCGGAGGGCGGCGAGGTACGCCGCGCCGTCACCGCGCAGCGGGTCGTATTCGGCCGTGAGGATGATCGCCCGCGGGAGGTCTGCGTGCGAGCGGGCGAGCAGCGGCGAGGCGTGGGGCTCCTTCGCCTGACGGCGGTCGAGGAGGTACGTCTTCGCCACGGACCGCAGCTCCTTGATCGCGAAGAAGCGCGGAATACCCATCTCGCGGACGGGTCGGAGGTCGATGTGACCTCCGGTGAGGTCGGTGACGGGCACCTCGAGCAGTTGGAGACGGATCGGGCGCCGGCCGCGCTCACGGTTCACCAGGGTGAGTGCGGCCGCGATGCTGCCGCCCGCCGACACGCCCGCCACAGCGATGCGCTCGGCGTCGACCCCGACCGTCGTCGCCTCGGTGAAGAGCCACTCGAGCGCCGCATGCGCCTGCTCGAGTTGCGTCGGGTACCGGTGTTCCGGCGCGAGCGCGTAGTCGACGGCGGCGATCACGACGCCCGCGTCCGCCGCTCGCCGCCGGAAGCCCGCGTCGGTCGTCGGGTAGTCGATGCCGCCGATCCGGAACGCGCCACCGAAGCAGGACAGGACGGCGGGCACGGGTGTACCGGCGTCGGAGCCCGGCGGGTAGTACAGCCGCACGCGGACGTCCGGGAACCCGGTGACGGGGACGGTGTGTTCCTCGATACGCAACGCCGGGCCGGGCACACCGACCATTGCCAGTTCCTTCTTGTCCCAGTTGAGGGCCGCCTTGCGGTGCTGCTTGCGGGTCTTCTTCCGGCGAGGGGCCGCCGTGGTGGCCTTCGCCGTCGTCTTCGCCGACGGATTCGGCCGACCAGGTTCCGGCGTCGTGCCCGGGGCCGGTTGCGGCTGCTTCACGGTCGTCGTCTTCGGCCGGAGGAAGAACGCCTTCGCCTGCTCGAGCGCACTCGAGATGAGGTAGGCGCGGTGCGTCCGCGCCCGTTCCACGAAGATGGGATCGAGGGGCATGTCAGCTCGCCTGCTCTCGTCGGGACGGTGGGGTCACAGCAGTCTAGAGGCGGCGGCCCGAGCCGTTCGAGTGGTGGCGGAGCGGCCGCCGGTCGCATCCGTCGCCGGTGGTTCACCCGCTGTTCACCGGGCGTCCCGGCCCCGTTCGAGTGCCACTCGTAGCGTGGCGGGGACGCCAACGGGGGAACCATGCACACGACGCTCACCGCTCACGTCGGCAAGGACGTCTTCGTCCGGCCGTCGCCCGTCGCCATGGTCTGGCAGGGGCCCGGCACGCGTCACCAGGCGATGGCCGTCCCGGGTGTCACCCTCGGGTCGGGAGACGTGCTCGTGGAGGTGGAGCTCGCAACGGTGTGCGGCTCCGACGTCCACACCGTCCTCGGGCACCGTGAAGCGGCGACGCCCCTCGTCCTCGGGCATGAGCAGGTCGGTCGTGTCGTCGCGGTCGGCGGCCCGGTGACGGCGATGGACGGCACGCTCCTCGTGGCCGGCATGCGCGTCGTGTGGTCGGTCGTCGTGAGCTGCGGCGTCTGCGACCGGTGCTCCGCCGACCTCCAGCAGACCTGCCGCCGACGCGCCACGTACGGACACGACCGCGTGCATCGCGGGTGGGAGTTGAGCGGCGGGTTCGCGACCCACGTCGAGCTCCTGGAGGGCACGGCCATCGTGATCGTGGGGGAGACGCCGCCCGCGACCGTCTTCGCGCCCGCCTCTTGCGCGACAGCCACCGCGATCGCTGCACTCGACGCCGCCGGGCGCGACCTGACCGGAACCGCGGTCCTCGTCACCGGCGCGGGGATGCTCGGGCTCACGGTCACGGCCATCGCGACGGACGCCGGCGCGCGCGTCGTGGTGAGCGACCCGGACCCGGCCCGTCGCTCACTCGCGGGGCGCTTCGGAGCGGTCGCCACCGTCGACCCGGCCGCCGGCGAGGCCGAGCACCTCGACCTCGCGCGTCTCGCGGCGGGTGTGGAGGGGTTCCCAGTGGCGCTCGAGGTGTCCGGCGAGGCGGGCGGCGTCGACGCCGCGATCGGCGCGCTGTCGATCGGCGGAACCGCGGTGCTCGTGGGCAGCGAGTCACCCGGCGCCCCGCTCGGCATCGACGCCGAACGCATCGTGCGCGGTCTCCTGACCGTGCGCGGCGTGCACGACTCCCGGCCGCGCGACCTGCAGCGAGCGGTCGACTTCCTGACCGGGGCGTGGCGCCGCTACCCCTTCGCCGAGCTCGTCGGTGCCGAGTTCGCGCTGGACGACGTCGACGAGGCGCTCGTCGCCGCCGCGTCCGGTGCGTTCCCCCGGGTCGGGGTTCGGCCCTGAGTCACCAGCGCTCGGAGCCGCGCATGACCTGGTGCGCCGCCCGGCCATCGCCGTCGCACGACGTGACCCCTTCGGGCGCCCCCCATTCCGGGGGCCAGCACACGGGCTTTTCCGCGGATTCCCGCCGATCCCGGGCCTCGAAACGCCCCGGATCACCCACCTTGTGGGGTATCCTCGGGCCATGACGGTCACGACTCGCCACCCCGGTGTGGTCCGGGTGGGTGGCCGCCTCATGGTCGTGGATCCATTCGCGGAACGAGGCGAGCTCACCGCGGGTCAGGAGCGCGTCCACCAGCTCCGACGTCGGATCACCATCCTCCTCGGCACGTTCCTCCTTCTGGTCGGCTTCGTCGTCGGTGCGGCCGTGGGTGTGCTCGTGGAGTGGATGCTCGTCCACGACGAGACCCGGTCCGTCTCACTCCCCGGCTTCGACCCGGAATGGGTCCCGGGACTCGACGTCGTCGGCGCACTGCTCGGCGTGATCCTCGTCGCCGTCCTCCTGCTCGTCTGGGCCGAGCGGCGGAACCACCATCGTCGGCTGGACGGCGGTCACCAGCCGTCGCGCTGGGTCGACCCGCTCAACGACCACCTGATCGGCCTGAGCGACGACGTCTCCTGGACATCGCTCTGGACGCTCACCCGCATGTACGCCACCGCCGAACGGTTGCAGCGCGAGCTCGTGGAGCGCAGCGCGGCTCGTCGCGAGGTGGGGGCCGACGACGAGTGCGACCTCCTCGAAGCGCGGCTCGCTGCCGACGACGCGCGCGACGCGCTCGAGAAGACGGCCCAACTCATGGGTGTCATCGTGCCGGAGGGGCCGCTGCCCGACGCGCAGGCCATCGCGGCCGACGGAGCGCGACTCCGGGCCCGTCGACGGATGCTCTGAGCTCAGCGAGCGGCCGGGAGACCGGTCAAACGCTCGAGGAGTTCGCGGTACCGTGCGGCGGTCTGCGTGACGATCTCGGACGGCAGGGTCGGCGGCGTGGGGGTCGCCTCGTCGTGCTGGTCCCAGTTGTGGGCGAGCCAGTCGCGCACGATCTGCTTGTCGAAGCTAGCCATCCGCTCGGCAGGGTCGTCGCCGGCGAGGTAGACGTCGCGATCCCAGTAGCGACTGGAGTCGGAGGTGAGCACCTCATCACCGAGCGTGATGACGCCGGTCTCGGGGTTCCGGCCGAACTCGAACTTCGTGTCGGCGAGGATCACCCCGTGGCGTTCGGCGGTGATCGACGCCGTCCGGTAGATCTCGAGCGACAGGTCCTTCAGGGCGACCGCGTCGTCCTCGCCGATGAGCTCGACCATGCGACTGAACGAGATGTTCTCGTCGTGCTCGCCGAGCGGCGCCTTGTACGCGGGCGTGAAGAGCGGTTCCGGCAGCTGGTCGCCGTCGCGCAAGCCGTCGGGCAGGGGGATGCCGCAGACCGTGCGGCTGGCGACGTACTCCTTCCAACCGGAGCCGGTGAGGTAGCCGCGCACGACGCACTCCACGGGGAACATGTCGAGCTTCCGGACGAGCATCGCCCGACCGGCGAACTCGGCGGGGATGGTCGACACCGCGACGCCCGAGTCGTCGAGCCGGTGGTCGGGGACGAGGTGGTTCGGCACGTTGCGCAGCTGGTCGAACCACCAGAGGCTGAGGCTGGTGAGGAGCTCACCCTTGCCGGGGATGCCCGGTTCGAGGACGTGGTCGAACGCGCTCACGCGGTCGCTCGCCACGACGAGCAGGACGTCCTCGGGGCCTTCGGCCGGTTCGTACAGGTCCCGGACCTTGCCCGAGTAGACGTGGTTCCAGTCGTTGGTGTCCGAGGATGCGCTCACCCCACCAGTATCGTGCATCGGCGAGCCGGGGGACCGACGGCGGGCTTGCGCGGAACCACGCATCGGCGTATATTCCAGCCGGAATAGTTCGGCCGGAACGCTAGGGGAGTGATGCGCGAGGAGAAGCCGCTCGGCATGCTCGCGGTCGCCGCACTCGCCTACCTGGCCGAGCGACCGATGCACCCCTACGAGATGTACCAACTCGCGCTCCACCGGCAGGAGGACCGCGTGGTCAAGGTCAGCCCCGGTTCGCTCTACCGTGCCGTCTACGCCCTCGAGTCCGCCGGACTCGTCCGCGCCGCCGGGACCGAGCGGGCGGGTGCCAGGCCCGAACGCACCACCTTCGAGATCACGGAGCTCGGTCGCCATCGGCTCGGCGAGCGCCTGCGTCAGCTGCTCAGCACCCCCGCGAACGAGTACCCGGAACTCGGGCTCGCGCTCTCGGAAGCCCACGAGCTGGGCGCGGACGAGGTCCGCATGCTCCTCGAGACCCGGGTCCTCCGCCAGCGGGCCGAACTCGCCGACCTCGAGCGCCGGGTCGCCTGGGCGATCGAACGTGGGATCCCGCGGGTGTACTGGATCAACGTCCCCTACTCGTCCGCGATGCTGCGGGCCGAGGTCGCCCACCTCGAATCCCTCCTCGCCGAGATCGCCGACGGCACCCTCGCCTGGCACGTGCCAGGTGCCCGCGCCCCACTCCACGAGCAGGCGGTCACCCCTCCGGTGTCCACCCTCCGCTCGACCTCCTCCGCCGGAACCGGCTGAACGGTCGGGGACACCTGACCAGCCAGCGCCCGCGACCTCCCTCCTCCCCGCAGAAAGAGACACCATGTCCACCTCCTCGTCCACGCCACCGCAGGGTGTCAGCGGTCCGACCCCGGGAGCGGTGCGGCCGTGGCCGGCCCTCTGGTCCCTGGTCATCGGCTTCTTCATGATCCTCATCGACACCACCATCGTGTCGGTCGCGAACCCCGCGATCATGCGCGGCCTCGACACCGACATCAACAACGTCATCTGGGTGACGAGCGCGTACCTGCTCGCCTACGCGGTGCCGTTGCTCATCACCGGCCGCCTCGGCGACCGCTTCGGGCCGAAGAACCTCTACCTCGTCGGCCTCGTCGTCTTCACGCTCGCGTCGCTCTGGTGCGGGTTCTCCGGCACCATCGAGATGCTGATCGTGGCGCGCGTCGTGCAGGGGCTCGGCGCCGCGCTCATGACCCCGCAGACGATGGCCGTCATCACGCGCATCTTCCCGCCCGACCGCCGCGGCGCGGCCATGGGTCTCTGGGGTGCGACCGCCGGTGTCGCGACCCTCGTCGGCCCGATCCTCGGCGGGGTGCTCGTCGACGGCTTCGGTTGGGAGTGGATCTTCTTCATCAACGTGCCCGTCGGTATCGTCGGGTTCATCATGGTCTGGCGCAACGTGCCCGCCCTCGCCACCCACCCGCACCGCTTCGACATCCTCGGCGTCGTGCTCAGCGGGCTCGGCATGTTCCTGCTCGTGTTCGGCATCCAGGAGGGCCAGAGCTACGAGTGGGGGACGATCGCCGGCCCGATCACCGTGTGGAGCCTCATCATCGCGGGGGTCGTCGTACTGGCCCTCTTCGTCGTCTGGCAGGCCGTCATGAAGGGCGAGCCGCTGCTCCCGCTGGCGCTCTTCCGCGACCGCAACTTCTCGGTCGGCAACCTGGCGATCTCGACGATCGGCTTCACGGTGACGAGCCTGTCGCTGCCGCTCGTGTTCTTCTACCAGACGGTGCGCGGGCTGACCCCGACGCAGTCGGCGCTCATGCTCGTCCCGATGGCCGTGCTGTCCGCCGGGCTGGCCCCGGTCGTCGGTCGGGCCATCGACCGCGTGAACCCGAAGTGGTTCGCGCTCACCGGGCTCCTGCTGCTCGCGCTGTCGCTCGGGTGGTACTCGATCCTGCTGACACCGGAGCAGCCGATCCTCATGCTGCTGCTCCCGAGCGCCGTCCTCGGCCTGGCGAACGGGTTCATGTGGGGTCCGGTCTCGAACCTCACCACCCGTGGTCTGCCGCAGCACCAGGCGGGTGCCGGCTCGGGTGTCTTCAACACCACCCGTCAGATCGGTGCCGTCCTCGGCAGCGCAGCCATCGCCGCCCTCATCCAGGGTCGACTCGCGGCGGAACTCCCGGCGGCTCCCGGTGGGGCGACCGGCGGCGTGAGCGAGGTGACCGGCGGGGAGCTCCCCGAGGCCCTGCATGCGGGCTTCACCGCGGCGATGTCGCAGTCGCTGCTCCTCCCGGCGGGGTTCGCCCTTCTCGGCGCGATCATCGTCCTGTTCTTCCAGAAGCCGAAGGCCGCGGCGTGGTCGACGCCCGAGACCCAGCACGGCCAGGCCGCTGCGGCTGCCGAGGCCGCGCGGGTCGAGACGGAGTAGCCGGGCGCTGCGGCGGCATCGGGCGGGTCAGGGGGCGAGGAGCTCCGTGACCGTCCTGGTGTCGCCGTTCCAGAACCGGAGGCCGAGGACCTCGCCGTCCGGAAGCGGTCCGAGCGAGGCCAGCGCTTCGAGTGCGGCTCCGGTCTGCTCCGCGACGATGCGTCGGGAGAGCGTGACGTGCGGCGTCCAGGCTCCCGGTCGCGTGTGGTCGAACCCACCCTCGACCACGGCGGCGACCCGATGGTGCAGCGCGAGGAGTTCCAGGGTCGGCACGACGCCGAGCGCGAGCACCGCGCCCGATCGGCGCGGGAAGGTCAGCGGCGCCCCGAGCCGGACGGTGAACGGCTCGAAGACCGGTCGCCCGTGCAGGTCCAGTGTCTCCCCGGCGAGCAGGGTGATGTGCGGGCGGTTGCTGGCGCCCTGATGCGTCGACAGGCTCGGCAGCCCGAGGTCCGACAGGGCACGCCAGCGCGCTCGGACGGCCTCATCGAGTTCGTCGTCGAAGGTCAGATCGACGCTGTGCACCATCAGTCCGTCGCCACCGGCCAGACGTAGTCCAGCGTCGCCGGGTCGTCTGGGAACACCTCGGTGTAGAACTCCGGAGCCTTCGCGAGGAGCTTCGACCGGTGCGACCGATGCACCTCGGGTCGCCCGAGCCACGGGGGCAGCGGGAACTCGTCCGCTTCGTAGGCCTCGAGGTCCTCCGGGGCGTCGGCGAGCGCGAGCAGGGTCTTCTCGTGACACGTGTCCGCATGGCCGCGGGCCGTCCAGACCGCGCAGGTGGCGACCTGGTAGTCCATGAGCGCCGGGCGGTACCCGCGCCACATCGCCGTCACCGGGTGGTGCTGCCACCCGTAGCCGGGGACGATGAGCGCCTTCATGACCTGCAGCGTCTCCACCCGCTGTTTCCCCAACCGTTTGTCGTCGAGGACCTCTGCGCTGGCGTGGAAGTCGGGGTACGGGAGGAACGTCTGCACCGCACCAGTCAACACCGGACGGGTTCTCGGCGGCAGGGCTTGCGGTCGGGCCTCAGTCGGCGGGGAAGAACGGGGTGACGGCGGCGGCGAAGGACCGCGGCTGCTCGATCCAGGGGTAGTGACCGCAGCCGTCGAGCACGATCGCCTGGCCGAGCTGGAAGCGCTTCGCGAGATCGAGGACCGGTGCGAGTCCGGTGAGGCCGTCCTCGGATCCGGCGATGACGAGCACGGGTGCCGCGAGGTGACGGAGCGCGTCGCGGAGGTCCTCGACCTCGTCGGGCGTCGGGGTGTACACGAAGGCGTCCTGAGCCGCCGGGTGCCAGGCGCCCAGGCGTTCGTGCTCCTGCGCCGTCTCGTCCCAGTCGCCCCAGGCGATGGGGGCGACCGCGGGGAAGAGCCGGTTGCCGGTCGCCGAGTCCGGCGCGGCGAGGAGCGCTGGGAGTGCGTCGAGGAAGCCCGGGTACCAGTCCGCTGCGGCGTGCCGGGCGATGATCTCGGCGCTGTCGTCATCGGCGTCCACCAGCCAGGTGGCCGGAGGGGTGACGAGGCACAGGCGGTCGAGGCGTTGCGGGTAGCGGGCGGCGTAGCTGATCGCGACCCGCGTGCCGGCGGAGTGGGCGAGCATCTCGAAGCGGTCGAGGCCCAACCACAGACGGACCGCTTCCACGTCCTCGGCGAGTTCCGGCCACGTCGCCGTCGTCCCGGCCGGGCCGGCGTCCGACTCGCCGACCCCGCGCTGGTGGAGGACGATGAGCCGGCGACGTGCGCTCAGGCCGCCGAGGTCGCCGAGGTAGACCGGGTGACGTGCCGGTCCGCCGGCGAGCACGACCAGCGGTGGGAGGGACTCGTCGCCGATGACGTCGACGTGCAGGCGCGTGCCGTCGTGGCTCGTGAGGCTCGGCATGGTGTCGGTCGTCGTCGCGTCAGGAGACGCGGGCGGCGATGTCGGTGCGGTACTGCCCGCCCTCGAGCTCGATGCGCGACAGGGCCTCGTAGGCCCGGCCCCGCGCTTCGGCGAAGGTCGACCCGAGCGCCACCACATTGAGCACGCGTCCGCCGGTGGCGACGAGCCCGCCGTCGACGTCCGCCGTCGCAGCGTGCACCACGTGCACGCCCTCCACGGCGACCGCGGCGTCGAGCCCGGTGATCCCGCGTCCGGTGACCGGCGTCTCAGGGTAGTTCTGGCTCGCGAGCACCACGGTGACCGCGCTGGCTTCCGCGAACGCGGGGCGCGGCTGCTCGCCGAGGGTGCCGGTGGCCGAACCGAGGAGGAGCGCCGACAGCGGTGTCACGAGGCGCGGGAGGACGACCTGCGTCTCGGGGTCGCCGAACCGCGCGTTGAACTCGATGACGCGGATGCCGCGCTCGGTGAGGATCAGTCCGGCGTAGAGCAGCCCCTGGAACGGATTGCCCTCCGAGGCCAGCTGCCGGACGACCGGCACCGCGACCGTCTCGAGCACCTCGTCGACGAAGGCGGTCTCGCTGCCGAAGCGGTTGTCGAGCCAGGGCAGCGGCGAGTAGGCGCCCATGCCGCCGGTGTTCGGTCCGGCGTCGCCGTCGAGCAGGCGCTTGTAGTCCTGTGCCGGGGAGAGGGGGAGGACCGTCTCGCCGTCGGTGATGAAGAAGAGGGAGACCTCCTGGCCGTCGAGGAACTCCTCCACGAGGATGCCGCCATAGCCGAGCCAGTTGGTCGCGTGCTGGATGGCCGCTTCGCGGTCGTGGGTGACGAGGACGCCCTTGCCGGCGGCGAGGCCGTCGGCCTTGACGACGTAGGGGGCGCCGAACTCGTCGAGGGCCGCGATCGCCGCATCGAGGTCCTCGGCACGGACCGCGCGGCCCGTGGGCACACCGGCTTCATCCATGATGCGCTTCGCGAAGGACTTCGAGCCCTCGAGGGCGGCGGCGGAGCGGTTGGGGCCGAAGACCGGGATGCCGGCAGCGCGCAGCTTGTCGGCCACGCCGGCGACGAGTGGTGCCTCCGGGCCGATGACGACGAGATCGACCGCTTCGTCGCGGGCGAAGTCGCGCACGATCGACGGGTTCTCCTGGTCGAGGCCGACGACGGTCACGTCGCCCGCGATCCCCGCGTTGCCGGGTGCGGCGATGATGTGGTGCCCGGCCTCTTCGGAGAGGAGAGCCTTGATGATGGCGTGCTCGCGGGCACCGGAACCGAGGACGAGGATCTTCACCCGTCTAGCTTAAGGCGCAATGCCCTAGCCTCGGATGCATGGTCAGACCCAGGATCACGGACGCCGTCGGCCGTGCCGCGCTCGAGCAGGCGCTCGGTGACGGTCCGGTGGCGCGCACCGACACGGCGACCGCGGTGCGATACCTGCTGGAGCTCCTCGTCGAACGGGCGCCGGGCAACACCGTCGAGGTACGGGTGCCGCCGTTCGGAGCGGTGCAGTGCATCGAGGGCCCGCGGCACACCCGGGGAACACCGCCGAACGTCGTGGAGATGGACGCGTCCACCTGGCTCGCCCTCGCCTCCGGCCGCATCGACTGGGCGACGGCGATGGCCGGAGGGACGGTCCACGCCTCGGGGCAACGGGCTGACCTCTCCGGTCTCGTGCCCCTGCTCCTGCCGCGCTGAGCCCTGCCGCCGACCGCCGACCGACGCGGCTCCAACCCGGGCCGGCTGCGGCGGCGTCCGGGTACATTGGTGCGGTGACCTCCAACATCGACCCCGCGACGAGCCGTCCCGACGACGCCGAGCCCCACGGCGCCCACGATCCCCTCGACGCCGTCGAGGAGACGACGCTCGACGCCACGATCGTCATCCCCACGTACAACGGCGAGATGTACCTCGAGCAGATCCTCACCGCGATCGAGGGGCAGGAGTACGACGGCACCTTCGAGACCCTGGTGATCGACTCCGGTTCGACCGACCGCACCCTCGACATCGTCGCCGCGCACCCGGACGTCCGCCTGCACGTCATCCCGAACAGCGAGTTCGGTCACGGCCGGACGCGGCAGCTCGCGGCCCGGCTCGCCCGTGGCAAGGTCGTCGCCTACCTGACGCACGACGCGATCCCCGGCGACTCGCGGTGGCTGCACGAGCTCACCGCGCCGCTCGATCCCGACGGCCTGGACGTCGTCGCGGTCATGGGCAAGCAGGTCGCCCGCCCGACCTGCTTCCCGCTGCTGAAGTACGAGATCACCGACGTCTTCAACAACTTCGGGCCCGACTTCGGGACGACGGTCTTCGCGAACGACGGCTTCGCCGACGGGAACGGCGGCCTGCTCGATGCCCTGGCGTTCTACTCCGACGTCAACTCGGCCACACGGCGCGACCTCCTGCTCGGCGACATCCCCTACCGCGACCTGCCGTACTCGGAGGACATGGCGTTCGGTGCCGACATCATCGCGGCGGGCCTGCGGAAGGCGTACGCGCCGCGCGGGTGGGTGATCCACTCCAACGACCTCACGCTCGACGAGTACCGCAAGCGCATCTTCGACGAGACGACGGCGCTCCGCCGGATCGGCAAGCCCGTCACCCGGGTGAGCCGGTTCCGCCAGGTGGCGTACACGGTGTTCGGTGCCCTGCGCGACGCGAAGCGGATCGTCCGCGACCGGCAGTACGGCTGGAAGCGCCGTGCGTACTGGTTCGTCATGAACCCCGCGTACCACGCGGCGAAGTGGAGCAGCTACTACGTCGCCTCCCGCGTCGACCTGAACGACGAGGCCGCCATGCGCGCCGGATCGCTGGAGCACAGCCGCAAGTAGTCCGTCGCGTGCTCGCCCGCGGGCGAGGGGCGGTCAGCCGATCTCACGGAGCAGGGCGAGCCGACTGCGCGTCCGGACCGCGTCGCGGGCGAAGCCGCCCCGGCCGAGACCGGGAGCGGCGATGAAGGTCTCCCGGTCGGTCGCCGCGACGACGTGCAGTTCGACGCCGAGGTCGCAGAGGGCGTCCACGAGGTGGACGAACCGGGCGCGAGCCTCACGGGTGAGCTCGTGGGACGCCGGGAGGGCGTCGAGCACCCACCGGTCGTAGTCCGCCGCCCAGGCGAGGTAGTCACCGACGGAGGTCGGACGCTCGAGGAGCTCCGCGCCGGTGAACCAGACGGTGCCGTCGCCTGCGGCGGCCGCGTGGAAGGTGTGCCCGCTGATCGCGAGCGTCGTCGCCTCGTCGGGCCCGGGACGGTTGAGCCCGAGGGCGGCGAGGTGGGCGTCCGCGGCCTCGCCGGCGACGGACCAGCTGCCCCGGGCGAAGCCGTCGCGTCGCAGGATCGGTGAGGAACGACGGTGGTCCGTCGACCCCGCGAGCTCCACCACCGTCATGTTCGCCTCGATCATCGCGATGCCCGGCTCGAAGAGGTGGTGGTACACCGGATCGGGCAGGAGGTCCTGCGGCCGGAAGTTCGAACTCGTCAGCAGGGTCACCTGCCGAGCGAAGAGTGCCTCGAGGAGTCGGATCATGAGCATGCCGTCACCCGGATCGTGCACGTGGAACTCGTCGAAGAGCACGACCTCGACATCGTCGAGCAGCTCGTCGACGGCCTGTTCGACCGCGTTCACGACCGCCCCGGCGGCCGCGCGGGAGCCGGCGCCAGGCTCACCCGTCGCGCGGGCGGCGTCGGCGGCCTCGGTGCGGAGCCGATGGATCGAGGCGTGCAGCCCGCGGAAGAAGGAGTGGAAGTGGACCCGTCGTCTCCGCGGCGTCGGCAGGGCGGCGAAGAACGCGTCGAGCAGCCAGGTCTTCCCGCGACCGGCCGCGCCCCAGAGGTACAGGTGGGCGGGCTCGTCCCCGCCGATCGGCAGCGCCGCCAGCCGACGCACCACCTCGAGCTGCTCAGGTTCCAGGGTGAACCCGGCGTCTCGCGCTGCGGCGTCGACCGCCGCGAGCAGGTCCCGTTCGGACCCGTCGTCGGACGGGATCGCCCCGGCCGTCTCGATCGTGTCCACCGCTCGATCGTAGTCGGCGACGGATGTCGGCCTGCGTTCACCATCGGTTCACGGTGGTCGGGATCGTGGGGGAGAATGGAGTCATGACAGATGCCACCGGGCAGCCAGCGCCGGAAGCTCAGCTCCCCTCCGAATCCGCCACCGACACCGAGGTCGCGACCGTGTACTCCTCGGGGTCCGTCGCCGTCCGCCGCTCGCCCCGCTACTGGCGGTTCCTCGTCATCGGGGCCTTCGTGGGGATCATCGCGGCCCTCGTGCTCACCTTCGCGTTCCCGACGAGCCCCGACTACTCGCTCACCCAGGTCTTCGGCTTCCTGTTGCTCGTGTGCATCGTGGTCTTCGGTGCCGCCGCCCTCGGGATCGGCCTGCTCATCGACCGCTCGATGGCCCGACGGACGCGGATCGTCCGAGCGGATAGAGTTGACGTGCATCCAGCCGGAACCCCCGCGGCAGACGCGGAGCCGACCGGTTCCGCGAGTGCCGAGCCAGGTGAGTCCGGCCCCCCGAATCCACCCACCGCAGAAGGTTCAGGACGGTCATGACCTCATCCACCACCTATCGGGAAGCCGGTGTCGACACCGCAGCCGGTGACCGCGCCGTCGACCTCATGAAGGCGGCCGTCGCCAAGACGCACGGCCCCGAGGTGTTCGGTGGGTTCGGTGGCTTCGCCGGCCTCTTCGACGCGTCGGCGCTCACGTCCTTCCGTCGCCCGCTGCTCGCGACGTCCACCGACGGCGTCGGCACGAAGGTCGCGATCGCGCAGGCGATCGACAAGCACGACACCATTGGTCAGGACCTCGTCGGCATGGTCGTCGACGACATCGTCGTGGTGGGCGCGAAGCCGCTCTTCATGACCGACTACATCGCCTGCGGCAAGGTGCACCCCGAGCGCATCGCCTCGATCGTGTCGGGCATCGCCCGCGCCTGCTCCGACACCGGGACCGCACTCATCGGTGGCGAGACGGCCGAGCACCCCGGGCTCCTCGGGGTCGACGACTACGACGTCGCGGGCGCCTGCACCGGAGCCGTCGAAGCGGATGCGATCCTCGGTGAGCACCGGGTGGAGGACGGCGACGTCATCCTCGCCCTCGCGTCCTCCGGTCTGCACTCGAACGGCTTCTCCCTCGTCCGCCACATCCTCGCCCAGGCGGGCGTCGGCTACGGCGACCACAGCGACGAGCTCGGCACCACCTTCGGTGAAGCCCTCCTCGAACCGACGCGCCTCTACACCCTCCCGCTCCTGCGCCTGCTCGACGCCCCCGCGTTCGCCGGCGGTGTGCACTCGCTCAGCCACGTCACGGGCGGCGGCATCGCCGCGAACCTCGCACGCGTCCTCCCGAAGGGCTCCTGGGCCGAGGTCGACCGCTCCACCTGGAGCCCGGCGCCCGTGTTCCGCACGCTGAGCGACCTCGCCGGCTCCACGCTGGAGTCGAGCGAAGGCACCTGGAACCTCGGTGTCGGGTTCTTCGCCGTCGTGTCGCCCGCCCTGGCGGCCGACATCACCGCGGCGCTCGAGGCCGACGGCATCGCGACCTGGCAGGTCGGCACCGTGCACCTCGGCGCGGACGCCGCCACCCACGACCTCACCGGCTTCGAGCAGGGCGCGAAGGGGGTCGACGGCGGCGCCGTCCGCCTCGTCGGCGCCTACCGCGACTGACGCCACCGCCGCACGTTCCCGCTTCCCTCCGTTCCGTCACTCGCCCAGCACGAACCACAAGGAGTCCCCACGCATGTGCGGCATCGTCGGCATCGTCTCAACCGAGCCTGCCAACCAGCAGGTCTACGACAGCCTCCTGCTCCTGCAGCACCGCGGTCAGGACTCCACCGGCATCGCCACCGCCGACGGCAGCACCTTCCACATGGTGAAGGCGAAGGGGCAGGTGCGGGAGGCCTTCCGCACCCGCGACATGCGCTCGCTGCTCGGCAACATGGGGCTCGGGCACGTGCGCTACGCGACGAAGGGCGACGCCGCCAACGAGAGCGAGGCGCAGCCGTTCTACGTGAACGCGCCCTACGGCATCACGCTCATCCACAACGGCAACCTCACGAACACGCGTGAGCTCAGCAAGGACCTGTTCCACGTCGACCGCCGTCACGTGAACTCCACGAGCGACACCGAACTCCTCCTCAACGTCCTCGCGACGGAGCTGCAGGGGCAGATCAGCGGTCTCGACCTCGACCCCGACCAGGTGTTCAACGCCGTGGAGAACGTCCACGAGCGCGTCGAGGGCTCCTACGCGACGATCGCCCTCATCGCCGGCCACGGGCTGCTCGCCTTCCGCGACCCGTTCGGCATCCGACCCCTCATCCTCGGGAAGCGCCAGACGGGTTTGGTCGGGAACGACTGGGTCGTCGCCTCGGAGTCGCTCGTCCTCGAGGCCGGCGGCTACGAGACCGTGCGCGAGATCGCCCCGGGTGAGGCCGTCTTCATCACCGCCTCCGGCGAGCTCTACTCCCGCCAGTGCGCCAAGAACCCGCGCCTTGTCCCGTGTTCCTTCGAGTACGTCTACCTCGCGCGGCCCGACTCCGTCATGAACGGCATCTCGGTCTACGAGGCACGGCTGCGGCTCGGCAACCGGCTCGCCGACACGATCGCCGAGTACACGCCGATGGGCGACATCGACGTGGTCATGCCGATCCCCGACTCCTCGCGGCCCGCGGCCATGCAGGTGGCGCAGAAGCTCGGCATCGAGTACCGCGAGGGCTTCTACAAGAACCGGTACGTCGGTCGCACCTTCATCATGCCGGGCCAGGCCCAGCGCAAGAAGAGCGTGCGCCAGAAGCTCAACGCGATGGGGTCGGAGTTCAAGGGCAAGAACATCCTCATCGTGGACGACTCGATCGTCCGCGGGACCACCTCGAAGGAGATCGTCGACATGGCCCGGCTCGCCGGCGCCAACAAGGTGACGTTCACCTCCGCTGCCCCACCCGTCCGGTACCCGCACGTGTACGGCATCAACATGCCGTCCCGGCAGGAACTCGTCGCGCACGGGAAGAAGATCCCCGACATCGCGCGTGAGCTGGGCGCCGACAACCTCATCTACCAGGAGGTCGCCGACATGAAGGCCGCGATCCTCGAGGGGTCCGGCATCAGCGACCTGGAGATGAGCTGCTTCACCGGTGAGTACGTGACGGGCACCGTCTCCGAGGAGTACCTCGAGTGGGTCGAGCGGTCGCAGCTCTCCTGAGCGCCTGACCTTCCGCACCTGAACGACGACGGCGCGCGGTCCCCGAGGGGATCGCGCGCCGTCGTCGTGTCGCGGGTGTTACTCGGCCGTGCCCGGCTCGGTGGCCGTCGTCGGAGCCTCGGTCGGCGTGACCTTCGGCTTCGTCGTGCGCGGCTTGGCCGGAGCCTTGGCCGCCGGGGCCTTCGGCGTGCCGTCCGTGGCGGAGGCGGACGTGGCCCGCTTCGTCCCCGTCGCACCGGCGGCCTTCGTGGCCGGAGCCTTCGCCCCGGTCGCCTTCGGTGCGGCGGCGCCGGTGGAGGCGCGGGTCGAGCTCGTCTTCCGGACCGTGGTGCCGGCGGCCGTCGTCGCCTTGGCGGCGGGCTTCCGCGGTGTCGTCGAGCGCGTCGTCGTCTTCCGCGGTGCACTGACCGTTGCGGCGGGGGCCGCAGCTGCGGACGTCGTCGCCCGGTCGGTCGCGCCGTCGGCGGTGCCCTCGGTGGACACGTGCTCGGCCGGCGTCTCGCCGTCCAGTCGTGCCTGCGTCTCGTCGGCGGCCGCCGTCACCGTCTCCGTGTCGCCGGTGGCCGTGGACTCGAGGACGATGGATTCGGCCGGTTCGCTCGGCGCGTGGTCCGTTGCGGTCGGCAGGCCGGTGCCGGAGAAGACGGCGGCGAACTGCTCGGTCGGCGTCGGCTCGGTGGTCCGTGGCGGAGTCGGAACGGCAGCGGCGGTGGTCTCAGGCGACGGCTGCTCCTGCGTGCCGTACTGCTGGGTGCCGGTGTAGGCCTGGGTCGCCGATTCGGGCGACGGCTGGGCGCCGTATCCGGCTGTCGGGCCGGTCTGGTACTGTGCGGTGTCGTACGAGCCCGTCTGGCGCTGGTACTGCGTCGGGTCGTAGACGGGCGCCTGGCCGGTCTGCCCGTTCTGGTAGACGGAGGGGTCGTAGGCGGTGGTCTGGCCACCGGTGTACTGCTGGCCCTGCTCGTACGTGGGCTGGGCGGCGGCCGCACGTGCTGCGGCACGCTGCTGCTGACGGTCGACCAGACGGGCGACCTCGGCGTCGATCGCGTCCTCGGTGATGTGCTTCGACGGCCCGTAGGCGTCGAGACCGACGAACAGGACCGCGATGCCCATCACGAAGATCGGCCAGATCGGCCAGAAGTAGCCCCAGGCGCCAGTGAGGAGCCAGATGACGACGAGGAGGACGGAGACCGCACCCCAGACGGCGAGGAACTGCTTGAAATCGTGTTGCGCCTTCAGGCGCTTCTTGGCGGCACTACGGAGCTCGTCGGTGTTCATCCGTCCAGGCTAGTCTCCGCCTCGTCAGAACTCCATTTGCGCGGGGTCGTCGGAGAAACCCCTCAGCTGCGGGTGGCGGCTCCGGCGACGGACGCCGCTCGACGGACGGGAAGGACGCGACTACGCGCCCTTCGCCTCGCCGTCGGCATACTTGTCGGCGTACTCAGCCCACTTCGCGATCTCGTCGTCGTAGCTCTCGTCGACACCCGTGTTCGGGCCGTCGGCGGAGTGTCCCGTGAGCTCGCGCTCGAGCGCGTTGTAGTTCACGTCCGGGCTGAACGACTTGAGCTCACGAGCGATCTTCGTGTGCTTTGCCTTTTGACGGCCACGACCCATGCGAGACCCCCTCATGATTTTCTGACCGGCCGCGCTTGCGGGGCGTCCGGGGCTTTCGCCTACCAGGGAACGATAAAGACTAGCGTTCAGCTTACCATGCTGCCCGTGGCCGGAGCGCTCGTGCGGGAGGACCCGCGCGGCGGGCGGCCTGCACGGCGTGCCGCGTCGGGGGTGGGCCTGCGCGACGACTGGTGGGACGATGGTGGCATGACCGGAACCCTGCACATCACGGGAGACCAGGACGCCGACCGACTGCTGTCCTCGGATCCGCTCGCCCTCCTCATCGGCATGCTCCTCGATCAGCAGGTCCCGATGGAGACGGCCTTCGCCGGCCCGCTGAAGATCCGCGACCGTCTCGGCTCCTTCGACGCGGCGAGCATCGCGCAGACCGATCCCGAGGCATTCGCCAAGGTGTTCTCGACGAGTCCGGCCGTCCACCGCTTCCCCGGTTCGATGGCGAAGCGCGTGCAGCAGCTGTGCTCCGCGATCGTCGAGCAGTGGGACGGCGACGCCGAAGCGATCTGGACCCGAGGCGGACCGGACGGTCAGGAGGTCCTCACGCGCCTGCTGGCCCTGCCGGGTTTCGGTGACCAGAAGGCGCGGATCTTCCTCGCGCTCCTCGGCAAGCGCTACCGCCTGAGCGCCGACGGCTGGCGCGAGGCGTCGGAACCCTACGGCGAGGATGGCAGTCTGCGTTCCGTCGCCGACATCGTCGACCCGGAGTCGCTCGCGCAGGTCCGAGCTGCCAAGCAGGCGGCCAAGGCGGCGGCGAAGCGCGCCAAGGGCGAGTGACGTCGTGAGTTCCCCGCAGCAGGGCACGGCGATCGTCGTGGGTGTCACGCCGCACCAGCCCGACGCCGTGCTGCTCGAGGCGGCCTCGTTCGCGCAGGCGTTCGGCTGTCGGCTCCTGCTGGCCCACGTCGACGCGAGCCGGTTCGTGGTCGTCGAGAACGCCGACGGATCGGTCACGTCGATGCCCTTCGACGCCGATCTCCACGATTTCGAGCCGGAGCTCGGCGACCCCGAAATCGAGAGCACGGCGCACCGCCTGCTCGACCCCGCCGGGGTGCCGTGGGAGCTGACCCAGCTGGCCGGTGATCCGGCGCGAGCCCTCGGGCGACTTGCGGACTCGGTCGCTGCCCGGGCGATCATCGTCGGTACCCGGGAACGCGGGCTGCGGAAGGGGATCCTGGAGTTCCTCACCGGTTCCGTGGCCGCCGCGCTCGCGCATCGCCAGGCTCGGCCGGTGATCGTCGTCCCGCTCGCCCCGAGCTCTTCCGCGGACCCGCTGTGGGACGCGTCCCTGGGCGAACCGCAGTGACCGCAGGCGCGGCGACCCCACGCCCACCGCATCTCAGACCGGCCGTCATCGCGATGGTCGCGCTGGGCGGTGCCATCGGCACGGGCGCGCGTGAGGCGATCTCGCTCGCCGTTCCACCGGTAGACGGTGTCCCCGTCGCGATCCTCGGCATCAACATCGTCGGAGCGTTCCTCCTCGGCGTCCTGCTCGAGACGCTGCTCCTGCGCGGTCCCGACGTCGGTCGGCGACGCGACCTCCGGTTGTTCCTCGGAACCGGCGTCCTCGGCGGGTTCACGACCTACAGCGCTCTTGCAGCCGACAGCGGGCTCCTGCTGCTCGACGGCCGACCGGTCGTCGGTGGCCTGTACGCGGTCGGCAGCGTGGTGCTCGGAGTCCTCGCGAGCACGCTCGGGATCGCCCTCGCCCGACGGGTCCGTGGTCGGGGCACGACAGCCGGACCGGCGCCTGACGGCGGTGACCTCGCATGACCCCGCTGCTGTTCCTCGGGATCGCCGCGGCCGGCGGCGTCGGTGCGGCGGCCAGGCTCGTGGTCGACGGCGTCATCCGGTCACGGTTCGGCGGTGCGGCGCCATGGGGCACCGCGGTGATCAACGTCACCGGATCGCTGCTCCTCGGGTTCGTGACCGCGCTCGCCCTCGGCGGGGTCGTCGACGACGGCTGGCGCCTCGTCCTCGGCGGTGGACTGCTCGGCGGCTACACGACGTTCAGCACCGCGAGCATCGAGACGGTCCGGCTGCTCCAGGACGGGCGCAAACGGGCGGGCGTCGTGAACGCGCTCGGCATGCTGGTCGTCGCGGTGCTCGCCGCCCTGCTCGGCTACTGGGTCGGTTCGCTCGTCGCCTGAGCGACACCCGTCACTCGAACCGGCGGTTGTGCCGGACGTTGAGCACGATCGGGATACCGAGGGCGACGACGAGCAGCAGGATGCTCCAGAACCCGATCTCCGACCACAGGAGGAACACGCCGAACACGCCGAGGCCGCCGGAGAGTCCGCGCAGGATGATCGTGAACTGGGGGAGCCGCTGCGGCCGCCCCTGCCACATCGGCAGGGGGGAGTCGGGGTTCGCCGCGATGAGTCGCGCCATCGAGAGGGTGCCGAACACGGCCGCGAGGAAGAGCAGCGAGAGACCCCAGGTGAACATGCCCTCAGTCTGTCAGCTCCGACCGGACGCGGCCTGTGCCGCCCAGTCGGCCACGCGTCGGGCGCTCTCCTCCTCGGAGAGGTCCTCGACGCGGGACATGATCGACCAGCGGACGCCGAACGGATCGCGGATCGAGGCGAAGCGGTCACCGGAGACGAAGTCCGTGGCGGGCTCCCTGATCGTCGCACCGGCTGCCGTCGCCGTCGCGACCACCGCGTCCACGTCCTCGCAGTAGAAGCCCAGGGAGTAGCAGTCGGACTCGCCGCCGGGCGCGGGGATCAAGCCGTACTCCGGGTTCGGCTCCCCGAGTTGGAGGCGTCCGTCGCCGAGGTCGAGTTCGGCGTGCACGACGACGCCGCCCATCTCGGTGGCGTCCACCAGTCGCGCCCCGAGGACCGCTCGGTAGAATTCGATCGCCTCGGCGGCGCGAGCCACCACGAGGAACGGGGTCAGGCTCGTCGAGCCGTTGGGCACTCCGGCGGTGGTGTGGTCGCCGGTGATCCCGGTCTTCGATGCAGTGGATTCGCTCATGCTGCGACGGTACGGACCCGGAACACCGGGTGGCTTGAAGATTCGCGACGAGAGGGCCACATGTCCGGTATCGACGACACCGAGGCGTCCATCGATCCCCGCGGCGTGCTCTATCCGGCCCGGTTGCCGACCTTCCACCGGGTCGAGGCGCCGGCCGAGCTCTCCGGCCTCGTCCGGTGGTTCTGGATCCCGGAGTGGCGACTCGCGCCGGGGCGCACCTCCCGCCAGGAGCTGCTGCCGTTCCCCGCATCGAACCTCGTCGTCGGGCCGGATGCGGTGACGCTCGCCGGCCCGACCACGAGCGCGTCCCATCGCGATCTCACGGGGACCGGCTGGGCGGTCGGCATGCTGTTGCGGCCGGCGGCGCTCATGACCCTGGTCGACGATCCCGGGGTGCTCCGCGACGTCGAGGTGCCGTTCGCAGCGCCGTCGCTCCTCCGCGACGTGGTGGCGGCGATGGCCGATCCGGACCGCGACGCCGCCCGCAGCGGCGCGGTTCGCGCCTGCCGGGTCTGGTGCGCCGACCGGTTCGCCTCAGGCGACGACCCCGAAGGCGTGCTCGCCAACCGGATGGAGGAGGTCGTGGCGGGTGATCGCGACATCGTCAGGGTCGAGCAGCTCGCGGAGCGCCTCGGGGTCGGCGTCCGCGCCGTCCAGCGGCTCGCGCAGCGGTCCGTCGGGCTGCCGCCCCTGACGATCATCCGGCGCTATCGACTGCAGGAGGCGGCGCAGCGGCTCCGAGACGATACCGACGTCACGATCGCCCAGGTCGCCGCGGACCTCGGCTACGCCGACCACGCGCACCTGACCTCGGACTTCCGCCGGGTGCTCGGGCTGACACCGACGGGCTACCGTCGTGATCCCGACAGCCGCCCCGACCGATGACGCCCGGCATCGGGCGCGCCTCAGGTCCTGGTGCGGCCCGTGTTGCGGTCGATGTGCGGCTTCCGCTCGATCGGCTTCTTCACGCGCACGATCTCGCCGCGTCGCTCCTGTCCGGGCAGCGGACGGGACCGGCGGCCGTAGATGAGCTCCGAGGAGTCGAGCAACCACGGGACGAGCGCCACGGTGACGCCGTGCACGAGCATGATCTGGTTGCGGATCCGCGAAGCCCGCCGGTTGTGGAGGAGGCTCTCCCACCAGTGGCCGACGATGTACTGCGGCATGTAAACGGTGACGACCTCGGAGCCGTGCTCCGCGCGGTGGGCCTTGATGTACTTCGCGAGCGGCATGGCGAACTCGCGGTACGGCGACTCGAGGATGACGAGCGGCACGTGGATGTTCTGCTCGATCCACTGCTGCTCGAGCAGCTTCGTGGACTCGGGGTCGACCGAGATGTGCACGGCCTCGAGGCTGTCGTGCTTGGCCGCGATCGCGTAGTCGAGCGCTTTGAGGATCGGCTTCTGCATCTTGCCGACGAGGACGATCGCGTGGTCGCCCGTCGCTCCGAAGGTGGTGGTCGGGTCGACCTCGACCTCCTTCTCGACGTCGCGGTAGTAGCGGTTGACGCCCAGCATGAGCACGAAGAGGATCGGCATGAGCACGAAGACGAGCCACGCGCCGTGGGTGAACTTCGTGATCGTGACGACGATGAGGACGCTCGCGGTGAGGAGTGCGCCGAACGCGTTGATCGCGAGGCCGCGGTAGACGGAGCCCCGGTTGTCGCAGCCCTCCCGGAGCATGCGCAGCCAGTGCTTCACCATGCCGGTCTGCCCGAGGGTGAACGAGACGAAGACGCCGATGATGTACAGCTGGATGAGCTGCGTGAGGTTGGCCTGGTAGACCACGAGGATCGCGCAGGCCGCGAGCCCGAGGATGATCATGCCGTTCGAGAACACGAGGCGGTCGCCGCGGGTGTTGAGCGACTTGGGGGCGTAGGAGTCACGCGCGAGGACGGAGCCGAGGAGCGGGAACCCGTTGAACGCGGTGTTCGCGGCGAGGAGGAGGACGCAGGCGGTCGCCGCCTGGATGAGGAAGAACGGGATGCTGTTCGCGCCGAACACGGCGGTCGCGACCTGCGCCATGAGACTCGGCTGCGGCGTGGTGGCGCAGTTCGCGAAGCCTTCGAGGTGGCAGGCGTTCTCGGCGTAGTGCACGCGGGAGATGAGCGCGAGGGCGGTGAGTCCGACGAACAGCACGATGGCTGCGCCGCCCATGAGGACGAGGGTCTTCTGCGCGTTCTTGATCTGCGGGCGTCGGAACGCGGGGACGCCGTTCGAGACCGCCTCGACGCCGGTGAGCGCGGAGCAGCCGGAGGAGAAGGCGCGGAGGAGGAGCAGGATGAACGCGGCCTGCGTGAGGCTCTCGCCCTGCACCGTGAACTCCGCGCTCGACGCGACCGGTGCGTCACCGAGGAAGGTGCGCGCGAGCCCGGCGACGATCATCACGAGCACGCTCGCGATGAAGAAGTAGGTGGGGATCGCGAAGGCCTTGCTGGACTCGCGGACACCACGGAGGTTCACGGCCATGAGCACGAGCACGAAGCCGACGGCGAGTTCCACGCGCCACGGGTTCAGCCCGGGGATCGCGGAGATGATGTTGTCGACGCCGGAGGCGACCGACACGGCGACCGTCAGGACGTAGTCGACGAGCAATGCCGAGGCGACGACGAGGCCGGCCTTCTCGCCGAGGTTGCGGTGCGCGACCTCGTAGTCGCCACCGCCCGAGGGGTACGCCTTGATGAGCTGTCGGTAGCTCGCGACGACCACGACCAGCAGGATCACGACGCACGCGGCGACCCAGGGCGCGAAGCTCAGGAACGCGAGCCCGCCGAGGGTCAGGATCATGAGGAGTTCCTGCGGAGCGTAAGCGACACTCGACAGCGCGTCGCTCGCGAAGATCGGCAGCGCGAGGCGCTTGGGGAGGAGCTGGCCCTCCAGGTTGTCGGTCGGCAGCGGGTCCCCGATCAACCAGCGTTTTGCTGATCGTGGTTCTGTCCCGGGCTCTCGACCCTCAGTTGTCACGAGCGGCGATATTACTCCTTCGCCAAGGGGAGTCAAGCGGAGATGAGCTGGATGGACAGGCATCGTCACCCGACCGTGACGCAGTGTTCATCGAGCGGGGGAGTGGCGGGCCAGGATGGCCGACCAATATCCTGAACGACGGCTGTTGCCTGGCTGTGAGCCGGGAGCGCCGCCCGTGATCGACCACCCACCGCAAGGACCTTCATCGTGACCACTCGCCGTCGTCTCCTCCCGCTCGCGATCGCCGCCCTGGCCGCGGCCCTCATGCTCTCCGGCTGCAGTGTCGTCGAGGGCATCCTCCCGAAGCCGGCCGAGACCCGCGACGCGCAGTCCGGCGAGATCGTCGGAGGCGGCACCACCGACGTCTTCACGCTCTCCATCGGCGACTGCCTGAACGACGAGTCGTCCTCGGAGGAGGTCTCCGAGGTACCCACCGTGCCGTGCTCCGAGCCCCACCAGTACGAGGTGTACGGCGAGGTCACCCTGACCGGCGACGAATGGCCGGGTGACGAGGCGGTCACGCAGCAGGCCGACGACGGCTGCTCCGCGCAGTTCCAGCCGTTCACCGGGATCGCCTACGAGGACTCCACGCTCGAGTTCAACTACTACACCCCGACGAAGGGCAGCTGGGAAGAGATGGACGACCGGCTCGTCACCTGCGTGATCTTCGACACCGCCGCGACCACGGGCTCGCTCGCCGGCGCCGCGCGCTGACGCGAGGACGACGAAGCGCCCGCCTCCCGATGTGGAGGCGGGCGCTTCGTCGTCCGTCGATCGTCAGGAGCTGCGGAGTCGCTCCTGCAGGCGGTCGCGGACGGCGACGAGGTCGGCGCGGAGGGCGGAGACGGTCGCCTCGTCGAGGACACCACCGCGTGCGACGTGTTCGCGGAGCTCAGCACGGACCGCCTGCCGGAACTCGTTGATCGACACGTCCGTCTCGTGGAGCGCCAGGCGGCCCTGCACCTTCTGGTCCGCACTCTCCTCGGAAGCGGTCGTCCAGCTCGGCCCGGGCTTCGACGACTGCTTCGCCTCACGCGCCGCGGAGGCGAGATCGGCGCGGAGGCTCTTCATGGCCGCCGTCACCCCGCTCCGGACCTCGTCGGCGATCCGGCGCACGGAGTCGGTGAGCTGGTCCTCGATGCCGTCGAGTTCGCCGGCGCGTGCCGCGAGTTCCGCACGGCCGGCCTCGGTGATCTCGTAGACGGTCTTGCGGCCGTCGCTCGTCTTGGTGACGAGGCCCTCCTCCTCGAGTTTCGCGAGGCGGGGGTAGATGGTGCCGGCGCTCGGACTGTAGGTGCCGCCGCTGCGGTCCGTGAGTGCCTGGATGAGCTCGTATCCGTGCTTTGGCGACTCCTCGAGGAGGCTCAGCAGGTACAGGCGCAGACTGCCGTGCGCGAAGACGGGGCTCATGCTCCGGCCTCGCTCCCGGCCGTCGCCGTGGCGGGCTCGGGCGTCGCACGACGGAGCACGGTGACCGCACCGCCGACGGTGTTGAGGCGCACCTCGGCGAACTGACCGGACAGGGCGCCGGTGTGCGAGCTGTAGCCGCCGCCGCGCAGCCCCTTGAGGACGACGCCGTCGATGGCGAGGCGGCCGCCGACGGAGTTCGCCGTGTAGCGCGCGGCGAGGTCGTCGTCGAGGCGGACCGTGATCGCGCCGCTCACGGTGTTCAGGTCGAGCTGCTCCGCGGCGCCGTGGATGTCGAGGAGGAGGTCGGAGGACACCCCGTCGACGGACGCCCTGGTGATGTCGCCGGAAACGGTGACGTCGCCGGACACGGTGTGGGCGTTGATGCGGCCGGTGTGGTGCTGGACGGTGACCTCACCGCTCACGGAGTTGAGGTCGAGGCGTCCGGTCATGCGGTCGGCCACGAGGTCGCCCGAGACGGTGTTGAGCTTCACGTCGGCAGCGAGTCCGGAGACGAGGGCACCGGCGCTCACGACGCCGAGCGTGAGGGCGATGTCGCGCGGGACGAGCACGCTGACCTGGGCGGTGGCGCGGTTCGCACCGAAGTTCGAGAAGACCTCGAGGAAGTTGTCCCAGCGCAGCTGCGGGTGGTCGATCTCCGCGACGTCGCCGTCGATGGTGATCTTGAGGTCCTTGCCGGTGACGGCGCCGACCTCGATGCGCGCACCGGGCTCGTCGTGCCCGATGATGTCGACCTGGCCGCCGATGAGGCCGACCTTCAGTCGCCTCACGAGCTCGAGGTCGATGATGCGGCTCTCGCCGGGGGCGATGATCCACTTCTCCTGTGCCATGGTGCGCTTCCTTCCGATTGAACGCGATATATCGCGTTGAGCTGAAACTCACGATATATCGCGTTCCATCGCCTGGCAACCCCGGGAACCTCCGGGATCACCCTGAGTCGACCCTAGGATCGGCTGCGGTCGCGACCGCGGCGTCTGCGGTCTCCCGTGTGTGGTCTCGGGTTCGCGACTCGTGATGTACAGTTTGCTATACGCATAGTTCGCTATACATGGAGGAAACATGATGATTCGCTGGTTCGTCGCCGTCCTGATCGGAGCGGCGGTCTCGACCCTCGCCGGGGTGGTGGCCTGGGCGCTCTCGCCGATCGCCGCCGGTCTCTCGGGGATCGTCTTCGCCCTCGCCGCCCTTCCGTTCGGCGTGATGCTGGGCTGGATCATCGCCGTGGCCCCCAAGAGCCAGCCCTCGCCGCACACGTCCGAGACTGCGGAGGCGACCTGGATGAACACGGCGCTCGCCGGTACGGCGACCGACGTGGTCCTGGCGGTCGGGCTCGGGCTCGCGGCGATCTCGATCGTGCGGTCGGAACTGCCGACACAGCTCGTGCTGCTCGGCGTCCTGCTCGTCGCCTTCGCCTCGACGGCCACGCGGTACGCGATCGCCCGCACGCGTGCAGTCCGGGCGTGAAGAACTCGCTCAGGGAACGTCGTCAGGACGCCGGTTGGTCGCAGGCCCACCTGGCTGAACTGGTCGGCGTCACGCGTCTGACCGTCATCTCGATCGAGAAAGGGCGATTCGACCCCAGCCTGCCCCTCGCATTCCGCCTCGCGGCGCTGTTCGGGATCCACATCGAGGACCTCTTCGAACCGGATGGCGAACCTCCCCGGCGATGAGCCGCACCTCAGCGGTCATCGTCGGACGAGTCGGATCATGATCGCCGCCGTTCAGTACCAGCGCGAGATGTTCAGCTCGTCGGGGAGTGGGACGTTCTCCGGAGGTGGGGCGTCCTCGCCGGGAGCCGGCGCGGTGTCGAGGCAGCTGTCGCCTGACGCGACGGGGGCGGTCGGCCGCCACGGATCCGCATCCTCATCGTGGAACGGCGCGTAGGCCACGCGGTCGGTCAGTCGGAGGGACACGTGCGACTCGAACGCTGCGGTGAAGTCACCGAGCTCCTTCACGGCGAACACGCGCGCCGCCCCGAGCTCGCCGGAGCGATCGAAGGAGCAGGAGACGGCGACGGGTGTCCACCCGGCGTCCCGGACGGTCGCGAGCAGGGAGCGGGCCTCCTCCAGGGTCGCCCCCGGCACGACCGTCCCGTCGTCGGCGAGTGGTGCCTCCCACTCGTCGGAGCCCGTCACGCTGCCGCGCTGCACCGTGACGTTCGCCGAGGTGTCGGGTGCGTGCGCCTCCTGCACGACGCCGCCGGCGAGCAGGGGATCGGAGGCGAGCCGCATGAGTCGAGCGTCGTCGACGGCGTTCGGCTCCACCGCCGGGCGTCCGATCCCGCAGCCGGAGCACAGGGCGGCGAGGACCACGATCGTGATGGCGGAACGCACCGCACGTCCCCGGGTGTCGCGATGGGTCATGTCGTGTCTCCCGTCGTCGGCACGCTGGTGGTCACCACGCTAACCGACTCCCTGCGCGACCCGCCCGGGATCAGGCGAGCCGGTTGCGCCGACGGGTGATGAGGATCGCTGCTCCGACGGCGAGCAGCATCGCTCCGGGCAGGGCGACCGCGAGCGGGACCCCGAAGGGGACGTCGAGCATCGCGGCGACGGCGAGGGCGATGGCGAACCCGAGGCCCACGCCGGCGCCGGTCATCGCGCTCATGAAAATGGGGTCGATGCGGGCGGGTCGAGCGGACCGGGGTGAGGAGGTCGTCTTCGAGATCATGGTCCGAGCCTAAGCAGCGCGCCCTCATCCGACATCCGTCGGCTGGTGGAGCGGTCGGACGAGATCGACTCCACCGAGCGGCGGAGGCAGGGGCCGCGCCGCGTCAGCGCCAGCGGTACTCGAGCTCCGGTCGCCCCGGGGTGCCGTACCGCGGTGAGCGTTCCACCGCACCGGTCTCCGCGAGGTACTCGAGGTAGCGTCGCGCCGTCACCCGCGAGAGCGAACCGGCGGTGGCGGCCTCGCTGGCGGACAACGGATCGTTCGCCTGTCGCAGCAGCTCGGACACCAGCCGGAGGGTGTCCTCCGACAGCCCCTTCGCCAGTTGCGGCCGCGACGACGGCGCTCGCAGCGTGGCGAGGGTGAGGTCGACCTCGTGCTGACTCGCGACGGCACCCTCGGCGGTCATCGTGCGACGGAAGGTCCGGTACGCCTCGAGCTTGTCGGCGAACGCCGGGAAGGCGAAGGGCTTGATGAGGTACTGGACGACCCCGGCCGACACCGCCGCCCGCACGATCCGCAGGTCGCGCGCCGCCGTGATGGCGATGACGTCGACGTCGATCCCCGCGGTCCGGATGCGCCGGCACAGTTCCAGACCGTGCGCGTCGGGCAGGTTGAGGTCGAGGAGGACGAGGTCGACGCGGTCGTCAGGCGAACGGTGGGCGTCCGCGGCCCGCAGCAGGTGCATCGCGGTGGCCGCATCCCCGGCGACACCGGCGAGGGTGAAACCGTCCACCCGACGCAGGTAGGCGGCGTGGGCCTGCTGCGCGATGGGTTCGTCCTCGACCACCAGGACGCGGATCGGCTCGCTCATGCCGTCGCCTCGTCCCGGACGCCGACGGCCGCCGGCAGCGTCACGACGAACGCCGAGGCCGGCTCGCGCACGACCTCGATGGTGCCACCGAGCCGGGTCACGGCCTGGCGGACGAGCGCCAGTCCGAACCCGCGACCGTACCGGCCGGGCTCCTTCGTCGACCACCCGCGCACGAAGGCGAGGTCGAGCGCCTCGGGATCGAGCCCGGGACCGCTGTCGGTCACCTGGATCACCAGTTCCGTCGCATCCGTTCCGGACGTCTGCTCCGCGCCGGACGGATCGGCCAGCCCCTGCCCGAGGTAGACCTCCACCCAGGGGCGCTCGCCGGACGCCGCGTCGATGGCGTTGTCGATGAGGTTCCCGAGGATCGTGACGACGACCGCCGGATCCACACGGACCCGTCCGAGCGCCGGGTCGCTCTCCAGGTGCAGCTCGACCCCCTGCTCGGCGGCCTGCGCCGTCTTCCCGAGGAGCAGGGCGGAGATCACCGGTTCCTGCTCGGCGGCGAGGACCCGGTCCGTCAGGCGCTGGCTGGCGCCGAGACCCTGGGCGGCGAGTTCGAGCGCCTCGTCGCGGCGATCCAGTTCGATGAGCGAGACGATCGTGTGCAGGCGGTTCGCGAACTCGTGCGTCTGCGAGCGCAGGGCGTCGCTCATGGTGCGCATCGAGGCCAGCTCGCCGCTCAGATGTTCGATCTCGGTGTGGTCGCGCAGCGTCATCACCCAGCCCCTCGGGTGCGGGCCGCCGGTGTCGTCCGGGCCGACGGCCGACTCCTGGTTCACCACGAGCACGTGGTCCGGTGTGAGGTGGATCTCGTCGACCGCCTGTCGTCCGCTGCCGAGGAGCTCGCGTAGGCCGGCGTCGATCGGCAGCTCGTCCACCGGGACCGCTCCGGGGGAGCGGTCCCCGAGCGGGAGCCCGAGGAGCTCGGCGGCCTGGTCGTTGACGAGCACCAGGCGCCGGTGGCGGTCGACGAGGACGAGTCCCTCGCGGACGGAATGGAGCACGGACTCGTAGTAGTCGAACATGCGCGCCAGGTCCTCCGGCCCACGGGAACCGGTGACCCGCGACAGGTATCGGCGGAGCATCCAGGAGGCGATGCCGCCCACGACGAGGACGAGCAGGGCCGTACCGAGCAGCCACGGTACCCGCGTCTCGAAGGTCTCGGACACGTTGCTCACGGTGACCCCGGCGGCGACGAGTGCCACGACGGTGCCGTCACCGTCCCGGATGGGTGCGACAGCCCGCACCGAGGGGCCGAGGGTGCCCGTGTACGTCTCGGTGAAGGTGCGCCCCTCGAGTGCCGGGGCGATGGTGCCGATGAACGGCTTCCCGATCTGCTCGCGCTCCCGATGGGTGTAGCGGGTGCGGTCGGGAGCCATGATCGTGACGAAGTCGACGCCGGTGTCACGCATGAGCGCCTCGGCGTAGGGCTGCAGGGTGTCCTGGGGGCGCGGGGTCGTGACCTGGGCGACGACGAACGGGTTGTCGGCGATGCCGTTCGCGACGTCGAGGCACTTCGCGACGGCGCGTTCCTCCGTCTCGGTGCGGGCCTGGAACCAGAGGAGGACGCCGGCGACGAGGGTCATGGCGACGACCGCGACCAGCTGCACGAGGAAGAGGCGTGAGGCGATGCTCATGGACCGACCGGCCATCGTGCCACCTCCGTCTGCTCCGTCGCGTCGACCCTCCCAGTATCGCGGGGTGTCGGCTCGGCCGCGGCCGTCGTCGGCGACCAGTACGACCACAAGCGGTCACTACGACCACAACCGGGGCGCGACGGCGGACCGGTCGCAGAGTGGGGCCACTCGACCACCCGCTGCCGCACTGACGCGACACCGACGAAACGGATCCGGAATGGCAATGACGCTCTCCTCCCTCAAACGGCTGGACAAGACCCACTACCTCTACCTCGCGGTGATCCTCGCGGTGCTCGCCGGCATCGTCGTCGGCCTCACCGCGCCGGAGTTCGCGAAGGGGCTGAAGCCGGTCGGCGACGCGTTCGTCGCCCTCATCAAGATGATGATCGCCCCGGTCATCTTCTGCACCATCGTGATCGGCGTCGGCTCCATCGCCAAGGCCGCGACGGTCGGCAAGGTCGGCGGCCTCGCGATGCTGTACTTCATCGTCATGTCGACCTTCGCCCTCGCAATCGGCCTCGTCGTCGGCAACCTCATCCAGCCGGGTGCCGGTCTGAACCTCGCTGAGACGAGCTACCAGGTGGAGGGGGAGGCGAAGAGCACCACCGAGTTCATCCTCGGCATCATCCCCACCACACTCGTGTCGTCGCTGACCGGCGGCAACATCCTCCAGGTGTTGTTCGTCGCCCTGCTCGTCGGGTTCGGCCTGCAGAAGATGGGCGCGACGGGTGAGCCGATCCTCCGCGGGATCAAGCTGATCCAGGCGCTCGTGTTCCGCGTGCTCGCGATGATCATGTGGATCGCGCCCATCGGGGCCTTCGGTGCGATCGCCGCCGTGACCGGATCCGCCGGCGCCAGCGCGCTCGTCGGGCTCGCGACGCTCATGATCGCGTTCTACATCACGTGTGCGGTGTTCATCGTCGTGGTCCTCGGCGGCGTCCTGCGGCTCGCCACCGGGTTCAACATCTTCGCGCTCATGAAGTACCTCGGCCGTGAGTACCTGCTCATCGTCGGCACCTCCTCCTCGGAGGCCGCCCTGCCACGGCTCATCGCGAAGATGGAGCACCTCGGCGTCTCGAAGCCCGTCGTCGGCATCACCGTGCCGACCGGCTACTCCTTCAACCTCGACGGCACCGCGATCTACCTGACGATGGCGTCGATCTTCATCGCCGACGTCATGGGGGTGCCGATGAACCTCGGCGAGCAGATCTCGCTGCTCGCGTTCATGATCATCGCGTCGAAGGGTGCGGCCGGCGTCACCGGTGCCGGGCTCGCGACCCTCGCCGGCGGCCTGCAGGCGAACCGTCCCGACCTCGTCGACGGCGTCGGCCTCATCGTCGGGATCGACCGTTTCATGTCGGAGGCACGCGCCCTCACGAACTTCACCGGCAACGCGGTCGCGACGATCATCATCGGCACCTGGGTGAAGGAGGTCGACCGGGCGCAGGTCGTCGAGGTCCTCGCCGGTCGGTCGCGGTTCGACGAGGCGACCATGAGTGTCGACGACCACACGGGTGCGGTGGCGGTGGCGAAACGCTGATCGAACCCGTCGACAGGCTCAGGGACCGGACCTCCGGTCCCTGAGCCTGTCCGCGTCCCGGTCCCTGAGCCTGTCGAAGGGCTAGTTCGCCGGGGAGTCGACGATCGGCTTCGACGGCGGGGTGTCGCCCTCGAGCGTCGCCTCGCCGGCGGCAGGGCGCCCGGTGCTCGGCGCGATCCGGAACAGCGGGATCGTGTAGCCGCAGATCGGGCCGATCAGGACGGCGAACAGCACCGTTCCGATGCCGACGTTGCCGCCGAGGAGCCAGCCGATGCCGAGGACCACGACCTCGACGCCGGTGCGCCCGACCCAGATGGGCCACCCGGTCACCCGGTGGATGCCGGTCATGAGGCCGTCGCGCGGGCCGGGGCCGAAGTTGCCGCCGATGTAGAGCCCGGAGGCGACGCCGAGCAGCAGCAGTCCGCCGGCGAACAGGAGGATGCGCGCCCAGAGGTCAAGGTCGGCGGGGATGAGGGCCAGCCCGATGTCGGCCGAGGGCCCGACGAGGAGGACGTTGAGGACGGTGCCGACACCGGGGCGCTGCTTCAGCGGGATCCAGGCGAGGAGCACGACACCGCCCACGATGATCGTGATGAGCCCGAACGTGAGGCCGGTGCGCAGGTTGAGCCCCTGGGTGAGGACGTCCCAGGGGGCGACGCCGACAGCTCCGCGCACGATCATGGCGATGGCGATGCCGTACAGGAAGAGGCCGATGAGGAGTTGGAGCACACGACGGGTCATGGTCGACAATCCAATTCCACGATTGGCTTTGGCGCTAGAGGCCAATCTGGCTATCGTGGTTCAATGGCCTCCATCACCCTGAGCGCACGCTCGCTCGCCGCCCTGCTCGGGCAGTGGAAGAGCGCTGCGCCCGCATACCGCGGTCTCGCGGACCGCATCCGCCTCCTCGTCCTCGACGGCCGTATCCCCGTCGGCACCCGGCTCCCCGCCGAGCGTGAGCTGGCCGAGCGGCTCGGGTTGAGCCGCACCACGGTGACCGCCGCCTACCGGGAGCTACGGGAAGCGGGGTATCTCCGCAGCATCCGCGGCTCGGGCAGTGTCACCCTCCTGCCGTCCGCGCCGGTCTCGCTGGCCCCGGTGCCGCAGGGCGGATTCCTCGACTTCAGCAAGGCCGCCGTGCCGCCGTGCCCGGAGATCATCGACGCGGTCCAGGCCGCCGCCGCCGAGCTCCCGCGCTACATGCACGACTTCGACTACGACCTCGTCGGCATGCCTGAGCTCCGGCAGGCGATCGCCGACCGCTACACGGCTCGCGGCCTGCCCACCGACCCCGACGAGATCATGGTGACCGTCGGCGCGCAGCACGCCATCGCGCTCATCGCCCGCACCCTGCTGAGTCGCGGCGACCGCGTGCTCGTCGAGATGCCGAGCTACCCGCACGCCTACGAGGCGCTCCGGGCGGCAGGAGCCAGGCTCGGCGCGGCCACGGTCTCGTCCGAGACCGGGTGGGACGTCCGCGAACTCGAGCAGTGGTTCGAGCGCACCAGTCCGGCCATGGCCTACCTCATGCCCGACTTCCACAACCCGACCGGCGCCTCGATGCCGCTCGAGACCCGCCGACGCGTCGCGGCGGCCGCCCAGCGCCACGGGACGGTCCTCGTCATCGACGAGACCACGGCCGAACTCGACATCGACCGGCCCACGGGCGAGGGCCTGGACGGCACCCCGTTCGCCGCGCTCGCTGGTGCGCCGGCGTCGATCGTCACGATCGGGTCCGTCGGCAAGACGATCTGGGGCGGCCTGCGCATCGGGTGGATCCGGGCTGAGCGGGGCACGATCAGGAAGCTCGTCTCGGCGCGGTCGCTGGGTGACCTCGGCACACCGATCCTCGACCAGCTGACGGTCCAGCAGTTGCTGCCGGCGATGGACGGCATCGTCGCGCGACGTGGCCAGGCGCTCGGCGAGACCCGCGATCGTCTCGTCGACCTGCTGACCGAACGGCTGCCGGACTGGACGGTGCCGCGCGTCGACGGCGGCATCGCCACGTGGGTGAACCTCGGCGAGGCGGCGTCCTCCCAGCTCTCCCTCGCGGCTCGCGGCCACGGGCTCGTCATCGTCGCGGGACCGCGGTTCGGCATCGACGGTGCGTTCGAGCGGTATCTGCGCATCCCGATCAGCTATCCGTGGGCCCAGACCGAGCAGGCCGTCGAGCTGTTGACCGAGACGTGGAACTCGGCCATGTTCGGTCACGTCCCCGCTTTGGACTATCTGGAGGACGTGGTCTGACCCGTCGTCGGGAGCACGGGATCGCTCCACAAGACACGCGGATGCACGCCCTGTCCACCGTCTGCGCGAGACCGCGGTCGGAGCGTTCTGCGGTGACATACTTGCAGAGTCGGCACCTCTCGCATCAACCGAAAGCGGCTCCGTGCATCTGCTCTCCGTCCTCAGCATGAAGAACCGCGCGTTGATCGCGCTCGTCACCATCGTGGCCGCCGTGTTCGGCGTCCTCGCGGTGGGTGGTCTCAAGCAGGAACTGATCCCCTCGGTCCAGTTCCCGCAGCTCGCGATCATCACGAGCTACCCGGGTGCAGCGCCCGAGGTCGTCAACGACGACGTCTCGACGCCGATCGAGACGGCGATCCAGGGGGTGCCCGGCATCGAGTCCACCTCGGCGACCTCGAGCACGAACACGAGCCTCATCTCCGCGACCTTCACCTACGGCACGGATCTCGCCACCGCCGAACAGAAGATCACCCAGGCCATCAACCGCATCAAGTCGACCCTGCCCGACACGGTCGACCCGCAGGTGGTCAGCGGCAGTCTCGACGACCTCCCGGTGATCCAGATCGCCGTCTCCGGCGCCGCTGACCAGGACGGTCTGGCCGAGGTGCTGTCGAGCTCGGTCGTCCCCGACCTGAAGGACGTCGAGGGTGTGCGCGACGCCGCGATCGTCGGCGAGGTGGGCAAGCGGGTGACGATCACGCCCGACGACGCGAAGCTGGCCCTCGCCGGGCAGACGAGCCGGGTCATCGGCACCACGCTGCAGCAGAACGGCTCCCTCCAGCCCGCGGGCGACATCACGGAGGACGACAAGACCTTCTCCGTGCAGACGGGCACGAAGCTCACCTCCGTCGACGACATCGCCGCCCTGCCCATCACGGGTGCGTTCGCCGCCGACGGTTCCGTGCTCACCATCGGCGACGTCGCGACCGTCGCGTTGACGGACGACCCGATCACCTCGATCTCGCGCGTCGACGGCGAACCGGCGCTGACGATCGCCGTCACGAAGCTTCCCGCCGCGAACACCGTCGAGGTCTCGCAGGGAGTTCGCGACATCCTGCCCGAACTCGAACGGACCATCGGCACCGACGCGAAACTCACCGTCGTGTTCGACCAGGCCCCCTACATCGAGCAGTCGATCGAAGCGCTCACGACGGAAGGCCTCCTCGGTCTCGTCTTCGCCGTGCTGATCATCCTCGTCTTCCTCCTCGACGTCCGGGCCACGATCGTGACCGCGATCTCCATCCCGACCTCGGTGCTCATCACCTTCATCGGGCTCCAGGTCGCCGAGTACTCCCTCAACATCCTCACCCTCGGTGCACTGACGATCGCCATCGGGCGCGTGGTCGACGACTCCATCGTCGTGATCGAGAACATCAAGCGGCACCTCTCGTTCGGAGACAACCGCACCGGGCCGCAGCGCGTCGCGTCGATCCTGAGCGCCGTGCAGGAGGTGGCCGGCGCGATCACCGCCTCGACCGTCACCACCGTGGCCGTGTTCCTCCCGATCGCGTTCGTCGGCGATGTGACCGGCGAGCTGTTCCGGCCGTTCGCCCTGACGGTGACGATCGCGCTGCTCGCATCGTTGCTCGTCGCACTGACCATCGTGCCGGTGCTCGCGTACTGGTTCCTCCGCGCCCCGAAGGCCAAGCGGGCGGCCGCGGCTGCTGCGGAGGATGCTCCGGCGGCGTCGACCGAATCCGTGCGGAGCCGACGCGAGCGCCGCGTCAGCGTGCAGGACGAGGACGACCTGGAGAAGCCCTCGCGGCTCCAGAAGGGCTACCTGCCGATCATCCACTGGACGCTCAAGCACTCGGTCACCACGCTGGTGCTCTCAGCGGTGGTCCTCATCGGCACCTCCGCGCTCATCCCCTTCATGAAGACGAACTTCCTGGGAGACTCGGGCCAGAACACGCTGACCGTCACCCAGACCCTGCCGGTGGGCACGAGCCTCGACGCCCAGGACGCCGCGGCCGAGCAGGTCGAGACCAAGCTGCGCGACATCGACGGCATCGACACCGTCCAGCTGTCGATCGGATCGAGCGGCAGCTCGGTGCGCGACGCGTTCTCGGGCGGTGGCGGCGGTGCCATCACCTACTCCATCACGACGTCCGAGGACGCCGACCAGACCGCGCTGCAGAAGACGGTCCGCAAGGACCTCGCCGGTCTCGACGACGTCGGTGAGATCGAGGTCGCGGCCTCGGCGGGCTTCGGCGGCTCGAGCGACATCGAGATCGACATCACCTCCGCCCGGCAGAGCGACCTGGCCGAGGCCGCCGACGCGATCCAGGACGCGGTCACCGGGCTCGACGGCGTCGACCAGGTCACGAGCAACCTGAGCGAGTCGCGACCCTTCGTCCAGGTGGCGGTCGACCGCGACGCCGCTGCCGCCGCCGGGTACAGCGAGGTCGCCCTCGGTGCCTACATCTCCCAGCTCATGCAGCCGACGACCGTGGGGTCCATCGTCATCGACGACACCACCCTCACCGTCTACCTCGACGCACAGGACCCGCCGACGACGGTCGACGCGCTCGCCGCCACACAGGTGCCCACGGCCACCGGCCCGCGTCGCCTCGACGCCCTCGCAACGGTCTCCGAGGTCGACGGCCCCTCGAGCATCTCCACTGTGAAGGGGCTGCGTTCGGCGACCATCAGCGCGACGCCGGCGAGCGACAACCTCGGCACGGCGAGCGCCGAAGTCCAGAACGCCATCGACGACGTCAAGCTGCCCGCCGGCACCACGGCGACCCTCGGCGGTGTCACGGCCTCGCAGAGCGATGCGTTCGGCCAGCTCGGCTTGGCGCTCCTGGCCGCCATCCTGATCGTGTACGTGGTCATGGTGGCGACGTTCCGCTCGCTGCGTCAGCCGCTGGAACTGCTCGTGTCGGTCCCGTTCGCCGCGACGGGCGCGATCGGACTCCAGATCATCACCGGCATCCCGCTGGGCGTCCCGTCGATCATCGGCGTGCTGATGCTCATCGGCATCGTCGTGACCAACGCGATCGTGCTCGTGGACCTCGTCAACCAGTACCGTCGCCGGGGCATGACCGTCGCCGAGGCGGTCGAGCACGGTGCCGCCCGCAGACTGCGCCCGATCCTCATGACGGCACTCGCGACGATCTTCGCGCTCACGCCGATGGCGATGGGGCTCACCGGCCACGGCGGATTCATCTCCCAGCCGCTCGCGATCGTCGTCATCGGTGGTCTCGTCTCCTCGACGGTGCTGACCCTCGTCGTGTTGCCGTCGCTCTACAACCTCGTCGAGGGCTTCCGCGAGCGCCGTGAACTCCGCCGAGCAGCGGCGGAGAAGCCCCGGGCGCGTTCCGTGGCCGCGATCGAAGGCCCGCGGGCGACGACGCCGGTCGAGGAGCCCGCGCTCGTCGGCGCGGGTGTCGGCAGCGTCGATGCAGCAGGGCGTCCGGCCACCACTGAGACCGTATCCAGCGAGTCGACCGCGTCGACGGTCACGACCGGTCCGATCGATGCGACGGAACCGACCGAGGTGACGGCGCCGACCGACACGGTTGCAATGACCGATGTGACCGAACCGACCGACACTGCCAGGACGACCGAGACGGTCGAAACGGCCAGCCCGGCCACGGACGCCGAACCGATCGATGATGGCGCAGCCGCGGACGCAGGCGAGCCGACAACGTCCACGGCCCACGAGGTGCACGGAGCACACGTCGCTCTCGGCGACGAGCTTCCACGGACCGAAGCGATCACCCTGCCGGACGCCACCGCCGAGGCGGCAGCGGCCGAGGCGCCGCACCACGGAGAGCACGTCGCCGACCGCGCACCGACGGACGCCGCACCCGCCGCGGACGCAGCGTCGACCACCCAGGTGGATCAGGCCGCCGACGTCGAGCCGTCGACGGACGCTGAGCCGTCGGTGGACGCTGAGCCGTCGAGGGACATTGCGCCGTCGACGGACGCCGAGCCGCTGACGGACCCGGAGCCGACCGCTGCGGGACAGCCGGCGACCGAGGTCGCGCCGATCGCCGAGGAGCAGGCGTCTGAGGCGCCGTCCATGGATGCCCCGTCCGCAGACGAGCCGTCCTTCGAGGCGGCCTCCACAGACACCCCGTCTTCTGACGCGCAGGTGTCTGAGACGCCGTCCACGGATGCCCCGTCCACGGATGCCCGGTCCGCTGACGAGCCGTCGTCCGAGCCGTCGGCAACGGATGCGCCGGCTCCCGACGCGCCGTCGTCCGACGGACCGCAGCGGCCCAAACGCCGTCGGGCCCAGTGGCCGTGAAGCAGCGGGCGTGAGCCCCCTGCGCTGAGCCCTCCCGGCTCAGCGCAGGGCGCCCACCGCCTCCGTCGCCGCCTCGACGACGGCTCCGGCCTGCACCAGGGCGACGACGGCTTCGATCTCGGGTGACAGGAAGCGGTCGGGTCCTGCACCCGCGACATCCGCGCGGACCCGGCGGACCACAGCGCCGGTGCCGGTGCCCGGACGGAGCGGCGCCCGCAACTCGATGCCCCGTGCAGCGGTCATGACCTCGATCGCGAGGACCCTGCCCAAGCCGTCGATCGCCCGACGCAGCTTCCGCGCCGCAGCCCACCCCATCGACACATGGTCCTCCTGCATGGCGGACGACGGGATCGAGTCCACCGATGCGGGATGCGCCAGGCGTTTCAGCTCGCTCACGATGCCCGCCGCCGTGTACTGCGCGATCATCAGACCGGAGTCGACCCCGACCTCGTGCGCCAAGAACGGCGGAAGCCCGTGGCTCCGCGAACGGTCGAGGAAGCGGTCCGTGCGGCGCTCCGACATGGAGGCGACGTCGGCCACGACGATCGCCAGGAAGTCCAGCACATAGGCGACCGGCGCACCATGGAAGTTCCCGTTCGACTCCACCCGCCCGTCCACCGTCAGCACCGGGTTGTCGACGGCACTCGCGAGCTCACGCCCGGCGACCAGCTCCGCATGCGCGACCGTGTCGCGCGCGGCACCGTGCACCTGCGGCGCGCACCGCAGCGAGTACGCGTCCTGCACCCGGGTGCACTCCGGGCCGCGGTGACTGGCCACGATCGGCGAGCCGTCGAGCATCAGGCGCAGGTTCGCGGCACTGTCGGCCTGACCCGCCTGCGGGCGCAGCGCCTGGAGGTCGGCGGCGAACACCGCATCCGTGCCGAGCAGACCCTCGACGCTCATCGCCGCGGCCACATCGGCGGTCTGCAACAGTGTCCGGAGGTCGTGCACGGCCAAGGCCAGCATGCCGAGCATGCCGTCGGTGCCGTTGATGAGCGCCAGCCCCTCCTTCTCAGCGAGCCGTACCGGTGTGAGGCCGGCGGCCGCCAATGCCTCCCCGGCGGGACGGCACACGCCGGCGGCATCGACGACCTCACCCTCTCCCATCAGTGCGAGGGCGGCGTGCGCGAGGGGCGCGAGGTCACCGGAGCATCCGAGCGAACCGTACTCGCGCACCACCGGGGTGATGCCGGCGTTCAGCATCGCCACGTATGCCCGGACGGTGTCGACGCGGACACCCGTCCGACCGGTCATCAGGGTGGAGAGCCGGAGGGTCATCAGCGAACGCACGACCTCCGACTCCACGGGTTCGCCGCTGCCGGCCGCATGCGAGCGGACGAGGCTGGCCTGCAACTGCGCCCGCCGGTCGGGGTCGATGAACGTGGTCGCGAGCGCGCCGAAGCCGGTGGAGATGCCGTAGTGGGGCTCCGGATCGGACGCCAAGGCCTCGACGATCCGGCGGGAGGCCGCGACGCCCTCGAGCGCCGCCTCGTCGAGGTCGATCCGGGCGCCGTGTCGGGCGATCGCGACGACGTCCTCGATGGACAACGGCCCTGCACCGAGGAGGACGGACCGGCCGCGCCCGTTCAGCCGACCCCCGCCCGGTGTCGTCGTACCGTCTCGGGTCTCCGTCGTGCCTGGGTGCATGTCCATCCTCCGATGCAACACCCGGTGGCCAGGCGGGGCGGTGCGCGTAGAGTCGTCCGTGTCTGGGATGCCAGACGCCCGGCACGGAGCAGTGCGGAGCCGCGCCAGGGCGCGCGGGCGAGGGAGGATCGGGTCATGAGTCAGGTACCGGCAGCGGACGCCACCCTGCGCGTGCTGAGCCACCTCGCGGCGGCCCGTGGTCCGCTCCCGGCGGCGGCCATCGCGTCGGCGCTCGGCCTCCCCCGATCGACGGTCTACCACCTGCTCGGTGTGCTGCAGGAGCACGGCTTCGTCGTCCATCTGCCGGAGGCCCGCCGCTACGGACTGGGGGTCGCGGCCTTCGAACTCTCCGGCGGCTACGCCAGGCAGGAACCGCTCAGCATGCTCGGCCGGCCGCTGTTGGCGGAGCTGGTCGATCGCCTGGGCGAGAGCGCCCACCTCGCGGTGCTGCACGGTCGTGACGTGCTGTACATCGTCGAGGAACGGGCCCCTCGGCGGCCGCACCTCGTCACCGAGGTGGGGGTCCGGTTGCCCGCCCACCTGACCGCGAGCGGGTGTGCGATCCTCGCCGCGCTCCCGGCCGGCCAGCTGCGTGCGTTGTACCCGGACCAGGCGGCGTTCGTCGACCGCACCGGCCACGGGCCGAAACGGTACCGGGAGCTGCGCCAGCTCCTCGCTCGGACGGCCCAGGACGGCTTCGCGCGGGAGGAGGGCGGTGTGACGGTCGGCCTCGCGAGCGTGGGCGTGGTCGTCCGTGACCACACCGGATGGCCGGCTGCGGCGATCGCCGTCACCTACGACGCGGACGACGGGCCGGACCCGGCATGGTTGGCGAAGGAGATCGGGCCGGCCGCCGCCGAGCTCTCCCGTCGCATCCGCGGTCGCTGACTGGCTGCTCGGGTCGGAACGGCCAGGACCTCGGCAGCAGGCCGCCCGGTCGCGGGTCAGTCGACGGAGCGCAGGATGAGTTCGAGCAACGCGGTCGCGTAGGCGTCGGGGGCGGTCGCCGCACTGAACCGACGCAGTTCGCCGCCGAGCTCGACGACGACCGTGTACGCCTCGGCGTCACCGAGGGACAGCAGGACGTCGAGTTCGTCGTCGAGGGTCTGCTCCGCATCGGCGGGGTTCGGCACGGACACCGCCCGCTCGAGGGACCGGAACGATCCGCGCAGCAGGGCACGCAACTGATGCTCCGAGGGCAGCCAGAGCGTCTCCTCCTGGTCGACCGAGTCGAGCGCCCACTCGGTCGTGCCGTTGAAGCCGAAGCTGCGCCCGCCCGGGTGCTCGTGCACCTCGACGGTCATCTCGCTCACGGTGAAGACGTCGCCGGCGAGCTCGCCACCGTCGATCGTGAAGCGGTCGCCGGGTTCGGGCGTCCAGCGGAGACCGGCGGTACGGAGCGCTCTGGCGAGTTCAGCGGAGATCATCCGTCCAGTATCGCCGACCACGGTCCGACGGAACCCGCAACCCCTCGATTCGGAGGGTTCGCTCTGCGAGGGTGGGTGTCCTGTCCGAAGGGTCCGATGATGCCCGAGCACGATGACCGCCAGCTGGCGCGTTGTCCTGCGCGCGGACGCATCACGACCACCCGGCTCTCGGGCGCGGCGGGCATGCAGGAGGCCTCCGGCGCCATCCGCTTCGTCGACGTCGACCCGGACCGCTTCTCCATGACCATCGACGCCGTGGCGCTCGGTGACTACGTGGTCCACCGCAATCGCGTCGGTCCCGGCACCTTCGACGTCCTCGACGCCGCCGGATCGGAGGAGCCGGTCGCGATGATCGTCCTCCTCACCGACGGCGCGGTGAGTCTGATCCACGGTCGGCAACAGCTCGATCTGCATCCTGGCGGCGGCGCGCTCGCCGTGTCCGAGGAGGTCTACCGCACGACCGTCGACGAGCACGCGAGCTACCTGCACGTCTTCGTCCCGCTGCGGGCGCTGCGTCGCCTGGGTATCACGCCGACGCCGTTCGGGGCGCTCGCCCCGTCACCGCTGTTGCGGGCGATCGCGGCCTTCTTCGAGGAGGTCGTCTCCGGTTTCGAGCCGATCGGTGGTGCCGCGCAGTTGCGCCTGTGTCGCGTGATCGACACGATGCTCGCCACGCTCTACGCCGAGAACGACCTCTTCCAGGCGGACGCCGATGCCGGACGTGTCCCGATCCGGTTGCGGATCATGGAGCACATCGCCGTCTCGTTCGCGGAACGCGAGCTGCGCCCGGAGACGCTCGCGCGCCGCTTCAACATGTCGACGCGGTCCCTGCAGCGGGTGTTCGAGGGCTCTGGCACGAGCGCGGCCGGCGAGATCGCCGAACGCCGACTGCAGCTCGCCCTCGCGCTCCTCTCGGACCCCGACCACCGGACGTTGTCGATCGCGGAGGTCGCAGCCCGCTGCGGGTACCACTCGCAGGCACATCTCCGTCGCGCGGTCGTGGTGCACACCGGGTTCAGTCCGACGCAGGTGCGAGAGCAGTCGACGGCGGGCGGCTCCTGATCGACCCCGGTCCGTCTGTCCGGTGGTGCCGGCGGTCAGCTCGCGGGACGCCGGACCCGGCGCGGCGCCGTCAGCCACGGGCGGAGCATCCTCGTGACGAGCGGCAGGAGCCAGTAGGTCATGATCGGCGTGAGGATGAGCGTCGAGATGAGGACGTGCAGGAAGACGCCGAGCGGTTCCCATCCGGGAACGAGGGTCGTCACCAGGAGCGTGAAGACGAGGTTCAGGGGGAAGAACCCCAGCCAGATGCTCACCGCCTGCTTCCACCGTGGGGGCGCGGGCGGCACGGGGTCGGGATCGTTCGACCGTTCGGCCTCGTCGACGCGCAGGATGCCCTGGGGTGCGTCGAACCATCCCTCGATCCCGCTCCGCCGCTCCACCCGCGACTGCTCCATGAACTCCCGCCCGCTCGACAACCACCAGGCGCGCTCCTTCGACTCCTCCCAGTCGGTGAGGGTCTGCTCGTCGGCGAAGCGGTAGAGCATGTACCAGACGTCGCTCTCGGCGCCCGCGCGCACCCAGCCGGAGCCGAGGAAGCCGGGGTAGCGGTTGGCGAGGTTGATGCCCGCCTGCACCCAGATGGTGGCCTCGGAGATCGACGCCGGGTTGACGCGTCGCTCGATCGAGACGGTGATGGGATCGTGTTCCATCCCTCCAGTAGACCGCACTCGTGTTTCGATCTCGTGTCCCGGTCGTGCGCCGTAGAGTCGAGGCATGGCGACTCCTGACTTCGTACTGGCCCTCCGCGAGCGGATCGGTCACGCGCCGCTCTGGCTGACGGGGGTGACCGCCGTCGTCCTCCGTGGGCTCGGGACACCGGGTGCCGAGGTGCTGCTCGTCCGGCGAGCCGACAACGGTGCCTGGACGCCCGTCACCGGGATCATCGACCCGGGGGAGGAGCCTGCGGTCGCGGCCGAACGCGAGGTGCTCGAGGAGGCCGCGGTGGTCGCCGTCGCCGAGCGGCTGTCGCAGGTGCAGGTGCTCCCGCAGAACGTCTACGAGAATGGCGACATCACCCAGTACATCGACCTCGTGTTCCGTTGCCGGTACGAGTCCGGTGAGCCCTACCCTGCGGACGGCGAGAACTCCGAGGCGCGCTGGTTCCCGCTCGATGCGCTGCCGGCCGAGGTGTCGCAGAACTTCCGCACCCGGATCGCCCTCGCGGCCTCGGACACCCCGGAAGCCCACTTCGTCCGCTGAGGCGACCTCGGCCGGTCAGTGAGCGGCGGCGATGGCGTCGGCTGCGCGGACGAGTCCGAGGTGCGACAGCGCCTGCGGGGTGTTGCCGACCTGCCGGCCCTCCTGCACGTCGTACTCCTCGGACAGCAGGCCCAGGTCGTTGCGGAACGACAGCAGGCGGTCCATCAGCGTCCGGGCGTCGTCGAGCCGTCCGGACGCCGCGTACTGCTGGACGAGCCAGAACGAGCACGCCAGGAACGGGTGCTCGTCGCCCGGGAGTCCGTCAACGCCGCTGGTGGTCCGGTAGCGGAGGAGGAGGCCGTCCTGCAGGAGGTCCTCCTCGATCGCCGCGACCGTCTTGAGCATCCGTGGGTCGTCCGGCGCGACGTATCCGATCTGCGCGAGGACGAGGAGCGACGCGTCGACCTCCGTCGTCCCGGCGTGCTGCACGTAGCAGCCGCGGGCGTGGTCGACGTTCTCGCGCTCGATGGTCTCCCGAAGGGTCTCGCGGAGGGCCTCCCAGCGCTCGACGGGACCGTCGAGGCCGTGCTCCCGGACCGCTCTGACGCCGCGGTCGAGCGCCGCCCAGATCATCGCCCGCGAGTGGGTGAAGTGCTGTTCCTCGCCGCGGACCTCCCAGATGCCGCGGTCCGGACGGTTCCAGTGCTCCTCCAGCACGCCGAGCAACGCGCGCTGCAGGCTCCACGAGAAGTCGTCCTCGGCGAGCCCCACCGAGCGCGCCTCGTCGAGGGCGATCATGACCGAACCGAACACGTCGCCCTGGTACTGCGTGTAGGCGCCGTTGCCGACGCGAACGGGCGCGGCGCCGAGGTACCCGGGCAGGCTGTCGAGCTCCTCCTCGACGAGATGGCGTTCACCCGCGAGGCCGTACATGATCTGCAGGTCGTTCGGGTCGCCGGCGATCGCGCGCAGCAGCCACCCCCGCCAGTCGTGCGCCTCCTCGGTGAACCCGTGTTGCATGAGGGCTTCGAGGGTCAGGGACGCGTCGCGCAGCCAGACGTAGCGGTAGTCCCAGTTGCGGACCCCGCCGAACGACTCGGGCAGGCTCGTGGTCGCGGCGGCGACGATGCCGCCGGTGTCCTCGTGCGTGAGGGCCCGCAGCACCAGCAGCGAGCGGACCACCGCCTCCTCGTATTCGGCGGCCGGGTCGCAGCGGGCGGCCCAGTCCCGCCACCAGTCGGCCGTGTGGTCGATCCGACGGTCGACGTCGACGGGCTCCGGCACGTCGCGGTGCGAGGGGTACCAGGTGAGTGTCAGGTCGACGGTGTCACCGGCGGACACCTCGATGGACGCCGAGTGGGCGTGGTCGGAGGCGGTCAGGCGCACCCCGCGGAGGACGACGGCGTCAGGGCCGGCGACCGCGACGATGCCGGATCGGTCGGGCAGCTGGCGGACCCACGGCACCGCGTCGGCGTACCCGAAGCGGATGCGGACGTCGACGTCGACGGTCACGGTGCCGCGGACGCCCTCGATGCGGCGGATGACGTCGGCTCGGCGGTCCCCGTGCGGCATGACGTCCGTGACGCGGATCTCGCCGTCGCCCGTCGTCCAGGTGGTCTCGAGGACGAAGGTGTCGTCGAGGTAGCGGCGGGTCGCGCCAGCGTCCGCGTCGGCCGGGCGGACACTCCACCGGCCGTGGTCCTCGGTACCGAGCAGGGCGCCGAACATGGAGGCGGAGTCGAAGCGGGGGAGGCAGAGCCAGTCGATGCTGCCCTCCGTCGAGACGAGTGCTGCGGTGTGGCAATCGCCGATGAGGGCGTAGTCCTCGATGGGGCTGGGCATGACCCCATGCTGCCACGCCTCGTCGGGAGCGCCTGGGAGCGATGCCCCGTGACTTCTCAGGGTCGATCAGGTAATGTAGCGAAGTCGGCTCTAGACACCGCGTTTGTACCGCGGAGGGTTATGTCAGTCTGGTGGGCCGGTTTCGTCGGAGAGAACTCCGCGAACACACACACGATGTGAACGGTCCCGGCCATTGATCGCCCGGGTATGAGCATGCCGCAGCGCAGCCGAGGTTTCGGATGGCGCTGTGTGAGTCATGCAGGTCGTTCATGCGAACGAGTTATAACCCGGAAAGCAATTCCCCCATGCCCAAGAACAACACCCCCGCCGGCAAACGCCCGGCCAAGAACTTCGACCCCAAGTCCAAGTACGGCGAGAACAAGCGCCCCTTCGGCTCGCGCCCCGGCGCGAAGTCCGGCAGCAAGAGCGAAGGCCACCGCGGCTACCGTCCCGACGCCGGTGGAGCGCCGCAGAAGTCCCGGTGGAACGCCGACGAGCGCGCCGAGCGCGCCGCCCGTTTCGAGTCGGAGGAGCGCGGCGACCGTGCACCCCGTGGCGACCGCAACGAGCGTCCGGCGTACAACCGTGGTGGCGACCGCAATGAGCGTCCCGCGTACAACCGTGGTGGCGACCGCAATGAGCGTCCCACGTACAACCGCGGTGAGCGCACGGAGCGTCCGTCGTACGGTGACCGCAATGAGCGTCCTGCGTACAACCGTGGTGAGCGGTCCGAGCGTCCGTCGTACGGTGACCGGAACGAGCGTCCGGCGTACAACCGTGGTGGCGACCGCAATGAGCGTCCCGCGTACAACCGCGGTGAGCGCACGGAGCGTCCGTCGTACGGTGACCGCAATGAGCGTCCTGCCTACAACCGTGGTGGCGACCGCAATGAGCGCCCGTCCTACAACCGTGGTGAGCGGACCGAGCGTCCGTCGTACGGTGACCGGAACGAGCGTCCCGCGTACAACCGCGGTGGCGACCGCAACGAGCGCCCGTCCTATAACCGTGGCGAGCGCACGGAGCGTCCGTCGTACGGTGACCGGAACGAGCGTCCGTCGTACAACCGTGGCGAGCGGACCGAGCGTCCGTCCTACGGTGACCGGAACGAGCGTCCTGCGTACAACCGCGGTGAGCGTTCCGAGCGTCCGTCGTACGGTGACCGCGCCGAGCGTCCCGCCGCCAACCGTGGTGGCGACCGCACCGAGCGTCCCTCGTACGGTGACCGCGCCGAGCGTCCGTCGTACGGCGACCGCCCCGCACGCCAGGGAGACCCCCGCCAGGCGAACCGCACCGATCGTCCCGCGCGTTCGTTCGACGACCGTCCGAAGCGCAGCTTCGAGGAGCGCCCGGCCCGTTCGTACGACGACCGCCCGAAGCGCAGCTTCGACGACCGCGGCACCTCCGACGCGAGCCGCGGCAGCGACTACTACCCGAAGCGCGATGCCGGCTCGTACACGCCCCAGGACGACGTGGTGCTCGAGCGTCTCGAGGCCGACGCCATCCAGGCCGCCGACGTCGAGGGTGTGACCTTCGAGAGCCTCGGCCTCGGTGGCAACATCGTCCGTGCGCTCGCCGAGCTCGGCGCCGCCAGCCCGTTCCCGATCCAGGCGGCGACCATCCCGGACGTCATCGCGGGTCGCGACGTGCTCGGCCGTGGCCGCACCGGCTCCGGCAAGACCATCGCGTTCGGTGCTCCGCTCGTCGAGAAGCTCATGGAGAACGGCGGCGGCAAGAACCGCAAGCCGGGTCGCAAGCCCCGCGCACTGATCCTCGCCCCGACCCGTGAGCTCGCGCTCCAGATCGACCGCACCGTGCAGCCCATCGCGCGCGCCGTCGGCCTGTTCACCACGCAGATCTATGGTGGTGTCCCGCAGGGTCGCCAGGTCGGTGCGCTGCAGCGTGGCGTCGACATCATCGTCGGTACCCCCGGCCGCATCGAGGACCTCATCGAGCAGGGTCGCCTCGACCTCTCGCAGGTCACCGTGACCGTCCTCGACGAGGCCGACCACATGTGCGACCTCGGGTTCCTCGAGCCGGTGCAGCGCATCCTGCGTCGCACCTCGCCCGACGGCCAGAAGCTGCTCTTCTCCGCCACCCTCGACAAGGGTGTCGCCGCCCTCGTCAACGAGTTCCTGCCGAACCCGTCGGTGCACGAGGTCGCGGGCGAGGACCAGGCGTCCTCGACCATCGACCACCGTGTCCTCGTGGTGGAGCACAAGGGCAAGGACCGCCTCATCGAGGAGCTCGTGAACCGCACCGAGAAGACCCTCGTGTTCGCTCGCACCCGCGCGTACGCCGAGCGTCTCGCGGAGCAGCTGGGTATGGCGGGCATCCCCGCCGTCTCGCTCCACGGTGACCTCAACCAGGCGCGCCGCACGCGCAACCTGGAGAAGCTCACCTCCGGTCGGGTCAACGTGCTCGTGGCGACCGATGTCGCCGCCCGCGGCATCCACGTCGACGACATCACACTCGTCGTCCAGGCCGACGCCCCGGACGAGTACAAGACGTACCTGCACCGCGCCGGTCGCACCGGTCGTGCCGGCAAGATCGGTCGTGTCGTGACGATCATCCCGAAGGCCCGTCGCCGTCGGATGACGGAGATGCTCGACCGTGCCGAGATCGAGGCCGCGTTCGACGATGCAGCCCCCGGCGACCAGCTCGTCGAGGACATCGCCACCGCGTAGTCCTCCGCTGCAACGGAACGCCCGTCGAGCTCACGCTCGGCGGGCGTTCCGCGTGTCCGGTAGGCGGTCTTCGGCGCCGACCGCCGCCAGCGGACCGCTACTGCGTGAGTGCGGCGCGCTCGTCGTCGCGTGGCGCGAGGACGACGGCGTCGTCGACCCCGTCGAAGGTCCGGACCGGGCGGGAGGAATCCCACCGCTGCCAGCCGGGATCGCCGGTCGTCGCGAACGCGACCCAGGCGTCGTGCATCGCGGTCGCGAGGGACTGCGGTGCGTCGCGACCGGCCATCCGGATCGACTCCGCGGAGTCGATCCGGTCGAACACGAACCCGATCTCCATCGCGTGCGCGGCTCCGAGCGCCCCGTTGCCGTCTTCGCCGACGGGGCTCCGCCAGGCGAACTCGTACACCCAGGTGTCCGCCCCGGCGGCGGCTCGGGCGTCGGCAACCCGGTTCAGCGGGACGCGCAGCAGGACATCGGTCGCGATCGCGCCGAGGATCTCGCCGGTGGACGCTTTCGGGCGGTTCCGGCGGAACGTGCGGACCGTCGCCGCGGAGATGCCGAGCTTCAGGCGCGCCGCCAGCAGGTGGACGCGCTTGATCGTGGGCAGGAGCCCAGCCGGCACGAGCCACAACCGGTACTCCTCGGTGGTGCTGCCGATCAGGACGGGGATCCCCGCCGCCTGCCCCGCGAGCAGGGCGTCGATCGGGCTGCTCGGGACGAGCGCGCCGTCCGTTGCGAGAGCGAACCCCGCGCCGCCGTTCAGTGGGTTGCCGCCAGCCATGACCCGTTCCTGCGCGGCCACGAGCCCCTCGGGTGGAATGCGCCGGAAGCCGGCGCGCGTGGCCGGGACACCCAGGTCCTTCGCCATGAGCTTCGTGATCCGGCCGGCGCGCTCACGCGTCTGCGCATCGAGCGGACCGCTCTGGACGATCGCCCGCCGCATGAGCGTCGGGGCATCAGGGTGGGCGAGCAGCGTCGCGACCGAGGCTCCGCCAGCCGACTCGCCGAACACCGTCACCTGGTCGGGGTCGCCGCCGAAGCGCGCGATCTCGTCCTGCACCCACGTCAACGCGGCCAGCTGGTCGGCGATGCCGAGGTTCAGCGGCACATCGTCGAGCACTGAGAACCCCTCCGAACCGAGGCGGTAGTTGACGGACACGAAGACGACCCCGTCACGGGCGAACGCGGTGCCGTCATAGGAGTCGAGGGCGTTCGAGCCGTGGACGAACGAGCCGCCGTGGATCCACACCATCACCGGGAGCGCCTCGGCCGCCGCGTCGACCACCGCTCCGGCCGGTGTCCACACGTTGACGTTCAGGATCTCGTTCCCGGGCACCGTGACGGTCGAGAAGAGCTCGCCGACCGCGCCGGAGTACGGGGCCTGCGGTGCCGTGGCTCCCGGGCGGGTCGCGTCGCGTGGCTCGTCCCACGGTTCGACAGGCTGGGGGAGTCGGAACCGGTCGTCGCCGAACGGAGCCGCCGCATACGGGATGCCGAGGAACCGGGAGATTCCGGCCTTGGTGCGTCCGGTGACCGGGCCGCTCCCCGTATGCACGGTGACGGGTGTCGGTCCGCCGTTCGGCAGGGTCTCGTCGCCGGTCGGTTCCAGCGCAGGCTCGATGCTCATTCGGGTCCGTTCGTCGATGCTCGGGTGACCAACTGTATCGACGGCACTCGCAGGCGTGCCTGTGCATCGGGCGAGAGGCGGTGCGCGAGACTGGATCGATGCAGATCCGTCCGTTCACCCGATCCGACGCCGACGCCGTCATCGCCCTCTGGCACGAGGTCGGCCTCACCCGACCGTGGAACGACCCCGCGGCGGACATCGAACGCAAGCTGACGACGCAGCCCGAGCTGTTCCTCGTCGCTGAGGAGGCCGGCGCCGTGATCGGGACGGCGATGGTCGGGTACGACGGCCACCGCGGGTGGGTGCACTACCTCGCGGTGTCGCCGGACCAGCAGGGTGGCGGCCTCGGACGCGTCCTCATGGAGGAGGCCGAGCGTCTGCTCATCGAGCTCGGGTGCCCGAAGATCAACCTCATGGTCCGGACGGGCAACGACCGGGTGATCGGGTTCTACGAGGCGCTCGGGTACGGCACCGACGAGGTCGCCCTCCTCAGCAAGCGACTCATCCCCGACGTCTGACGTCGGTTCATTCGCCCATGTTCGGGCGATTGAGCGTTCGCTCGCCCGCAACTGGGCGAATGAACGGCTCAGAACAGGGTCGGTTGGACCTGGAGGCCGGTGGTGACGAACTCCGGTGCGCGCTTGCGCAGTTCGGCCCGCTCCCCGTACCCGTCGCGCAGCATGCCGAGCGCCGACGAGCGGACGCCCCCGGTGGCCGGGTCCTCGGTTCCTCGCTCGAGCCCGTGGTCGCGGATCATCGGCCGGATGCGGGCCGCGAGCCACTTCCGGTACTCCTTCGGGGCGTAGACGCCGTCGGCGTACATCGAGGTGTACCGGTCCACGAGCTCGGGGTGCTCCTTCGCCAGCCACTGCATGAACCAGGGTTTGACGCCGGCTTTCAGGTACAGCGTCGAGAACAGGACCGTGCTCGCGCCGGCCTCACGGATGCGCGACAGGGCGAGGTCGAGGTGCTCGACGGTGTCCGTGAGGTACGGGAGGATCGGCATCATGAACACCCCGACGTCGAACCCGAGATCGCTCGCCGCGCGGACGGTCGAGAGTCGGGCCGCCGCCGTCGGGGTGCCGGGTTCGATCGACTGCTGCAGTTCGTCGTCGAAGATGGCGATCGACATGGCGAGGTCGACGGGCACGCGCTGGGCGACCTCGGCGAGCAGCGGCAGGTCGCGCCGGAGCAGCGTGCCCTTCGTGAGGATGGAGAACGGCGTCCCGGAGTCGGCGAGGGCGTTGATGATGCCGGGCATGAGCCGGTACTTGCCCTCGGCGCGCTGATACGGGTCCGTGTTCGTCCCGAGTGCCACGGGGTGCCGCCCCCAACTGGCCTTCGCGAGCTCCTTCTGCAGGACCTCGGCGACGTTCACCTTCACGATGAGCTGCGAGTCGAAGTCCTTCCCTGCATCGAGGTCCAGATAGCCATGGCTCGGCCTGGCGAAGCAGTACACGCAGGCATGCGAGCATCCCCGGTAGGGGTTGATCGTCCACCCGAACGGCATCACCGACTGGCCGGGGACCCGGTTGAGGGCCGACTTCGCGAGCACCTCGTGGAAGGTGATCCCGGCGAACTCCGGCGTCTGGACGCTGCGCACGAGGTTGTTCAACTTGGCGAGGCCGGGCAGCGCCGACGTCGCTTCGACTCCGAGTTCCTGTCCGCTCCACCGCATGCACCCATTAGAACATACGTTCGATCGTCTGACGTCGCCCGAGACGATGAGAGACTGACATCGATGACCATCCACACGGCACGGACGACACTCGAACCCATCTCCCCGGCGCTTGCCCGACGGATCGTCGACCGCGACGAGCGGGACGGCGACGCGTGGCACCCGGAGTATCCGCTCGCCGACGAACGGGGTCCACTCCGAAGCCACGCCGCATCGACCGACCACGATCCGGTGTTCACGCTCTACCTCGTCCGCGACGCCGCGGGACTGGCCGTCGGAGGGTTCGGCTTCTTCGGCCCGCCCGACAGCTCCGGTGCGGTCGAATTCGGCTACGGCCTCATCCCGGCGGCGCGTGGCGTCGGGCTGGCGACCGAGGTCGTCGCCGCAGCCCTCGCCGTGGCGAGCGCGCATGGCGCGTCGCGGGCGATCGCCGACACCGACGTGGCGAACGTCGCGTCGCAGCGCGTCCTCGAGAAGGCCGGTCTCGCCGAGGTGGGGCGTTCCGGTTCGACGGTTTACTTTGCCGGTGAGCTCGGCCCCTGAGCGCCGGGCCGTCGACGGGATGGCCCCGCCAGGGTGCTCAGCGGTTCACCCGCGCGTGACCGGGCCAGGGCCGGCGGTGAGACTCCACCACACGATGGTGGCGCTCACGAGCCAGAAGAGGACCATTAAGATCCAGTCGCGCGCGCGGAACGGGACACGGTACCGCTCCGTCCGCGTCCGATGGGCCCCGAAGGCGCGCGCGTCCATGGCGAGGGCGACCCGCTCCGCGTGCCGGATCGCCCCGGCGAGCAGGGGCACGACGTACCCGGCGGTGCGGCGGACGGCGGCGATCGGGCCGCGCCCCTCGGCCATCCCGCGAACCCGGTGCGCCGAACGGATGACCTCGAGTTCGTGGCCGAACCGTGGCACGAACCGGTAGGCCGCGAGCGCCGTGTACCCGATCCGGTACGGCACGTGCAGCTGCTGGATCATCGCGCGGACCACGTCCGGTCCGGTGGAGGTGAGTCCGCCGATGAGTGCCAAGACGAGCAGGCTCGCCAGCCGGAGGGCCGTCGCGAGTCCGACGAGCAGCGCCCCGAGGAAGAAGCGGTAGTCGCCGATCTGGAACAGGAGGACGGACTGATCGACCTTGCTCGGGTCGGTCCACAGGCCGAAGCTGAACGACATGATCCCGACGACGACCGGGAGCCCGACGAACAGGAGGAGCGCGACCGCCTTCGTCAGTCGAGCGCCGACGAGGATGATCACGACGGCCAGGGCGATGCAGAGCGTCGGTGTCAGGAGGTCCCTCGTGAACGCGAGGACCGCCATCAGCGGGAGGGGGGCACCGAGTTTCGCGAGCGGGTTCAAGCGGTACAGGAACCGGTTCGCCGGGTGCGTCGCGTTCGTCGCGTACGGGTTGATCGACGTCGCGCTCACGGGAGGTCCGTCCCCGGCAGATCGGCGAGCCGCGAGAGACGCCGCCACTCGGGGTGGTGTTCCAACGCGCGCATGGCTCTCGCGAGCGGCGGCGCACGAAGGCCGGCCCGCTGGATGAGGTCGTCGTCGGCGAGGACGGCGCCGGTCGGGCCATGAGCGAGGAGCCGCCCGTCGGCCATCACCGCCACGTGGGCGGCGTGGTCCGCGACGAGCTGGAGGTCGTGGGTCACGACGATGACCGTCGTGCCCTGGGTGTTGAGCTCGGCGAGCAGGTCGAGGAGTTCGTTCGCCCGCGCGCGGTCCTGCCCGAACGTCGGCTCGTCGAGCGCGAGCACCGGGGCTCCGGCGATGAGTGCGCTCCCGACCGACAACCGTCGCTTCTGACCGCCCGACAGGAGGAACGGGTGCACCTCACGCGCCGACTCGAGCCCGAAGCGGCGCAGCAGCTCGGTGACGCGACGCTCGACCTCCGGTTCGTCGACGCCCCGGATCCGCAGGCCGTGCGCGAGTTCGTCGTGGACGGTGTGGGTGATGAACTGGTGCTCGGGGTTCTGGAAGACGAACCCGATGTGCGCGGCGACCGTCCGGACGTCGCTCCGGCCGGGGTCGATCCCGCCGACGTCGATGCGGCCTCGAGGGGGTTGGACGACGCCCGCGATCGCTTGGAGCAGCGTCGTCTTGCCGGCGCCGTTCGTGCCGATGACGGCGAGGAAGTCGCCGGCGTCGACCTCGAGGCTCACCTCGTGCAGGATCCGCGTCCGGTGCCGCCCCCTGCCGCGCTCGACGCTGAGACGGTCGACGCGCACCGCGACGGACCGATCGGCGCCGACGGGTGCCGCGACGGCGGTCGGGGGTGCCGGGAGCTCGATCGCGTCGAGGGCGGCGGTCAGCTCGTCGGGCGTCAGGGGGAGGCTCGGCAGGCGGACGCCAGCCTCCTGCAGGCGCAGTGCGGCGAGGGTGGCGACCGGCAGCCAGACGCCCAGCTCGAGGAGCTCGCTGACGTGGCCGATGAGGACCTCGCGGGTCGGCCCGTCGAACCGGAGACGGCCGTCGCGGTCGAGGACGACGACGCGGTCGACGAGGTCGATGGCGGCGTCGAGGTTGTGCTCGACGAGCAGGATCGCGTGGTCCCCCCGGGAACCGTCCGGTGCGGAGACGAGCGATCGGAGCGCTGCGTAGACCTCCTCGATACCCGCCGGATCGAGGTTGGCGGTCGGTTCGTCGAGGACGAGCAGCTCGCCACCCATCGCCAGGGCGCACGCGATGGCGAGTCGCTGGCGACCTCCGCCCGAGAGGCGGTCGGGGTTCTCGGTCCGCCGTTCCCAGAGCCCGACCTGCCGCAGCGCGCGCTCCGCCCTGGCGAGGACGTCCTCGACGGGGAGCAGGAGGTTCTCCGGTCCGAAGCACACTTCGTCGAGCACCGAACCGGTGACGATCTGGGCGTCGGGATCCTGGAAGACCATCGAGACGTGTTCGCTCAGCTGGGCGACGGTCGCCTCCGCGGTGTCGAGTCCGGCGGTGACCACGGTGCCCTCGAGTTCGGCCGGGAGCGCGTGGGGGATGAGACCGTTGAGGGCGAGCGCGAGCGTCGACTTCCCGGATCCGCTCGGTCCGAGGAGGAGCACCACCTCGCCCGGCGCGATCCCGAACGAGACGTCGTCGGGGGTCCACTGCTCCCGGTCGTCATGACGGATGCGCACCCGACGGACCAGGGTGGCGGGCTGCGCCGGTGGAGCGACGTCCACTCAGACCCGCGTGTCGACGGATCCGCGGCCGCGCTGCACCGGCTTGGCGATGGACCGCCCGACCCCTGCCCTGGCGAGCGCTGCGGCCACGCCGCGTCCGGCCGCGGTGAACGCGATCGGGCTGAGGACGAACAGGGCGATGTAGACGGCCTGTGCGACCGGGGTGAAATGGTCGATGCCCAAGACGACGAGCACCGAGGCGGCGAACACGATTCCGGCGATCCCGGCGGCGAGATAGAAGACCCATGAGCGCCACACGCGGTACCGGGACACGGCGAAGGGGATCTCCTGGAGGAGGCCGATGGCGAGCCCCGTGCCGAAGTAGCGGAAGAACCACTGCGGGCTGAAGGCTGCGGAGACGAGGCCGGCGGTGAGGCCGGTCATGAGTGCCACGCCACCTCGGCGCAGCAGCGCCTGCGCGACGACGCCCGGCAGGAAGTACACGCCGATGATGAGGCCGTAGAGCACCGGCGCGGTGGCGGAGATCGTGCCGCCGACGTATCCGGAGACGACGAAGACGAGGCCGCCCCCGACACCGATCGCGGCGCAGGTCAGCAGCAGTCGCGTACTCAGACGTTGCATGAGCCCACCTTCACGAGCAGCCGATCTCCTGAGGACAGCCTATCCTCCCTTGGCCGGGCGGACGGCCGACGGATGTGGTCCGGATCGGGATGGCGAGCGCCGTCCGGAAGGGGTCAGATCGAGCGCCGACGCGGGGTCAGCCGGACGTTCGGCAGTGGGGGAGCCGGGATGCGCTCGGCCCCGTGACCGGCCACCGAACCGAACCTCGGCGACCCGGCCTCCCAATCCGCTCGGGCGGTCTCGATGTCCTCGTGGCTCCGACCGACGAAGTTCCACCACATGACGAGTTCCTCCGGGAACGGTGTTCCACCGAGGAGGACGAATCGGGCACCGCTGCCGCTGCTCAGGCTGAGGTGGTCACGACCCGGCTCGAGGTAGAGCAGCGGACCGGAGGCGAGGGCGATGCCGTCCACCTCGAGCGCACCGTCGATCACGAGGACACCGTGCTCGAAGGCGGGGTCGACCGGCAGGGTCACCGCTGCACCGGGGTCGAGGACGACGTCGGCGCCGAGGAGCGGCGAGTGCACGGTGGCAGTGGACGTCCCGCCACCGAGCGTGCCGATGAGGACCGTCGCGCGGAGACCGGGAACGGTGTGGACGGGGAGGTCCCGGTGCTGTTCGAACGCCGCCGGAACCGAGGAGGCGTGCTCGGGGAGCGCGACCCAGAGCTGCAGGCCGTGCATCTCGTCCTCCTCCTCGCCGACGGAGAACTCGGAGTGGGAGACCCCGACGCCGCTCGTCATGAGGTTCAACTCACCAGGGCGGACGACCACGTCGCTGCCGACGCTGTCCCGGTGACGGATGTCGCCGGCCAGCGGCCAGGTCACGGTCTGCAAGCCGGTGTGCGGGTGCGGCAGGACCCGCATCCGCGCGCGGTCCTCGTCGAATCGGTCGAGGAAGCACCAGGCGCCGATCATCGGCAGTTCGCGCTGGGGGAGGGTGCGGTGGACGCTCAGGCCTCGGACGCCGCCGAGGGGGACCACGCGCGCCTCGAGCAGCCGCGTGCCAGAGCCGTCGGGCGCGTGGCAGACGCTGGGTACCGGATCGGCGTCGAGTCTCGTCATGAGCGCCTCCTTATCACGGCCAACGCTACTCCGCTCGATCTGCCGCGGTCCTCGCCGACGTGCTTGACTGGGCGACGGGGCCACGCCGGTCCCGTCGCTCCCGAGATTGGGGACCCCATGGGCCTGTTCGACAAGCACGACGGTACGCCCGAGCCGCTCGCCAGAGGACTCTGGCACGACCGCATCGGCACCCTCGCCACCCGCAGCGTCCAGACGCTCGCGATCGTCGCCGTCGCCGCGCTCATCGTCTTCGCGCTGACCCAACTCTCCCTCGTGATGATCCCCGTCGTCATCGCCCTCATCCTCGCGTCCGCGATCTACCCGCTCATGCGGTGGATGCGCTCGAAGGGCCTCCCGTCGATCCTCGCCACCTGGATCGCCCTCGTCTCGATCCTCGTCGTCCTCGGCGGCATCGGTTGGCTCATCGTCTGGGCCGTCCGCAGCCAGTGGGACGACCTCGTCGACTCCGCCTCCAAGGGCTTCGGGCAGCTGCAGGACTGGCTCGGCACCCTGCCGTTCGACATCGACGAGAAGCAGATCGAGGACGCCAAGCAGACCGCGGTCGACTTCCTCACCTCGAGCCAGTTCGGCAGCGGGGCGCTCGCCGGGGTCTCGGCGACGGCGAGCTTCCTCACCGGGCTCGTCCTCATGATCGTCGTGCTGTTCTTCTTCCTGAAGGACGGGCCGCGGCTCTGGGAGTTCCTGCTCCGGCCCTTCACCGGGGCCGCGTACGACCGCGCCAAGCGCATCGGTGGCAAGACGGTCGACACGCTCGGCGGCTATGTGCGCGGCACCGCGACGATCGCGGCCGTCGATGCGCTCGGCATCGGCATCGGCCTCGCGATCATCGGCGTCCCGCTCGCGCTGCCGCTCAGCGTCATCGTGTTCCTCACCGCCTTCATCCCGATCGTCGGTGCGACCGCCGCCGGCATCCTCGCGGCGCTCGTCGCGCTCGTGGCCAACGGTCCGGTCGCCGCGCTCATCGTCGTCGGTGTGGTCGTCCTCGTGAACCAGCTCGAGGGCAACTTCCTGCAGCCCGTCGTCATGGCGCGTTCGCTCAAGCTGCACGCCCTCGTCGTCCTGCTCGCCTTGACGGCCGGCACCATCCTCGGCGGCATCGTCGGGGCGGTCCTCGCGGTCCCGATCGCCGCGGTCGCCTGGGGCATCGTCGGCGTCTGGAACGGTCCGGACCAGCCGGCGGAACCCATGCGACAGAAGCGCCCGGAGTCGGTCTGAGTCGAGCGGTCACCGACGCACCCGGAGGCGCCGGATAGCATGTGAGCGTGGACACCCACGACCTCCTCGGCCTCGTGTTCGAGGTCTTCACCTGGATCGGCTTCGGATGCGCCGTCGTCGTGCTCCTCGCCATGCTCATCGCCAGGGCGGCGGACGGCAGCTGGGTCGAGACGCACGGCGTCATCGTCGACGGGCCGGTCGATCCTGAGCGCCCGGAGGGGACAGCCGGCCGGGAGGTCCGCTGGATGACGGAGGCCGCGGAGCTGTACTCCCGTCCCGTCTCCGACGCGGAGTTCGACGCGCTCCGCGACCCGGAGGAACCGAACGTCTTCTACGCCCGACGCGAGCCGTCGCGTGCCCGGTTCACCCGGAGCGCCGATCATGCGAAGGCACTCCGGCTGCTGTTCTGGGTGAGCTTCGGTATCGGCGTGGTCTGCTCCGTCGCGTCGATCGTCCTGCTGTTCGTGGCCGACGCCGCCTGAGGGCGAGCGTCGCTCGGGTAGTCTGGAGTCCGAGCGTCGACACCTGGTCCGCTCGTTCTCCCGGAGGCATGGCATGACGGAACGGTGGGCTCGAGTCGCCCGCGGCACCGCCGCAGCCGCCTTCGCCACCTTCGCCGCCGCACTTTCGCACACGATCGGCGGAGCCGCGGCACCGTCCGCGTTCGTGCTCCTCGTCGGCGGCACCTTCGCCGTCCTCGTCTGCGTGCTGCTCGCCGGCCGACGCATCACCGTTGCGGGGATCGTCGCCTCCGTGCTCGTGAGCCAGCTCGGCTACCACGCGCTCTTCACCCTCGTCCCGAGCACCGTCAGCGCCTCGGTGACCTCGGGCGGCGGATCCGGTGCCGGTTCGTGGCACCGGCACCAGGTCGTCGAGCTGGCCGCCGGCGGCGGCATCGCGATGCACAGCCACGGCGCCACCGCGATGTGGGTGGCCCACCTCGTCGCCGCCGTCGCCACGATCACGGCCATCCTCTTCGCCGAACGCGCGACCCGCGCCGCGCTCTCGGCGCTCACGGTCCGGGTGCTCGCGCGCCGCCCCGCACCGGTCCACCTCGTCCCGGCCCCTCGGCGCGTGCAGTGGGTCCGCGTCAACGAGCGCCCGCGCAACCTCGGCGTCGTCCTGCTCCACCTGCGTCACCGCGGTCCTCCGGCGTTCGCCACCGCCTGACCGCCGCGCCACCGTCCGACACGGACGGGTGCTGTGCGCGGCGTGGTCGGCCATCCGCATCGCAGCACCCATCGGCGCGCCCGCCCAGGCGTCGCCCCATCCGTCTCCGCAGGCTCGACGCCGCGGAGCAGTCGACAGGACATCATGAACGCAACGACCCCCCGCCCCACCTTCCGCAAGCCGGCCGCCCTCGGTGCGATCGCCATCGGCGCCGGAGCACTCCTCGCCGTGGGAGCGCCGCTCGCCGCCAGCGCCCACGTGAGCGTCACGCCCACCTCGACCGCCGCCGGCTCCTACACGGTGCTGAGCTTCGCCGTCGGTCACGGCTGCGACGGCTCGCCCACCACGAGCCTCTCCTTCGAGATCCCCGAGGAGATCAACGCGGTGACACCGACGGTCAACCCGAACTGGACCATCGACAAGCAGATGGCCCCGCTCGCGAAGCCCATCACCGACAGCCACGGCGAGCAGCTCGCCGAACGCGTCGGCACCGTCGTCTACACGGCCAAGACGCCGCTCGCCGACGGCTACCGCGACACCGTCTCCTTCCAGGTCCAGCTGCCGGCCGACGCGGAGGGGAAGACCCTCGTGTTCCCGGTGACGCAGACGTGTGAGGTCGGCCAGACCGACTGGACCGACGTCGCGAAGGACGGCCAGACCGAGGACGACCTCGAGTCGCCCGCACCGGTCGTCGTCGTCACGGCCGCCGAGGCCGGCGACCACCACGGCGCGGCTGCGACGGACGACGACGGCGACGGTGACCACACCGAGGCCGCTGCCGCCTCCGACGCCGGCACCACCGACGTGCTGGGACGCGTGCTCGGCATCGCCGGGCTCGTCGTCGGTGCCGCCGGCATCGTGATCGCCGCGTCCGCGCGTCGCGTGGCGTCCGACGCGAAGCGCCAGGCCTGATGACGACGGCCCGTCGCCGCCGCCTCGTCGGCTCCGTCGCCACCGCGTTCCTCGCGGCGGCAGCGGTGTTCGCCATGGCTGGTCCGGCTGCAGCGCACAACAGCATCGTCTCGACGAGCCCCGCCGAGGGATCGACGGTCACCGAGCAGCCGGAGCAGGTCGTCATCACGACGAACGACAACCTGCTCGACCTCGGCGAGGCGGGTCAGTCCAATCAGATCCAGGTGACCGGCCCCGGCGACGAGCAGCTCCAGTACGGCACGGCGTGTGCCGCGGTCAACGGACCGGCGCTCGTCATGCCGGTGCAGCTCGGCGAGGCCGGGGAGTACACCGTCGTGTGGCAACTCGTGTCGACCGACGGGCATCCGTTGTCGGGGAGCTACACCTTCCAGTGGGCACCGGCCGAGGGTCAGGAGCTCGCCGCCGGCAGCTCTGAGCCGGCGTGCGCGACGAGCGGTGCCTCGTCCGTCGGGCCGTCGTCGGCCGCGGGTGGCGCGGGCGATGGCGACACCGCGACTCCCGCCGCCGGTGGTCTCAGCGGCGACGTCTGGTGGGTGGTCGGCGCGATCGGTGTCGTCCTCGTGGCCGGCATCGGCGTGCTCCTCGTGACCCGTCGCAAGCCCGAGCCGGACGACCCGGCCTCGGCGTCGGGCGGTTCCGGCGCGGACGGTCCTCCCACCTCCTGATCGTCCTCCTCACCACGACGGCCCCGTCGGCATCCACTGCCGGCGGGGCCGTCGTCGTCCGGCTCAGGAGTGCTCGCGATCCTCGCCCGACTGCTCATCCCGTTGGTTGATGCGCGCCAGACGGGCGTTGTAGTCACCGAGTTCGGCGTCGCCGTCGCGCTCCGCCCGGCGGTCGTACCGTTTCGCCGCACGCTCGTCGCTCTGGACCCACTGCGAGACGACGATGAGCGCGACGAGCACCGCCGGCACCTCGCCGACGCTCCAGGCGATGCCGCCGCCGACGCCCTGATCGGCGAGGAGCGCGGCGGTGTCGGTGTACCCGAGCGCCGTCCACCAGTCGGCGGCGAGGACGGTCGAGCTCGACATGATCGCCAGGCCGAAGAAGGCGTGGAACGCCAGGGTCGCGAGCAGCAGGATGAGCCGGAACGGGAACGCGGGCCGGTTCGGACCGGGGTCGACGCCGATCAGTACCCAGAAGAACAGGTACCCGGTGGCGAGGAAGTGCACGGTCATGAGGACGTGCCCTTGGTGCGCGATCATCGCCCACTCGAACCAGCCGGTGTAGTAGAACACCACGAGGCTGCCGGCGAACAGGACGCCGGCGACGGCGGGCTTCGACAGGAGGCTCAGATAGCGGGAGTGCACGACGGCGAGGATCCACTCGCGGAGCCCCCGCCCGCCGTCCGTCCGGGCCGGCAGGGTCCGGAGGGCGAGGAGGACCGGGCCGCCGAGCACGAGGAGCGGCGGCACGATCATCATCAGCGCCATGTGCTGCAGCATGTGGGTGCTGAAGTGGATCTGGCCGTAGGCGGCGAGGCCACCGCTCGTGGCGTACAGCAGTGCGACGCAGCCGAGCAGCCAGGCGACCAGCCGGGTCACCGGCCACGCGTCACCGCGCCGTCTGAGCCGCAGGAACGCCCACAGGTACCAGCCGGCGCCGATGGCCGCGATCCCGGCCCACATCCAGTCGACATGCCACTCGGTGAACATCCGGAGCGGCGTCACGGGCGGTGGGTACTCGAACCCGAGGAGGCGGCGTCGGACGTCATCGGCGACGGGCTCCTGCGACACCGGCGGTTGGCTGCGGGACAGCGCGACGGAGACGCCCATCGTCACGGCCATGACGACGACCTCGCCCACCGCGAGGCGGATGAAGGCCCTCGGGTCACCACCTGGGCGCAGCAGCCGGGGGATGAGGCGACGGCGGTGCCAGACGCCTGCGCAACCGAGGAGCACGAGGGCCACCGTCTTGGCAACGATGAGCAGCCCGTAGGGGGTCAGGAGGTCGGACGGTCCGGCCAGACGCAGCGAGGCGTTCACGACACCGGAGAAGGCCACCGCCCCGAACGCCCAGCCGGCGAGCACGGAGTAGCGCGCGACCACGACCCCGATCTCGTTCCCGACGGCACGGCGCAACAGGATCACCGCGACGAGGCCGCCCGCCCAGGCGGTGACGCCGATGAGGTGGACGGCGAGCGAGTTCACCGCGTTGCCGTGTTCGTCGGAACCGGCCGCGTGTCCGGACAGCGAGAGCGGCAGGAGGGCGAAGACCGCGATGGCGTTCGCCGCGGCGACCCAGGCGAGGCGACGGGCGAGCACCACGATGCAGCCGACGAGGAGGACGCACCCGAGCGAGGCGAGGAGCGTCTGGCCGAGTTCGAGTTGCGTCGCGTAGAAGAGGAAGGTGTAGGCGAAGGTGGGCGACGACACGGGGACGCCGATGGAGTTCGCCGCGGTGAACACGAGGACCGCGATGCCGGCCGCCAACCAGACGGCCGACGACCAGGCCGCCCAGCGGATGGCCTTGGCCTGCGAGAACGAGACGATGCCGGGCACGATCCGTTGCCCCGGCAGGAGGAACGTCGCGGCAGTCAGGAGCCCGATCGTCACCGCCGCCGCCGCGTCGTGGATCACGCGCGCGATCGGGAGCCCCCTCGTGACCACGACACCGGGGTCGGAGAGCAGGGTCCCGGTCGAGAACGCCCCGGTGCCGACGAGCGCGAGCAGGGCGACGGCGACGGCGATCGGCACGGATGCGAGCATGATCGCCTCCGGTGCCCGGATCGGTGCCAGGCCGGGGGAGCGGTTCGGCGCGACCGCGAGGTCGTCGTCCGGTGGGGAGGAGGTGCGGGGTTCGGCCACGGTGGTGGCTCCTTTCCTGCGGGGTCGGCGCGCTCGTCCCTCGGGACGCGTCACCGCCGCAGCACTGACCGCTCGACGGGTCGGCGGGGACCGTGGTCGAGCGACGGGAATGGGGAGACGGGTCGCGCGGCGCTCCGGATGTCGGAGCGCGGTGGGACGACCCGCGGGGTGGGGCGGTCGACGGGGACCGATGGGTCCGGCCGGCCGCGTGCTCAGCGGATGGTCGCGAGCGGCGGACCGCGCAGGGCGGTCGTCTCGGGGTGGAAGCCGAGCGGGTGCGCCAGGCGGGGCTCGATCGCCGTCTCGACGCGCGTCGGGCGGGTCGGCGGCGCGTCCGTCAGCGCCTTGCGGATGAGGCGGACGAGGACGAACTCCCGGACGCCCGCGAGGGCCGCGAGGAGCGAGCCTGCGCGCTGGAAGGCGGCGATGGTCACGAGACCGGCGGCGAGGTGGGCGGACCACATGCCCACATCGGTGTGGTGGCTCGCGGTCGCGCCGGCGACGAGGTCGACCGTGGCGGCGGATCCGTGCGTGCCGTGCGCCATGGATCCAGGGTGCTGAGCCGTCCGCGGTGCGGTGCCGAGTACGAACAGGGTGTGGAACAGCACCTGGCTGACGACGACCGAGAGCGTGGTCCGCAGGAGGGTCAGACGCCGACCGGCGAGGAGGACGCAGGCCGCCGTGGAGAGGACGAGTGGGACGACGACACCGAGGGCACCCGGGACCTGGCCCCCGCCTGCGACGTGCGACAGCAGCGCGATGAAGGTCGCGAACACCGCGGCGCTCGAGCCGCGGAGGACGCGGTCGGAACGGTCGGACGGCATGGCTCCATTCTCACAGACGCACGTCGAGGCAGTGTCGCCGACGGCCGCTCCCGGACACGACGAAGCAGCCCCGCCATCCGGTGCGGATGACGGGGCTGCGGGTGTCGCTGGTGATGCGTGCGGGTGAACCCGCGGTCGGCTACTTGGCCGGCGGCATCAGGACCGAGTCGATGAGGTACACGGTCGCGTTGGCGGTCTTGACGCCACCGCAGATGACCTTGGCACCGTTGACGGTGATGTTGTCACCCGAGCCCTCGACCTTGACGGTTCCACCCTCGACGGTGGTCTGGTCGCCATCGATGTCCGACGGCGCGATCTGGCCGGGGATCACGTGGTAGGTGAGGATCGACGTCAGCGTCGCAGCGCCCTCAGGCGTCTTGAGGCTGTCGATCGTGGCGGCGTCGATCTTCTTGAACGCGTCGTCGACCGGAGCGAAGACGGTGAACTCGGAGCCGTTCAGCGTGTCGACGAGGTTGACGTCGGGGTTCAGCTGGCCGGAGACCGCAGCGGTCAGCGTGGTCAGCAGCGGGTTGTTCGATGCGGCGACGGCGACCGGGTCGGCCGACATGCCGGCGACGGAGCCTGCACCGTCCGGGACAGCGTCAGCGTAGGCGGCGCAGCCCGAGCCGACGAGGTCCGCTGCGGGATCTGCAGCCATGGACTCGGTGGGTGCGGAGCTGGGCTCCATGGAGGACCCGCTGTCCGAGCTGGAGCCGCTGGAACAGGCAGCGAGGCCGAAGGTTGCGACGGCGGCGAGTGCGAGCACTGCCATGTGGTTCCGCTTGATGGTACGCATGTGATTCTCCTTTGATGAGGTTTGGACCGGCTGTTCGAGTGCCTCTCAGAACCGGCCCTCGATGACACTTCGGAGCCCCCACAGGGGTGGTTTGGAAAATCTTCGGATCCGGCCTCGACGACCCTTGGGCATTAAGAGGGACGAACTTTCCGTCCGGACCGCTGTGGAGGCTCGCACGGCGATGTCGGCTGTGGCGGCTACGATCGACGGATGAGCTGGAGCACCGAACCCGACTGGATCCCGGACGACGCGGACGCTCCCGACGACTTCGACGCACCGCCGCCCGACGACGCCTACCTCGGCGGAGGGGTCAGCTGGGGCGCGGCGCCGTCGACGGCCGCTCCGGCTGCCCCGCGCACGGCGACCCCGGCCGTTACGCGCGCCGCAGGCCAGAAGTTCGCCACAGCGCAGGAGGCCCTGCACACCGTCTTCGGGTACGACGCCTTCCGCGGCGAGCAGCAGCAGATCATCGAGCAGGTCGCCGGCGGTGGTGACGCGGTCGTGCTCATGCCGACTGGTGGCGGCAAGAGCCTCTGTTACCAGATCCCCGCGCTGCTCCGGCCGGGCACGGGCATCGTCGTGTCGCCGCTCATCGCGCTCATGCAAGATCAGGTCGACGCGCTCCTCGCGGTCGGTGTCCGCGCCGCCTTCCTCAACTCCACGCAGGATCCCGCGGAGCGGTCGCGGGTCGAGCAGGCGTATCTCGCCGGCGAGCTCGACCTCCTCTACGTCGCACCCGAGCGGCTGAGCTCCGAGGCCACCCGCCGCTTCCTCGGGCAGGGCACCATCGCGCTGCTCGCGATCGACGAGGCGCACTGTGTGTCGCAGTGGGGGCACGACTTCCGCCCCGACTACCTCATGCTCGGCGAGCTGGCCGAGCGCTGGCCCGACGTCCCGCGGATCGCCCTCACCGCGACCGCCACCGACGCGACGCACCAGGAGATCACCCAGCGCCTCCACCTCGGTGAGGCGAAGCACTTCGTCTCGAGCTTCGACCGCCCGAACATCCAGTACCGCATCGTGGGCAAGAACGAGGTCCGCAAGCAGCTCGTCGCGTTCGTGAAGGAGCAGCCGGCCGGCACCGCCGGGATCGTGTACTGCCTGAGCCGCAAGACGGTCGAGCAGACGGCCCAGCTCCTCCGCGACAACGGCGTGGACGCCGTCGCGTACCACGCCGGCCTCGACGCCTCGGTCCGCGCGGCCGCGCAGTCCCGCTTCCTCCGCGAGGACGGGGTCGTGGTCGTCGCGACCATCGCGTTCGGCATGGGCATCGACAAGCCCGACGTCCGGTTCGTCGCCCACGTCGACCTCCCGAAGAGCGTCGAGGGCTACTACCAGGAGACGGGTCGCGCGGGCCGCGACGGCGAGCCGTCCATCGCCTGGCTCGCGTACGGCCTCCAGGACGTCGTGCAGCAGCGTCGCATGATCGCGGAGTCGCCGGGCGACCTCGCCCACCAGCGCAACCTCAGCGCGCACCTCGACGCCATGCTCGCGCTGTGTGAGACGGTCGACTGCCGCCGGGTCAACCTGCTGCGGTACTTCGGCCAGCCCTCGACCCCGTGCGGCAACTGCGACACCTGTCTCGAACCCCCGGTCACCTGGGACGGCACCGTCCCGGCACAGAAGCTCCTCTCCACGATCGTGCGCCTGAAGCGCGAGCGCAACCAGTCCTTCGGTGCCGGCCAGATCATCGACATCCTGCGCGGCAAGCGGACCGACCGGGTCGCCCAGCAGCGGCACGACGAGCTCGCGACCTTCGGCATCGGCGAAGACCTCAGCGATCAGGAGTGGCGCGGCGTCGTCCGGCAACTCCTCGCACGCGACCTCCTGGCCACCGTCGGTGAGTACGGCACGCTCGGCCTCACCGAGGGGAGCGCGGAGGTGCTCGCCGGGAGCCGGCCGGTCGCCATGCGGCGCGAGCCGGAACGCGCTGCCCGGTCCTCCTCGCGGTCGTCCTCCCGTTCGGCCGGCGCGAACGCGGAGCTCGAGCCGGCCGCCGCCGAGCTCTTCCAGGCGCTCCGTGCCTGGCGGGCCGGCGTCGCGAAGGAGCAGGGCGTCCCGGCGTACATCGTCTTCGGCGACGCCACGCTGCGGGCGGTCGCGTCGGCCAAACCCACCTCGCTCGGCGAGCTCGACGGCATCAGCGGCATCGGTGCGAAGAAGCTCGACGCCTACGGTGCGGCGCTCGTCGAGGTCGTGTCGGCGAACACCTGAGCCACGCCCTGGGAGCTTCCTGCGACAGCTGTGGGGCATGACCAACGCGATCCGTGACGATCGGGCAGCCCCTTGTCCACATCCCACAGGTGCTTTCGGGCTTCGTTATGACAGTCCTACCATTGTGGGAGGTTTTCATGGGTGAAAGGCAGGGCACAGGGATGGTCGACACAGCGATCCGGACGAGCGTCAGCGGTACGACGGCAGCGACGGTCGAGGTGGCGCCGTCGGACGCGCGGCTCGACATCCCGGCGCTCGCCCGCCAGCTCCTCGGGTCCTGGCCGGAGGCACGCCTCGCCTCCCGTGCCCTCGCCGCCCGCCCGGAGATGCAGCGCATCGAGGGGCAGTCGATGGACGACCACCGCGACCGCGTGTTCCACCAGCTGAAGCTGCTCGTCGAGAACGGCCAGGTGCTCAAGGCCTTCCCGACGCGCCTCGGCGGTGCCGACGACCACGGCGGCAACATCGCCGGGTTCGAGGAACTCGTGCTCGCCGACCCGTCGCTGCAGATCAAGTCCGGCGTCCAGTGGGGCCTCTTCGGCGCCGCGATCCTGCACCTCGGCACCGAGCCGCACCACGACGCGTTCCTCCCGAGCGCGATGAACCTCGACGTCCCCGGCGCCTTCGCGATGACCGAGTCCGGCCACGGCTCCGACGTGGCGTCGATCGCCACGACGGCGACGTACGACCCGGAGACGCAGGAGTTCGTCATCGACACCCCGTTCCGGGCGGCGTGGAAGGACTACCTCGGCAACGCGGCGGTCCACGGCAAGGCGGCGACGCTGTTCGCGCAGCTCATCACGAACGGCGTGAACCACGGCGTCCACTGCTTCTACGTCCCCATCCGCGACGACGAGGGGGCGTTCCTCCCCGGGATCGGCGGCGAGGACGACGGGCTGAAGGGTGGCCTGAACGGCATCGACAACGGTCGCCTGCACTTCACCGGTGTGCGCGTCCCGCGGACCAACCTGCTCAACCGCTACGGGGACGTGGCCGAGGACGGCACGTACTCCTCGCCGATCGCGAGCCCCGGGCGTCGCTTCTTCACCATGCTCGGCACGCTCGTCCAGGGTCGGGTCTCGCTCGACGGCGCCGCCACGTCCGCCTCCGCCCTCGCGCTGCAGATCGCGATCACCTACGGCAGCGAGCGCCGCCAGTTCAACGCCGGCAGCGACACCCAGGAGGAGGTCATCCTCGACTACCAGCGCCACCAGCGCCGGCTCCTGCCTCGTCTCGCGACGACGTACGCACAGATCTTCGCCCACGACCGGCTGCTCGTGAAGTTCGACGAGGTCTTCAGCGGGAAGGCCGACTCCGACGAGGACCGTCAGGACCTCGAGACGCTCGCGGCCGCGCTCAAGCCGCTGTCGACCTGGCACGCGCTCGACACCCTGCAGGAGGCGCGCGAGGCGTGCGGCGGCAACGGCTTCCTCGCCGAGAACCGCCTCACGGGTCTGCGCGCCGACCTCGACGTCTACGCCACCTTCGAGGGCGACAACAACGTGCTCCTGCAGCTCGTCGCCAAGCGCCTCCTCACCGACTACAGCCGCAAGTTCGCGAAGGTCGACGCCGGAGCGCTCGCGCGCTACGTGGTCGAGCAGGCGACCGACCGCGCCGTGCACAACAGCGGGCTGCGGAGCCTCGCTCAGACGGTGAAGGACTTCGGGTCCACCGCGCGTTCGGTGAGCCAGCTGCGCGACACGAACGTGCAGCGTGAGCTGCTCACGGAGCGGGTCGAGTCGATGATCGCCGAGGTGGCGACCAAGCTGCGCGGAGCGAACAAGCTCTCCAAGCAGGCCGCGTCCGACCTCTTCAACGCGCACCAGAACGAACTCATCGAGGCGGCACGGGCGCACGGTGAACTGCTGCAGTGGGAGGCGTTCACCGAGGGTGTCGAGCAGATCGAGGACCCGGGTACGAAGCAGGTCATGACCTGGGTGCACGACCTCTTCGGGCTCTCGCTCATCGAGAAGCACCTCGCCTGGTACCTCATCCACGGTCGGCTCTCCCCGCAGCGTGGTCAGGCCGTCAGCGCGTACGTCGACCGCCTCATCGCGCGGCTCCGTCCGCACGCCCTCGACCTGGTCGAGGCCTTCGGGTTCGCTCCGGAGCATGTGCGGGCGCCCATCGCGACCGGCCAGGAGGCGCAGCGCCAGCAGGAGGCCGCCGACTACTTCGCCGCGCGTCGTGCTTCCGGCGAGGCGCCGGTCGATGAGAAGACACTCTCCAAGAAGCAGCGCTGACCAGCGGTATCCCCCGAAGCGGGGATAGGGGCTTCCGATACGCTGGGCGGAGTGCTCACCGACCCGACGGTGCGCCGAGTGGAGGGCAGTGGCATGACGGCTGATCTGATCGTGGTTGGGGCCGGACTGTTCGGTCTGACGATCGCGGAACGAGCTGCGAACGAGCTCGGGCTGCAGGTCCTCATCATCGATCGCCGCTCGCACATCGGTGGCAACGCCTACAGCGAGACCGAGCCCGAGACCGGCATCGAGGTGCACCGCTACGGCGCGCACCTGTTCCACACCTCGAACGAGCGGGTGTGGGAGTACGTGAACCGGTTCACGACGTTCACGCCCTACGTGCACCGCGTGTACACGAAGCACCAGGGGGTCGTGTTCCCGATGCCGATCAACCTCGGCACGATCAACCAGTTCTTCCAGGCGGCGTACTCGCCCACCGAGGCGCGGGAACTCATCCGCAGCCAGGCCGACGCCGCCGCCGGCACCGAGGCGACGAACCTCGAGGAGCGCGGCGTCTCGCTCATCGGCCGACCGCTCTACGAGGCGTTCATCGCCGGGTACACGCAGAAGCAGTGGCAGACCGACCCTCGCGAGCTGCCGGCGGACATCATCTCGCGCCTGCCCGTCCGGTACAGCTACGACAACCGGTACTTCAACGACACCTACGAGGGCCTGCCGACGGACGGCTACACGGCGTGGCTGACGAAGATGGTGGACCACCCGAACATCGAGGTGCGTCTCGACACCGACTTCTTCGACGAGAGCCAGCCGATCCACCGCGGGAACACGCCGGCGGGCGTGCCGGTGGTCTACACCGGGCCGATCGACCGTTACTTCGACTACCTCCACGGCCGGCTCGGCTGGCGCACGCTCGACTTCGAGCAGGAGGTGCACCCGGTCGGCGACTACCAGGGCACCTCGGTCATGAACTACGCCGACGCCGAGGACGAGTTCACCCGCATCCTCGAGTTCCGCCACTTCCACCCCGAGCGCGACAGCTACCCGGACGACAAGACGGTCATCGTGCGGGAGTTCTCGCGCATGGCCACCGCCGACGACGAGCCGTACTACCCGGTCAACACCCCGACCGACCGGGAACAGCTTGCCCGGTACCGCGAGGCGCAGGCGTTCGAACCGGATGTGTTCTTCGGCGGCAGGCTGGGCACCTACAAGTACCTCGACATGCACATGGCGATCGCCTCGGCGCTCACGATGTTCGACAACCAGCTCGCGCCGCGACTGCGGGAGCTCGCGGAGTAGTCCGCGCGGCCGAACCCGTCCGACGACCGGCGTGGTCCGGTCGGTCGGAGCGGGTCAGGCTGAGCGCCGGGCCGCGGTGCGCTTCGCGTACTCCTGGTAGACGAAACCGGCCGCGCCCGCGATCATGCCGGCACCCCTGGCCACCGCCCGCTCGCCACGCGCGACGTGGGTGAGTTTGCCGGTGACTCGACCGAGCAGGACCCGTCCGCTGCCGCCGATGACACGGACGACCCCGCCCAGGAGGTACTGCAGACGCACCCGGATCGCGTGGGCGGGCCCTGAACCGGCGAGCCGCGCGACGGTCTCCTCGACGGTGCCGTTGCGGTACGCGCGGGTGAGGATCCAGCGGCGGTTGAGCCGATCCTGCGGCACGTGTTCGTAGACGACGGCCTCGTCGCACCACAGGATCGTGCCGCCGCCGCGCGTGAGCTGGGTGGTGAACAGCGAGTCCTCGCCGCCACTGAAGGCGAGGCGGGTGTCGAAGCGCAGGCCGAGCCGTCGGACGACGTCGAGGTCGAGCAGGAGGTTGTTGGTGGCGACGGCTGGGAGGCGGTCCCCGGTGCGGTGCGCGGGGCGGATGAACGCCCGCCCGGCCACGAGCCAGGCGTCCCGTTCCACCTCGAAGACGGAGACGACGCGGCCGAACACCGCCGCCGATCCGTGATGCGCCCACATCGCGAGCATCGTCGCCAGCCAGTCAGGTGCCGGCTCCTCGTCGTCGTCGAGGAAGACGAGCAGTCGTCCGTCCGCTTCGTCGAGGGCACGGTTCCGCACCGCGGCGAGCCCGGGGGCGCCCTCCAGGACGTACCGCAGACGGCCCTCCGCGGACGGCGACAGTTCATCGGCGACCGCGCGTCCGCCGCCGGCCGGGTCGTTGTCGATCACGAGCACCTCGGCGTCGCACTCCCCGCCCGCCGCCGTTTCGGCGAGCTGCGGCAGCAGCGCCGCGAGCAGCCGGCGGAGCTCCGTGTTCCGGTGGAAGGTCGGGACGGCGACGGTCACCCGTCGAGCCGAAGGATGCTCAGCGACCACGACGGTTCCGTCCCGTCGCACGGCGCAGCGCCGCGGCACGGTCGAACGCGGCGAGGTGACGCGTCCCGGCATCGGCCCAGTCGCGGGCTGACAGGTCCGGCTGCGCGGAGCGATCGCCTGCCCGCACCAGGGTCAGCGTCCGGTCGAGGTCGTCGGCGGTCAGCTCGCCCTCGTAGGTGTGGATCCATCCGGGCCCCACCTCGGCGGCGAGTGCGGCATTGGTCTCGTTCGCCGGGATGAGCACCGGCCGGTCGAGGGAGAGGGCTGCGAGGGTGCCACCGGAGTTGTGCATGAACCGGTACGGCAGCACGACCAGCTCGGCGCTCGTCATGATCGTCACGAGTTCGGCGTCGCTCAGGAAGTGGAGCTCGAGCCGGATGCGGTCGTCGTCGGCCGCGAGCTCGGTGATCGTCTCGGCCAGCTCGGTCGTCGAGGGACGCCCGCCGACGGTCAGGCTCACCGCACGGCCGCGTTCGGCGAGTTCGCGGAAGGTCGTGACGAGGCGTTCGACGCCCTTGTACCGGCGGATCAAGCCCGCGTACCCGAACCGACCCGGCGTCGCCTCCGAGGCTGGGAACTCGGCGAACCAATCGCGGTAGTGGCCATGGAGGATGGTCTCGACGGGCTGGTCGGCCGGGAGGGTGGTGGTCTCGTTGATGACGATGCGGAGGGTCGTCGCCCGCTCGAGCGCGACGAGGAGCGCCCGTTGGATGCGGGTGATGTCCTGCGGCAGTTCGACGTTGTGGACGGTCCGCACCACCGCGATCCGCGACAGTCGGAGCCGCAGCAGGAGGAGGGCGAAACGCACCTGGTTGCCGATCGCCTTCACCTGGTTCGACCCACCGAGGCGGGTCTCCGGCCAGTGCAGGTGCAGCACGTCGTAGCGTCCGAGCAGCGCTCGCCGCCAGGTGAACCGCAGATGCTCCATCCCGGCCGTGGACCCGAGGGCGCGGTCGAGCTGCACGATGTACGGATTGGTCGTGGGACGAAGGCGTTGGTACGCCTGCATGACGCGGAGTCGACGGGACAACGGCATCTCCTGCCGGGAGAAGGGGCGGTCGGGTGCGCGCTCTGGGCCGGATTCGGGTCGGCCTGTGCGCTGCTGGGTAAGCCTAGCGGGCCGCACCCGTGTCGGTGTGCGACGCGGGCACGAGGGTGGCGCGGAGCCCGGCCACGACCTCCGCCCAGTCGTACCGTTCGCGAAGTGCCTCGTACGCCTCGGTCGTTCCAGGACGACCCCAGGCGGCGTCGATCGCGGAGCCGAGCATCCGAGGCGTCGCCAGCGGGTCGACGAGGTGCGCGACGGAACCCACCGTCTCGCGGAAGACCGGGATGTCGCTCACGAGCAGCGGTGCGCCGAACCGCGCGGCTTCGATCGGCGGGAGACCGAAGCCCTCGTCGAGCGAGAGGTTCGTGACGAGCGCCGCGTGCGCGTACAACCAGGCGAGTTCCGCATCGGTCACGTGTCCGAGGAAGCGGGCCTCGCCGCGCTCGACCGCTGCGCTCGCGGCGGGGGTCAAGGCGGTCTCGACCCCGGAGTGCAGGGAGCCGCCGACGATGAGCAGCGGCTGCTCGGGGGTGATGACTTCGGCCGACGCGGCGCCCTCGATGGAGGCGGCCAGGTTCTTGCGGATGTTCAGGCGTCCGACGGTGACCGCGAAGGCCGCGAGGTCAGCAGCACCCGCGGGGGCCCGCTGCTCGAGCGATTCGAGGTCGTTGCCCACGGCGAGGCCGACCGCCGTCGCCTGGGGGAGGCGCGGGTTGAGACGACGGATCCGAGCGGCCTCGGTGCGCGTCGAGGTCGCGAGTAGCGTTGCGCGCCTCGCGAGCACGGGCATGAGCGAGAAGTAGGCGCGTTCCGCCCGGCTGAACCACTCCGGGTGTTCCTGGAACATCACGTCGTGGATGAAGGTCAGGTTGCGGCCGCCGGCCGGTGCGTAGTTGTGGGCGACGACCGCGTCCGCTCCCACGCGTCGGGCGAGGCGGGGGAGTTCGACGGCGTTCGACACCGCCTGGGGCCAGAGCCGCGTTTCGACCGTCTCGACGCCCTCCGGCAAATCATCGACGCGGTCGCCGGCGTGCTTGCGACGCAGGGCGACGACGAGTTCGTCGGCCGGGAAGGCCTTGCTCCAGGCGAGGATGAACTCCCGCTGCACCGTCCGGTTCGCACCGGGACCGTGCACCCACCAGTAGCCGTCGAAGAGGACTCTCACAGCATCGCCTTCCCGTCGGTCGCCATATACTACCGCCAGTCGGCAGACGTCCCGAGTCGCCGGCGCGGAGGTGTGCAGTGGACCCGATGTATCGCGGTGACGGCCTGGCGATCGTGGTCGTCGACTACGGTTCGTCCGCCCTGCTCGCCGAACACCTGGTCGCCGTGGAGCACGAACTCCCCGAGGCGCTCATCGTCGTCGTCCACAACCCCACCTCGGATGCGGAACGCCAGGCGGTCGAACGGCTCGTCGCCGAGCGCGGCTGGACGGCGGTCTACCCGGCGAGCAACCTCGGCTTCGGTGGCGGGGTCAACGCCGGTGTCGCCGCCGCGCTCGAGGACGAGACGACGACGACCCTCATGCTCCTCAACCCCGACGCGAGCATCGGTGCGGAGGCGACCGCGCTGCTCGTCGACCGTGCCCGCCAGGACCCGCTCGCGCTCGTCGGCCCGACCGTGCGCCGCCCTGACGGCCGACCCTGGTCGACAGGTCACCTCCTGTCGATGCACTCCGGGGCGATGCGTTCCCTCGCCAGCACCGCGCCGTCCGACGACCCCGGGCCGTGGATGCCGTGGCTGAGCGGTGCGTGCCTCGTGCTGAGTGCGACGCTCTGGCGGACCGTCGGCGGATTCGACGAGGACTACTTCCTGTACTGGGAGGACGTCGACCTCAGCAAGCGTGTGCTGGACGCCGGCGGTTCGATCGTCTTCCTGCCGGAGGCCGTCGCGCTCCACGACGAGGGCGGCACCCATGACGACGGCACCGGTGGCAGCCGCGCGAAGTCGCCGACGTACTACTACTACAACGTCGTCAACCGCCTGCGGTTCGCCGCCGTCCATCTGGACGAAGAGCTGCGTCGGCGCTGGCTGCGCGGTTCGCCGCGAGCGTCGTGGCAGATCCTGTTGCGGGGCGGTCGTCGCCAGTTCCTGCACCCGGTCGCCCCGCTCGGCTCGGCCTGGCGCGGCCACCGCGACGGTCGCGCCCTCGTGAAGCGCGCGGCCGCCGGGCCCTATGGTGGGGTCAGCACCGGAACGCCGGTCGCGCTGCCCGAAGAGGAGACCGCATGAGCCCCGTCGTCCGCCGTCGATGGATCATCGGAGGCATCGTGGCCGTGGCGGTCATCGTGGTCGTCGTCATCGTGCTCTTCGTCGTCCGGCCGGTAGCCGCGCCCGGCTCCGGCGACAGCCCCACCACGACGCTGACCCCGAGCGCCGCCTCGACGCCGAGTGCGAGCCCGACGGACGGCGGGGCAGCCGAGGTGCTGCCCGAGTTCCCACCAGCACCGCTCGACGAGCCCGTCTCGGCCCCCAGCGGGCTCTCGGCGTCGATCGTCTCGATCGAGTCCGTCGACGGCGAGGCTGTCGGAGCCGGCGATGTCGGCGGTCCCGCGATCCGGGTCACCGTCCGCCTGACCAACGGGTCCACGTCACCGCTCGACACCGCCCTCACCGTGGTCAACGGATACTCCGGTGCCGACCGCGAGCCCGCGGGCACGCTCGTCAAGCCGGGCGGCAAGCCGTTCAGCGGCACCGTCGGTCCCGGTGAATCGCAGGACGCGGTCTTCCTCTTCACCATCCCGGAGGACGCTCGGGGAGACGTGACGATCACCGTCGACTACGCGGCCGGACAGCCCGCGTTCGTGTTCCAGGGCGACGCTTCGACGGGCTTCTGAGTCGCCGAGTCCACGAGCACGCACGGGTCACAACGACGGGTGTCAGCGCCCACGGGTGGTGACCCCCGTCAGTGTGGCACCACCTTTGGGGGTGCTCAGGCCCTTGGCCGGGCCGTGAGCTGAGCCATAGTATCCACCCTGGGTACACGCAGTTCGGGTTGTCGTGTTTCCGCTAACGAATCGTGCTTTGTTACGGATTACGAGGAACCACATTGTCCAGCCTGCCTGCAGCCCGCGGTGCGTCCGATGACGCTGTCGCCCCCGCTCTCCGACGACTCGGTCGCGTCGTCCTGACCGCGCTCGCGACCGCCGCCGTCGTCGGCGGCACCCTAGTCTCGATGCCGACGGCGGCCGTCGCGGCCGAACCCCCGGCCGCCGCTGCCACCCCGCTGCCGACCACCGTCGCCGCGGACGCCCTGCCGACCGCGCAGATGGACGGGGTCGCCTGGGGCCAGGCCGTCGCCGGCAACACGGTCTTCGTCGGCGGTGACTTCGCGAAGGCCCGCCCGGCAGGCGCGGCAGCGGGGGTCAACACCGTCGACCGCAAGAACTTGATGGCCTACACGATCTCGACCGGCGTCATGACGTCCTGGAACCCGAGCGCCAACGGCGTGGTGAACAGCCTCGCCGTGTCGCCCGACGGCTCCCGGCTCTACGTCGGCGGCACGTTCACGACGATCAACGGCGTGACCCGGAACCGCGTCGCCGCGTTCGACACCGCGACCGGCGCCCTGATCGCAAGCTTCGCCCCGGTCGTCAACGGCAAGGTCATGTCCGTCAAGGCGACCAACTCCACCGTCTACATCGGTGGTGAGTTCACGAGCGTCGGCGGCGCCACCCGCACGAAGGTGGCCGCGGTCAGCGCCTCCACCGGCGCCCTGCTGCCCTTCACCGTCGACCTCCAGGGTGGCTGGGGCGTCCGCGCCCTCGTCGTCTCGCCCGACGGCGGCAAGCTCGTCATCGGTGGGTCGTTCACCTCGACCAACGGCTCCACGAGCCCCGGCCGCGGCCTCTCCGCAGTCGACGCCGTCACCGGAGCGACCATGCCGTTCGGCGTGAACAGCGTCATCCACAACGGTGGCGAGAACTCGGCCATCTACTCGCTGGCGTCCGACGGCACCTCCGTCTACGGCACCGGATACGACTTCTACGGTGACTCCACGCTCGACGACTTCGAGGGCACCTTCAAGGCCTCCTGGTCGGACGGCACGATGCAGTGGATGGCCGACTGCCACGGCGACACGTACTCGGTCGACGTCGTCAAGGACATCGTCTACACCGCGAGCCACGCGCACTACTGCGGCAACATCGGCGGCTTCCCGCAGCCCGACCCGTGGGTGTTCCACCACTCGCTCGCCTTCAGCCCCAACGCCACCGGCACGATCACGCCGGACGTCCACGGCTACCGCAACTTCACCGGCAACCCCTCGCCCTCGCTCCTGCAGTGGTACCCGACGTGGCAGACCGGCACCAAGACGAAGCTGTACCAGGCCGGTTGGAGCGTCGTCGGCGCTGGTGACTACGTCCTCTACGCCGGTGAGTTCCTCGGCGTCTCCGGCGCGAAGCAGCAGGGACTCGTCCGCTTCGCGACGCGCGACAAGGCCCCCAACAAGCGTGCGCCCGAGGTGTGGGGCGACAACTGGAAGCTCACCGCACTGTCCTTCCGTGCCGGGCAGGTCCGCCTCAGCTGGCCCGCCAACTACGACCCCGACGACGCGACGCTGACCTACCAGATCTTCCGTCAGGACAAGGGCACCTCGGTCCCGATCTACACGACGACCGAGACCTCGAACTTCTGGACCCAGCCGGCGATGCTCTTCACCGACACGAACGTGACGGCCGGCCAGACCTACAACTACCGCGTCAAGGCGATCGACCCGTGGGGCAACTCCACGCAGACGAGCACCTGGGTTCCGGCGACCGCCACCGGCGGCAACTCCTTCAGCTCCTACAACGGTGCTGTTCTCGACGCGGCCCCGTCGAACTACTGGCCGCTCGGTGAGTCCTCCGGGACGAGCGCCTACGACTGGGCGTCCGGGAACGACCTGACGCTGGCGTCGCCCTCGGCGCGTGCCGTCTCCGGTCCGAACCTCGCCCAGGCCAACACGGCGACGTCCTTCGGGGGCACCTCCTCCTCCTTCGGCGTCTCGAGCATCGCGCAGCCGGCCCCGAACACCTTCAGCGTCGAGGCATGGTTCAAGTCCAGCAGCACGCAGGGCGGCAAGATCGTCGGCTACGGCAATGCCAAGACCGGCAACTCCGGCAGCTACGACCGCCAGGTCTACCTCGACACCTCCGGAAGCGTCGTCTTCGGCGTGTACCCCGGGTCGGTGCGGACCGTGCAGTCGGCGGCCGGCTTCAATGACGGCCAGTGGCACCACGTGGTCGCCTCCATGGGCGCCGATGGCATGACCCTCTCGCTCGACGGCAAGAAGGTCGCGAGCCGTGCCGACACCACCACCGGGCAGGACTACTCCGGCTACTGGCGGGTCGGCGGCGACAACATCGGCGGATGGCCGGGTGTCGGTTCCTCCTACCTCGACGGCAGCATCTCCGACGTCGCGGTCTACCCGACGGTGCTCAACCGGGCCACGATCGACGCGCACTGGGTCGCCTCGGGCCGCACCTCCACGGTGCCGGCCGCCCCGGCGGACACCTACGGTCAAGCGGTCTTCGCCCTCGACCCCGACCTCTACTGGCGGCTGAACGAGTCGACCGGTCCGAAGGCCGCCGACTCGGGCCCCCTCGGGAACACCGGCACCTACTGGGGTGACGTCTCGAAGCAGGCTCCAGGCGCGCTCTCCGGCGTCACCAACACCGCGGCGACGTTCTCACCGAGCGGCAACTCCGGCGTCGGCAGCGACAAGACCTTCTCGAACCCGCGCAACTACGCGGTCGAGACCTGGTTCAAGACGGACACGACGAGCGGCGGCAAGCTCATCGGCTTCGGCAACCGCTCGATCGACGGCACGTCGAACAACTACGACCGCCACGTCTACATGACGCCGGACGGACGACTGAACTTCGGCGTCTACACCGGCAACACGGTGATTGTGTCCTCGCCGTCCTCCTACAACGACAACACCTGGCACCACGTGGTCGCCGAGCAGTCGAGCACCGGCATGCAGCTGTACGTCGACGGTTCGCTCGTCGCCTCCGGCACGGAGACGAACGCGCAGGACTACACCGGCTACTGGCGCATCGGTGGTGACAGCACGTGGGGCGGTGACAACTGGTTCCGCGGTTCGCTCGACGAGTTCGCGGTGTACGGCAAGACGTTGACGCCCGCGCAGATCAGCGACCACTACTCGCTCGGGAAGATCGGCCGGGTCAACGCCCTGCCGACCGCCGCGTTCACGGCGACGCCGAGCGACCTCGGCGCGACCTTCGACGCCACCGGATCGACCGATTCCGACGGGACGATCGCCTCCTACGCCTGGGACTTCGGCGACGGCACGACGGGCAGCGGGGTGACCGCGACGCACACCTACGGCGCCGCCGGCAGCTACGCCGTGAAGCTCACGGTGACCGACGACCTCGGTGCGTCCACGACGCGCACCGAACAGGTGACGGTCGTCGCGCCCAACGTGGCGCCCACCGCGATCTTCTCCGCCTCGGTCGCGAACCTGGCGCTCTCCGTCGACGCCTCCTCCTCGGCCGACCCGGACGGCACCATCGCCTCCTACGCCTGGAACTTCGGCGACGGCACGAGCGGGGTCGGTGCGACCGCGTCCCACACCTACGCGACCGCCGGTTCCTTCACGGTGACGCTCACGGTCACCGACAACCGGGGCGCGTCGGCCACGTCCACGCAGCAGGTTGCGACGGCCCTGCCGCCGAACCAGCTGCCGACCGCGGCCTTCACGCAGTCGAAGAACCTGCTGACCGTGTCGGTCGACGCCGCGAGCTCCACCGACGCCGACGGATCCATCACGGGCTACGCCTGGGACTTCGGAGACACCACGACGGGGACCGGGAAGACCGCGAGCCACAGCTACGCGGCCGCCGGCACCTACACGATCACGCTCACGGTGACCGACGACCGTGCCGGTACCGCGATCACCTCGCAGACCGTCACCGTCGCCCCGGCACCCAATGTGGCACCGACGGCGTCGTTCACCTCCTCGGCCAACCTGCTCGTCGCGTCGTTCGACGGATCCGCGTCGACCGACACCGACGGTTCGATCGCCTCCTACGCTTGGGCGTTCGGTGACGGGACCACCGGAACCGGTGCGACCGCCCAGCACAGCTACGCGGCGGCGGGGACCTACTCGGTCGTGCTGACCGTGACCGACAACCGCGGCGGGACGGCGACGGCGACCCGATCGGTGACCGTCGCGGCGGCTCCGACGGCGACCGTGCTCGCCCAGGACGACTTCGAGCGCACCAGCGCCAGCGGCTGGGGCTCGGCTCCGGTCGGCGGTTCGTGGGCGCTCCAGGGAGCGGCGACGACCTACAGCGTCGGCGACGGCTCGGGCATCGTGAACCTCGCGAAGCTCGACACCCGTGCCGCCCGCCTCGGTGCGAAGTTCGACGATGCGGTCACGACCGTCTCGTTCTCCGTCGACCGCACCGGTCCCGGGTACTACGTGGCGGTGATCGGCCGACAGGTCGGAGCCAACGCGTACACCGCCCGGGTGCGCTGGGAGGCCAACGGTCAGGTCCGTCTCTACCTCCTGAAGAACGAGACCCAGATCGTCGACTCGAAGCTGCTCGACATCGTGTACGCACCGGGTGACCGTCTGACGATCTCCGTCAAGGCGTCCGGCACGAGCCCGACCACGCTCGGTGCGAAGGTGTGGAAGACCGGCACGACCGAGCCCACCGCCTGGCAACTGAGCGGCACGGACACCGATGCCACCATGCAGGCGACGGGTCAGATCGGCCTCATCTCCTACCTGTCGAACTCCTCGGCGTCGGCGACGGCGAAGCTCCGCATCGAGCAGTTCACCTCCGTCGCCTCGGCTGCGGCCACCCCGGTCACGCCTCCGGCACCGCCGGCGAACGTGAACCCGGTCTCAGCGTTCACGATGGCGGCCACCGACCTGTCGGTGACCTTCGACGGCTCGACGAGTTCCGACAGCGACGGCTCGATCGCGTCCTACGCCTGGACCTTCGGGGACGGCGCGACGGCGACCGGAGCCACGGCGACGCACGCCTACGCCGCAGCCGGCGCCTACCCGGTGACCCTCACCGTCACGGACAACCGTGGCGGGACCCACACGAGTCAGCAGACCGCGACGGTCTCGGCACCGGTGCCGCCGGTCCTGCCGCCCGTCGACCCGCCGGTCGATCCGCCCGTGGAGCCGCCGGTCGACCCGCCGGCAGCGGAGGAGCCCGTCGCCCTCGACGACTTCGACAACCGCCAGGCGGCGAACGGCTGGGGAGCCGCCGAGGAGGGTGGCGCGTGGAGCACCACCGGACCGGCGACGAGCTACAGCGTCGCGAACGGCGTCGGCAAGATCACGGCGAACGCCACCGAGACGCGCAGCGCGGTCCTGGCCGGGGTGTCGATCCGCGACGCGCTCGTCGAGACGACGTTCTCCGTCGACAAGGCCCCTGCGGGTGGCGCGCACACGGTGACGATCGCCGGACGGAAGATCGGCAACTCGGTCTACTCCACCCGCGTCCGCCTCGACGCCGCCGGTCTCATCCGCGTCTACATCCTCCGGGACGAGACGCCGCTGGCCGACAGCTACGTCCTCCCTGGCGGCGCGTACGTCGCCGGTCAGAAGCTCCACGTGACGCTCTCCGTCACCGGTGCTGGGCCGACCACGGTGCAGGCCAAGGTGTGGCGTGACGCGGAGACCGAACCGGCCGCGTGGCAGCTGAGCGCGACCGACGCCACCACGGCCATGCAGGCTCCGGGAGCCGTCGGGGTCATCACCTACGTCACGGGTGCCAACACCAACGGCACGACCACGCTCTCCGTGGACTCGTTCAAGGTCACGGGAGAATAGGCAGGGTGACCCTTCCACACCTGAGCATCCTCGTCGCCTCCGAGCTTCGTACCGAGGACTACGCGTCCCGGTACGAGGCCGGAGCGGCACCGGACCGGGCGCCGTACGGGGCCAACCACGTCCCGGGCGGCTGGCACTTCAGCGTCCTGGGCGGCGGCGACCCGAACGGGTTCGCGGCTCGGCTCTCGAGACTGTCGAAACGCCTCCTGGTCTTCGACGTCGGCCAGGCGCTCTCGCACCTCCGCGACCTGCGGCGGTCCGAGTACGTGTACTGCCACAGCGAGGTCGAGTACCTCGGTGCCGGCCTGGTGTTCCGGCTCCTCGGGATCAGGCGACCGGTGCTCGTCGGGCAGACCATCTGGCTGTTCGCGGAGTGGTCGAAGCACCCCCGGTGGCTGCAGCGCATCATGCGGTTCGCCCTCGCCAGGGTCGACCTCTTCGTCGCGAACGCCGAACCGAACGCGGAGGCGGGGCGGGCCCTCGTCCCGTCCGGTCGCCACCGCTACGTCCCCTTCGGCGTCTCCTCGGTCTTCGCGGCCACCTCGCCGACGGACGACGCGGAGCCGGCACCACGGCTCCTGTCCGTCGGGAACGACCGCGCCAGAGACTGGCGCACGCTCGAGCAGGCGCACCGGCTCCTCGGTGCCCCGTCGCTGCGGATCGCGTCCAACAAGAAGATCCTCGCGGACCACGATGCCGTCGAGACGCGCCCGACCACGACCGTCGCCGAGCTCGTGTCGCTCTACCGCTCGGCCGAGGTCACCGTCGTGAGCGTCACCCCCAACCTGCACGCGAGCGGCATCACCACGCTGCTCGAGCTCGCGGCCGCCGGTGGGGCGGCCGTCGCCACACGGGCCGGTGGACTGGACGCCTACTTCTCCGACGACGAGGTGCTGTTCGTCCCCGCAGCGGACCCCGAGGCCCTCGCCACGGCGATCTCCTCGCTGCTCGACGACCCGGAGGAGCGCCGACGACGGTCCGAGCGCCTCGCCGCCGCCTTCCAGGAGCGTCAGTACACGACCGCCGCCTACTGGCGCCGGGTCACCGAGGCGCTGGCGGAGCTTCCGTCGCGCGTCCGAGACGCCTGATCCGCAGCGAGTAGGGCAGGATCTGCCCGAGCGTCACGGCCAGCGCGTTGCCGAGCATCGGGCCGACGGCACCGAGCGTCGGGGTCAGCGCGAAGGCGAGGGCCACCGACACGGCGGCCATGAGCAGGGTCGGGGCGACCTGGAACCGGACCCCGGCGGTGTCCATCATGAACATGCCGAGCGGGTAGAGCGCCGCCTGGGCGGCGACCATCACGCCGAAGGCGACCACGATCTCGATCGGGACCTCCACCTTGCCGCCGGAGATGAAGCCGAACACCCACGGGCCGGCGACGACCATGGCACCCGTGAAGAGCAGCACGCCGCCGGCGAAGCACGCGGCCAGGAGGAACGGCCCGGTCGTCGGGTTCCCGCTCGCCCGGGCCTTCGCGTAGCGCGGCCAGAGGGTCAGGCCGGCGGCGCTGACGAGTCCCTGCAGGGCGAAGAAGAACTGGCCGGCCATGGCGTACTGCGCAAGGGCTGCGGCGGACACGAACTGCGCGAGCACGAAGCGCTGGGACTGCATCGACAGGGGCGTGGCGAGGAGCTGCGCGAGCATGGGCCAGCCCATGTCCATGACGCGGACGCCCGGGTGCCGCTTGACGAAGGGGATGCGCCGGGCGGCGGTGCCGATGAGCGGGCTCGTGAACCGACGCGCGAGGAGGAAGCCGGTGAGGGCGACGCCGCCGGCGGCCAGGAGCGACCCGAGCGCGAGGTAGGGGTGCAGTGTCTCGGGGCCGACCGTGAGCGCGAGCCAGATGAGGAGGAGCGTCAGGGGGGACTGCACGCCCTGGATCATGATGATGATGTGGTTCCGCTGCAGGCCGAGGAGGATGCGCGTCCAGATGCCCAGCGGGATGCTGCAGCAGAAGACGGTGATCGCCAGGAACGCCGCGAGCGAGGAGCCGGGGATGTCGCCGGCGTCACCGAGGAACGCCGGCCACACACCGGCGAGGAGGAAGACGGTGTTCACCGCCATCAGCACCGCGGCGAAGGTGAGCATGATCCGTCCGACGGTGGTCACCTGCGCCGTGAGGGTCGGGTCGTCGCGCGGGTGGTCGGTCGTGGCGATGCGGTTCACGAGCACGGCCCCTGAGCCGAGGTCCGCGAACGACACCAGCCCTGGGAGGGCGACGACGAGGGTGTAGAGCGCGTATTCGTGCACTCCGGCGTCGGCGATGATGAGCCGGGTGGTCGTGAGGCCGCAGATGAGCGCGATGAGCATGGTGACGGCTTTTGCGCCGACCGATTTGACGGTGTTCACGACGGGGATCCAAGCGGGGTGTGGGGGAGCGGTGGGCCGGCAGGCCGGTCACCGGTCGGGCGGGATGCAGGAGACGTCGCCCTGGCGCGGTTCACCAGGACGACGGCGAAGAAGAGGGTCATCGTCACCAGGGAGCTCGGCAACGGACTGAAGAAGAGGTCCCACACGGTGCGGATGCCGAGGTACAGCTCGAGGCCGCTGATCCGTCGGTCGGTCAGCCGGGATGAGACACCGAACAGGGCGAAGCCGACGGTGACGAGGAGCCACACCAGGCCGACGACGCCGAACAGGATCCAGACGTCGCCGATGATCGAGTGCACCTCGAAACCCGGGGAGAACATGTACCGCTCGACGTACCCGTTGTTCGGGTCGTAGCCGAGGGAGCTCATGCCCGACTTCGCGACCAGCACGTCCGTCATCGACGGTGAGCTGCCGGAGCCGTAGCCGCCCGGCTGGTGGAAGAGGAGCGAGACCGTCGCGCCGAGTTCCGGTCGACCTCCGAGGATGAGCGAGCCGGACGCCTCGATCTGGGCCTCCGAGCGCTGTTCCGTACTCGTCCCGAGATAGCCCTCGAGGATCGCGGCCTGCGCGAGGAGGAACACGAGGTAGCCGACGATCGCCATCCGGCCGAGCGCCCACCAGGCGTGGGCGCGGCCACGCGCGACCGGGATGCGCTGCATGGTGATGATGGCCGCCGCCATGAGGAACATCGCCGCCGCCGACCGTGAGTCGTTGGCGGCGCTGATGAGGCTGAGGGCGATCAGGAGCACGATGTCCAGCCACCGGCGCCCGGCCCACCAGGACAGGCCGAGGAGGAGGATCGCGATCGGGACGGACAGACCGAACTTCCACGGGTTCGTCTCGAACGACGCACCGAACGGCAGGCCGAACACCATCCCCAGCCCGTACAGCGAGGCCATGCGAGGCGTCCCGATGATGCTCCGTGCCCAGAGCAGCGCGCCGACGGACAACAGGATGCCCGCGATGCGCGCGGAGTTCATGGTGGCGAGGTAGCTCGAGACCACGTGGTCGCCGGCGGCGAACCCGGTGATGAGCAGACCGGACACGATCGCCAGGAGCCCGAGGAGCAGCATGGTCGCGGCGCCCTGGTACCGGCGGAGGGTGCTCAGCCAGAGCGGGGCGATGATCGCGCTGGCGGCGGCGGCGAAGAGGATGTCGTCGTAGCGCGGGTACCGCATGCCGATCGCGACACACAGGGCGGCGGCGACCGCGAACTCGAGCGCCCGGCGGCCACGGTCGGGGTCGGCCCGGCGGGGCGTGAGCCCCGGCCCGGGTCCGCCGCGCAGCGCCGCTGGGATGGTCGTCACGGCTCAGCGACCGAGGCGCTCGGCGACGGCGTGACGGATGTTCGAGACCGACTCGACCTCCGAGGTGTAGTACTTGCTGTTGCGGTCCCCGCGCTTGACGCGGTTGAGTACGACGCCGACGAGCTCGGCACGCGCGCCCTCGACCGCGGACACGGCCTTGGCGAGGTGACGGTGCCGGGTGAACCGCTCGCGCACGACGATGAGCATGCCGTCGGCCATGTTGCCGAGCCACAGGGAATCGGTCACGGTGATGATGGGTGCCGAGTCGATGACGACGAGGTCGTAGTCGGAGGACGCCTGCTCGAGCAGCAGGCGCATGCTCGACGAGCTGAGCAGCTGGCTCGGGTTCGGGGGCGTCGTGCCGGCGGTGAGGACGTCGAGGGTGTCGGAGCCCCACGACTGCACGGCGTCCTGCAGGTCGTGCTGACCGAGGAGGACGGAGGTCAGACCGACCGTGCCGTCGAGCTGCGTGTACGTCGCGACGGTGGGGTGGCGGAGGTCGGCGTCGATGAGCAGCACCCGCTGGCCGGACTCGGCGTGCTGCTGGGCGAGGCCGATCGCGACCGAGCTCTTGCCCTCGTCGGGCTGTGCCGAGGTCACGACGACGGACCGGATGGGGCGGTCGATGCTCGCGAACCGGAGGTTGGCGGACAAGGTGCGGAACGACTCCGCGACGAGCCCCTGCGGGTTCGTCCGCAGCGACACCAGGACCGGTGCGCCGCGGCGCGCTTCGGAGATCTCGCCGAGGATGGGCGCCGAGGTGTCGTGTGCGACGTCCGCTCCGTCGGTGATGCGCGTGGACAGTGCGCGTCGGACGAACGCGAACACGATCCCGAGGAGCAGGGCGATGGCCCCACCGACGGCGGCGTACAGGGTCGAGCTCGGCGAGAACTGCACGTTGGGGAGCGTCGCGGAGTTGATGCTCGTGAGGCGGACCGTCGGCTGGTCCTGGTCGTCCTGGGGGGAGACGTCCGCGACCGCGCTCGACAGTGACGCGACGACGGAGTCGTTGATCTGCTTCGCGCGGCTCGGGTCGGAGTCGACGACGGAGATCTCGATGATCGCGGTGTTGAGCGGCGAGTCCGCCGAGACGGACTTGCTGAGCCGCGCGACGGTGGTGTCGAGGTCGAGCTCGTCGACGACGGGCTGCAGGACGAGGTTCGACTCGGCGAGCAGTGCGTAGGTCTGGACGAGGCTCTGCACGTAGTTCGAGCCCTGGGCGAGCTCCGAGGTGCTCTCGCCGCGCTCGGCCGAGAGCAGCACGCTGCTCGTCGATCGGAACATCGGCACCTGGGTCTTCGCGACGACGTAGCCTGTCGCGCACCCGACGACCACCAGGACGGCGATGAGGACCCAGTACTTGCGAAGGGTCTGGACGTACTCGTGCAAGGTCATTTCGGGTCCCCCGTGGTCAAGGATGAATGGTCGTGTCGATGGGCTCCGACCGCCGCATTGGTATACTCGGTGCGGTTCTCAGGAGGCTGGATTGTCGATTGTTTCAACCGGCGTTCTCGCCGTCTGCCGTGCGAACGTGTGCCGGTCGCCGCTGGCCGAGTTCCGTCTGCAGCGCGAACTTCCGGCCGCGTTCGGCGTCGAAGGTCTGCGCGTGGACAGTGCCGGCACCGAGACGGTGTCCGGGGCGAAGATCTGCGCCGAGGTGTACCGCCGGCTCATGCCCGCGGACGGAGCCGCGTTCGCCGCGAAGCACGTCGCGGCGCAACTGGATGCGCAGCGCATCGGTGACGCGGGCCTGATCCTGACGATGACCACGGCCGCGCGCGGTTCCGTCGGCGCCATCACGCCGTCCGCCCGCGCGAAGACGTTCACCCTCGTCGAAGCGGTCGGACTGCTCTCCCTCGAGCCCTCCGTCGCGGAACTCGACGTCCTCGCCGCCAACGCGGACCCGGTCGCCGCGGTCGCCGCCGTGCTGAACGGCCGCCGTGGCCTGCTCGGCGACGGGCCGAAGTTCAGCCGGTCGACGCGTCGGGTGACCGACGGTCTCGACGTCCTCGACGCACACACGGATCGCGGAGCCCGGCACGGAGACGTGTTGCAGGCCGTCGACGAGCTCACCGCCGTCCTGGTGCGCGACATCGGAGTGCTCACGGCGCTCACGCCGCGCTGACGCGGTCACGATGCCCGTCCTCGGCGGGCGCGGAGCCGTCGGAGGACCATCGCCGGGTAGTACCTGGCGCGGTAGCGCACGATGAACCGCACTGCGGCCACGGTGCTCGGGAAGAGTCCTCGGGCGACCCAGAATCGAGCCACCGCGAGGACGCCGTCGCGGTCCATGCGGGCGAGGGCGGTGCGGTGGACGGCGAAGGTGGTCGTAGCAGAGGCCATCGCCTCGTCGAGGACCGCGCGGACCTGCGCGCCGGAGCGGTGCCGCGGCCAGACGGTCGGGCTCTCGAGCGGTTCGCCGGACGCGATGTCGTGCAGCGTCTCCCCGTCGGCGAGCCGCGATGCGGTGTACACGAAGAACTCGGTGAGGCCGGCGCGTTCGAACTCGGCGGAGAACCCCTGCGGGTGACGTGAGCCGAGGTCCCCGACGAGCGTCTTGACGGCCGAGGTCGACAGGAGGAACGGGGTGGCGGTCGAGGTGAAGCCGGCGACGAGGGTGTCGGCGTCGAGTCCGCTGTAGGCGAGCACGGTGCGCAGTTGCGGCTGCAGCGGGTGCTGCGCGTAGGAGTGTACGCCGCCGTTGGGCCGGCCGTCCGAGGTGAAGAGGTCGCCCGCGGATGTCGGGCGGATGAACACGGTCTTGGCGTCGAGGACGAGGTACCAGTCGGTCTCGACGCGGTCTGCGACGAGGAGCTTCAGAGCCTGCTGCGCCCGCCAGCCGCTCGTCGCCGTCGGCCCCGTGAGGAGGTCGTCCGGGCGGACGATCTCGAGCTTCGTGGCGAGGGGGCCGTAGGCCGCGGCCAGTCGGCGGCGGGCTCCGGCGCGGAGGCCGGCGGCGGAGTTGTCGATGACGAGGATCCGCGCGACGAGTGCCTGGTCGACGTACCTCGCGAGGGATCGGGCCTGGAGGCGCAACAGGTCGAACTCCGGCTCGAAGACGACCGTCACGAGGGTGACGGCGTCCGGTGAGGGCTTGGTGTTCACTGCGTCCGCTCGTTCCGGAGATCAGGCCGTCAGATCGGCGTCGGGTGGTGGTTCCGCCCTGTCGCGCCCACCGGATTCGGGTCGGGTGGGCGAGACAGCGGCTGTTGAACATGTTCAGCGTATGGGCCGGGGCAAGCGCCTTGTAGCCCCAGATCAGGGGGGACAACAAGCGGGGGGCGTCACCCCGACGGACCCCCGGCAGCGGCGGCGCACGCCGTGGTACCGCTTCGGCCAGTTGGGCATGGTCAACGCGTTCAACACCGACGTCACTTCCTCGCTGAAGGAGTGGTCCTACAACAGCAGCATCGTTCTCTAGACAGAGCCGGGTCATGGATCAATTCGTTGACCCCTCGGCGGCGCTTTTCGACGCGATTCTGCGAGGATGCTGCTATGAACAAAGAGACTGAGATTGCACTCAAGAACTACGACGCACTTGTTCGCAACAAGGGACTGGATCAGGTTTCGCTTGACTGGGAGACGAACACGGTCATCTACGGTGATGGCGGCGCGGTCATGGACGTACTTCTTGACCCGGGGTTCTTCGGGTAACGATGGGAAAGCGCAAGCGGGACGTATCAGCCGCGGAAAAGGCGAGGAGGCTCACGAAGTTCTTGCGTCGCTGCAATGAAGCGCTTTCCGGGCCGATCTTTGAGCTGGGCGACCGAGCATTCGAGGTCGCACTGGTGATGACGCGCGATGCAGACGGCAATGAAGGCGTGGACCTCCAGTTCGCGGAGGTCGGGTTTCGGGATCTGAAGGTTTCGATCGCAGACTGTCGCGTGTTCTTCATGAGCTCGGAGGGCTCCTACTTGCCCGGTATCGTTGAAGATCTTCGTGACATATCGGAGCCCGAACATTCTCAAGCTCTGCAGCCCCTCGCGGATCGTGTGGCTGGCTGTGTTCTCAACGGTCGGCTAGTAGGTACATTTTCGTACGCTGGCCGCTTGGAGATGGACAATGGCTTGGGGCCGGGGCAACTCCTCGGATCAGACCAGATCGCGATGGACTACATCTACGGCGTCGCTCTCCACGAGGACGACGATCGCATCGCTCGTCTCGAGAACATACCCAACTCGGATTCGATACGCCACACTGTGACAACCCAGTTGGCGTTTCTCATGAGTGTTGTGCAGAACGTACGTGATCAGATCCATGTGAGCCAGCTCAATGGCCGCCTGTCCGAGACGGTTGATCTAGGAACTGACACGTAGGTCAGCTCATGCGACCTCAGCTCGGCGAATCCGAGCGAGCGCAACTGGGGCGACGCTGAGCGCAGGTGCTCACAGCAATCCAGTTGATAGAGCAAGTAGCCGACGTGGTCCCTTCCCTCCGCCACCGGCCAATAGCGTGCGTAGTGTGGTCGAGAAAGCGGCTGAAAACTGCATCGACGCCTGCTCGGTGTCCCGTTGCCGCCGGTCCCGTTCGGCGGCCCGTCATACCCATCACGCTTCGACGGAAGATCCCATCGCACCATTATGCTCGCGCGCTCGAGCGTCGGCGGGGTGCCTATGAGGACGCGCGCGCCCGGGTCGATGTCGCAGCGGTGCACGCAGAACACGTCTTCGCAGAGGTCGTCGCGCCGGCGCTGGATGATCACCTTCGGATGGATTATCGGGTCGTTGCGCATCCGCAGTCACATGTCGACGTCGTAGCGGAGGGATCGGAAGAGTGCCATGTTGACGATCGCAGAGACAGCAGGGGACACTCAAGCCGGCCCCGGCGAGGCAGCGGTGCTCAGCCCCGGGTGGGTTCAAGATGAGGCTGTTCGTCGTGCGTCAGCCCTTTAGAAAATCGCGGCGGGCTGCCTCACCCATCCATTCGAGTTCTTCCTCGACCGCCTGCTCTTCGTAGAGTTCCTTCGGATTTAGTTCTCGATCTGCGCTCATGGCGATATTGTACCCGGGGCTCTGCACCCCTTTCAGCGGCTCGGGACAGGGGATAGCCCCTTCCCTGATTCTCCCGGATAGGGAATCCGCGAGAGAGCTTAGGAGCGCGTCCGTTACGGTGAGCTGAGTAGCAGCCATTTGGGGGATATGTATGAGCGACCAGGACACTCATGACGCACGAGCTGCGATGAACGAGCTGATTCAGCTCAGGTTCAGTGACACGGATGGATCCGTGCGCGACATCAACGCTGCTGAACTCGCCGAGGTGCTGCAAGGGCTGGTGGAGTTTACAAGCGAGCTAGCCAAGTCTGGTGCTTTCGGAGACGGTGCTCCGCCAGAGGTTCGAATTCGTCCGGCTAAGGAAGGGTCATTCATCGTTGAAGCGATCCTGCAGTGGATCAACGACAACCCCGAGGGGTCAGTGTCTCTGGCGCTAGGGACCGGCGGTGCGGTGGTGCAAGGCCTCAATGTCGCAGCCCGGCGGCTGCGGGGTGAGCCGACCGATTTCGAGTACCTCGAGAATGGCTATGTGAAGCTGAAGTGGCCGGGAGACAAGGTCGACGAGGTGCCGCGTGAGGTGTGGGACGCGCTCAAGAAGATGAAGAAGCGCACACGTGGCGCGATGCGCAAGATCATGGCCCCGCTGAGCGATGATGTCGAAATCCTCGAGGTGCGCGAGGGCTCCACGAATGTGGCCACACAGGAACTGGCGGCGACCGACGCCGACTTGGTGCTGGATCGTACGGACTATCGTGAGGCGGCCCACGAGGTGGACGAGATCGAGGAGACAACTTCTACGTTCTCCATCGAGGCGAAGCTGTCCAGCATCGACTTCCGCCCAGGTGAGAAATGGCGCGTCGAGACCAACCAGGGCAGTCGCCTTGTTACCATCGAGGACACCAACTTCCTGCTCGAGATCGACCGTGGCATGGCCATCCACAAGGACGACATCTTCGACGTCACGGTCCGCGAGAACCGCACGGTGAAGAACGGCAGCACCACGAAGGTCTGGACCGTATTGACGGTGGATCGAACCCGCCGAGGAGGCGATGATGGACACAATGACTCATCAGCGGTCTCACCGGCCACGCCACCGCGGTAGTCGCGGGTTGGACCTGACCAGCGCGGCGATTCTGTTCGTCGCGTTGGCCGCACTTGTACTTGCCTTCATCGCGATCGCGAAGAGCGATACGACGCCTCTTATCGTCGTTCCGCCCGTGCTGCTTGGCGCTTGGGCGATCGCAACTCTGCGACGCTGACAGGCGCAGGGCGAATCGCCGCCGCAAGGAGAGAGCTTGCGGCGGCGATTCGTTGTGTGACCCAGGAGGTCCACGACCGGGCCAATCGGCGAGGGACGGGAAACGTCAAGAATCCGTGCGTGTGAACACGGTCTGATGCCGGAGGTCGTCCTCCGACATGGGTGGAGTGCGTTGCCCCTGCTTGCCGCTGGAAGGTTTGAATTAGCCTCGTGAGCACGAACGTCTTTGAACGTCGGGCCTTCGGCGTAACAGGACGTCACGGTGGGCTGAAGTGCAGATCAAGGGGATCGGCGTGAAGCGGCCTTCTCGCGTGAGGGTCGAGTTTGCGGAGGAGCGGTTCGAAGGAAAGGCTGTGGGTCTCGGCTGCGCGGCTGGAAGTGCTCTGGGATGAGCAGACATCGACCGAGATGAGCTGGTGGAGCTCCGGCGAGAAGTTGCCCACCTCGGCCGTCTCACCCAGCGATCGATCAACAAGGTTCGGGAGTTGTGGTCACCGAAACTTGCAGATCAGTTGGAACACGAACTCCTGACCCCCCCCCCAGGACCACACCCCGGCCACGGCGAGGACTCAGATCGAGCTGCTTTCAAATCGATGTATCACTGGGTGAAGCGGGAGGACGGCTGAAGGCGCGATCCTTAGTCAGTCCGCAGCGAGTCCGCAAGAGCTCCAAACAGGACGCATCGCGCCCTACACTCAACAACGCCAACAACCCGGAAAACAAGGGAGATGGGCCGCTACTACGGCGGCCGACGAAGCCTATGACGTTCAACGACAACGCCGACATCAGCGGGAACAAGGTCAAGCGACGGGGCAAGACCACCGGCATCGCCGTCGGTGGCGGCGCGGTGGGGGTCATCGTCATCGCGCTCATCTCTCAGTTCCTCGGCGTCGACGTCTCGGGCATCCTCGGCGGCGGGGGCGTCGGTGGCGGATCGCAGGAGGAGACCCTCCTCTCCGAGGAGTGCCAGACGGGCGCCGACGCGAACGCGAACGTCGATTGCCGGATGGGTGGTGCCTACTCTTCGCTCGACGACTACTGGTCGGAGGAACTCCCCGCGCTCGGCGTGGACTACACCTCGCCGGCGGACTTCATCATCTTCGACCAGCAGACGAACACCGGATGCGGCGCGGCCTCGAGTGCCACCGGCCCGTTCTACTGCCCGCCGGACCAGACCATCTACATCGACACGAGCTTCTACGGCGAGCTGCGCGACCGCTTCGGCGCCTCGGGTGGCCCGCTCGCGGAGATGTACGTCGTCGCCCACGAGTGGGGCCACCACATCCAGGCGCTCACTGGCGTCATGGACCGCGCCGACCGTAGCGGCACCGGGCCGGCGTCCGACTCCGTGCGCATCGAGGTCCAGGCCGACTGCTTCGCCGGCGCCTGGGTGGCGGCGGCGTCCGACACCGAGGACGCCAAGGGCGTCGCCTTCCTGAAGCCCGTGACGCAGCAGGAGATCGACGACGCGCTGAGCGCCGCGGCCGCGGTGGGCGACGACCGCATCCAGGAGGCGGCGACCGGCCAGGTGAACCCCGAGGCGTGGACACACGGCTCGGCCGAGCAACGCCAGCGCTGGTTCATGACCGGGTACAACGGTGGTCCGGCCGCCTGCGACACCTTCTCGGTGTCGGCCGACCAGCTCTGACACACCTGGGGGAACGGTGTGGTGGCACCACCAGCCGGACGATCCACGCCATGCTAGAACGACCAGTGCGACGCGTCGAGCGCGCACCGAGGAAGGACAGGACCATGGGCGAGCCGTATCCCGCGATCGAGCCGTACGAGACCGGCATGCTCGACGTCGGCGACGGACAGTCGCTGTACTGGGAGACCTCCGGCAACCCCGACGGGAAGCCCGTCGTCTTCCTCCACGGCGGACCCGGCGGCGGCACGAGCCCCGTCCACCGCCGCCTCTTCGATCCGAAGCGCTACCGGATCGTCCTCGTCGACCAGCGCGGCTGCGGCCGAAGCACCCCGCACGCGAGCGATCCCGCCGCCGACCTCTCCACCAACACCACGTGGCACCTCGTCGCCGACCTCGAGACGCTGCGGAAGGCGCTGAAGATCAAGCGCTGGATGGTGTTCGGCGGGTCCTGGGGCTCCACCCTCGCGCTGGCCTACGCCCAGAAGCACACGAAGCGCGTGACCGAGCTCGTCCTCCGCGGCATCTTCACCCTGCGCGACGAGGAGCTCGACTGGTTCTACGAGGGCGGTGCGGCAGCCGTCTTCCCCGACCTGTGGGAGGGCTACCTCGAACCGATCCCCGTCGAGGAGCGCCGTCGGCTCATCGAGGCCTACCACCGGCGCCTGTTCGACGAGGACCCGGCCGTGCACGGTCCGGCGGCGGTCGCCTGGTCGCGCTGGGAGTCCTCGACCATCACGCTGCTCCCGCAGGCTGAGACCGTCGCCCGCTTCACCGACCCGCGGTTCGCCGTCGCGTTCGCGCGCATCGAGAACCACTTCTTCACCAACCGCGGCTGGTTCGAACCCGGCCAGCTCATCCGCGACGCCGACAAGCTCGCCGGTGTTCCTGGCGTCATCGTCCAGGGCCGCTACGACATGTGCACCCCGGTCTTCACCGCCTGGGACCTGCACCGGGCGTGGCCCGAGGCCGAGTTCACGATCGTCCCCGACGCCGGACACGCGTTCGACGAACCGGGCATCCTCTCGGCGCTCATCGACGCGACCGACCGCTTCGCGAAGGATTGAGCGGCTCCCGGCGACGCCCTTCGACAAGCTCAGGGACCGGGACCGCCCTTCGACAGGGTCAGGGACCGGGGAGGCTCAGGACCGGGACCGCCCTTCGACAGGCTCAGGGACCGGATCGGCTCAGGGGCCGGGTGCCGCTATTCCGAGAAGCGGGCGCGGCGCACGGCCTTGCCGTCGCGCAGGGCCTCGCCCAGCGAGCGCCCCACGAGCCCTTCGCGGGCGAATCCGCTGAGGAGCTCCTCGGCGAGCGCACCGCGGTCGACGTCGGGCTCCGGGCCGTCGTCGACGCCGTCGGCAGGGCCGGCGAAGCCGTCGTGCGCGAGCAGGATCGACCCCTGGTGGCAGTGCCGGACGGCGTGGGCGACGCGCTCGTGTTCGCCGACGTCCTTGACGTCCCACGCGGTCGCGGTCCACAGCACCGTCTGGAGGCCGGCCCGCTTGACCGCCTGCCACGTTTCGATGCTCTGCGCGCCGTACGGCGGCCGGAACCACTCGATCCGCTGCCCGCTCAGTTGCTCCAGCTCCTGCTTCGCGGCGAGGGTCCGCCGGTAGGCGACCTCCTCGGGGAAGTCGGTGAGGCGGACGTGGTCGTCACCGTGGAGGGCGAGTTCATGCCCCTCGGCCACGATGCGGTGGAGCAGTTCGGGGTGCTTCCTGGCCCGTCCGACGAGGACGAAGAAGGTCGCGGTGGCGCCGGCCGCGGCGAGGGCGTCCAGCACGCCAGGCGTGCCGTCGGGGCTCGGGCCGTCGCCGTAGGTCATGACGACCGTGCGCTCCTCGGTGGCGACGCCGACGATGGAACCGTGGACGGGCAGTGAGCCGGTGAGGCGTGCCAGCAGTGCCTGCCGAGCCTTCGTCATGTGTCCACCGCCCCGTGTGTCGATCCGTCCAACAGTACCTCGATGCGCTGCGGATGGGGAGCGTGGGGCTGCGGGCCCGAAACCGGCGATCGTGCCCGGGGGACTCAGGCCTGGACGAGCGTGGCGTCGAGCTCGCGCTGCTCGTCGAGCTGGGCGAGTGCGCGTCGGAGCGCCGTGCTCGAGGTGCTCATCGTGTACGGGAAGTAGACGACCTCGACACCCACCTTCGCGAACTCCGCTTCGAGGCGGAGGCCTTCGGCGGTGCCGCGCCAGTCGTCACCCTTGAAGAAGATGTCGAAGCGCAGCGCGTCCCACGCCTGCAGCTTGTCGTCCCAGGTCTCCTCGACCGCCTCGTCGACGAAGCCGATGTGGCGGACGATCTCGAGTCGCTCCGTCAGCGGCACGATGGGCTCGATGCGCTTGCGGGTGCGGAGCAGCTCGTCCGAGACGACCCCGGCGATGAGGTAGTCGCAGGCGCTCTTCGCGTGCCGGAGGATGTTCAGGTGGCCGACGTGGAACAGGTCGAATGCTCCGGCGGCGTAGCCGACACGTCCAGTGCCTCGTTCATGCATGTCGGGTGTTCCTCTCCTCGATCGGACGGCGATGTGCGGCGCCACGATGAGCCTGTTGTGAGCCTAGGGACGGGTGGTCTCCAGCGAGAGTCCACCTTCGGGTGCCGCCTGTTCGGGGGCTGGTCACGCGTCGACGCGGGCGGCGTCCAGTCGCGTCATGTCGCGGAACCACTTGATCGAGGCGAGGAGCAGGTGCCCGGCGTTCGCGACGAACATGAGGGTGTACGCCGCGAAGAAGAGGTACGGGGCGCCCAGCAGGAGGAATACCATGCACAGGAAGCCGTAGTCGGTCGGGATGACGAGGAGCGAGCGCAGGGGCGTGCTCTTGCCCTCGGCGGTCGAGGTCGGGTATCCGTAGGCCTGCTTGAGCTGGTCGTTGAGGATCATCGCGAAGAACGACACGGCGCCGACGATGCAGTAGCCGATCGGGATGAGCAGCAGCTCGGGCGTCGGGAGGTCGAAGCCGCGGTACGCGGTGATGAGCACGGCGAGGTGCAGGGTGGAGATCTTCGTGGCGTCGACGACGTGGTCGAGCCACTCGCCGCTGGCCGAACCGCCGCCGCGCAGCCTGGCGACCTGGCCGTCAGCTGAGTCGAAGGCGTAGCCGATCGCGAGCGCGAGCCAGACGGCGACGCCGGACCACCACTCCAGGGGGAGGAGCAACAGCATCGCGATGCCGGAGAAGGTGAACACGGCGCTGATGGCCGTGACGAGGTTCGGGGTGAGCCCCACCTTGTAGGCACCGGCGGCGAGGTAGCGGCCGGCCTTGCGGTTCACGTAGATCGAGTAGGCGGGTGCTCCCGCCGCACGCTTCTTCTGTGCGCCGGCGAGGCGGGCGACGATGTCGGCGTAGGACTCGGGGATCGAACGGGTGTCGGCAGTGATTCGGGTCATGCCAAGCCTCCGGTGGTCTCGGTGATGCGTGTCGGTGTGGTGTGTACGACCGGTTTCGGGTTCCAGTCGATGGGGAGGCGGAAGAAACGTCCGGTGCCGTGGATCGTCGCGCCGTCGGCGAGGCGCATGGCGAGCGCCTCGTAACCGTCGGCGATGTCGTCCCAGCGGTAGACCTCGGCGGCACGCGCCTGGAGGGCTGCTCCGACGGCCGCGGTGGCGGCCTCGTCCTGTTCGGCGCGTTCGATGCAGCGTGCGACCTCGTCGGTCGTGGCGAAGAAGGTGCCGGAGCCGCCGACGACCTCGTGGTTGAACACTGAGTCGAAGCCGATCACGGCCGTGCCGGCGCCCATGGCGCGCAGCAGCGACGGGTTCGTCCCGCCGACGGAGTGGCCGTGGACGTAGGTGAGCGCACCGGCGTAGAGCTGGTCGAGGAGTTCCTGGTCCCAGACGCCACCGAGCAGGTGCACGCGCGGGTCGCTCGCCGCGAGCGTGGCGATGCGTTCGCTGTGCTCGGCGCCGTACGGTGCCGACCCCACGACGACGAGAGGGTGACGGGCGTTGCTCGCGAGGTAGCCCTCGACGATCAGGTCGACATGGTTCTCCGGTTCGAACCGGGCGACCACGAGGTGGAAGGCCCCGGCTTCGACGCCGGCTCCGGAGCCGAGCAGGTCCGTGCGGGGCTGCTCGAGGATCTTCGCGCCGTAGGTGAGGAGTTCGGTCGGGACGCCGAACTGCTGCTCGTAGTAGTCGGCGATCCCCGCGGCGTCCGCGATGAGCGCGTCGGCCGTGCGGACGGATCGTTCCTCGGCCCAGCGGTAGTAGCGCTTGCCGGAACCGCTCCACTTCGCGCGCTTCCATTCGAGCCCGTCCACGTGCACGGCGGTCGGGACGCCCTTGGCACGGATGACGGGGACGAAGGGGGCGTTCGCGGCGTTGAAGACGAAGGCGACGTCGTGGCGCTTCGTGACGGCCATGTTCAACACCGACAGCGCCGTGTGGCTGAGGGTCTCCAGGACCTTCTTGCGGACGGCGGGCAGGTGCACGAGGCGCATCCCCAGGTGCTCGTCCGGCTGGTCGGCGGCGGTGCGACGGCAGAAGACGGTGACGTCGTGGCCGCGGGCGGCGAGCCGACTGCCGATCTCCTCGACGGCCGTCTCGAACCCGCCGTAAGCGGCGGGGACACCACGGGTGCCGACCATCGCGATACGGAGCGTGCCGTCGGCCTGGCGGCCGTGGGCGACGCTCCTGCGCTTCGGGGCCCTCATCGGGTGGTGGCCGCGGCGGATCGCGCGACGGACTGCAGGGTGGTGGTCATGGCTGAGTTCGGGTCTCTCATGATGTCGCTGCCGGCCCACGGGGTTCGGGTGTGCGCCGCTGCTGCTGGCCGGCGTCTCGGGCGCCGGTGTTCGGGTATCGCGTGCCCGGTCGGGTTCCGGTGCACGGCGACGATGTCACAGCTCGCGCTCACGGCCCGGTGGTGTCCGCCTTCGGGGGCGGACGGCGTCGATGCTCGCGTCGCTCGGGTAAGCGTCACGGATCTCGATGCACGATCGGGTTCGTGCGCGCGAGCGGCGTCATTGACCTGGTGAATCGTGTCGACGGGTTCGGGTGTTTCGGGTGTCGAACGACTCATCGGTTCGCGGTGATGGTGACGACTGTAGCGAAGTGTTGTCCCCTCCGGAAGGAGTTTTGTCCTCTTTTTGCAGGACACCCCTCGCTTTGGGGGCATCACCGACAGCAGTCCTCGCATCAGTACGCGCCGACCGGTTTCAGGACCACCTTGACGGTCTGCCACATGATCATGAGGTCGCCGGTGATCGACCAGTTCTCGACGTAGTAGAGGTCCAGTCGGACGCTCTCGTCCCAGCTCAGGTCGGAGCGTCCGGAGACCTGCCACATGCCCGTGAGCCCTGGCTTGATGTGGAGGCGACGGTGGACGTCCTTCTCGTACTCGGCGACCTCGCTCGCGAGCGGCGGGCGCGGGCCCACGAGGCTCATGTCACCCGTGAGGATGTTCCAGAGCTGGGGGAACTCGTCGAGCGAGTACTTGCGGAGGATGCGGCCCACCCGCGTCACCCGCGGGTCGTTCTTCATCTTGAACAGCACACCGTTGCCCTCGCTCTGCGCCATCAAGGCGGGCAGTGCGGCTTCGGCGTCGGTGATCATCGACCGGAACTTGAACATCGTGAACCGCTCGCCGTTGCGCCCCACGCGCTCCTGACGGAAGAGGACCGGGCCCGGGCTGTCGAGCTTGATCGCGAGTGCGAGGAGGGCCAGCACGGGGGAGATGAGCAGCAGGCCGAGGCTCGTGAGGCCGACGTCGAGGGCGCGCTTCATGATGTGGTGACCGCCCTCGAACTGCGGGATCTCCACGTGGATGAGCGGCAGCTCCTCGACGGGACGGAAGTGGATGCGGGGGCCGGCGACGTCGGTGAGGCGCGCGGCGAGGACGAGCTCGGTCGCGGTGCCCTCGAGGTCCCAGCCGAGTCGGCGGATGTAGTCGCTGCCGCCGTCGACCGGCCCGGCGATGATGACGGCGTCGGCGGTGAGGTTCGCGGCGGCCTGGGCGACGCCGTCGACGTGGGCGATGACGGGGACGGACCGGCCGCGGCTCGAGAACGGCTCGGCGGTCTCCTCGTCGGTGATGGCGGCGCCCACGACGGTGTAGCTCATGCTGTGCTGCTTGGCGACTTGCTGGAGGACGTAGTCGACGTCGTCGCGGCGGCCGACGACGACGGTCCGTGCCGTGTACTCACCGACGCGGCGACGGCTAAGCAGCCACCGACGCCACATCCATCGGGAGGCGAGCAGGGCGAGGGTCCCAGCCGGCAGGGCGAGGATGAAGTAGCCGCGCGCGATGTCGACCTTCGCGATGAGGAACGCGATCGCGAGGATGCCGAACGCGAACGCGCTGGCGTTGACGACGCGCTTGTACTCGATGACGCCGGAACCGATGATGCGGCTGTCGCGGGTCCTCGTGAACCCGAGGAAGGCGAGCCAGACGACCACGATGAGGCCGGACAGCAGGACGTAGAGCTGCTGGGCCTCCGGGCCGACGGGCTCGTCGCCGAACCGCACGACGAAGGCCGCGGAGACGGCGAAGAGGGCGATGGCGCTGTCGGTGAGGACGAGCCAGCGGCGGTAGCGCTTCGACCACTCCCGCTGGGTCAGTGAGGTGACGGCGGCGGGTGAGGACTCGGCGCGGATCGCGGACGCACGGCGTCGGCCCAGCGTGACCGGCGTCGCGATCGGGCCGGTCATCGGGAACGGGCTCTCGGAGAGTTCGGCGCTCATGCGTGGTTCCGTCGCTGTGTGCGCGGGCGGGTCTGTCGGAAGGACCGACGGCGGTTCGGGTACGTCGTCATGGGGGCTGCTATCCACTTGTGGGTTCGGGTGTGGTTCGGGTGCGCGGTGCGCACGGGCGGTTCGGGCCGCCCGCGGAGAACGCGACGTCGTTCGTGTCCCCACGACCGATCGACGATGTCGATCGGGATGACCGTCCCCCTTGGATATCCCTCAACTGTAGGAAGCGGGGGTCATCGACGGATCCCCCACTCCAGGGGGTCGGCGGCCCCCAATTCTGGGGGTGAGGTAGGTGTGCCACGCGCGATTCCGTCGTGGATCGACCTCCCGGCGACGGACTTCGTCGCTCGGCCGACAAGCGACGGATTGGGGGACAGCACTCCTGCCCCGCGTCGTTGCGGGGAGCGGTGGAGGTCTCCTCTGAGGCTCGGGCGCTACATTGGTGCCATGGATGGAGTGCGTGCGACCGACGGCGTGGTCGCCGACGCCGCTCGCGATCCGATGGCGGATTGGCCCACGGGGCGTCTGCTGTCGACCGCCGCGCGCCTCATCGAGCACACCTGGCAGCAGGCCCTGGACGGCATCGGCGTCACGCACGCCGGCCTCATCGTCCTGCACCTCCTGGACAGCGGGCCGGCGAGCCAGAAGGACCTCGCCCGCCGCGCCCGGGTGCAGAACCAGACGATGTCACGCACCCTCGACCGACTGGAACGCGCCGGGCTCATCGAGCGCATCGCGGCCGCCGACGACCGCCGACGCCACGTGGTGAGCCGGACCGCGGCCGGCGACGAGGCCTGGCTCGCCGCCCACCGGTTGGAAGCCGACGTCTTCCCCGAGCTACCGGACGAATCGGCCTTGCGCTCGCAGCTGCTGGCGATCATCCGCTCGGGCGAGTCCTCCCGCTGGTCGCCCGAGGACGTCGAACCCGCCTGACCCGTTCGCCCGGCGTGTCTGCCCCGGTCACTGAGCTTCCTTCCTCGGTCGCTGAGCTTCCTTCCCCCGGTCACCGAGCTTCCTTCCCCGGTCGCTGAGCTTCCTTCCCCGGTCACTGAGCTTGTCGAAGTGCCCCCGAGGAACCTTCGTGACGCGATCCCACCGAGTCCGGGCGGGCCGCCGACACGCCTCCGCCCCCATTCCGGGGGTATTCGAGCTGGTGCTGCGGGACGAGAGTGGCTAGTGTGATCAAAGTTTCTATTGTGACTGTTGTGACACGATGTCGACCGCGACCCGCCGGTGTCGGAGTGATCGTGTCGTCGGACTGGAGAATGATGACCCCCGCACGAACGCCTGGTGCGCAGTACGGCCGCCGCCGTCCCTGGCTGGCGATGGCCCTCTCCGTCGGCGTCGTCACCGCCTCGCTCACCCTCGGCGTGCTGCCGGCGCACGCGGACGACTACCCGAGCTGGGCGGACGTCGAGGCGGCGAAGTCGAGCGAGTCCGCGAAGGCCGCCGAGATCACCAACATCACGGCGCTCATCACCTCCCTCCAGGAGCAGTCGGACGCCGCGTTCCGCACGGCGCAGATCGCCGCTGAGTCCTACCGGCAGGCGCAGGACGCCGTGACCGAGGCGACCGCCCGCGAGTCCGCCCTCCAGGCGCAGGCCGACGCCGCTGCGGCGGCCGCGAAGGTGTCGAAGCAGCGCGCCGGTGCACTCATCGCGCAGCTCTCCCGTGGGGGCGGCGGCGACGTCTCGCTCGACCTCGTCCTCGGCGCCGGCGAGTCCGACGACCTCCTCTCGCGACTGTCCGTCATGGACAAGCTCGGCGAGCGCAACGCCGCGAGCTACGCCGAGGCGGTCACCGACCGGAATGCGGCGTCCGGGCTCACCGACCAGGCGGAGGTCGCGAAGACCGAACGCGAGCGACTCGAGGGCGAGGCGCAGACGAAGTACGACGAGGCGGAGAGTGCTTCGGCTGCGGCATCTGCCGCGGTCGCCGCGCAGGAGCAGCAGGCCGAGCAGCTGTACGCGCAGCTCGCCTCCCTGAAGAACACCACGGCCGAGACCGAGCGGGGCTACGCGGCCGGTGAGTCCGCCCGTCAGGCGGCGGAGGCCGCAGCAGCTGCGGCGGCCGCAGCGGCGAACACGCCCCCGGCCTCGAACGGTGGGTCGTCGGGTGGCGGCGGCTCGAGCAGCGGCGGTGGCGGTGGTGGCGGTGCCTCCAGCGGTGGTGGCGGGGGCAGCCCGGTCGCGCCGCCGAACTCCGCCGGCGTCGAGTCGGCGATCGCCTTCGCGCTCGCGCAGGTCGGCAAGGGCTACCAGCTCGGCGGCTCCGGCCCCGACGTCTGGGACTGCTCGGGCCTCACCCGGGCCGCATACGGCAGTGGCATCGGTACCCACTCGGCGACGAACCAGTACTACACGATGCAGTCGCAGGGACGCCTCGTGCCCTACAGCCAGAAGCAGCGCGGCGACCTCATCTTCTGGTCGAGCGGCTACGACTATTACCACGTCGCGATCTACCTCGGGAACGGCCAGATCGTCGAGGCGGCCAACGAGCGGGCCGGCACGCGTGTCGGTGGCATCTGGGGATCCGGCGACGTCGCGGCGTACGTCGGTCGCCCGACGGGTTGATCCCATGACCTCCGCCGAGGTCGACGCCTATCTCGACTCCCTCTCGCACCAGCTGAAGCCGGCGGTGGTGCGGCTGCGCGAGGCCATCATGGCCTCCGACGAGGGGTTCTCGGAGCACTTGAAGTGGAAGGCACCGAGCTTCGTCTACGCCGGCGAGGACCGCGTGACCTTCGCGCTGCACCCGGCGAACCGGATCCGCATCGTGCTGCACCGGGGCGTGCAGCGTCGGGCCGACGCCGAGGGGTTCCGGTTCGAGGACCCGTCCGGTCTCGTCGTCTGGGCGGCACCCGACCGCGGTGTCGTCACCTTCGCGAGTGTCGAGGCCGCGGCCGATGCCGAGACCGCGCTCCTCGAGCTCATCGGGCGCTGGGTTCGGGCCTGACCCGTCCGACACGGTACCCCGATCCGGCTCGGCCGCCGGGCGTGTCAGGGTGGTCGGCACTCGCCGGATCGAGCGACGTATGATCGACTGCCGAGCGAGCGACAGCGCGCCGACCCACCCGTCCTGAAGGAGGCGCCCGTGCGCAGTGCCGTGCTCGGCGTCGTCCTGCTCGTCATCGGGGCGATCGCGATCCTCACCGGGATCCTCCCGGGGAGCGAGGCGCTCGGCATCGCAGATCGCGTGTGGCCGATCCTCCTGTTCGTCGTGGCGATCACCGTCGTCGCCGAGCTCGCCGCGGATGCGGGACTGTTCACCCTCGTCGCCTCGCGCCTCGTGCGGTGGGGCCGGGGGAGCACCTGGTTGCTGTGGGTGCTCGTCGTCGCGCTGGCCACACTCAGCACCGTGTTCCTCTCGCTCGACACCACGGCCGTCCTCCTGACGCCGGTCGTGATCACGCTCGCCCGGCACGCGGGACTCTCGCCGGTGCCCTTCGCGCTCACCACCGTGTGGCTGGCGTGTACGGCGTCATTGCTGCTACCGGTGTCGAACCTCACGAACCTGCTCGCCGAGCACGCGATCGACGAGGCCTCGGCGGCATCGGGCGGCGGCCCGCTGGGTCCGGGAGGCTTCGCCGCGCTCCTCGTCGTTCCGGCGATCATCGCGGTCGTCGTCCCGTGCATCGTCCTCGCGATCGTCTACCGTCGACAGCTCACCGGCCGGTACACGGTGGGCGTCGAGGCGAGCGACGACGACCGCGTGCTGCTGTGGGTCTCCGGGCTCGTCGTGCTCGTGCTGCTGCCGCTGCTGGTGTCCGGGATCCCGGTGTGGATGTCGGCCCTCGGGGCGGCCGTGGTGCTGGTGGTCGTGTTCCTCGTCAGACGTCCGCGCGCGCTCCGCCCGGCACTCGTCCCCTGGCAGCTCCTCCTCCTCGCGTCCGGGCTCTTCCTCGTCGTCGAGGCTGCCCACGCGATGGGGCTGGCGCGTCTACTGGCATCGATCGCCGGCACGGGCGACTCCCTTCCGGCGCTCCTGCAGCTGGCCGGAGTCGGCATGGCCAGCGCGAACCTCGTCGACAACCTACCGGCCTACCTCGCGCTCGAGCCGGTGGCCGGCGACCCGGTGCGGTTCGCCGCCCTGCTCATCGGCGTGAACGCCGGGGCGCTCATCACGCCGTGGGCGGCCCTCGCGACCCTGCTCTGGCACAGCCGGTTGCAGGCGGCGGACGTCGAGTTCGGCTGGGCACGCTTCATCGCGCTCGGGTTCGTGGTCGCGCCGCTGACGGTCGCCCTCGCGACCGTCGGGCTGTGGCTGGCACAAGGCTGAGCGAGCCGGGCCGAGGCCGGGTCCTCAGTGTTCGTGGCGTGCGTCGGCGGCGCGGCGGCGGGCCAGTAACTCGGTGACGATCCGATCGATGAGCTCGAAGGGGATCGGCCGACTGAACGGGAACTGGAGCGTGTCCTTCGCCGCGCGGTAGTCGGCGACGGCCGACTGGAGCGGTTCGTCAAACGGTGGGATCGAGTACAGCGCGATGTGGTGCTTCCACGCGCCGAGGTAGAGCAGGTAGCGGTCGTCGAGCATGAAGGTCGGCATGCCGTACCGGATGGCCTCGGTGATCTCCGGGACGATCCGGTGCACGCGGAGACGGATCTCCTCGATGGCGTCGGCGGGGTCGGTCGGCAGCGCGGCCAGGTAGTCGTCGATGGTGCTCGGTGTACCAGGCATGTGCGTCCTCCCCAGGCCTCGGACGGCACGGGACCCTCCGTCCCGTGCCGTCATCGTCCCATGTCCGTCGCCGGTGCGACAGTGGTGGTTCTACCGCTTCGCGAGGGCGCGACGCACGTCGTCCTGCACGAGGTCGGCGTTCATGGCCGCCCCGGCCATCGCTCCGGCGGCCGCCGCCTGCACGACCTGGGGACGCAGACTGGTGACGTCCCCGGCCGCCCACACGCCGGGCACGGAGGTGGCGCCCATCGCGTCGACCCCGATCGCGTCGCCGTAGTGCGCCCCGGCCGGGTGCGGTTGGGTCTCGACACCGAGCTCGGCGAAGGCCGCAGCATGCACCCGGGCGACCGGTGCCACCGCGAGCGCGTCGACCGGGATCGTCCGGCCGTCGGCGAGGCGGACACCTACGAGCCGGTCGTCCTCGACCTCGAGCCGCTCCACGAGGCCGTCGACGACCTCGATGCCTCGTGCGGCGAACGCGGCCTCCTGATCGGCACTGAACGCTTCAGCGGTGTTGCGCAGGACGACGACCCGCTCGCTCAGCTGGCGGAACAGCTGGGCCTGGTGTGCAGCCGCCTGGGCGTCCGTGCCGAGGATGCCGATCATCCGGTCCTGCACCTCCCAGCCGTGGCAGTACGGGCAGTGGAGGGCGTCGCGCCCGTAGCGTTCGCGGAGCCCCGGGATGGCCGGGAGTTCGTCGGCCGTGCCGGTGGCGATGAGCAGTCGTCGGCCGCGGAGGGTCGAGCCGTCCGTCGTCGTCAGGACGAACCCCTCGTCGTCGCGGACGGCCGTGCTGACCTGCGCGTCGACGACCAGGACCCCGTAGGCGGTGACCTCCGCGCGCCCGAGGCGGACGAGCTCCCGAGGGGGGATGCCGTCACGCGACAGGAAGCCGTGGACGCCGTCGGCCGGGGCGTTCCGCGGCTGACCTCCGTCCACGACGATGACGGAGCGACGCGAGCGACCCAGCATGAGGGCGGCGCTGAGCCCGGCCGCGCCGCCGCCGACGATGATCGCGTCGACGAGCTCGGTGGCGGCCGGTGCGGTGGCAGACGGGGTGTGGGCGGGCGTGGTCATGATCGTTCCGTTCGGTCGAGGGTCGGTGTGGGGTCCAGCGTGCGTCGCGGTGTGCCGAACTGGCAAGAAACCTTGCCGGAACGGCAACGGCCCCGGAGAATCGACCCATGGCGCATGGACACGAGGAGCAACGGTCGATCGACGGGGTGCTGGACGCGGTCGGGCCGAGGCTCCGTGCGATCCGGCAGCACCGGGGCACCACCCTCGCGGCGCTCTCCGCCGAGACGGGTATCTCGGTCTCCACCCTGTCCCGGCTCGAGTCCGGACAGCGCCGACCGAACCTCGAACTGCTCCTGCCGCTCGCGAAGGCGCATCAGGTCCCGCTGGACGACCTCGTCGGCGCCCCGCAGACCGGTGACCCCCGCGTGCATCTGAAACCCGTCCAGCGCCACGGCCAGACGATCGTGCCGCTCACCCGCCGGCCGGGCGGCTTGCACGCGTTCAAGAGCATCATCCACGGCGGACCTGGTCCGCAGACCCCCGGAACGCAGCAGGTGCACGAGGGCTACGAGTGGCTCTACGTCTTGAACGGCCGGCTCCGCCTGTTGCTCGGCGATCAGGACCTCGTCCTCACCGCGGGCGAGGTCGTCGAGTTCGACACCCGTGTGCCGCACTGGTTCGGGCGGGCGGAGGGCGGAGCGGTCGAGTTCCTCAGCCTGTTCGGGAAGCAGGGCGAACGCATGCACGTCCGGGCGAGGTCGACCGAGGCCCGCTGACGCGTCATGCCGTTCTCCGGCGCACGGATCGTCAGGACATGGCAGGCTGAGGCCGACGGTCCACGGGGCCGCCCGACGAGCAGGAGAACCGATGAGCGCATCCGACGACCGTCCGTTCGCGGAGCAGTTGCTCGAACGCCGAGGGTTCGCCGTCGCGACCGCGTTCGTCGTCATGCTCGGCGGGCTCGTCGTCCCGTTCGTCGGCTGGGTGGCCGGCATGGTCATGCTCTGGCGGGCACGCGCCTGGACCACGCGCCAGAAGGTGTGGGCGACCGCTGGCCCGCTCCTCGCCACCGGGGTCGTCCTCATCGTGCTCGCCCTGCTGACGGCGAACTGGAGCACGACCGACGCCGGGCTCGGCGGATCGCCAGTGATCCCGGTCGTCCTCGACCTCGGCGGGACGGCCGTGGTGTTCCTTCTGGTGTCGTACGCCGTGGCCGGTGGGTGGCTGTTGTGGTCGGTGCTCCGCCGACCGGTGCCGCAGGCCTGAGCGGCGCTCGCCGATTCGCGGTCGGCGCTCAGGTGGACCGGGCAGAGTGGGACGATGCCCGACTCCTCTCGCTCCCGCCGACCCGTCCCCGTCCAGCCCGGACCCGGTGAGGAGTCCGTCTGGGAGTACCCGCGCCCGCCCCGGGTCGAGCCGCGCGACGAACGCGTGGTCATCCGGTTCGGCGGAGCCGTCATCGCGGAGTCGACGTCGGCGGTCCGCGTCCTCGAGACGAGTCACCCCCCGGTGTACTACGTGCCGGCAGCCGACTTCACGCCGGGCGTCCTCGTGCCGATCGACGGCACGACCATGTGCGAGTTCAAGGGCGAGGCCCACTACCTCGACGTGCGGGTGGGCGACGAGGTCGCGCCCGCGGCCGCGTGGACCTACCCGGACCCGCGCTCGGGCTACGCGCCCCTGTTCGGCATGATCGCCGTCTATCCGGGGCGCATGGAGGCCTGCGAGGTCGACGGTGTCCGCGTGCACGCTCAGGAGGGCGACTTCTACGGCGGGTGGATCACGCCGGGGATCATCGGACCGTTCAAGGGTGCCCCTGGCACCATGGGCTGGTAGCACCTCCTCCTCGGACGCCCGCCTCGCCTGCTCCTACACCCGTCCAACCCGCCGCGCAATGGCTGGGTGGAGGGCCGACCCCGTGCCACGCTGAGCGCCAGGACGCCTCGACGACGAGGCTCGGGTGCAGGAAGCGGTCGGTGCCATGGACGCATTCGGTGAAGCGGTCGACCCGGGGTGGTCCCTCCTGCGCGTCGTCCCACTGTTCGGACTCGCTGTGAGTGCCGGCGCGGTCGTCGGCGCGGTCCTCGCCGCCGGTGCGGAACTGTTCGAAGCGGTCGGGACCGTCTCAGCCCATCCCGCCGACCTCGGCGGCATCGCCGTCCTCGTCGGCGGGCTCGTCGGGGGGATGCTCGCCGCCGTCGGGGCAGTTGGGGCGCTGCTTGCGCTCGGCGTGCTGGACCACTGGGGCGAACGCGGGCCGCTCCGTCGGGCCTGGATCGCCGGCGGTGGTGCGGCCGTGCTCGTCTCGGTCGTCGGCGGCCTCATCGCGGCACCCATCGGACTCGGCTCGACGATCGGGGTGGTCGTGTTCGCCGTCCTCGCCGCCGGTGGCGCGGCGGGCGGGGGCCTGTACGCCTTCGAGCGCGCCTTGGCTCGTCGAGGTGTCCGCGGCGGGTGACTGCCGCCGTCAGTCGGCGAGCTGCAGGAGTCGTGCCCGATGCCAGGCGGTCTGCGTCAACGCGGACACCCGCAGGAGTCCCGTCAATGCGTCCCACCCGGCGGACCAGCCGATGCGCGAGGCGATGGTCCAGACGTCCGCTTCCGGGTCGTCGGCCAGGACCGACCGCACCTCGTCCGCCCGGCGCAGGTGGTGGGCCGCCAACTCGTCGCACCGCTCGGCGAGGCCGGTGAAGCGGAAGCCGTGTCCCGGGATCACCTGGTCGCCGTCGTGCACGCGGATGCGTTCGAGCGAGGACAGGTACGCGGTCACCGGGTTCTCCGCGGTCCGTGCGCCGAGTCCGAGGCCCGAGAAGATCGTGGGGAGGACGTGGTCGCCGGTGAAGAGGTAGCCGCGGTCCTCGTCGCGCAGGGTGAGGTGCCCGGTGGTGTGTCCCGGCGTGTGGATGACGCGGATCGTGCGACCGGGGAGGGCCAGGAGGTCGCCGTCCTCGAGCGTCCGGTCGGCACGGGTGTCGCCGAGGTGGCCTGCCGGGGCGGCGGCGCCCTCACTCCAGGGGCGCACGGTCGTGTCGTCGGCCGGGACGCCCCAGGCGTCCAGGGCCGCGGCCAGCTCGGCCGGGCCGGGCGGCGTCGAACCGGCGGCCTCGTCCTCGAGCCGGTGCATGAGGACGGGCGCGGCCAGCTCCTCCCGGAGGACGCCGGCCAGGCCGAGGTGGTCGGGGTGGAGATGGGTCACCACGATGCCGGTGAGGGTGGTGACGCCGACGTCGCGGAGCTCGCGCAGCAGGTGCTCCCGACCCTCCGGGGTGTCGGTTCCGGGGTCGACGACGATGGCGCGCCCGTCCGTGCCGAAGAGCACCGAGCAGAGGGTGAAGGAGTTGCCGGGGTCGCCGGTCGGCACGGCGATGACGACCGTGTCCGCGTCGAGCTGTTCCGTCGGCGGCGTGCGGCCCTCACGGAAGGCGGCGGCCTGCGATTCGCTCGACGAGGTGATCATGGGGGTGCTCCGGGTGCTGTTCGGGGGACGGACCAACCCTAGTCGTGGCTCCCGCGAGGTTCAGTACGATGGAGGTATGACCGTCAACGACATCCTCATCGGCGTGATCGCCCTCATCACCGTCCTCGGCGGCATCGGCATGGTCGGCGCGCTCGTCGCGATGGCCAAGTCGGGCTACCACGGCTGACCGCTCGCCTGTCGAGCTCAGCGCGCGACGGCCTCGTCCGTCGCGCGCTGGATGGCTGCGAGCGCTGCCGCGACCGCGGAACGCTGCAGTGAGCCCTTCCGCGCCGTCGCGATGATCTTCCGCTCGCTCATCCCCGAGATCGGCTTGCGGACGACGTCGGCGCGCGAGCCGATCGCGATGTCGGGGAGGACGGCCACGGACAGCCCTGCTGCGACGTGGTCGATGACGACCTCGTAGCTCGTGAAGCGTCCGACCACCCGAGGTTCGAAGCCCGAGCGTCGGCACAGCAGCGGGACGAGTTCGCCGAGGTAGGTGCCCGGGGCGTCGAGGGCCCACGACTCCGCCTGCAGCTCGGCGAACGACACCATGTCGCGCCCGGCGAGCGGGTGGTCGAGCGGTGCGATGAGCAGGAGCGGGTCCGTGGTGAGCGGCACGCTGTGCACCGAGGGGTCGAGGAGGAAGCCGTCCTCCTGATCGACCGTGATGACGACGTCGCAGGTGCCGCGTTGGACGGCCGTGGTGCTCTCGTGCGGTTCGACCTCGATGAGTTCGACCTCGAGTCGCGGGTACTGCTGGGCGAGTGCGCGGGCGGCCGGGATGAGGACCGGGGCGATGACGCTCGCGAATCCGGCGATGCGGAAGCGGCCGGACGGCTCGGACTCCACCTCGGCCAGTTCCACCTCGATGGCGTCCATCTGCGCGAGGAGTGCCCTGGCGCGTTCCACGAGCAGTGCTCCGGTCGGTGTCAGGGCGAGGGTCCGGCCGCGTCGTTCCAGCAGGGCGGCACCGGTCTCCGACTCGAGGACGGAGAGCTGCTGGGAGACCGTCGACGGGCTCAGGTCGAGCTCGCGGCCGACCGCACGGATCGTGCCGAGGCGGTCGAAGGCCTCGAGCAGTCGCAGTCGCACGGGGTTCAGGGCCATGGTGCAACAGTATCGAGCGCGCCTGGGGGCGCTCCACACGCCCGCCAGTCCGATCGGGGGCCCGTGGCTCCCGGTGTCACTCCCAGACGAAGGTGTCGGGGAGTCGGCCCGGTTCGGTGAGCCTGGCATTCCGGAGCACCGCTCCTTGCGGGCCGAGTGACAGGGCGGTCACGGAGAGCGACGCGAGTCGCAGGCCGTCGTGGTCGTCGATCCGCACGACGGCCTCGTCAGCATCGGCGGGCAGGCGCGTCGTCGATCGCAGTGTCTGCAACCAGGGCTCCCACGACGCGGCCGTGGCACCGTCGAGCGGGCCGGTCGGCGCCGGGGCCTCGACGAAGTCCGGCCGCCACCGGCGGACCCGGGGGACGTCGAGGTGGTCGGGTCCTTCGTGGGTCACGACGTGCAGGCCGGGTGGCACCTCGACCGAGCGGAGCGACGTACCGTCCCAGCTCGTCACCGCGACGCGGTCGGGTCGGAGCTCGACGAGGTTCCACGAGCGGGCGCTCCGGCCGTCGGAGCCGTCGACCCCGGTCGTCACCGCCTGCAGGGGGAGCACCCCGCGCGAGACCCACCCGCTCGCCGGCATGGGCAGGTCCTCGCGTCGGTTCAACACGACCGCCGCCCGCGGCCCACCGTCGGCGTCGAGGTTCGTCGCCAACCAGGCGCCACCCGCCTCCCGGTCGTGGATGCCCCGGACCCCGTCACCGAGCACGGGCCACCAGGAGCCGGGCGGATCCCAGGCGCGTCCCGGCTGCTCGTCGCGGAGCCCGAGCACGGCGATCGGCCACGGGCGCCCCGGCTCGAAGTCGATGATGACGGTGCACACGCGGGTTCCTCCTCGGCCGGTCGGACTAGGACAGACTAGACGAGGACCGCGCGCCGGAGCGCCGGTGGCGAGGAGACGAGATGACCACGCAGGACGCAGCACCCGAGGCGCAGCGACGCACCGTCGTCGTCGGCATCACGGGCGGGATCGCGGCCTATAAGGCGGTCGGCGTGGTACGCGGGTTCGTGCGTGCCGGGCACGACGTCCACGTGGTCCCGACCGAGAGTGCCCTGCGGTTCGTCGGGCTGCCCACGCTCGAGGCGATCAGCCGGAACCCGGTCACCACCTCGCTGTACGACGGCGTCGCCGAGGTCAGACACGTCGCCCTCGGGCAGCGGGCGGACCTCATCGTCGTCGCTCCGACGACGGCCAACACGCTGGCGAAGCTCGCGGCCGGGTTGTCCGACGACCTCCTCGGCACCACCATCCTCGCCAGTCGGGCACCCGTGCTTCTCGCCCCGGCGATGCACACCGAGATGTGGCAGCACCCGGCCACGACGGCGAACGTCGCCCTCCTGCGCTCGCGCGGCGTCGCCTGCATCGGACCGGAGACCGGCGCACTCACCGGCGGCGACGAGGGACCAGGGCGGATGAGCGAGCCGGAGGACATCGTCGCGGCGGGCCTCGCGCTCCTCCAGGGCCGCGATTCGGCCGGCGACCTGCGTGGCGATCGCGTCGTCGTCTCCGCGGGTGGCACGCGTGAGCCGCTCGACCCGGTGCGCTTCCTCGGCAACCGCTCGAGCGGCCGGCAGGGATTGGCCGTCGCGCAGGCGGCCGTCGCCCGCGGCGCCGACGTCGTGCTCGTCGCGGCGCACCTCGACGCGGACGTCGCGGACGAGGCGGCCGGCGCCGTCGGCCTCAGGGTCGTCCCGGTCGGGACCGCGGCGGAACTCGCCACCGCGATGGACGAAGCGGCGAAGGAGGCGAGCCTCGTGGTGATGGCGGCGGCCGTCGCCGACTATCGGGCCGCCGAGATCGCCGAGCGCAAGATCAGGAAGGACGACACCGGCGACGAACTGACCCTGCGACTCGTGCGCAACCCAGACGTCCTGGCAGGACTCGCCGAGGCGGCCGTCCCGGGTCGCCTCATCGTCGGCTTCGCGGCCGAGACCGCATCCGACCGCGACGAGCTCCTCGCGCTCGGCCGGGCGAAGATCGCCCGGAAGGGAGCCGACCTCCTGGTCCTCAACCGCGTCGGTTGGACCGACGGCTTCGGCACACCCGACAACGAGGTCCTCGTGATCGACCGGGAGGGCGAGGTGGTCGGCGAGGCGTCCGGCTCGAAGCGCGCCGTCGCCGACCGCCTGCTCGACCTCGTGCTCGCCCGCCGCTGACCCCGCCGCACCCCCATGGGCGAGCCTCCCCCCGAACGGGGCTCGCCACTGGCACCATGGGCACCATGCCACGCCTCCGTCCCGCGCGCCGCCGCGCATCCATCGCCGCGACCCTGGCCGGAGTCATCGTCCTCTCACTGGGACTCGCACAACCCGCTGCGGCGGTGGAGTACCCCAGCTGGGAGGACGTCGAGGCGGCCCGGTCGAGCGAGACGTCGAAGCAGTCGACCATCGTCCAGATCGAAGGCCTCGTCCAGGAGCTCAAGAACGCCGCGGCGCTCGCCGAGGCCGAAGCCGTGCTGCGTGCGGACGAGTACGAGGCGGCGCAGCTCGCCGTCGACGAGGCCAGTTACCGTGCCGTGTCGCTCCGCGAGCAGGCCGTCGCCGCGACGACCGTCGCCGAGACGTCCAAGCGGCAGGCGGGTGCGCTCGTCGCCGCGTGGTTGCGGTCCGGGAACGTGGACCTCTCGACCGCGGCGTTCCTGGACAACGAACCGGAGGCGCTCCTCGGCCGGCTGAGCACGATCTCGAAGCTCAGCGAGTCGACCGACGGGACATACGACCGCGCGAAGACGGACGCGAACACGGCCTCCCTCCTCACCGAGCAGGCCACCATCGCCGAAGCCGCGCTCGGCGACCTCGCGGCGGCGGCCGAGACCGCCCTCGGTGACGCGGTCGCGGCCCGAGCGGACGCCGAGACCGCCGTGGCCGATCAGCAGGAGTACCTCGCCACGCTCGAGGCCCAGCTCATCGTCCTCAAGGAGAACCGCGCGGCAACGGAAGCCGACTACCGCAAGGGCGAGGAGGTGCGCGCGGCGGCAGCGGCTGCTGCAGCTGCGGCCGCCGCGGCAGCCGAAGCGGCCAGGGTCGCCGCCGAAGCCGCCGCGAACGCCGCGGCGAACGCCGGTGGCGGTGGCGGCGGTGGTGGTGGCGGCGCCAGTTCAGGTGCGGTCGGCGGTCAGGGCTGGGCGCTGCCGATCTCCGGCCGGATCACGGACAACTACGGCCCCCGACCCGGGCGACCCGTGCCTGGCGTCAACGCGTTCCACTCCGGGACCGACATCGGAGCCGGGTGCGGTCGCGCGGTCTATGCCGCCAACGCCGGCCAGGTGGTCTACGCGGGGTGGCTCGGGACCTACGGCAACTGGGTCCTCATCGACCACGGCGGCGGAGTCATGACCGGCTACGCGCACAACAGCAGCATCCTCGTCGGCGAAGGCCAGTCGGTGTCCGCCGGTCAGAACATCTCCCTGGTCGGATCGACGGGTGCCTCCAGCGGCTGCCACGTCCACTTCGAGGTCAGGATCGGCGGCTCGCGCGTCGACGCGGTGCCGTTCATGGCGGACCGGGGCATCCGCCTGGGCTGAGCGGCGGGTCCGCCCGGAGGCGTCGCCTCAGAGGCCGAGGCGCTCGAGTTCCGCGTCCATGCGGCGCGCCATCTCGGCGTAGCCGTCGTCGTTCGGGTGCAGTCCGTCTGCGGCCATCCACTCCGGGTGTCCCTCGATCCAGTGCGACGCTCCGGGGACGGTGTCGGCGTCGATCTCGCCCGCGGCGTCGGCCACCCAGTCGATGATCGTCTCGATCGCCGCCGGTCGCTCGTCCGTGTACCAGAAGGGCTCGACGACGATGAAGCGGGCGTCCGGCAGGGCGTCGCGCAAGCGGTGCAGGTCGCTGTCGATCTGCTCGTGGATCCGATCGGCCGACTGGTCGAAGCTGAAGGCGTCGTTGAGCCCCATCGTCACGAAGACGATCTCGGGGCGTTCGGCGATGATGAGCGAGGGCAGGTCGCCGCTGTCGTCGCCGAAGCGGTCGCGGTGGTTGATGAATCCGAGGCCGTTCACGCTCGGATTGAACTCCCGCCAGCCGCGCTCCTCGCTGATGACGGTCGACCACCGGTTCGCCGGGTCGCTCGCGCCGGTGCCGAGCGTGTAGGAGTCTCCGTAGAAAGCGACGACCGGGCCGTCGTCGTCGGACCCGGCGCATCCGGTGAGGCCGGCGGCCAGGGCGAGCACCGCGGCAGCGGCGAGCAGTCGTGATCTCATGCGGATGCTTCGGAGCGGTCGTCGTCGCGGAGGGTCGCCGGATGCGTTCACGGTCGGCGAGTCCGTACGCGGATGCGGTCGAGGCTAGGGCGATCAGACGCGGATGCGTGCACTAACCTGACTCCATGCCGCAGATCCGAATCAGAGACGCCGCCCTGTTCCTCGGGGTCAGTGACGACACCGTCCGCCGCTGGATCGACCAGGGCGCGCTCGTGAGCGCGAAGGACGACGCCGGCCGTGCGGTCGTCGACGGCCTGTCGCTCGCGCAGCTGGCCCGGCAGAACGCCGTCCTCCCCGTCGACCCCTCGGAGATCGGACGCTCCGCACGGAACCGCTTCGTCGGCATCGTCACGGACATCACGATGGACACGGTCATGGCGCAGGTGGAACTGCAGTGCGGGCCGCACCGCGTGGTGTCGCTCATGAGCAGCGAGGCCGTGCGCGAACTCGGCCTCGAACTCGGCTCAACGGCCATCGCCGTCGTGAAGGCCACGACGGTCCTCATCGAGACACCGAAGGCCAGCTCATGAACCGCACCGCACCCCGTCGGCCCGTCCGCCTGTTCAGCGCCGTGGCGCTCGGCGTCGGGATCCTGCTCGCGGCATCCGCCTGCGCCGCGTCAGCGCCAGCGACGACGCCGACACCGTCCGGCACCGGCGTAGCGGACGACCTCAGCGGCTCCATCACGGTGTACGCCGCCGCATCCCTCAAGACGACCTTCACGACGCTCGCGAAGGACTTCGAACAGGTGCACCCCGGCACGAGCGTCGAGCTCACCTTCGCCGGATCGTCCGACCTCGTCACCCAACTCACGAACGGTGCCCCCGGCGACGTGTTCGCCTCAGCGGACGAGAAGAACCTGGCGAAGCTGACCGATGCCGACCTCGTCGAGGGCGACCCGGTCGACTTCGCGACCAACGTCCTGCAGATCGCCGTCCCCCCGTCGAACCCCGCGCACGTCAAGACCTTCGCCGACCTCGCCCGCCCCGGCGTCAAGACCGTCGTGTGCGCACCGCAGGTGCCGTGCGGCGCGGCGACGGTCGCTGTCGAGGATGCCACGGGCATCTCGCTCAGCCCGGTCAGTGAGGAGTCGTCGGTCACCGACGTCCTCGGCAAGGTGACCTCGGGGGAGGCCGACGCCGGGTTGGTCTACGTGACCGACGTCATCGCGGCGGGCGACGCGGTGCGGGGCATCGCCTTCGACGAATCGTCGAAGGCCGTCAACACCTACCCGATCGCGCCGCTCGCCGGGAGCGCGAACCCCGCACTCGCGGCGGCCTTCGCCGCCTTCGTCGTGAGCGCCGACGGGCAGCGCGTGCTCGCCGATGCCGGCTTCGGCGCCCCGTGACCGCATGAGGAACCCGGGCTCGGGGGTGCCCCGCTGGGTCGTCGTGATCGCGGCGATCGGAGCGGCGTTCGTGCTGCTCCCGCTCGTCGCGATCGTGCTGCGGGTCGACTGGGCCGACTTCGGCGCCCTCGTCACCTCGGAGTCGTCGATCGCGGCGCTCGGCTTGAGTCTGCGGACCTCGCTCATCGCGACGGCACTGTGCATCCTGTTCGGCGTGCCGCTCGCACTCGTCCTCGCCCGCACGCGGTTCCCGGGCCAGCGGCTCCTACGGTCGCTCGTCCTCCTCCCGCTCGTGCTGCCGCCGGTCGTCGGCGGCATCGCCCTGCTCTACACCTTCGGCCGGCTGGGCCTGCTCGGCCCGGCGCTCGCCGACGCCGGGCTCAGCATCGCGTTCTCCACGACCGCCGTGGTCCTCGCCCAGACCTTCGTCGCGCTCCCGTTCCTCGTGCTGAGTCTCGAGGGAGCGATCCGCACGAGCGGCGCCCGCTACGAGGCGGTCGCGGCGACGCTCGGTGCGCGGCCGACCACAGTGTTCCGGACGGTCACGCTGCCGCTCCTCGCGCCCGCCATCGTCTCCGGCGCCATCCTCTCGTTCGCGCGTGCGCTCGGCGAGTTCGGTGCCACGCTCACGTTCGCGGGCAGTCTGCAGGGCGTGACCCGCACACTCCCGCTCGAGATCTACCTGCAGCGCGAGACCGATCCGGACGCCGCGGTCGCCCTGTCGCTCGTCCTCGTCGTGGTCGCCGTGCTCGTCGTCGGGGTCGCCGGAGCCCGTGGAGCGGTGGCACGAGGTCCGGCTCGTGGGCTGCGTCCGTCGTCGCGACCCGCTGTGGGAGCCGAGCGATGATCCCGGGGGAGCATGGCGGATCGGCGCTCAGCCTGCGGGCGACCGTGGGCGCTCGCGACTGGGACGTCGCCATCGAGCTCGCGCCCGGCGAGACCGTCGCCGTGCTCGGCCCGAACGGCGCCGGCAAGTCCACGCTGCTCGCCGTCCTTGCGGGACTCCTGCGGCCGGACACCGGGTGGGCGACGCTCGGCGATCGCGAGCTGTTCCGGGTGGGTGAGGGCGGGCATGAGCGCTGGCTGCCGCCGCATCGACGAGGCGTCTCGCTGCTCGCGCAGGAGGCGCTGCTCTTCCCGCACCGGACCGTGCTCGACAACGTCGCCTACGGTCCGCTCGTCGCCGGGGCGTCGCGTGGCGAGGCACGTGACGTCGCCAGGCGGAGGTTGGCCTCGGTGGAGGCGTCCCACCTCGAGGACCGCCGGCCCGCTGAGCTGTCCGGCGGTCAGGCGCAACGGGTGGCGCTCGCACGCGCGCTCGCGCCGGATCCCGCCCTGCTCCTCCTCGACGAACCGATGGCCGCGCTCGACGCCTCGGTCGCCCCACAGCTGCGGCGGATGCTCCGTGAGCAGCTGCGCGGACGCACGACCCTGCTCGTGACCCACGAGGTGCTCGACGCGTACACCCTGGCCGACCGCGTCGTCGTACTCGATGCCGGGCGCATCGTGGAGCAGGGGCCGACGTCGGAGGTGCTCGAGCGGCCACGGAGTGCGTTCACCGCGGACCTCGCCGGCCTGAACCTGCTGACGGGCGTGCGGACCCGGGGCGGGCTCCGGCTGGCCGACGGGACGGAGGTCGCGGTCGGCTCGGTCGTCGCGGGGGAGCCCATCCAGCTCGGTGCGCCCGTCGCCTGCGCGTTCCGGCCCTCGCGGGTGGAGGTGTACGACGCCGACGGGGCTCCTGGCGGCGACGCCGTCCGGGCGGTGATCACCGACCTCGAACCCCGTGGCGACGTCGTCCGGCTCCGCACGGAGCTCCTCGCCGCCGACGTCACCGTGCCGGAGCTCGCCTCGGCCGGGTGGTCCACGGGTGATGTCGTGGACGTCGTCGTCGACCCGCGGGCAGCGGTCCTCTACCCGCGATGAGCCGTCGTGCAGCGAGTGCGACCAAGACGTGACCGACCGAGACGTGACACAGTGAGTCGATGAACCGATTCTGGAGACGCTGGTGGCCGCTCGTCGTCGGGGCGGTCGGCACGCTCGCGATCGGCGGGATCTGCGCGTCGCTCGTCGCCATGGGGCTCGTGCGGCCGAACGCCATCCTGGCCGCCTCCTACGCGGTGCGAGGGGTCGACGTCTCCTCGTATCAGGGCGAGATCGAGTGGGACGTCCTCGCGGCTCAGCGCATCGACTTCGCGATCATGAAGGCGACCGAGGGATCAGGCGATCAGGACGAACGGTTCGCCGCCAACTGGGCGGGCGCGCGGCGGGCCGCCGATGAGACCGGCTTGCTGATCGGGGCGTACCACTTCCTGAGCTTCGACAGCCCGGCCGAGACCCAGGCCCAGAACATCTTCGACACCGTCCCTGTCACCGCAGGGGCGCTGCCGATCACCATCGATCTCGAGTGCTACGCCGACTACTGTCGGACGCCACCGAGTGCCGAGCAGGTCGCCGCCGTCCTCGACCCGCTCCTCGCGGCACTCGAGGAGCACTACGGGCAGCCGCCGATCATCTACGCGACCATGCGGTACTACGACGCGTTCCTCGCGGGTGCGTACGAGCGGAACCCGCTCTGGATCCGCTCCGTCGTCACACCACCGGTCCTGTCGGACGGGCGAGCGTGGGACCTCTGGCAGTACACCAGTCGGGAACGCCTGGCCGGATACCGCGGCAAGAAGGAGTTCATCGACGTGAACGTCTTCGACGGCTCGCCAGACGACCTCCGAGCGCTCGTCGGCCCCTGAAACCGCGGCGTCCGATGGCGCCTCGGCTTACGGGGCGGGTGCGGGGCCGGTGGTCGGCTCTGCGACGGGGAGGAACGTGTCCTCGCCGTCGACCTCCTGCTCGATGGAGTCCTCGGTGGTCTCGGTGTCCTCGGGGATGCGGTCGTCGTTCGCTGCGTGCTTGCTCATACGACCACGATACGACGGCTGTCGCGCAGAGCAATGGGGTTGCGAGCCGACGTCGTGCGCCTGCCGACGATCGCGCTCAGGAGGCGAAGGCGAGCGAACGGGCGTCGAGTTCGGCGGCCAGGACGTCGATGGCCGTCGGGCCGACGCCGTGGATGCGCGCGAGCGCCGCGGGGGAGACCCTGGTGAGCTGCTCGAATCGGGTGAACCCGTGTGCGGACAGCGCCCTGCCTGCGACCGATCCGATGGCGGCCGGGAACTCCGACGTCTCGGCGGGTGTCAGCTCGACGAACAGTGCGGCGATGCGCTCCTCGATGTCGTCGCGGATGCGGCGGACGGCGTCGATCCCCTGACCGGCAGGGTCCTCGAGTTCCCAGTCCTCGTAGCGCTTACCGGGGAAGATCGGGCACGCGTCGCCGCAGCCCATGGTGATCACCGCGTCCGACGCCCGCACCGCTTCCGTGGTGAGGATGCGCGGGACGGCGGCCGTGATGTCGATGCCGTGCTCCGCCATCGCCTCGACGGCGACCTGGTTGATGCGGTCCTTGGGTTCGCTGCCCGCGGAGAGCACCTCGACCCGGTCGCCGGCGAGCGCCCCGAGGAAGCCGGCCGCCATCTGGGAGCGTCCGGCGTTGTGCACGCAGACGAAGAGGACGGTCGGTGTCGTCGGCGTCGGTGTCGTCGATGTGGTCGGGGCGGTGGTCATGGCGTCTCCTGGAGGTGGCGTGATCCGAGCGCGGACGAACGGTCGAGGAGGTCGACGAGGACAGCGTAGCTCGCGCCTGGCTCGGCACCCCGGGTGAAGCCGTCGACGAGCTCGAGGGACACGAAGCCGTGGAGGGCCGCGCGCACGATCCTGCCGGCGTCGGTCATCGCGACGCTGTCGAGCCCGCGTCCCGCGAGGGTCCGTTCGACGAGGAGGACGAGTTCGCGGTCGGCGGGGTCGCCTGCGGCGGTCCGGGCGTCGCTCGTCGAGAAGGCGAGTGTGTACCGGCCAGGGTAGGTGAGGGCGAAGCGACGGTAGGTGTCTGCGAGTGCTGAGAGCGCCGGCGTCCCGGAGAGGTCGCCGGTCGCGATGTCGATGCTGCTGGCCAGGTGGGCCAGGGCGAGGGACGCGACGGCGGCTCGGAGGTCCTCGGTGCTCCGCACGTGCTTGAGAAGTGCGGGCGCCGAGGTGTCCAGGTGCCGGGCCAAGGCTGCGAGGGTGAGTGCGTCGGCTCCGTGCGCGTCGGCGAACTCGGCGGCTCCGACGATCACCAGCTGGCGGGAGAATTTCGTCCGGGAGACAGGTGTGTCGGTCATCGGATCGAGCCTAACGGCTTGCCGGGGCTGTCCTGGGACGGCCCCTGTCGCTGTCAGACGGTGGGTGGCGTCGCCTCGTGGTGTGGAGCGCCGTGGGTGCGACGGTCCTCCTTCATGGCGGCTTCCGCGAGGTGGCGGCGTCCGCCCGCGAGTTCGTCGCGCACGTGTGCTTCGAGCGTGCGGAACGGTTCCCAGTAGTTGCCGTCGTAGTCCTCGACGATCTGGAACGTCCAGCGTCCGTCGATGACGTTCCGCCCGACGAGCTCACGATCGATGCGATCGGCGAGCTCGGTGTGCCCGGCGTCGCGGAGCGCGTCCGCGGCTTCTCCGAGCGCGAGGTCCGCCTTGCCGGTGAGGCGGTGGAAGCCGTAGAGCATGCCGCGTGCCTGCTCCACCACCTCGAGGGCCTCGGTCACCTTGCCGACCGCTTCCACGGTCGCGTCGTCGACGCGCTCGGGGACTCGGTGGGCGTCGTCGGGTCCGTCGGTGGTGCGGTCGTCTGCAGAACTCATGCCACCAGTCTGTCTCGATCGAACCTGGATGTCTGGGGCTTGCGAATGGAGGTGCACGATGTCAGCCGGGCACGGTCCTTGCGCGCACCGAGCGGGCGCACCCGACTGCCCTTGGACAGGCTCAGGGACCGGAGTGTGTCCGGTGAACCGCTCCCGGTCGCTGAGTGCGTCCCCGGTCGCTGAGCTTGTCGAAGTGCGCACGAGAAACCCTTCGAGACGCTTAGGGACCGAAGCGTTCTGGACACAACTTCCCGGTCACTGAGCCTGTCGAAGTGCCCACGAGAAACCCTTCGACAAGCTCAGGGACCAGAGTGTTCTGGACGCAACTGCCCGGTCACTGAGCTTGCCGAAGTGCGCACCAAGAGCTCGCTGACAGGCTGCGGACCCAGAGAGTGTCCGGTGGACCGTTCCCGGTCACTGAGCCTGTCGAAGTGCGCACGAGGAACCCTCCGACAAGCTCAGGAACCGAAGAGCGCCCAGTGAACCTCCTTTGATCACTGAGCTTGTCGAAGTGCCCACGAAGAACCCTCCGACACGCTCGGGGACCGGAGGTGGTCAGAACGGTGCGGGATCGGGTTCCGTCCGATGATGTTTCCCGTCGGGTGTCGTCCAGTCGAGGACCCCGCCGGGGCCGTGGTCGAGGTTCCATCCCGGGAGGTGCTTCATCCGGTGGTGATGTCGGCACAAGCACGCGAGATTCCCGACGTCCGTTGTGCCGCCGTCTTCCCACGCGAGCGAGTGATCCAAGTCGCAGGCCCGCGCGCGCCTGCCGCAGCCGGGTGCGCGACAGGTGCCGTCCCGGAGGCGCACCGCCCGTTGGAGATCGGCCGGCACGCGGTACTGCTTCCGCCCAACTGAGAGGACGGCGCCGGTTTCCGGCTGGACCAGGATCCGGGTCAGGCTGGGCGCGTTCACCGCGAGCCGGGCGGCCGTCTCAGGGTCGATCGGACCGTACCCGTCGAGGGTCGCCGGCGCATCGGAGACGCCGGCCAGGCTGAGCGCGGGGACGGTGATCTGCACGGTGGGCGTGATGTGCTCCTGGACCTCGATCGGGTGCGGGAGCACCGGGCTCGACATGACATCTTGCGGGGTCACGCCGGTGAGGGCCAGTGCCGCGAGGGCGTCGGCCTGCAGTTGTCCGCAGGCGCGGGTGTCGCTGGCGGCGCGTGACTCCGCGGCCGCTGCTTCGACGCGCTCGACGATGCCCTGCGCGATCGGCGCGGTGGTGAACAGGTGCACCCACGCCATACCGTCCGCGGCGGGCTCGAACTCCACCCGGCGGTCGGCCTCCGAGCGGATGGTGCGAGCGGTGATCGACTCAGGATGGAGTCGTTCGCGGAGGACACGGGCGCGCTTGCGGAGGTTGGCGTTGGTCAGCTGCTCCGCGACCGGCAACACCGCCTCTAAGAACGCCGTCCGCCCGGCGGTGGGCACGTCGCTGAGTTGGTCGACGATGGTCTGCGCGTGCCGGGCGGAGATGCGGCCGGCCTCGAGCGAGGCGAGCACTGCGGGTGCCTCGTTGACGAGGCGTTCCGCGTCGTTCGTCGCCCGCTGCACGGTCGGCTCGGGTGTCCGTGTCGCCATGGCGAGCGCTGCGCAGGTCGACCGGCGCGAGAGCGCCTGCCGTTCCGCAGGCGGGTACACGGCCGGGACGACCGAGTCGGCGAGGGCGTCGGCATACGCCGCCGAGCGAGCGAGGAGCCGCGCCGCCCGAGCGGCCAACACGGCTTGCTGCCGGCAGATCTCCGCGTACTCGTCCGAGAACTCCGCGAGCTGCGCGGCGTACTCATCGCCAGCTCGAACTGCGGAGGTGGTGCTCTCGGTCATGGATCAAGTCCACCATGGACCACTGACATTCCAGATGCTGAGAAGCCCCGTTGGTGGATGCTTCTCCGTGCGCCCTTCGACAAGTTCAGGGATCGGCAAAGGGGTGCTCAGGGATCGGAGGGGGTTGCTCGCGTGCCCTTCGACAAGCTCAGGGATCGGCGGAGGGTTGCTCAGGGACCGGGGGAGCGTCGCTGGGGAGGGGCGCCTCGCGTGCCCTTCGACAAGCTCAGGGACCGGAAGGGTGAGAGGTCCGCTGAGCTCGGGCGGGTCAGTAGTTCAGGCAGCGATCCGGATCCTCGATCTCCGGCGGATCACCCTGATAGAGCGTGAAGAAGTTCTCGGCCGGGCCGGACAGGGACCCGCGGGTGTGGACGCACAGGCGAATCGTGCTGGGCCTGGGCGGGCCGGGCAGCCGGCCGGGCAAAAAAAGAACCCCCACCATGTAGAAGCTAGGTGGGGGTTCCGTGGCTCCGACGGGCGTCGATCCCGTGACCTCACGATTTTCAGTCGTGCGCTCTACCAACTGAGCTACAGAGCCGAGTACATCAGCTGCACGAACGGCGACGATGTCTCAAAAGCAGAAGCCCTCCCTTGCGAGAGGGCTTCCGACCTTTTGCGACCCTGACGGGACTTGAACCCGCGACCTCCGCCGTGACAGGGCGGCACGCTAACCAACTGCGCTACAGGGCCATACATGTTGAATTGGTGATGATACGAACTGCGGTGATGCTGGTGTGCTCGGTGCTTCTCGCAGTCGCGCAGACTCACTATACCTGAATCTGAGCGGCTGTTTTTCCAGTAGTCGGTGGTGACCCCAACGGGATTCGAACCCGTGCTGCCGCCGTGAAAGGGCGGTGTCCTAGGCCGCTAAACGATAGGGCCGCGAAGCCCTGAAGCTTCATGACTACCGAGCGACAAGCATACGGATGAAACCCCGGAATCCAAAATCGGGTTCCCGCGGCCCTGCGCCTGGCTCGACGGCGGATCTCGCGACAGGCGCCGAATGACCGCTGAGCCGTACATCGCCGGGGTTAGCCTCGGGCGTGGCACCATGCCCGGCCGGCCGCGCCGCGCGGGGTGTCCGAGGGCTGTCCCCACCCCTCCGGGGGTACCGTGGACAGTGGTACAGATGTGACCGATGTGACTGCAGCGAACCGAGATGGGCCGTACTTCATGAGCAAGAGACTTCCCGGTGCCTCGCGCCGAGGCCGGACGACGACCGCCGGGACGGTGTCCTCCGCCCGTTGGCGCGGACGCCTCGCCGCCGCGGTCGTGATGTCCCTCGCGATCGTCGGATCCTTCGGGATCGCGGGACCGGCCTCGGCAGCCGACTACCCCTCGTGGGACGACGTCCAGGCGGCGAAGGGCAACGAGGCTGCGAAGGCCGCCGAGGTCACGAACATCAAGAACTTCATCGTCCAGTTGCAGGACGAACTGCAGGTGGCCCAGGACGAGGCCGAGAAGCGCGGAACCGAGTTCCAGGCGGCTGAAGAGGCGTTCTTCGAGGCCGACGCCCGTGCGACCGCGATCCAGGCCCAGGCCGACGCGAAGACCACCGAAGCCGACACGGCGACCAAGCAGGCCGGTCGGGTCGCCTCCCAGCTCTACCGCTCCGGCGGTGCCGACCTCAGCCTGAGCCTCTTCCTCGACGGGGAGAGCAAGGGCGCGACCGACCTGCTGTCGAAGCTCGGCAACATGAACCAGGTCGCCGAACACAGCAACGGTGTCTATGAGCAGGCCGTCGCCGCACGGAACACCGCAGCCGCACTCGGTGAGCAGGCCGGCGTCGCCCGTGACGAACGAGAGTCGCTGCGGCAGGCCGCGCAGGTCGCCATGCAGGCCGCGCAGGAGGCGGCATCCGCTGCAGCGGCGAAGCTGGAGCAGAACCAGGAACTCATCGTCACGCTCAACGCCCAGTTGACGGCGTTGCAGGACACGACGGCGAAGACGGTCCAGGACTACGAGGCCGGCGTCGCCGCGGCGAAGGCGAAGGCCGCGGCTGAGGCGGCGGCCCGCGGGCAGAGCGCCGACGGCGGTCAGCTGAGCAGCCAGGGTTGGGCCATCCCGGCGTCCGGTAGCATTTCCGGCACTTACGGGTATCGCGACCCGATCTCCACCGGCGGCGGCAGCTCGGGCAGCTTCCACCGCGGCACGGACATCGCGGGCGGGTGTGGGATCCCGATCTACGCGGCGACCTCCGGCACGGTGACCTACGCCGGGTGGTACGGCACCTACGGCAACTTCATCCTCATCGACCACGGCTCGGGTGTCTCGACCGGCTACGCGCACATCGTGGACGGCGGCATCCAGGTCGGTGTCGGCTACCAGGTCTCCGCCGGGCAGGTCATCGCCTACGTCGGCACGACGGGTGCCTCCACCGGCTGCCACCTGCACTTCGAGGTCCGCATCAACGGCAACGCGATCGACGCGCAGCCGTTCATGGCCGACCGCGGCGCACCGCTCGGCTGATCGCGGCACACCGCACGACGAAGCGGCCGACACCCGAGGGTGCCGGCCGCTTCGTCGTACGGGGAGAGGCTGAGCCTCAGAGGGTCAGTGCCCCTCCGCCTTGAGCTTCTCGAAGCCCGCGAGGATGATCTTCTCGGCGGCGGCGGCGTCGCCCCACCCGTCGATGCGAGCCCACTTGCCGGGCTCGGTGTCCTTGTAGTGGACGAAGAAGTGCTCGATCTCGTCGCGCGTCGCCTGCGGGATGTCGTTGAGGTCCTGGATGTGCGCCCAGCGCGGGTCCTTGTACTGCACGGCGATGACCTTGTCGTCGCCGCCGCCGTCGTCGGTCATGTGCAGCACGCCCACGGGACGGACCTTGATGCCGACGCCCGGGAACGTCGGGAAGTCGAGGAGGACCAGCACGTCGACCGGGTCGCCGTCCTCGCCGAGGGTGTTCTCGAAGAAGCCGTAGTCGGTGGGGTAGACGAAGCTCGTGAACAGCACGCGGTCGAGGAAGACCCGACCGGTCTCGTGGTCGATCTCGTACTTGTTGCGGCTGCCCCGCGGGATCTCGATGACGGCGTCGTACTCGGCCATAAGCCTGCTCCTTGCGAGGTTGGATGTCCTGGAATCGGCACGGTCGCCGACGAGGACCAACCCTAACCGATGCGCCCAGGAGCCACCGGTGCCGGGGGCGCGGCGGCCGTCGTGCAATAGCGTGGTGCGCGTGAACGACGTCCGACCTCCGCTCAATCCGTCCGTCGCCGTGCTGCGGAAGGCGGTCCGCGACGCGATCGGTCGGTGGCCGGCGGCCGGAGCCGGGGCGGAGGGGGAGGCGGACCTCCTCGTCGCCCTGAGTGGTGGGGCGGACTCGCTCGCGCTCGCCGCCGCGACCGCGTTCGAGGCGTCGAAGCTCGGGTTGCGGGCCGGTGCCGTCATCGTCGACCACGGTCTGCAGGGGGACTCCGCGACCGTCGCCGCCCGGGCGGCAGAGCAGGCGAGGGCGCTGGGTCTCGACCCAGTGCTCGTCCGGAGGGTCGAGGTCGGTTCTGACGGCGGCCCGGAGGCGGCGGCTCGCGACGCCCGGTACGCGGCGCTCGAGGGCGCACGCGTCGAGGCCGGGGCGTCCGCCGTGTTGCTCGCACACACGCTCGACGACCAGGCCGAGACGGTACTCCTCGGGCTCGCCCGTGGATCCGGTGCCGGCAGCCTGCAGGGGATGTCGCCCGTCAGCGGCACCCTCGTCCGCCCCCTCCTCGGCGTCCGCCGTGCGCAGACCCGAGAGGCGTGTGCGGCGCTGGACCTGGACCCCTGGAACGATCCGCACAACACGGACGCCGCGTACACGCGCGTCCGGGTGCGCGAGCGGGTGCTCCCCGTGCTCGAGAGCGAACTCGGGCCGGGCATCGCGGAGGCGCTCGCCCGCACGGCGGACGCCATGCGGGAGGACGCCGAGGCCTTCGAGGAGATGATCGAGGAGACCATTGAGGAGATCGTCGAGCACGCCGAGGCCGGGATCTCCGTCAGTACGGCAGCGCTCGCCGCGAACCCCGCCGCGCTCCGGCAGCGCGTCATCCGGTACATCGTGCAGAGCGAGTTCGGCGTCGCCCTCTCACGGACGCAGACGATCGAGGTCGCGCGGCTCGTGACCGACTGGGCAGGGCAGGGCCCGATCGATCTGCCCGGCTGTCGGGCCATGCGCCGCGACGGCCGCATCGTGTTCTCCGCGCGCTGACCGCAGGCCCCGCGAGGAGGAGGCGCGCACCGGCGTCCAGGTCATCTCGCATACACTCGACGCATGGAGCAGAGCGACATTTCGGACGACCTCACGACCATCCTCGTCACCGAGCAGGAGATCCGCGACAAGCTCGCCGAACTCGCCCGCCGGATCGAGGTCGACTACGCCGGGAAGGACGTCCTGCTCGTCGGCGTCCTGAAGGGCGCGGTCATGGTCATGGCCGACCTGGCGCGCGAACTCCGCATCCCGCTGTCCATGGACTGGATGGCCGTCAGCTCCTACGGGGCGGGCACGAAGTCGAGCGGTGTCGTGCAGATCCGCAAGGACCTCGACGCCGACCTCACGAACCGTCACGTCCTGATCGTCGAGGACATCATCGACTCCGGCCTCACCCTCTCCTGGCTGCTCGAGAACTTCGCCTCGCGCGGCGCAGCCTCGATCGAGGTCTGCGCGCTCCTCCGCAAGCCGGAGGCCGCGAAGGTCCACGTCGAGTGCAAGTACGTCGGTTTCGACATCCCGAACGACTTCGTGGTCGGGTACGGTCTCGACTTCGACGAGAAGTACCGCAACCTCCGCGACGTCGGCGTGCTCGCCCCTCACGTCTACGCCTGAGGCGAGCGACGAACCTCGCCTGGATCACTCGTTAAGCCCATGGCAAACATGGGGGAGGCATCCAGCAGCGAGGGGGTAGCCTGATTTCCGACGCGGCTCCGCCCGTCGACCCCTCCTGCAGAAAGGGAACGGGCCAGTCCCGGCCTCTCAACTATGAACGTCAAGCGCCTCTTCAAGGGTCCCATCCCGTACCTCATCATCGCTGCTCTGGTCTTCTGGATCGGCATCAGCCTGATGAGCATGAACGGCTTCCGTGAGGTCTCCACGCAGGAAGGCCTGGCCTTCCTCGAGAAGGGGCAGGTCAAGGAGGCCGTCATCACGGACGGCGACCAGCGCGTCGACCTCACGCTGACGAAGGCGGACGACGAGTTCGGCAAGCAGGTGCAGTTCTACTACGTCGGCGCTCGTGCCGCCGACGTGGTCGAGGCCGTCGACGCCGCGGACCCCTCCGGCGGGTACAACGACAAGGTCCCGCAGCCGAGCTGGCTGCTGTCGATGCTCGGTCTCCTGCTGCCGCTGCTCCTGATCGGTGTGTTCTTCTGGCTGATGCTGTCCGGCATGCAGGGCGGCGGCAACAAGGTCATGCAGTTCGGCAAGTCGAAGGCGAAGCTCGTCTCCAAGGAGTCGCCGAAGGTCACCTTCGACGACGTCGCCGGGGCGGACGAGGCCATCGAGGAGCTCGAGGAGATCAAGGACTTCCTCAAGGAGCCCGCGAAGTTCCAGGCCGTCGGCGCCCGCATCCCGAAGGGTGTGCTGCTCTACGGCCCTCCCGGAACCGGCAAGACGCTGCTCGCCCGCGCCGTCGCCGGTGAGGCAGGCGTCCCCTTCTACTCGATCTCCGGTTCCGACTTCGTCGAGATGTTCGTCGGTGTCGGCGCGAGCCGCGTCCGCGACCTCTTCCAGCAGGCCAAGGAGAACTCGCCGGCGATCATCTTCGTCGACGAGATCGACGCCGTCGGTCGTCACCGTGGTGCCGGCATGGGCGGCGGTCACGACGAGCGCGAGCAGACCCTCAACCAGCTCCTGGTGGAGATGGACGGCTTCGACGTCAAGACGAACGTGATCCTCATCGCCGCGACGAACCGTCCCGACATCCTCGACCCCGCGCTCCTGCGTCCCGGTCGCTTCGACCGCCAGATCGGCGTCGACGCCCCGGACCTCGCCGGCCGCAAGCGGATCCTCGAGGTGCACGGCAAGGGCAAGCCCCTGGCCGCGAGCGTCGACCTCGAGGTCGTCGCCCGCAAGTCGCCCGGCTTCACCGGTGCCGACCTCGCCAACGTGCTCAACGAGGCCGCGCTGCTGACCGCGCGCTCGAACGCACAGCTCATCGACAACCGTGCACTCGACGAGGCCATCGACCGCGTCATCGCCGGTCCGCAGCGACGCACCCGCGTCATGCGCGAGCAGGAGAAGCTCATCACCGCGTACCACGAGGGTGGTCACGCCCTCGCGGCAGCGGCGATGAACAACACCGACCCCGTCACGAAGGTCACGATCCTGCCCCGAGGCCGCGCCCTCGGCTACACGATGGTGCTCCCGCTCGAGGACAAGTACTCCGTCACGCGCAACGAGCTGCTCGACCAGCTCGCCTACGCGATGGGCGGCCGCGTCGCCGAGGAGCTCGTCTTCCACGACCCGACCACCGGCGCTTCGAACGACATCGAGAAGGCCACCGGCATCGCCCGCAAGATGGTGACCGAGTACGGCATGACGACCGACGTCGGCGCCGTGAAGCTCGGCCAGTCCTCCGGTGAGATGTTCCTCGGCCGCGACATGGGCCACCAGCGCGACTACTCCGAGGAGATCGCGCAGCGCGTCGACGCCCAGGTCCGCGAACTCATCGAGGCCGCACACGACGAGGCTTGGCAGGTCATCACCACCAACCGCGCCGTGCTCGACCGCCTGGCCGCCGAGCTGATGGAGAAGGAGACCCTCGACCACCTGCAGCTGGCCGAGATCTTCAAGGACGTCAAGAAGCTCCCGCCGCGTCCGGTGTGGCTGTCCAGCAAGAAGCGCCCGGTCGGATCCGGTTCCGCGGTCGGCTCGACGACGTTCACCGCCCCCATCGACTCGGGTGCGGCAGACGGCGGCGTGAGCTCCGAGCCGGAGCCGGAGGCGCCCGTGAAGCCGAAGCGCACCCGCGCCACGAAGCCGCGACCGGCGACCGCCTAGCCCGCATGACGCCCGGCGAGCACCCCGCGAACGCCGCGGTCGGAGCCGCGCAGGCCGAGTCTGATCCAGGCTCGGCCTCGCGGCCGTCCGTGGACCGCGCACGGATCGCTGCGGCCGTCCTCGAGATCCTCGACGCGATCGGCGAGGATCCGGCCCGCGACGGCCTGGCCGACACCCCGACGCGCGTCGCCGACGCGTACGCGGAGTTCTTCAGCGGCATCGGCCAGGACGCCGGCGAGCACCTGGCTCGCACGATCCCCATCGAGGAGGGCGCGACGAGCGACGCCGTGCTCGTCCGCGACATCGCCTTCCGCTCCGTGTGCGAGCACCATCTGCTGCCGTTCCTCGGCACGGCGCACATCGCCTACCTCCCCGACGAACGCGTCATCGGGCTCGGCGCCCTGCCGAAGGTCGTCGACGCGATCGCGTCCCGCCCGCAGGTGCAGGAGCGTCTGAGCGAACAGATCGCCGACGTCCTCGACGAGCGACTCGCACCGCGCGGCGTCCTCGTCGTGCTCGAAGCCGCACACGGCTGCGTGTCCATGCGCGGTTCGCGTCAGCTGACGAGCACCACCGTCACGATCGCCAGCCGCGGTGCGCTCGCGGATCCCGCCGCGCGTGCAGAACTGATGCAGCTGATCGGCACCCCCGCCGAACAGGCCCGGTGATCCGGTGACGAGCGACGACGGGCACGCCGTCACAGCAGACAGCCGGCGCACGACCACGCATCCCGAGATTATGGGCGTCGTCAACGTCACGCCCGACTCCTTCAGCGACGGCGGCCGCTACTTCGACGTCGACGACGCCGTCGCACACGGCCTCGAGCTGGTCGCGGCCGGGGCCACCGTCATCGACGTGGGCGGTGAGTCCACGCGGCCGGGCGCCGCGCGGGTCGACACCCGCGAGGAACAGCACCGGGTCGCACCCGTCGTGTCGGCCTTGGCCGCGGCCGGGGTGCGGGTGAGCATCGACACGATGAGCGCCGAGACCGCTCGGGCCGCGGCCGATGCCGGCGCATCGATCATCAACGACGTGTCCGGCGGGCTCGCGGACGACCGGATGCCGGCGTTCATGGCCGCGTCCGGCCTCGACTGCGTCATCAGCCACTGGCGCGGTCACTCGGTGGACATGGCGAGCCGCGCCTCGTACACGGACGCGGCGGTCGACGTCGCGCGCGAACTCGACGACCGCGTGTCGACCCTGCTCGGTCAGGGCGTCGATCCACAGCGGATCGTCGTCGATCCCGGGCTCGGCTTCTCGAAGCACACCGAGCACAACTGGCGCATCCTCGCGCGTCTGGACCTCCTGCTCGAGCTCGGCTATCCGGTGCTCGTCGGCGCCTCGCGCAAGCGGTTCCTCGGCGCACTCCTGCCGGACGACGCCCCGATGACCGATCGCGATCTCCCGAGTGCCGTGGTGAGCGTGCTGGCGGTGCAAGCCGGCGCCTGGGGCGTCCGCGTCCACGACGTCGCCGCCACGAGACTCGCCCTCGACACCCTCGATGCATGGCAAGGTGGAGCCGATGACTGATTCGATCACCCTCACGGGCCTGCGGGCCTTCGCCCACCACGGCGTCTTCGACTTCGAGCGCGAAGCGGGGCAGGAGTTCGTCATCGACGTGACGGTCACCCTCGACCTCCGCCCTGCGGCAGGCGGCGACGAACTCGGCGCGACCATGCACTACGGCGAGCTGGCGGAAGCCGTCGTCGCCGCGGTCGAACGCGACCCGGTGGACCTCATCGAGACGGTCGCGGAGCGCATCGCCGCGGTCGTGCTGTCGAACCCGCGCGCGGAGGCGGTGCGGGTCACCCTCCACAAGCCGAGCGCCCCGATCACGGTGCCGTTCGCGGACGTCGCGGTGACGATCGAGCGCACCGCCGCCGACCGCGCGGAGACCGGGCAGGCCGGCTGATGGTGTCGCGCACCCCGATCCACGACCCGGCACGACGCCCGGGGCCACCGAAGCCACGTGCGGTGCAGGCCGTCATCGCCCTCGGGGCGAACCTCGGGGATCGCCGCGCGACGATCGCACAGGCGTGTGAGGACCTCGCCGCCGTCGACGGCGTGCTCGAGGTGCGACCCTCGCCGCTCGTCTCGAGTGCCGCCATCAAGCCGATGGGCGTGGACGAGTCGGCACCCGCGTACCTCAACGGGGTCGCCATCGTCCGGACCCGGCTCCGGCCGCTCGAGCTCCTCGACGAACTCCAGCGGATCGAGCTGGCCCACGGCCGCGTCCGTGAGGAGCGCTGGGGCGACCGGACGCTCGACCTCGACCTCCTCGCCTACGACGACGAGACGATCGACGACGACCGCCTCACGGTCCCGCACCCGCGTGCCGCCGAGCGCGGTTTCGTCGTCGTGCCCTGGCTGTTGCTCGACCCCGATGCGACGTTGCCCGGTGTGGGTCGACTCGACACCCTCGCCGCCGCCAAGGATGGATCCGTGGTCCCCGACGACGGAGTGCAGCCGTGAGGCGGACCACCGCGACGCCGCTCATCGTCCTCGCCGGGGTCGGCGTGGTCTTCGGGTTCCTCGTCGAGGTGGCGTCGGTGTCCGCCGGGCGTGCCTCGATCATCCCGCCCGTCACCCTCACGGTCTCCCTCGTCGCGGTCGCCATCATCCTCATCGCCCTGTCCTGGCCGATCCGGCGCAGCACGACCGGGCACGCGACCCGACGGATCGACCCGTTCCGGGCGATGCGGGTGGCCGCCCTCGCGAAGGCGTCGAGCCACGCGGGCGCCCTGGTCGCCGGTGCAACCGTCGGGATCATGCTCTTCCTCCTGACCCGCCCGATCCTGCCCGCGCTAGGCTCGTTGTGGCTGGTGATCGCGTCCATCGTGGGATCCGTCGCGCTCGTCGTCGCCGCTCTGGTGGCCGAGTGGTTCTGCACCGTTCCGAAGGATGATGATGACGACGCCGCACCCGGGGGAGCCCCGTCCCACACCTGAACCGATCGTCGAGCGGCCGCTGATCGACACGCCGCTCGAGGAGACGTCGGCCCCGGAGGTCGCGCACGCCGACTCCTCCGCCCCCGTCGGACACCGGCTGGACCTCCCTGACGTCGAATGGCGGCGGGTGAGCCGCAAGCTCATCGCCATCGAGTTCATCTCCGAGGGTGCCGGCCTGCTCATCGTCACCGCGGCGGTCGTGTTCGTCGCGCTCGTCTGGGATTGGACGTGGATCTGGTGGCCGTTCGCCGCCTTCGCGGTCATCTCGCTGATCACCGCGGCGTTCATCCCGCGTCGGATCCGAGCCATCGGCTACCAGCTCCGCGCTGACGACCTCCTGTTCCGCCGGGGGATCATGTGGCAGCGCTTCGTCGCCGTCCCGTACGGTCGCATGCAGCTCGTCGACATCAACCGCGGGCCGCTCTCTCGTGCGTTCGGCCTGGCCGACCTCAAGTTCGTGACCGCCTCCGCCTCCACCGGCGTGGTGATCAACGGGCTGCCCGAGGCCGAGGCGGAGGGACTGCGCGATCACCTGGTCGCCGTGGCGGAGAGCCGGCGGACCGGCCTGTGAGCGAGCAGCAGCCACAGGTGCCGCCACCCCGGTTCGAGGTGCCCGCGGCCGGGCCACGCGTCAAACCGACGGCCGAGGCGATCGTTCCGCGCGTCGCCGGGCAGAGCCTGGTCGACGGTCAGTGGCACCGCCTGCACCCGGCGACCCCGCTGCTCCGCGGCGGGATCGCGTTCGTCGCCATCCTCGGCATCGTCATCGCCAACTTGCGCGAGCGGCTCATCGAGTTCTTCATCCCGGCGCCTGGCATGGAGCAGCCGACCGACCCGATCGACTACATCCTGAACCACGGGTTCGTCGGCTGGGTGCTCCTCGCGATCGCCGTCGGGCTCATCGTGGTCATCGCCGTGTTCTGGTTCTCGTGGCGCATGCACACCTTCCGCGTGACGGATGAGGCGGTCGAGGTCCGCAGCGGCATCCTCTTCCGCACGAACCGCAAGGCCAAGCTCGACCGCATCCAGGGCGTCTCCATCGAGAAGCCGTTGCTGGCCCGGCTCATCGGCGCCTCCCGCATCAACGTGAGCGTCGCCGGGCAGGATGCGAACGTCAAGCTCGAGTACCTCTACACGGCGGACGCCGACGGCCTGCGCCGCGACGTGCTCACCCTCGCGAGCGGTGTGAAGCTCGCCGAGCGACAGCAGCGGCCAGCCGCCGCTCCGGTCGACCCGAGCCTGCCGGCGACGGAGGCCGCCACATCGGACGGCGGTGGCGTCTCACGGTTCGTCACCGAGCGTGTGGACGATTTCATTGCACCGGAACTGGACCCCCAGGAGGCGGTGCCCGACTCAGTTGTCCGGTTGACCCTCTGGCGCCTCGTCGGCTCAACCGTGGTGAGTCCGTTCACCGTCATCGTCCTGATCTCGGTGGTGGTCGGGGTCGTCCTGCTCGTGAACGGTCTCGACTGGGCCTGGTTCTGGCTGGTGCCGATGGTGTTGAGCCTCGGTGCCTACATCTGGTCGAGCGTGACGAAGTCGCTCCGGTACAGCATCGCCGCGACCCCCTCGGGCGTGCGCGTCGGGTTCGGACTGTTCTCGACGACCAACGACACCATCCCCCCGGGTCGCATCCACGCCATCGAGGTGTCGCAGCCGATCATCTGGCGTCCCTTCGGCTGGTGGAAGGTCCGGATCAACAAGGCCGGTCTCTCGCTCGAGCAGGCAGCCCGCGGTGCGAGCAACAACACGGTGCTGCCGGTCGGGTCGCTCGTCGACGCCGCCCAGGTCGTGGAGCTGATGCTCGCCGGTCGCATCGACGGCAGCGCCTGGGCGCCACTGCAGTCCGCCCTCTCGACGCGTGACGGCGTCGGGTTCGTCGGGTCGCCCCGACGCTCGATGTGGATCAACTGGTTCTCGTGGCGGCGCACCGGCTATGCACTGCGCGACGGGATGCTGCTCTTCCGGCAGGGGGTCGTCTGGCGGAAGCTCCACATCCTGCCGCTCGCCCGGCTGCAGAGCATCCGCATCAACCAGGGGCCGCTTCTGCGGGCGCTCGACCTGGCCTCCGCGACCGCGCACACGGTGCCCGGTCCGGTGGTCGCGAAGCTCCCAGCCATGGCGCGGGACGAGGCGGTTCGCATGTTCGAGGCGGCCTCCGAGGCGATCGTGGTCGCGCAGGCGACCGATCGGAGTCACCGGTGGGCGAGCTTCGACCCCGAACACCAGCCCGGTGACGAGCCGGTGACGGCCCCGTACCTCGCGGAACCGTCGGCACGGCCGGAGGGCGTGGCGATGCCGGAGGCCGCGGGACCGCGCGAGCCCTCCGCAGGGCCAGCGCCGGCCGAGCACGATGGGACGACGCGGTGAGCGCCGACCGACGGAACGCCCGCCTCGGCGTCGGGATCATCGGCAGCGGTCGGGTCGGCCCGGTCATCGGGGCAGCCCTCGGTGGCGCCGGACACGCGATCGTCGGCATCACCGCCGTGTCCGACGAGAGTCTCGACCGCGCGAACGCCCTCCTGCCGGACGTCCCCGTGCTCGATCCGACCGAGGTCGTCGAGCGGAGCGAACTCGTCGTGATCGCCGTGCCGGACGAGCAACTCGCGTCGTTGGTCGAGGGGCTCGCGGCAGTGGGTGCGTGGCAGCCGGGTCAGCTCGTGGCGCATACCTCCGCCCGTTTCGGCACCGCGGTCCTCGCTCCGGCCGCTCGTGCGGGCGCCATCCCGTTGGCGTTGCACCCGGCGATGGTGTTCACTGGGACGAGCCTCGATCTCGCCCGCCTACATGAGACGTCCTTCGCGGTCACCGCTCCGGCACCCGTGCAGCCGATCGGCCAGGCGCTGGTCGTGGAGATGGGCGCGGAACCGGTCATCATCGCCGAAGCCGATCGTGAGGCGTACGCCGAGGCGGTCGAAACGGCTGCGAGCTTCTCCCGGGCCGTCGTGCAGCAGGCGACCGGACTCCTCCAGGAGATCGGGATCGAGAACGCCGGCGGCTTCCTCTCCTCGCTCGTGCGGTCCTCGGTGGACGAGGCCCTGCGCGGCGCCACGACGCCCGACGTCGACGAGTTGCTCTGACGGAACGGCCGCCCACTCGTCCGAAGGGGCGAGCGAGCGGCCGTGGTCGCACCCGACGGTGCGGGCGACGTCGTGGTGCCGGGGTCAGCGACGACCGCGGATGAGCGCGTCGACCGCGAACCGGCCCGGGCCCGTGAAAGCGAGGGCGAGGGCTGCGACGCCGAGCACCATGACGTACTCGAAGCCACCCTCGATGGCGGAGAAGCCGGCCGGCAGATGCACGAGGACCAGGGCGACCGCCATCGTCACGGCGAGCAGCGCCCCGATGACGCGGGTGCCGAGTCCGACGATGAGCAGGAGTCCACCCACGAGTTCGAGTCCGGCGACGACGACCGCGGTCACGTCGGGGAGCGGGATGCCCATCCCGCCGAAGCCGGCCGCGACGCCCGGGATCGTGTCGACGAGGAACTTCTGCAGCCCGTGCGCGATGAAGACCACGCCGAGGACCACGCGGAGGAGGACGAGTCCGGCGTCGAGGCCGACGGAGTGCCGAGCGGCGGCGGCCGAGGCCGGTACCGGTGGGACGACGGTGGCGTCGCGGCGGTCGGTGTGCTGATGGTCGGTGTGCTGGTGGTCGGAGAGCGTCGTCATGACGAGCCTTTCGAGTTCGTTTCCGGCGTCGGTGCCCCCGATCGGGACTCCTGGCCTCCGAGCCAAGCACGGGCCGTGGGCGCGACGGGGTGCTCGGAACGGTTCTTCGAGACCCTTGTCAGGCCGTCGATAGCGGGTTCATAGGAAACCCGCCGTGCGCGCAGGCCGAGCGTGGTCCCCGGTAAACTCCAGTGACCGCACGAGGAGAATCGCACCGCATGACTGACACGACGCCAGAGCCGATCGACGACGCAGCAGAGCAGGCAGAGCTCTCCGAGCAGAAGGCCGTCCGCCTCGCGAAGCGCCAGCGCCTCATCGACGAGGCGACCTCCGGTGCCGGTGGTGCCTACCCGGTCACCCTGCCCATCACGGACACCATCCCGGCCGTGCGCGCCCGCTACGGTGACCTGCAGCCCGATGAGGCCACCGGCGAGACCGTCGGCGTCGCCGGGCGGGTCGTGCACCTGCGCAACACCGGCAAGCTCTGCTTCGCGAGCCTGCAGTCGGGTGACGGCAGCCGCATCCAGGCCATGGTGAGCCTCGCCAGTGTCGGCGACGAGCAGCTCGCCGCGTGGAAGGAGCTCGTCGACCTCGGCGACCACGTCTTCGTCTCCGGTGAGGTCATCTCCAGCCGCCGTGGGGAGCTGTCGATCATGGTGGCCGAGTGGACCATCGCCGCCAAGGCGATCCTCCCGCTGCCGAACCTCCACAACGAGCTGAACGAGGAGACCCGGGTCCGCAGCCGGTACCTCGACCTGATCGCCCGCGACCAGGCGCGCAAGAACGTGCTCGACCGGGCGAAGACCGTCGCGAGCCTCCGCCAGACGTTCACGGAGCGCGACTTCGTCGAGGTCGAGACGCCCATGCTCCAGGTCATGCACGGTGGTGCGTCGGCCCGGCCGTTCGTCACGCACTCGAACGCGTTCGACACCGAGCTCTACCTGCGCATCGCTCCGGAGCTGTACCTGAAGCGTGCCGTCGTCGGCGGGATCGACCACGTCTACGAGATCAACCGCAACTTCCGCAACGAGGGCGCCGACTCCACGCACAGCCCGGAGTTCGCGATGCTCGAGGCGTACGAGGCCTACGGCGACTACGGCACCATGGCCGACCTCACGCAGACGCTCATCCAGAACGCGGCGTTGGCCACGAGCGGCAGCCACGTGGTCACCTGGGCGGACGGTACCGAGTTCGACCTCGGCGGCGACTGGGACCGCATCTCGATGTTCGAGAGCCTCTCCGCCGCAGCCGGTGTGGAGATCACCCCGCAGACCCCGATCGAGGAGCTCAAGGCCCTGGCGGAGCGCGAGGGGGTCGAGGTGCCGCACCCGATCCATGGCAAGTACGTCGAGGAGCTGTGGGAGCACTTCGTGAAGGGCGGCCTCGAGCGCCCGACCTTCGTGATGGACTTCCCGGTCGACACGAGCCCCCTCGTCCGGGCGCACCGCTCCATCGAGGGCGCCGTCGAGAAGTGGGACCTCTACGTCCGTGGCTTCGAACTGGCGACCGGCTACTCCGAGCTCGTCGACCCGGTCGTGCAGCGCGAGCGCTTCATCGAGCAGGCGAAGCTCGCCGCGCAGGGCGACGTCGAGGCGATGCGTCTCGACGAGGAGTTCCTGCGGGCCCTCGAGTTCGGCATGCCGCCATCGGGTGGCATGGGCATGGGCATCGACCGTCTCCTCATGGCGCTCACCGGTCTCGGCATCCGCGAGACGATCCTCTTCCCCCTGGTCAAGTAGCGGCCCAGCCGGCAGCACGACCACGAACAGTCAGGCGCGACGATGAGCATGATGGACCCGGGCGACCACCAGGACCCGAAGAAGCAAGGACCGACGACAGCGCGGATCACGATCTGGATCGTGGTGAGCGGCATCGGCCTCTACCTCGTGGTGAGCGGCCTCTGGGGTGCCCTCGCGGGCGGTTCCTGAGCCTGTCAAAGGGCGGTTCCTGAGCGACCCGCCCTTCCGGTCCCTGCCCTTCGACAGGCTCAGGAACCGCAACCCTGTCGAAGGGCGGTACGATTGACGGGTGATCGAGGACTACTGGCTGAATGCGCTCTGGTCGCTGCTGCCCACCGTGGTCGTCGGCGTCATCTTCTGGGTCGTGATGCGCGCCATCCTGCGCTCCGACCGCAACGAGCGCAAGGCGTACGCGCAGGTCGAGGCGGAGCAGCGCGCGAAGCTCGGTCTGCCGCCCGTCGACTCGACGGCCCCCCGCGAGGTCTGAACGCCCGTCCGACGCCGCGGTGTCGCAAGCCCGCAGTCCGGGGTGGTCAGTAGGCTGGAGCCTCGGCACCTGAGCGGATGGGCGACATGACGATCGAGTTCTCCTGGAACTGGCTGGGCATCACGGCCCTCGTCCTGGACTTCATCATCCGTGTCATCGCGGTCATCGTCGTCCCGCGCAACCGGCGCCCGACCGCCGGGATGGCCTGGTTGCTCGCCATCTTCCTCATCCCGTACCTCGGGGTCATCGTCTTCCTGCTCATCGGCAACCCGAAGCTGCCCCGGGTGCGTCGGCGGAAGCAGTACGACATCAACGTGTACATCCGTCAGACGACCCGCGACCTCGTCAAGGCGAACCTGACCTCAAACGCGCCGGCGTGGTTCCGCTCGGTCGTGACGCTCAACCGGAACCTCGGTTCGATGCCGCTCCAGGGCGGGAACGCCGCGAGCCTCATCGGCGACTACGAGGCCTCTCTCCACGCGATGGCCGGGGACGTCGACCGTGCGCAGCACTTCGTGCACGTCGAGTTCTACATCCTCACCTGCGATCGGACGACGAAGCCGTTCTTCGACGCGCTGGAGCGCGCGATCGATCGCGGCGTCACCGTCCGAGTGCTCCTCGACCACTTCGCGAGCTGGCGGACCCCCGACTACAAGCACACGCTGCAGCGGCTCACGGCGATGGGGGCGCAGTGGGCGCTCATGCTGCCGCTCCAGCCGTTCAAGGGGAAGTTCCAACGTCCCGACCTCCGGAACCACCGCAAGATGGTCATCGTCGACGGCGCCGTCGCCTACATGGGGTCGCAGAACATGATCGACCGGAGCTACAACAAGCCCGGGAACATCAAGCGCGGGCTCCAGTGGCAGGAGCTCATGACCCGAGTGGAGGGTCCGGGGGTCGCCGGCATCAACACGATCTTCCTGAGCGACTGGTACAGCGAGACCGGCGACGTACTGTCGCAGGAGGTCGGACTGCTCGATGCCCGACCCGTCGGTGACCTCGAGCTGCAGGTGGTGCCGAGCGGCCCAGGGTTCGACGGCGACAACAACCTCAAGCTCTTCCTCGCGCTCATCTACGCGGCGCAACGGCGCATCGTCATCACGAGTCCGTACTTCGTCCCCGACGAGTCCTTGCTCGCCGCCGTCACGACCGCCGTGCAGCGCGGGGTCCCGGTCGACCTGTTCGTGTCCGAGATCGGCGACCAGGCGGTGGTGTGGCACGCGCAGCGCTCGTACTACGAGGCGCTCCTGCGGGCCGGGGTGCGGATCTTCCAGTACCCAGCGCCGTACATCCTGCACGCCAAGCACTTCACGATCGACGACGACGTCGCGGTCATCGGCTCGAGCAACATGGACATGCGGTCCTTCGGTCTCAACCTGGAGGTGTCGCTCATGGTCCGCGGGCGTGAGTTCGTCCGCGAGATGCGTGCCGTGGAGGACGGATACCGCGAGATCAGCAAGGAGCTGACGCTCGCGGAATGGCTGAAGCAGCCGCTGCGCTCGACGGTCCTCGACAACCTCGCGCGGCTCACCTCGGCGCTCCAGTAGCGGCCGGCGTGGCGCGGCACCAGGTGCGCTGAGCGAGCCCGACGACGTCCGCGCCGCCTCCGAATCCCCGGCGAATCCGCCAAGGCCGCGCTGCGACCGCGTCCCTATACTGGGGGCAAGTCAGGCCCACGACGGCGTCGCCTGCTCCCGGTCGACCCTTCGCCTGACGCGATCGAAGGAGGCATCAGTGCACCACACCGATATTCCGACCCGCTCCGACATCGTCGAGCTCGCGAACGCCCGAGAAGCGTCGAGCGTGTCGATCTACCTCGAGACGAGCACCAACCCCGCGGACACGAGCCACATCCGGCTCGACCTGAAGAACCAGGTCAAACAGGCGGTGGAGCAGTTGGCTGCGGCGGGAGCGGATCGTGCCGCGATCGGGCGGTTCACCGACGAGATCGACCGCCTCCTCGAGGACCCGGACTTCCTCCGGTACCTGTCCTCGAGCCTGGCCATCTTCGTCAGCCCATCGACGACCCGGTACTTCCGCGTTCCCAACGTGCTGCGCTCGTGCACCGAGGTGTCGGACCGCTTCTACATCAAGCCGCTCATGCGCGCGCTCACCTTCCCGCAGTCGGCCTACGTGCTCGCGCTGGCGCAGAGCGGGGTCAGGCTCGTCGCCGTCGCGCGCGACCTGCCGGCGACAAGCATCGAGCTGGACATCCCGGAGGACGTCGCGGCAGCCGCGCACGTCGACTCCATCCGGGGTCGCGGCTCGAACGGCCGCGAGCAGCTCGGACGCATCCAGGGGTCCGAGGGTCAGAAGATCCGGATGCAGGAGTACGCGCAGATCATCGACAAGGCGATCGCGCCGATCCTCGCGAACTCGAAGGAGCCGCTCATCCTCGCGGGCGCCGAACCGATGACGGGGATCTTCCGATCGGTGAGCACCTGCAAGCACCTGGTGAAGCCCGAGATCGAGGGCAACCAGCAGGAACGCTCCGACGAACAGCTCGCCGCCGCGGCACGACCGATCCTCGACGAGCTGTACGCCGCTGAGCTGCACGCGCTCTGCGAGGAGTTCGGCACCCGGGCGTCGAACGGACGCGCGGTGACCGACCTGGGTGACGTGGCACGCGCGGCGACCGCGAACGCCGTCGACACCCTGTTCGTCGACATCGACACCAACCTGCCCGGCACGGTCGACGAGGCCACCGGTGTCGTCACGCTCGGCGAGGAGGCCGACGCCTCGAACTACGGTGTCATCGACGAGATCCTCCGACGGGCGCTATTGTCCGACGCGAGGATCCTCGCCGTGCGAGCCGAGGACGTCCCCGGCGGTGGCGCGCTCGCCGCGACCGTCCGGTTCCCCGTCTGACCGACGCGCGATCGGTCCACGCCGCAGCGCACGTGCCAGGTGCACGTGCGCTGCGGCGTTCCCGGACCCCCGGCATCACGCCCACGGCGAACAGGGGCGATGAGAGCTGCGGTGGTCGTTACGCTCCTACTAACGGCATCACCACCCTGCCCGGTGCCGGAGGAGAGTGATCATGTTCGAGAGATTCACCGACCGTGCGCGTCGTGTCGTCGTCCTGGCCCAGGAAGAGGCCAAGATGCTCAACCACAACTACATCGGGACCGAGCACATCCTGCTGGGCCTCATCCACGAGGGCGAAGGAGTGGCCGCCAAGGCGCTCGAGTCCCTCGGGATCTCCCTGGATGCCGTGCGCGAGCAGGTCACCGACATCATCGGCACCGGCCAGCAGCAGCCGACGGGACACATCCCGTTCACGCCGCGCGCCAAGAAGGTGCTGGAGCTGAGCCTGCGCGAAGCGCTGCAGCTCGGCCACAACTACATCGGCACGGAGCACATCCTGCTCGGCCTCATCCGCGAGGGTGAGGGCGTCGCCGCCCAGGTCCTCGTCAAGCTCGGCGCCGACCTCAACCGGGTGCGCCAGCAGGTCATCCAGCTGCTCTCCGGCTACCAGGGCAAGGAAGCCGCGCCCGTCGGCGGCAACCAGAGCGAGCAGCAGGCCCAGGGAGGATCCCAGATCCTCGACCAGTTCGGTCGCAACCTCACCCAGGCCGCGCGCGACAACAAGCTCGACCCGGTCATCGGTCGCGACAAGGAGATGGAGCGGGTCATGCAGATCCTCTCCCGTCGTTCCAAGAACAACCCGGTCCTGATCGGTGAGCCCGGTGTCGGTAAGACCGCGGTCGTCGAGGGCCTCGCCCAGGCGATCGTCAAGGGCGACGTCCCGGAGACGCTGAAGGACAAGCAGCTGTACTCGCTCGACCTCGGCTCGCTCATCGCCGGAAGCCGCTACCGCGGTGACTTCGAGGAGCGCCTGAAGAAGGTCACCAAGGAGATCCGCACCCGCGGCGACATCATCGTCTTCATCGACGAGATCCACACCCTCGTGGGTGCCGGTGCCGCCGAAGGCGCGATCGACGCCGCGTCCATCCTCAAGCCGCTGCTCGCACGCGGTGAGCTCCAGACCATCGGTGCCACCACGCTCGACGAGTACCGCAAGCACTTCGAGAAGGACGCCGCACTCGAGCGCCGCTTCCAGCCCATCCAGGTCATGGAGCCGTCGCTGCCCCACACGATCAACATCCTCAAGGGGCTGCGCGACCGCTACGAGGCCCACCACAAGGTGTCCATCACCGACGGTGCACTCGTCTCGGCCGCGAACCTGGCCGACCGCTACATCTCCGACCGCTTCCTGCCCGACAAGGCGATCGACCTGATCGACGAGGCCGGCGCACGCCTGCGTCTGTCGATCCTCTCGAGCCCTCCGGAGCTGCGCGAATTCGACGACAAGATCGCCGGCGTCCGCGAGGCCAAGGAGACGGCCATCGAGGAGCAGGACTTCGAGAAGGCCGCTTCGCTCCGCGACGAGGAGAAGAACCTCCTCGGCGAGCGTCTGCGTCTCGAGAAGCAGTGGCGCTCGGGCGACGTGAAGACCACCGCCGAGGTCGACGAGGGTCTGATCGCGGAGGTGCTCGCCCAGGCGACCGGCATCCCCGTCTTCAAGCTCACGGAGGAGGAGTCCTCGCGGCTCGTCTTCATGGAGAAGGCCCTGCACCAGCGCGTCATCGGTCAGGAGGAGGCCATCTCGGCCCTCTCGAAGACCATCCGACGCACCCGTGCCGGTCTGAAGGACCCGAAGCGTCCGTCCGGTTCGTTCATCTTCGCCGGCCCCACGGGTGTCGGTAAGACCGAGCTGGCCAAGGCGCTCGCCGAGTTCCTGTTCGACGACGAAGGCGCGCTCATCTCGCTCGACATGTCGGAGTACGGCGAGAAGCACACGGTCTCGCGACTGTTCGGTGCTCCTCCCGGGTTCGTCGGCTTCGAAGAGGGTGGCCAGCTCACCGAGAAGGTGCGTCGCAAGCCGTTCAGCGTCGTGCTCTTCGACGAGATCGAGAAGGCGCACCCCGACATCTTCAACTCGCTCCTCCAGATCCTGGAAGAGGGCCGGTTGACCGATGGCCAGGGCCGTGTCGTCGACTTCAAGAACACCGTCATCATCATGACCACCAACCTCGGTGCTCGCGACATCGCCGGTGGTCCCGTCGGCTTCCAGATCGAGGGCAACGCCTCGACCGGGTACGACATCATGCGCGGCAAGGTGAACGAGGAGCTGAAGAAGCACTTCAAGCCCGAGTTCCTCAACCGCGTCGACGACATCATCGTGTTCCCGCAGCTGTCGAAGCCGGAGCTCCTGCAGATCGTGGACCTGTTCACGAAGCGTCTGTCGGAGCGTCTGCTCGACCGCGATATGACGATCGAGCTCACGCTCCCGGCGAAGGAGCGACTCATCGAGGTCGGGTTCGACCCCACCCTCGGTGCGCGTCCGCTGCGTCGCGCCATGCAGCGCGAGGTCGAGGACCAGCTCAGCGAGCAGATCCTCCACGGCGAGCTGAACGCCGGAGACCACGTACACGTCGACTTCGTGAACGGCGCGTTCGCCTTCACGACTTCGGCTCGCGGCGAGTCCGTCGGCGCCGGCGTGAACTCGCAGGCGGCGCTCGGGACGGGGTCGGCCACGCCGGATCTCGCGATCACGGGCGAGTAGTCACCAGCAGCACCGAAGGCCCCCACTCCGCGGAGTGGGGGCCTTCGTCGTGCCTGGCCGCGTTCGTTCGTCCATCTTTGGGCGACTCGGAGTTCACTGGCCCGAACATGGGCGAACGAACGGGCGGTCAGCCGAGGCGGTCGAGGTAGCGGAGGATGATGCCCTCGCGGAGGGCCCAGGGGGAGACGTCGAGCTCGCGCACGCGGAAGGCGGACATCGCCTCGGAGAGGACGATCCCGCCGGCGACGATCTGGAAGGTGCGGTCTGCGGTGATGCCGGGGAGCGCCGGTCGAGCCTCGGCAGGGATCCTCGCGAGCCTGGGGATCCAGTCGTCGAGCTGGCTGCGGCGCAGCAGGGACCGTTCGGTGCCGCCGATGCCGTCGGCGACCGAGCCGGCGAGGCGTGCCAGCGAGCGGATGGTCTTCGACGATCCGACGACGTGATGTGCGTCGGGTTCGGCGGCGAAGGCCGGCAGGGCGTCGGCGAGCACCTGGCGGGCGTGCAGCCTGAGCGCGTCCTGTTGAGCGGCGGTCGGCGGGTCGTCGTGGAGGAAGCCGACGGTGGACCGCCCGGCGCCCAGTGGGAGGGAGATGGCGACGTCGGGGACCTCATCGCCGCCGGCGGCGATCTCGAGAGATCCGCCGCCGATGTCGAGCAGCAGCATCTCGCCGGCGGACCAGCCGTACCAGCGGCGGACGGCGAGGAAGGTGAGTTTGGCCTCGTCGTCACCGGACAGCACCTGGAGCGCGATGCCGGTCCGCTCCTCGACCAGCGCGAGGACCTCGGGCCCGTTGGTGGCCTCGCGGATGGCGGACGTCGCCATCGAGAGCAGCTCGTCGAGGCCGCTCTCCCGGGCGATCGCCGCCGCGGCGCCGATTGAGTCGAGGATGACGGCGACGCCCTCATCGCTGATGGAGCCGTCCGGCAGGAGGTACCGCATGAGCCGGAGAACCGACTTGTGCGACGACTGGGGGATGGGTCGAGCGCCGGGGTGGGCGTCCACGATGAGCAGGTGGACGGTGTTCGATCCCACGTCGAGGACTCCGAGTCGCATGCCCTCACCGTACCGGGCCGGGGCATCGCCGGCGGCGCGCAAGGTCGCGCAGACGATCGACCGCACCCCGTAGGATCGCCGCATGACCGCCGCCACTTCGGAATCCTCCGCCCCACGCACGCTCGTCATCCTCGGTGCCGGGGGAGACCTCACGGCACGACTCCTGCTGCCGGGACTCGCGTCGCTCCTCGCCTCGCCGCGCGGCGAGGCGGTGCGTCTGATCGGGGTGGACCGCTCGGAGTCGACGGACGAGGCGTGGCGCAAGCGGGTCGCGACCTCCTTCGCCGACGCGCCCTCGAAACTGGCCGATTCGATCGTCTCCGAGACCACCTACCTGCAGGCCGACGTGTCCGACCCCGCGTCGCTCGAGCGGGTCCTCGCGGCCGCCGGCCCGAACGTCGCGCTGTACTTCGCCCTGCCGCCCGCCGTCACGCTGCTCGCCTGCAAGGCGCTCCGGAAGCTCGAACTCCCGAAGGGCATCATGCTCGCCTTGGAGAAGCCGTTCGGGACCGACTATGCCTCCGCCCGGTCGCTCAACCGCCTGCTCCAGCACCTGGTGCCGGAGGAGCAGGTGTTCCGCGTCGACCACTTCCTCGGCAAGTCGACGGTGCTCAACCTGCTGGGCCTGCGCTTCGCGAACCGCATCTTCGAGCCGCTGCTGTCGGCCGACAACGTCGAACGCGTGGACATCGTCTTCGACGAGCAGCTGGCGCTCGAGGGTCGCGCCGGGTACTACGACCGCGCGGGCGCCCTGATCGACATGATCCAGAGTCACCTGCTCCTCGTCCTCGCCTTCGCCGCCATGGAGCCACCGGCGAGTGTGCACGCCGAGGACCTGCGCGGCGGGATGGCGCAGGTGCTCCGCGCGACGCGACCGTGGAAGGCCGACGGCACCGAGAGTCGCCGTGCCCGGTACGGCGCCGGCACGGTGGGCGACCGCAAGCTGCCCGCCTACATCGACGAGCAGGGCGTGGACCCGTCGCACCACACGGAGACACTCGCCGAGATGACGCTCGCGATCGACAATTGGCGTTGGGCCGGTGTCCCGTTCGTGCTGCGGTCCGGGAAGGCGCTGGCGGACACCCGTCAGGAGATCGTCTTCACCTTCAAGCCGGTGCCGCACCTTCCGTCCGGCCTGCACGGCATGAAGACCCCGGCGCGGCTCCGCATCGGCCTGAAGCCGGCATCGCTCGACCTTGACCTGATGATCAACGGCGAAGACGACCCGTTCGAGCTCGACCCCGTCGCCCTCCACGCGGAACTCCAGGCCGGGCAGCTCAGTGCGTACGGTGAGGTCCTGTCGAGCATCCTCGAGGGTGACCCGACCCTGTCGGTGCGCGGCGACGTCGCAGAGCAGTGCTGGCGGATCGTCGCGCCGGTCCTGAAGGCGTGGCGTAAGGACGAGGTGTCGATCGACACCTATGCGGCAGGCACGGCGGGCCCGAGGTCCTGGCACTGAGCCGGAGACCCGCGCTCGGTCGGGAGCACCGCGCTGGCGTCAGTAGACTTCTCGGAGGTTCTGACGCTGGGAGGCGAGATGGTCGAGCAGGCTCCGCAGGGATACACGGTCCGTCGCGCCCGCACCGGCGACGTCCGCCGCATCCAGCAGCTCGTCGAACCACTCGTGCAGCAACGCATCCTCCTCGGTAAGGACGACGTCGTCTTCTACGAGGCGGTCCAGGAGTTCCGCGTCGCCGAGACCGCCGACGGTGAGCTCATCGGATGCGGCGCCCTCCACGTCATCTGGGAGGACCTCGGCGAGGTCCGCACCCTCGCCGTCTCGGCCGACCACCTCGGAACCGGTGTCGGCCACGCGCTCGTCGAGCGCCTCGAGCACGACGCGATCGAGCTGGGCCTGCGTCGCCTGTTCTGCCTGACGTTCGAGACCGGCTTCTTCACGCGGCACGGGTACCAGGAGATCGGCGAGGAGATCGTCCCGCCGGAGGTCTACGCGCAGCTCGTGCGCTCCTCCGACGAGGGTGTGGCCGAGTTCCTCGACCTCGCGCGGGTGAAGCCCAATACGCTCGGTAACACCCGGATGCTCAAGCTGCTCTGAACCACCGCTTGAAGGTTGGTCCTCCGCGGGTGGGGTCATGAGACCGTTCACAATCAGCGGCTGACCAGGCGTTCGAGTGCCTCGGGACGAAGTCGGTCTGCTCAGATGAGCATGCCCGGGTTTACGTGCCGTTCACATTTCCGGTGGTCTTCCGTCACGCATGTCGGTTAGCTTGTGAGGCACTACCCATCGTCTGTGCCTCGAATGGGGGGTGCGTTGTCGCGCGCCCCGAACGAGGACGGCCCTCGATTCGGAGCCAAATGTCGTTCAAACACCCGTGGAGGCTGTCCGCCTTCGCCGCCCTTGCCGGGCTCGTCGCCGCACCGCTCGTGGCGACACCCGCACTCGCCTCGACGGACGGCCTCGGCGTCGTCATCAACGAGGCCTACCTCTCGGGTGGGAGCGCGAACGCGCCCTACCTGAACAAGTTCGTCGAGCTGTACAACCCGGGCGCGACGCCCGTCGACGTCAGCGGCTGGTCGATCCAGTACCGGAAGCTCGACGGTGTCGGCGCCTCCTCCACCGTGGTCCCGCTCACCGGCTCCATCGCGGCCGGCGGGTACTACCTCGTCTCCGGATCGTCGAACGGCGCCAACGGTGTCGCGCTGCCGACCCCGGACGTGACGAGCTCCCTGAGCCCGCAGGGGCAGAACGGCACGCTCGCACTCGTCGCCTCGACGGCCGCGGTGACACTGCCGACCGGTTCCGTCGTCGCCGACCCGGCCATCGTCGACCTCCTCGGCTACGGCACCTCGAACACCTTCGAGACGGCCGCGTCGCCGTCGCCGTCGGGGAACGCCGTGCCGCAGTCGATCGTGCGCACCGACTTCGCCGACACCGACAGCAACGCTGCGGACTTCGGCCTCAGCGACACGGTGACCCCGCAGAACAGCGCCGGTGACACCCCCGTCGACCCCGAGCCGACCCCCGACCCGGAGCCGAGCCCCGAGCCCTCCGACCCGACCACGCCGGCCGAGCCAGGCATGGCGACGATCGCCGAGATCCAGGGCACCGCGGCCGCGAGCACGATGGTCGGCCAGACGGTGACCACGAAGGGCTTCGTCACCGCCAGCTTCCCCACGGGCGGCTTCAACGGCTACTACCTCCAGACCGAGGGGACCGGCGGCGCGATCGACCCGGCCACCCACCTCGCGTCGGACGGTGTCTTCGTCTACTCACCGGCCACCGTCGGTTCCGTCACGGTCGGACAGTATGTGCAGGTCACCGGCGTGGTGGACGAGTACTACGGCCTCACGCAGCTGAAGGTCACCGACGCCGCCGCGGTCACCCCCCTCGACGCCACCGGGGTCACGGCTCCGACCGCAGCGACGGTCGCCTTCCCGGCCACCGACGAGGAGCGCGAGCGCCTCGAAGGCATGCTGCTGGCTCCCGCGGGCGACTACACGGTCACCGACACCTACGCCACCAACCGCTACGGCGAGGTCGGCCTGGCCGCGTCGGACAGCCCGTTCGTCACCCCGACCGTGCTCGGCAAGCCCGGCTCCGCTGAGGCCCTCGCCGCTGCTGCACGGGTCCCGGCGGAGAAGGTCGTCCTCGACGACGGCTCCACCGTCGACTTCTCCAAGGCGGAGAACACCGGCATCCCGCTCCCGTACGTCTCGACCACCGCTCCCGTTCGCGTCGGTGCCGCCGTCGCGTTCACCGCGCCGGTCGTCTTCGACTTCCGCAACAGCAACTGGAAGTTCCAGCCCACGCAGCACCTGACGGGCGCCAACACGGCCGAGGCGCAGCCGGCGACGTTCGAGAACACGCGCACCACCTCGCCTCGCGGGGTCGGCGGCGACGTCTCGCTCGCGACCTTCAACGTGCTGAACTACTTCGCCACCACCGGCGACTCGCGCACCGGTTGCACCTTCTTCACTGACCGTGAGGGTGGCAAGACGACCGTCGACGACTCCGACGCCGCCGGGTGCGGCGTGCGTGGAGCGGCCACGGCCGAGAGCCTCGCGCGTCAGCAGGCGAAGATCGTCTCGGCGATCAACGCGCTGGACGCCGACGTCGTCTCGCTCGAGGAGATCCAGAACTCCGCGTCGATCGGTCTCGACCGCGACGACGCCCTCAAGACGCTGACGGCTGCGCTCAACGCCGCCGCCGGCGAGGGCACCTGGACGTTCGTCCCCTCGCCCGCGAAGGTCCCCGCGGACGAGGACGTCATCCGCACGGCGTTCATCTACAAGTCCGCCACCGTCGAGACGGTCGGTGAATCGCGCATCCTGCTCGACGAGCCCGCCTTCGACAACGCCCGCGAGCCGGACGCGCAGGCGTTCAAGCCGAAGGGCGCGGACGACGCGGCGACGTTCCTCGTGATCGCGAACCACTTCAAGTCGAAGAGCACCTCGAAGGCCGCGACAGGCGACAACGCCAACACCGGTCAGGGCGCCTTCACCGGCGACCGTACGCGTCAGGCCAAGGCCCTCGTGGCCTTCGCCGACACGGTCTCGAAGGACGTCGGCACGAAGAAGGTCTTCCTCGTCGGTGACTTCAACTCCTACGACGCCGAGGACCCGCTGGACGTGCTCCGCGACGCCGGCTACCTCAGCCAGGAGGCGAAGACCGGCGAGTACACGTACGCGTTCGACGGCGCGGTCGGTTCGCTCGACCACATCTTCGCGTCGCCGGAGGCCGACCAGAGCGTCACCGGTGCCGACGTGTGGAACATCAACTCGGTCGAGTCGATCGCCCTCGAGTACTCGCGGTACAACGCGAACGTGACCGACTTCAACGTGCCGGACATGTTCCGTTCGAGCGACCACGACCCCGTGATCGTCGGCATCAGCGCCGACGCGAGCGAGTCCGCGACGGTCAACCTGTTGAACATCAACGACTTCCACGGTCGGATCGACGCCAACACGACGAAGTTTGCCGGCACGATCGAGCAGCTGAAGTCGATGTTCGCGCCCGACCAGACGGCGTTCATCTCCGCCGGCGACAACATCGGAGCCTCGCTCTTCGCCTCGTCGTCGCAGGAGGACCAGCCGACGATCGACGTGCTCAACGCACTCGGTCTGGCGGCCTCCGCGGTCGGCAACCACGAGTTCGACCAGGGCTACGGCGACCTCGTCGACCGCGTCATGGCCGACGGGAAGAACGCGGCGTGGCCGTACCTCGGGGCCAACGTGTACGAGAAGGGTACGAAGAAGCCCGCGCTCAAGGAGTACACGATCCTCGACATCGACGGGGTGAAGGTCGCCGTCGTCGGTGCCATCACGCAGGAGACGCCGACGCTCGTGTCGCCCGCCGGCATCGCCGACCTCGACTTCGGGGACCCGGTCGAGGCCGTGAACCGCGTCGCGGCCCAGCTCAGCGACGGCGACGAGTCCAACGGTGAGGCCGACGTCATCGTCGCCGAGTACCACGAGGGCGCTGGAGCCGGCACGCCGGACGGCGCGACCCTCGAGCAGGAGCTCGCCGAGCAGAGCGCCTTCACCTCGATCGTCACCACGACGAGCGCCGAGGTCGATGCGATCTTCACCGGTCACACGCACAAGCAGTACGCGTGGGACGCTCCGATCCCCGGTGTCACCGGCAAGACCCGTCCCGTGCTGCAGACCGGCAGCTACGGCGAGTTCATCGGCCAGATCACGCTGACGGTGGACCGCGAGAGCGGTGACGTCACCGCCTACACGGCGAAGAACGTCGCGCGCACCACCGTGGCCGAAGCCGACCTCGTCAAGCAGTACCCGGCGGTCGCCACGGTCAAGACGATCACCGACAAGGCCCTCGCGGTCGCTGCGGAGATCGGCAACCGGAAGATCGGTGAGGCCAAGGCCGACATCACCCGCGCGTTCAACAACGGGGTGAAGGACGACCGCGGTGCGGAGTCCACGCTCGGTGCGCTCGTCGCCGACTCCCTCCGGGCCTCGCTCTCGAGCGCGGACCGCGGCGGGGCCGACATCGGCATCGTCAACCCGGGTGGCATGCGTGAGGAGATCCTCGCCGGTGACATCACGTACGCCGAGGCGAACGCGGTGCTGCCGTTCCTGAACAACCTGTGGACGACCTCGCTCACGGGTGCCCAGTTCAAGACGGTGCTCGAGCAGCAGTGGCAGCTCGATGCGGCCGGGAACGTGCCGTCTCGTCCGTACCTGCAGCTCGGGCTGTCGTCGAACGTGCAGTACACGTTCGACCCGACGAAGGGCCAGGGCGAGCGCATCACGAGCATCACGGTGAACGGTGCGCCGATCGACCCCGCGAAGAGCTACCGGATCGGCTCCTTCAGCTTCCTGCTGCAGGGTGGCGACAACTTCCGTGAGTTCGCGAACGGCACCGACACGCGCGACTCGGGTCTCGTCGACCGCGACGCGTGGGTCTCGTACCTCACGGCGAACAGCCCGGTCGCTCCGGACTTCGCCCGCCAGAGCGTGCAGGTCACGAACGTACCGACCGCGGCGATCGCCGCCGGCGGGAAGGTCACGTTCGACGTCGCGAAGCTCGACCTGACCTCCACGGGCAGCCCGGTGAACACCTCGCTCGCCATCGAGGTCAACGGTGCAGCCGTCGGAACGGTCCCGGTCACGGCCGGTGCCGCAACGGTGTCGTTCACGCTGCCGGCCGGCACGGCCGACGGTGCGGCGACGGTGCGCCTCACGGCGCTCGAGTCGGGCACCACGCTGACGGTGCCGCTCACGGTCTCGACGCCGCCGGTGGTCACCCCGCCGACGCCCGCCCCGGACTCGGCCCTCATCCAGGCGCTCAAGGACCTCATCAAGGCGATCACCGACTTCATCATCGGCAAGCTCGCCACGATCCACGTCGGCAAGGAATACGCCGGCACCTGGGTGAGCGTCTGGCTGCACTCCGACCCGATCCTCGTCAGTGACGGCCTCGTGCAGGTCGACGCGGACGGCAACGTTCAGGTCACTGTTCCTGAGGACGCCCCGGTCGGCGCGCACCGCCTGGTCGTCCAGGACGTCGACGGCAACGTCATCGGTTGGCAGGACATCGTCGTGCAGGCTGCTGCGGTCGACCCCGGCACCGACCCGGGCACCCAGCCCGGTGCGGGCGGCGGGACCGGCAGCGGTTCCGGCACGGCCGGCGGCAGCCAGGACGGCAGCCTGAGCAACACCGGTGCCGAGCCGTGGGGGAACGCGGCGCTCGCCGCACTGCTCCTCGTCGGTGGGCTCGCGCTCGTGATCGCCCGTCGTCGCTCGGCGCAGCAGCTCTAGCGCTCGCGACACGTCAGCACCATCCCGATGCCCCGTCATCGGTCGGACCACGGTCCGCACCGACGGCGGGGCATCGGGCGTTTTCGCGTTCCGCCGCTTAATCTGTGACCATGTCGAGCCTCACGAATCCCCGCGGACCGGAGCGGCCCGCCGTCTACTGGCGACGCAGGCTGATCGTGTTCGGCGCCCTGCTCGCCGTCGTCATCCTGGTCGTCGTGCTGATCGTCCGGCTGGCGTCGGGTTCCGGTGCCGAGCCGGCTGCCTCCTCGTCGTCGCCGACCCCGTCGGCGTCCGCGCCGCCGGTCGCGAGCGCTGCGCCCGAGACGGCGACGACCGCGCCGATCGACGAGGCCGCGACCACGGACCCCGGTTCTGCCGCTGCGTGCACCGCGGATCAGATCCGGGTCGAGGCGGTCGTCAACGGCACGAGCTTCGCGGCGGGGGAGCTGCCCCAGCTGTCGCTGAGTGTGACGAACACGGGTTCGGCGGTCTGCACGATGAACGCCGGCACGAGCCAGCAGGTGTTCACCGTCTCCAGTGGTGACGAACCGTACTGGACGTCCACCGACTGCCAGACGGCGCCGAGCGACCAGCAGGTGCTCCTGGAGCCGGGCAAGACGGTCTCGTCGAACCCACCGATCACCTGGGACCGCACGCGGTCCGCCCCTGACACCTGCGATGCGCCGCGCGATCCGGTGCCGGCAGCCGGTGCGTCGTACCACCTCAACACCTCCATCGGTGGGTTCGCCTCCGCAGACAGTGCGCAGTTCCTCCTGAACTGAGCGAGGGGCTCGCGGGGCCACCCCGCCGCCCGGCACCAGCCTGCGACAATGGAGGCATGGCGAAGCAGAAGCGACCCGAGTTCCGTTCCGAGCCCTTGGCCGCGGCCCTCGCCGCCGGTGACATGGTGGCGGTGGCGCTCGCGTTGCGCAACGGGCGGTTCGTCGTCCCGCTCATGAAGCCGGGCAATCCCGACAAGCCGACGGAGACCGGCGAGGTCTGGATGTTCCGCCAGCCGGAGACCGCGAGGCTCGCACTGCTCCTCTTCTCCGACGCGAAGAACAAGCCGGCCGCCCTGCCGCCCTACGTGGGCCTGCACGACGGCGCCTGGCTTGCGAGCTTCCTCCGCACCTACGGTGACGACATCGAGACGGTGCTCTTCGACGTCGCCGGTCCGCACTCCCTGCAGGCGTCGCCGGAGGAGTTGCTTCGCGTCCTCGAGCTCGAGGCGCCGACGGAGTAGGCGCGGGCGGTCGGCTCAGAAGGCGGCGTCGAGCTCGCGTTCGCGTCGGGCGGGCCGTGCGGCTTCGGCGGCGTTCTTCGCAATGCCCAGGACGGACTTGAGGTCGTTGCTGACGTCGGAGTTGAGCAGCAGCTTGTAGCCGAGCCGGTTGCCCTCCGAGCCGCGTTGCTTCGCGACGCTCACGGGGCGCACTTCGCCGCTGAGGCTGATCTCGCCGTAGGCCGCGAGGTCGCGGGGGAGTGCGAGGTCGCGGATGACGGAAACGAGGGCGAGCGCGATCGCGAGGTCGGCTGCCGGTTCGGTGATCTTCACGCCGCCGACCGTGGAGATGTAGACGTCGTGGTCGCTGAGGTCGTAGGAGTACCGCCCGTGGAGGACGGCGAGGATCATCGCCACGCGGGACGGGTCGACGCCGTTGGTGACCCGGCGGGGGTTCGGCGCCTGCGTCTTGTTGATGAGTGCCTGGACCTCGACCGGGAGAGCGCGGCGGCCTTCCATGACGATGGTGACGCAGGTGCCGGCCACGGGCTCGTTCTGGCTGAGGAAGAGGGCGCTCGGGTCGGGGACCTCGGCGATGCCGTCGCCGGCCATCTCGAAGCAGCCGACCTCGTCGGTCGCGCCGAAGCGGTTCTTCTGCGCGCGGAGGAAGCGCAGTGCGGTGTGGCGGTCGCCCTCGAACTGGCAGACGACGTCGACGAGGTGTTCGAGGAGCCGGGGTCCTGCGATCGAGCCGTCCTTGGTGACGTGGCCGACGAGGAGGATCGGGAGGTCGCGCTCCTTGGCGATGCGGGTGAGGACGGCGGAGACCTCGCGGACCTGGCCTGGTTGGCCGGCGAGGCCGTCGGACTGCGAGGAGGAGACCGTCTGCACGGAGTCGACGATGAGGAGCTTCGGGTCGACCTGGTCGATGTGGCCGAGGATGGTGGCGAGGTCGGTCTCGGAGGCGAGGTAGAGGTCGTCGTGGAGGGCTCCCGTGCGTTCGGCGCGGAGTCGCACCTGGCTGACCGACTCCTCGGCGCTCACGTAGAGCACGCGGGCTCCGGTCTTCGCGGCGCGGGACGCGACCTCGAGCAACAGGGTCGACTTACCGACGCCCGGCTCGCCGGAGAGCAGGATGGCTGCGCCCGGGACGATGCCGCCGCCGAGGACGCGGTCGAACTCGGCGATCCCGCTCGACCACCGGGGAGCCTCGACGGAGCGGGCCTCGGTGATGGGGCGGGCGGCGCGCTCGTCGGTCGCGCGGATCGGGGTCAACTTGCCGAGGACACCGGTGGGGGCCGTCGCCTCGACGACCGTTCCCCACTGCTGGCATTCGCCGCATCGGCCGGCCCACTTGGCGGTGGTCCAGCCGCATTCGGTGCAGCGGAATGCAGGGGAGTGTGCCTTGGCCATGCGGCCAGCCTAGGCGTGGCCACCGACACCACCGGCCCTCCGCGCCGCCTGTGGATGAGCGGCATCGCTCAATTCGCGTCGGCGCTCGTCTTCTATTACACTCGACCCCGGTACCGTGTCCGAGCGGCCGAAGGTGCAACTCTCGAAAAGTTGTGTGCTTGAAAGAGCACCGTGGGTTCAAATCCCACCGGTACCGCCAGCAGAAGCCCCCTCCACCCGAGCAACACCGGGACGGAGGGGGCTTCTTCGTTGTCGCGCACCACCCAGACCCCGTCGCCCAGCTCCTTCGCCTCCGCGTTTGCGATCCTTGGTTCGCAAACGATCCCGTGCGTGCTCGGAGCTTCCGTGGCAGGCTGAGAGCGATCGAGGAGGTGTGCTGATGGTGACCGGATCGATATTGTTGGCGCTCGCAGGCGGGGTCGGTGTCGCTGTTGCCGTCCTCCTCGCCGCGGTGTCGCGGAGGAGTTCCCGCCCGCGCTCGGCGGATCAGCACCTGCAGGCGACCGACCCGGAAGCGGCTGCAGCACTGCGGGACTTCCAGGCCCAGATCGATCGCGGTCGCGGGCCACTCGGCTGATCATCGCGGGCGAGTATCGCGCTGATCGACCCTCATCGAACTGAAAGACACGGATTCTCAGCTTCGCCCAGGGACGCCTCATCTGAGGCACAGCACCGCGTCGCACAGTGAAGTCATGACCAGATCACGCCCCGTCCTCGTTCCGCTCGTCCGCACCGCCGTCGTCCTCGCCGGCGTCTCGATGCTCGCCGGCTGCCAGGCCACCTCGGCGGCCACCGCCGACCCCTCGTCGTCCGCCTCGTCGGCGACGAACGGACGCGACGACGGTGGCTCGATGGGCGATCGCGCGGATTCGCAGACCGAGCAGAAGAACCTCGCCGCCGTCCTCAAGCTGTACACGGACGCGTTCCCCGACCCCACGTCCTCGCAGGCGCAGGCCACCGCCGACAAGCTCGTCGCCGCCGACGCCGTCGCGCACGGATCGGGGCAGAAGGCCGGGCCGGGCGGGCTGCTCAGCGAGTTCACCGCCGACCGGGGCCGCGTCCCCGGTGCGCAAGCGGTCGTCAAGCACACGGCAGCAGACGGTGACCTCGTCGCCGTGCACTACCAGGTCGCCTCCGATCCGGCCGATGAGCGGACGGGCGAAGCGGCCGTTGACCTGTTCCGCCTCCGCGACGGCGCCGTGGTCGAACGGTGGTCCTTCGATCAGCCGATCGCGACGGGTACCCCGGCGAGCGGCAACACCAACACGATGTTCAGTGACCTCTACAACCCGTCGAAGCCCGGGGTCGCACCGTCGGAGAAGCAGGAGGAGCAGAACCGGACCTTCGCGGTGAGTGCGTACAACACCCTCTTCCGTGACCAGGACGTCTCCATCCTCGACAAGGCGTTCGACCCGGCATACCTGCAGCACAACCCGGTCGCGCCGAACGGTACGGCGGCGCTCAAGTCGTTCTTCTCCGGATCCTCCGCGTTCCCGCCGCAGGAGTCGGTCATCTCGCTCAGCGACGGCGACATCGTCTGGACCTTCTCGCAGAGCGTGGGAGCGAAGTCGGGCGACCCGGTCCTCGCGGCGGACCTCTTCCGCGTCGACGACAAGCTCATCCGCGAGCACTGGGACGTGGTGCCGACCGCCGGGTGAGTGCCTGGCCGATGGGTGAGCCTCGCCTCTACGATGGGGGCACCGTGACGACCCTCGACCCGCATCCGTTCGCGATCCGCCCCTACGAGCCGACCGACGAACCATCCTGGGTGCGTTGCCGGGTGCTCGCCTTCCTCTCGACGCAGTATTACGACGACGTGTGGCCTCGCCGCCCCGATGTCGTGGCGCCGTCGTTCGGGCTGGTCGCGGTCGACACCGACGGACAGGTGCTCGGCCTGCTCGACGTCAGGGTCGACGGTGATGAGGCCACGATCGACTCGGTCGCGACACATCCCGATCATCAGGGCAGGGGGATGGGCACCGCTCTGCTTGAGGTCGCCGTGGAGCGGCTGGTCCGGGCAGGCATCACGAGGCTCGATGCGTGGACCCGCGAGGACCAGGCAGCGAACTCCTGGTACCGGCGCAACGGCTTCTCCGAGGCGTTCCAGTACCTGCATGTGCACCTGGAAGACGGAGACGATGCCGAAGGGTTCACGACTCCGGCCGGGTTCAGCAGCCCGGTCCGCGCGTTCGTCCATGCGGGCATCGAGCGCGAGCAGGAGCTCAGGGAACGCTTCGCTCGGGTGTATGTGTGCCGCCAGTATGTCCGGGACCTGTCCGCCGGAACTCCAATCGAGACAAGCATCGAAAGCGCTGATTATGCTCTGGGGATGACTCAGGACTTCGCAACGCTGAATGCCCACGCCATGGAGGTCGCCGCCGCCTACGACGATCTCAGCACGAAGCGGATCGGACGCCCATGGACGAACCAGGAGGTCGCTCTCGGCTTCGTCGGTGACGTCGGTGACCTGGCCAAGATCGTGATGACGCTCGACGGGACGCGTCGCATCGACGGCATCGGACTCGAACAGCTCGAGCACGAACTGTGTGATGCCATCTGGTCCTGTCTCGTGCTCGCCGACCGGTTCGGCATCGACATCGGCGAGTCGTTCCCCCGTCAGATGCAGGACTTGGTGCGGCACGTGTCCGAGCTCCGGGCCGACGAAGAGAGCACTGACTCCGCGACGCTCGCTGGCTAGAATCGCGACATGAGCGACGACAGCACGGCCAGCACCGACGACGGCGAGTCCTTCGGCGTCGAACCCGGCACATACCGGCACTTCAAGGGGGCGCTGTACGAGGTGATCGGCGTCGGGCGTCACAGCGAGACGGAGGAGCCCCACGTCTTCTACCGGACGACGACGACCCCACCGACGTCATGGGTGCGGCCGCTCGCGATGTTCGTCGAGCCCGTCTCACGAGCCGGTTACGACGGCCCGCGCTTCGCCCGCGTCGACGACTGAACGAGGAGGATCACCCATGGACGAGACCCGTGAATCGCAACCCGAACCCGCCGACGCACGAGACCTCCTGGTCGAACGGGTCATCCGTGCGCCCCGGTCCGTCGTCTGGGCGGCGTGGAGCGACGCTGCGACACTCGGCCGTTGGTGGGTACCCGCACCCTCGGTGTGCCGGGTCCTCGACCTCGAGCTGAGGCCAGGCGGGTCGTTCCGCACGGAGTTCAGTGAGGACGGGGAAGCGTTCGTCCCGCAGATCACCGGCTGTGTCCTCGAGGTCGTCCCCGAGCAACGACTCGTGTGGACGACGGCGCTCGTTGCCGAGTGGCGGCCCGCCGAGGACCCGTTCATCACGGCCGTGATCGAGATGGAGGACCACCCCGACGGCACCCGGTACCGGGCGACCGCCCTCCACAGTGGCATCGCACAACGTGACCACCACCTGGAGCTCGGTTTCCACGCCGGGTGGGGGATCGTCACCGAGCAACTCGCCGCGCTCGTCGAGCAGGCGTGAGCAGTTCAACGCGACGGCCGACACCACCTCCCTCCGCGTAAACTCGGGGGATGCCCAGTCCGACCCCTGCACCCGCACCCTTCGCCCTCCGTCCCGCGCTCATCCCGGGCATCCTGGGGGCGGTCGCGCTCATGCTCGGACTCGCGCTGCTCGAACTCGACGCGTTCACGATCGTGCTCTTCGTCGTGAGCATCCTCGCGCTCATCATGGCCGTGTTCGCGTGGCAGGCCAAGCAGCCGCTCTGGCTGATCCCGACCCTGCTCGTCGCGATCGTGTGGAACCCGATCCTCCCGCTGCCGTTCAGCGGCATCCCGTGGGTCATCGCGCAGTTCCTCGGTGCCGTCGTGCTCGTCGCCGTCGGCGTCCTGCTCGAGAACAAGCACGCCGCCCCACCCGCCGCCTGAGCGGAAATGTTTCGGGAACGCCTGCGGGTCGTCCCGGCTCTGGCAAGCTTGCGCTCATGACGCTTGAACGCAACTGGGCCGGCACACACACCTTCGCAGCGCCGCGGATCGTGAACGCCACGTCGATCGACCAGGTCCGCACCCTCGTGGCCGACGCGGCCCGCAACGGCACGCGCGTCCGCGCCCTCGGCACCCGACACTCCTTCACCGACCTGGCCGACTCCGACGGCACGCTCATCACCGTGATCGACATCCCCGCCGACCCGGTGTTCGACGAAGCAGCCGGCTCCGTCACGATCGGGGCAGGGACCCGCTACGGCATCGCCGCCGCCTGGCTCGCCGAACACGGCCTCGCCTTCCACAACATGGGCTCGCTCCCGCACATCTCCATCGGCGGCGCCATCGCGACCGGCACCCACGGCTCCGGCAACGACAACGGCATCCTCTCCTCAGCCGTGAGCGGCCTCGAATACGTGGACGCCACCGGCGAACTCGTCCACGTCCGCCGCGGAGACCCGGGGTTCGACGGCCTCGTCATCGGCCTCGGGGCGTACGGCATCGTCGTCCGCGTCACCGTCGATGTGCAGCCCGCCTACCGGGTGCGCCAGGACGTCTACCGCGACGTCCCGTGGGACGCGGTCCTCGCCGACTTCGAGGGCGTCACCGGCGGCGCGTACAGCGTGAGCATCTTCACGAACTGGCTCGGCGACACCATCGAGCAGATCTGGTGGAAGACCCGGCTGTCGGCCGGCGACGACACGCTCCCCGTGGTCCCGGAGTCGTGGCTCGGTGTGCCGCGCGACGTCCTGACCGCCGGCAACCTCGTCGAGACGGACCCCGACAACCTCACGCTGCAGGGCGGTGTGCCCGGCGACTGGTGGGAGCGGCTGCCGCACTTCCGACTCGAGTCGACACCGAGCAACGGCGACGAGATCCAGACCGAGTACTTCATCGACCGCGCCGACGGTCCCGCGGCGATCACTGCGCTGCGTGCCATCGGCGACCGCATCGCCCCGCTGCTCCTCGTGACCGAACTGCGCACCGCCGCGCCCGACAAGCTGTGGCTGAGCGGGGCGTACCACCGCGACATGCTCGCCGTGCACTTCACCTGGCGCAACCTGCCCGAGGAGGTGCGGGCCGTGCTGCCCGCGATCGAAGAGGCACTCGCGCCCTTCGGCGCGCGACCGCACTGGGGCAAGCTCAACCTCCTGACCGCCGAGCGCATCGCCGAGGTCGTGCCGCGGCTCGCCGACGCCCGGGACCTGTTCGAGCGGTTGGATCCCGCCGGCACCTTCACGAACGCGCACCTGGAGCGCATCGGGGTCCGTCTGCCCCGGTAGTCGGTGCTGACGGGCCGGGTGTCAGCGCGGTGCGGCGGCGTTAGCGCGGGTCATCGGGCGCCAGCGCGGTGCGCTGACGCGAGCGCGGGAAAACCGGCGTGGGCGCGAGGCGTGCGCGTGAGCGCGGGTCTCCGGAGACCCGCGCTCACGCGGCAGACCCGCGGTGACGTCAGCGCACCGCGCTGGCGCAACCCGGGAGGTCAGTCCTCGACTCGGATACCGAACTGCTCGGCGAACATCGCCGCCAGTTCGCCTACCTGGAACGGCGTCATCGTCGCGCCCCGGAGATGCTCGACCCCGGCGATCCGCCGCAGCTCGAGCGTGCGGAGGTCGACGTCGGCGAGCTTGGCCCTGGTGACGTCGAGGCTGTTGAGCGTGCAGTCGACGAACCGGACCCGGGTGGCCGTCGCGTCCGCGAGGTCGAGCTCGTCGATCGTGCAGCCCTCGAAGAGGACGTCCTGCAGCACCGCGCCGCGCAGGTTCACGAATCCGAGCTTGCACCCGCTGATCCGCACGGACTGCCAGTTCGCGTCGTAGCAGTCCGCTGACCCGACCCGAGAACCGTCGAGCTCCACATCGCGGAGCCTGCTCCTCGGCGCCAGCAGGATGGGCGCGTCCCAGCGCTCGAGTCGGGTGTCGAGGAACGACGCCGCACGGAAGTCCGTCTGATCGGCGGTGATCCCCGACAGCGACGACTCCGAGATCGTGATGCCCGAGAGATCGCGGTGCGACAGGTCGAGGTCGGCGAACCGCAACCCTTCGACGGCGTCGTGCGCCTCGAGGTCGCGTTCCTCGCCGTCCGTCAGCCCGATGAGCCGGACCGGGTCGAGTCGTGGTGCGGTCGTTCCGGTGCGTTTCGCCATGTCGTGCTCCGATGCTGATGCCTGAGGGTCGCGGACCAGCCTAGGTGCGGCCACCGACGCCCCTCGGGGTGATCGCTCAGCTCGTTGTGAACCGACCGGGCAGGAACGGGAGCAGGGGAGCGCGGTAGACGAGCGAGGTGTCGACCCCAGCGGTGACCGTGGTGCTGGCGGCTCCGTACCGCCACATGCGGTTGAAGAGGAAGACCTCGAACGACACCTCGCCGCCGGTGATCCGCCAGCTACCGGTGCCCCACTGCGCCGGCTGCCCGCGCCCGTCGAACACCACCGTCGGACGCTGCAGCGCGCCGTACCAGGGGCGCCGGAGCGTGACCTCGATCCGGTCCTGCGTCGGCACGGTGTCCTCGGAAGCCTCGGTGCTCATCCGCTCAGCCTAGGGCGAGCGGCGACGTCCGCGGGGCGCCGGTGCGGGAGGGACGGCCTTCGCCGCGACGACGTCGGCGTCCGGGATCGTGACCGACCCCCGTCTCGTCTCGACCGTGCTGCCAGCGGGCGTCCGCTCGACGAGTTCACCGAGCGCGTCGGTCGCCCCGGCCTCCGACCCCTCGGGCAGCCGGTAGCGGACGACGACGCGGGTGCCGAGCGGTGCGTCGTGGAGGAACCGGACGGCGGCCGGACCGATCATCGCGTCGCCTCCGACCAGACGCTCACCTGGAACTCACCAGGAGCTCGGGCGGTAGTCCTTGAGGAAGACGCCGAACAAGTGCTCGCCGGCCTCGCCGCGGACGATCGGGTCGTAGACGCGGGCCGCGCCGTCGACGAGGTCGAGCGGGGCGTGGAAGCCCTCCTCGGCCAACCGGACCTTGGTGGGGTGCGGTCGCTCGTCGGTGATCCACCCGGTGTCGACACTTGTCATGAGGATCCCGTCGGTTTCGAACATCTCGCGCGCGCTCGTGCGGGTGAGCATGTTGAGCGCCGCCTTCGCCATGTTCGTGTGCGGGTGGCCGGGGCCTTTGTACCCGCGACCGAAGACGCCCTCCATCGCGGAGACGTTCACCACGTAGGTGTGGTCGAAGTCCGACGACGCCATCGACGCACGGAGGCGGCTGATGAGGATGAACGGGGCGGTGGCGTTCGCGAGCTGGACCTCGAGCATCTCGATCGGCTCCACCTGGTCGACGTTCTGCACCCAGCTGTTGCTGTGGTCGACGTCGGGTACGAGTCCGCCCGCGTCGATCGCGGTCCCGGCGGCGAGCCGCTCGAGCGACGATGAACCGGCGGTCATGGCGGCCTCGGTGAGGGCGTCGGCCTTCGCCGCGGCGGCAGCGAGGATCGGGTGCGCGGAGACGGACGCCGCGAGCGACAAGGGGTGCGCGTCGTTCGTGTGGCCGAAGGTGACCAGCTCGGGCAGCGGGCCGTCGGGCAGCGGCGCGAGCTCCGCGTCGACGAGCGGCTGGTAGGCGCCCTTCGTGCGGCGCACCGTCTGGGCGGCGTTGTTGATGAGGATGTCGAGCGGCCCCTGCTCGGCGACGGAGTCTGCGAGCGCGATGACCTGGGCCGGGTCGCGGAGGTCGATGCCGACGACACGGAGGCGGTGCAACCAGTCGCCGCTGTCGGGGAGGGCGCTGAAGCGGCGGACGGCGTCGCGCGGGAAGCGGGTCGTGATCGTCGTGTGGGCGCCGTCGCGTAGGAGCCTCAGCGCGATGTACATGCCGATCTTGGCGCGACCACCGGTGAGCAGAGCGCGCTTGCCGGTGAGGTCGGTGCGGGCGTCGCGCTTCGCGTGGCTCATGGCGGCGCACTGCGGGCAGAGCTGGTGGTAGAACGCGTCGACCGTCGTGTAGGGCTGCTTGCAGATGTAGCAGTTGCGCGGCACGAGGAGCTCGCCGGCCGTCGGGGCGGTGGTCGTGGTCGCGAGCGGGATGCCCCGCGTCTCGTCGTCGATGCGGTCGGGCGCGCCGGTCGCGGTCGCGGCGATCACCGCGCGGTCGGCGTCGGCGATGCGGGCGCGGCGGTCGAGCCGGCGCTCCTTCTTGACCGCCTTGAACATCTTGGCGGTGGCGCGACGGACCTGGAGGTAGTCGGGGTGCTCCTCGTCCATCGTCGCCATGTGCTGGAGGACGCGGAGGGTGACCTCGAGATCGGTGGGATCGATGCCCGCGTCGTCGCCGGTCGCGGGGCTCGTCGGCTCGTCGTGGGGGAGGGAGGTCATTGCTTCATTCTACGAGCCGAGCGCGCCTCACCGGTCCGCGGGCGAGCGCCTCCGTCACCGGATCCCGGGGACGGAGGGCGGTGTCCGGCGTGCGTGAGACCATGGGGCGGTGACCCCCGATCCCGCACCACTCGTCGACGTGGCCGACCTCGTCAGACTCGTCGGACGGGTGGCGTTCGATCGCGGACGCGGATACGCGAGAGACGGCCGCGTGACGTCGGTGGACTGGAACGCGGACAAGCGCCGGGTGCACGGGATCGTCGAAGGGTCGACCGACATCCCCTACGCGTGCATCATCGACCTCGGAGACGACTCGGGCGGGATCGCACGCATCGAAGGCAGCGCCTGTTCGTGCCCCTTGCGCGGTGACTGCAAGCACATCGTCGCCACCCTGCTCCAGAGCAACGCGGCCCACCTTCGTGCCGAGGGCCGGTCCGACCGTTGGGTGGCTCCACAACGGCCGCCTGCGGAGCGGGAGGCGTCCTGGCGTTCCGACCGGCGGTGGACCGCGCCGATCAACGACCCCGAACTCGACGAGCCGGTCGAGCACCGACCGATGTACGCGGACGACGAGCTCGAGGCCCTGCCCGAGGCATGGCGTCCGGCCGTCGGCCAGCGCCCGGCGCGATGGGCGCCGAGTCCACCGACACCCCCGGAACCGCCCACCTGGCGCAACCGCCTCGACTCCCTCACGGGCGAGGGCGGTCGCGCCGTCGCACCCACCGCGATGGGCCTGCAGTTCGAGGTCCGGGAGAGCATCCCGCGCACGGCCGAGCGCTGGCGCGGCCCGACGTCCCGCACCGCCGACGGCCCGCCCGACCCACGGCACCCGCGCCGCATCGCCGTCCGACCGGTCGTCCGGAAGGCCGGCGGCGGCTTCGTCAAGTCGACGATCTCCTGGACGTCGTTCACGCACCAGGGCCACCGCCTGGCGCTCGACCCGGCGCACCAGCAGTGGTTCACCCAGTTCCAAGCGCTCCTGCGCGCCACCCGTCCGCCGGCCGGGGCGTTCGCCGGAGCAGGCGACGCGGACTGGCTCGTCATCGACGACTTCGGCAGCCCGGTCCTCTGGCATCTGCTCGAGGAGGCGGCACAGCTCGGCATCGAACTCGTCGGCACGCGGAAGGGCACGGTCGCTCTCGGAGCCACCGCCGCCATCCGGCTGGACGCCGCACACGCCGAGGGTGGAGTCGTCCTCCGCCCGGTCGTGACGATCGACGGCACGGACGTCGACGCCTCCACGAGCGGCGCCATCGGCGACCACGGCCTGTACCACTACGCCCTGGAGCCGCGGCAGGCGATCGTCCTCGCGCCACTCGCGGAACCGTCGTCCGACGAAGCGCGCGGGTTGCTCGGCCCGGGCGAGCCCGTCCTCGTGCCAGCGGCCGAGGTGCCGGAGTTCCTGGAGCACTACGTCCCCCGACTCCGCCGGACGATCGCGCTCAGCTCGACCGACGGCGCGGTCGTGCTCCCGGAGATCGTGCCGCCCGTGCTCGTACTCACCGCCTCCTTCGAGCCGAAGCAGTCCCTCCGGCTCGCCTGGGCCTGGCAGTACGCTCCGGCACAACGCATCCCGATCGGCGGGACGTCCACGGCGCTCGCCGCAGGCCGATCGCTCTCGACGACGGTCGCCGACGCCGGTTCCGCGTCGACCGGTTCGGTGTCGTCCGGTTCCGGGAACGGCGGGGACGTCCTCCGCGATGAACGGGCCGAACGATCGATCCTCGAACGTGTCGGAGCCGCCCTCGCCGCCGCTGCCGAGCCGGAGCGCCGCGCGATCACCGCGGGAGCGCTCGACGAGCTCATCATGCCGAGCATCTGGCCGCCCCGAGCGCAGCAGCTGAAGGAGTTCGACGCGGCGCTCGTCACCGAACGGGCCATCCCGGTACTCGAGTCGCTCGACGACGTCCTCGTCGAGATCGTCGGCGAGCGCCCGGAGTACACGGAGCTCACCGGGACCCCGCACATCTCGGTCACGACCGTGGAGACCGAGCAGCGCGACTGGTTCGACCTCGGGATCGTCATCCACATCGGCGACTACAGCATCCCCTTCGAACCACTCTTCAAGGCGTTGTCGAAGGGCCGCACGAAGCTGCTCATGGTCGACCACACCTACCTCTCGCTCGAACACCCCGCGTTCGACCGCCTGCGCGAGCTGCTCACCGAGGCTGCGGCGCTCACCGAATGGGAGACGAAACCGAGCATCAGTCGCTACCAGGCGAGCCTCTGGGCCGACTTCGAGGACCTCGCCGACGAGACCGAGCAGGCCGTCTCCTGGCGTGAGGCCGCTGCAGGACTGAACGCCATCGACGCCGTGCCGGACACCCCGCTGCCGGCCGGGCTGCAGGCGGAGCTCCGCCCCTACCAACTCGAGGGGTTCCGCTGGCTCGCGTTCCTCTGGGAGCACGGCCTCGGCGGCATCCTCGCCGACGACATGGGTCTCGGCAAGACGCTGCAGACCCTCGCCCTCGTCGCCCATGCCCGCGAGACGACCGGTGCTCCGACGCCGCCGTTCCTCGTGGTCGCGCCCACCTCGGTGGTGTCCAACTGGGTCGCCGAAGCCGCCCGATTCGTCCCGGGTCTCGTCGTCCGCAGCATCACCGCGACGCAGGCGAAGGGCAGTGCGTCCATCGCGGAACTCGCGAACGGCGCCGACGTCGTGGTCACCAGCTACGCGCTGTTCCGGCTCGACGCCACGGCGTACCAGGCGAGCGACTGGTCGGGGCTCATCCTCGACGAGGCCCAGTTCGTCAAGAACCACCGGGCCAAACTGCACGATTGCGCGGTCGAGCTCCGTGCACCGTTCAAGCTCGCCATCACGGGCACGCCGATCGAGAACACCCTCATGGAGCTGTGGTCGCTGTTGTCGATCGTCGCGCCGGGTCTCTTCGCCTCCGCCTCGCGGTTCACGGAGCACTACGTCAAGCCGATCGGCAAGGGGCTCGACTCGAGCCGGCTCCAGACGCTCCGACGACGCATCCGTCCGCTGCTGATGCGCCGGACGAAGGAGCTGGTGGCACCGGAGCTCCCGCCGAAGCAGGAACAGGTGCTCCGCATCGAACTCGCACCGGCACACCGGAAGCTCTACGATCTCGTGCTGCAACGGGAACGGCAGAAGCTCCTCGGCCTCGTCGACGACCTCGATCGCAACCGGTTCATCGTGTTCCGGTCGCTCACCCTGCTGCGCATGCTGAGTCTCGACGCGAGGCTCATCGATGCCGAAGAGCACGCGGGCATCCCGTCGAGCAAGCTCGACGCCCTGCTCGAGCAGCTCGACGACGTCGTCGCCGAGGGGCACCGCGCGCTCATCTTCAGCCAGTTCACGTCGTTCCTCGGCATCGCCGCCCGCCGACTCGAGGAGCAGGGCATCGCCTACGAGTACCTCGACGGGTCCACGCGGCGACGCGGTGAGGTCATCGACCGGTTCCGCGAGGGCGATGCGCCGGTCTTCCTGATCAGCCTGAAGGCGGGTGGGTTCGGTCTGAACCTGACCGAAGCGGACTACGTCTTCCTGCTCGACCCGTGGTGGAACCCCGCGGCCGAGGCGCAGGCGATCGACCGCACGCACCGCATCGGCCAGCAGCAGAACGTCATGGTCTACCGGCTGGTCGCCGCCGACACGATCGAGGAGAAGGTCATGGCGCTCCAGGCGAAGAAGTCGGAACTGTTCGCCGCCGTCCTCGACGACGACGCGGTGTTCAGTCAGGCCCTCACCGCAGAGGACATCCGAGGTCTCCTGGAGTGATCCCCGCCCCATGACCGACAGCTGCGGGGAGTGCGGCGGGCGGCTCGGGCGATAGCCTGAAGCGTATGGAACTCGGGGTGTATGCAGTCGTCGGCATCGCCGTGATCGTTGCCGTCGCGGCCTTCTCCCGCAAGCTCGGGGTCGCCGCGCCCATCATCCTCGTGATCGTCGGCGTCGGCCTCTCCTACCTCCCCGGTGTCCCGGAGATCGAGGTCGAGCCGGAGCTCGTGCTCGACGTCGTGCTCCCACCGATCCTCTACGCCGCGGCGATCAGCGTGCCGATCATGGACTTCCGCCGCAACCTCGCGACGATCACGAGCCTGTCCGTGGTCCTCGTCATCGTCACGGCGTTCGGTGCCGGGTTCCTGCTCTTCAGCCTGCTGCCCGACCTCAACCTCGCTGCCGCCATCGCCCTCGGTGCGATCATCAGCCCGCCCGATGCCGTCGCCGCGACCTCCATCGGGCGCCGACTCGGGCTCCCGCCCCGGCTGCTGACGGTCCTCGAGGGGGAGGGCCTCGTGAACGACGCGACCGCGCTCGTGCTGCTGCGTTCGGCCAGCGCGGCGGCTGCGGGCGGCCTCCTCACGCCGTGGGCGACCGTCGGCGACTTCCTCTACGCGGTCGTGCTCGCGATCATCATCGGGTTCATCGCGGGGTACGCGACGGTCTGGCTGCGGTCGAAGCTCAACGACTCGGTCCTCGACACCGCGATCTCCATCGCCGTCCCGTTCGTGGCGTTCATGCCGACGGAGGCGCTCGGCGGTTCCGGGGTGCTCGCGGTGGTCGTCGCCGGCCTCTACACGGGGCATGCGAGTTCGGCCGCGTTCTCGGCGCAGGCGCGCATCAGCGACCGCATCAACTGGCGGACCATCCAGTTCCTCCTCGAGAACGCGGTCTTCCTGCTCATCGGACTCGAGATCCGCACGCTCATCGGTGCCGTCGACGCCGAGATCCTGTCGGTCGAGGACTCCATCGGGATCGGCCTGGTGGCGACGGCCGCGCTCATCGCGCTGCGGTTCCTCTGGGTCGGCCCGCTGGTCCTCGGACTCCGCGCCCGGGAACGCTGGGCGGAACGCCAGACGCTGCAACGGTGGCTGTCGATGGGGTACTCCGAGCGGTTCCCGAGACAGAACCGTCGATGGCATCGCCGACGCCGCCGCGAGCGGGCCTACGAGCGGCAGCGCGCCGACCTCGAGCAGCTGCGACAGGAACAGATCGACTGGCGCGGCGGGGTCATCCTCAGTTGGTCGGGGATGCGCGGTGTCGTGACGCTCGCTGCCGCGCAATCGTTGCCGGAGAACACCCCGTACCGCGAACAGCTCGTCCTCATCGCGTTCACGGTCGCCGTGGTCACGCTCGTCGTCCAAGGCGGCACGCTGCCCTGGCTCATCCGACTGCTGCGGGTGCAGGGGATCGACGAGTCGGAGGACCGCCGCCAGCTCGCGACGCTGCTCGACGAGATCAGTTACGCGGGGATCACCGTGCTGGAGGATCCGGCCACGTCCGTCGGCATCGAGGAGGAGATCGACCCCGACCTGCTCGAACGGGTCCGGCAGTCGACCTTCCTCCGGGCCGAGGCGGCCTGGGAGCGCTCGCGGGAGTCGGTCTCACCGAGCGAGACGCACGCCGAGACTCCGCACCGGCTCTACCGGCAGCTGCGGCTCGCCGTCGTGCAGGCCGAGCGCGAGCGGTTGCTCGACGCCCGGGCGCGCGGTGCGTACCCGTCGCGGATCCTCGCGGAGGCGCAGACCATGCTCGACATCGAGGAGACCCGCCTGCGCCCGCCGCGCGCCGACCACTAGGCCGATCCCAATCACGACCCCCACCCCGTCCCCGGTTCCCTAACTCAGGATTCCCGTGGCGCGTCGCCGCCCGTCCGCGAGCGTGGAGTCGGACACGCCGAGGCGTTCCTGAGTTAGGGAATGAAGAAGGATGTCGGAAGGGTCAGGAACTCGGGCCGGGGTTGGTGACGTCCGCGACACGCTCCGCCTCGCGCTCGGCGGCGGCGTCGCGTTCGGTCTCCGAACCGGGGTTCGTGATGTCTGCCTCACCGCTCGCCGCGGGGTCGTCAGCTTGGACGTCCGGGCCGGGGTTCGTCGTCGACGCCACGCGCTCGGCCGCCGTGTCGTCGATGGCCTCGTCGTGCGGACCCGGGTTGTTGATGTCGGCGTTCTGGTCACTCATGGGGTGCTCCTTCCGAGATCCGCCTGGGACGGACTCTGTCTCGCGCGTCGTCGCGCTGATCCGCTCTCACGGTAGGTCCGTGGGCGGGTGGGTGCAAGGGGTGGTGCCGCCCGCTCAGGCGCGGGTGGCGAAGGCGTCCACGCCGGTGAGTTCGGCGGAGAGCGCCCAGAGTCGGGCGGCCTCGTCCGGGTCGGTCGCGTGGTCGGCGACACCGGAGGCCGGGGACACGGCGGTGTCTGCCGGACCGGCGATGTCGCAGTCCTCGCAGAACACTCCGCCGAGGCCGTCGAGGGACGGAGAGGTCGCCGCCCAAACCTCGGTCGCCGCACCCTGCTCCGGAGACTTGAACCCGGAGACGAGGAGCTTGCCGTCGGCGTCGACCCAGCCGAGCGCCATCATCTCCTCGCGCGGCAGGTGACGCTGCAGCGGCGTCAGGATGCCGCCCGGGTGGACCGAGAACGCGCGGACGCCCTCCTCGGCGCCGAACGCGTCGAGCTGGACCGCGAAGAGCGCGTTGGCGGTCTTCGCCTGCCCGTACGCCTCCCACTTGTCGTAACCGTGCTCGAACTGGACGTCGTCCCAGCGGATGCCCGAGCGCTTGTGGCCACTCGAGGACAGCGCGACGACGCGCGATGAGCCGCCCTTCACGATGGCGGGCCAGAGGCGGTTGACGAGGGCGAAGTGGCCGAGGTGGTTCGTCGCGAACTGGAGTTCCCAGCCGGGGCCGACGCGCGTCTCGGGAGCGGCCATGACGCCGGCGTTGGTGATGACCAGGTCGATGCCACGACCGCTCGCCAGGAAGCGCTCAGCGAAGGCCTCGACGCTCGCGAGGTCCGCGAGGTCGAGTTCGTCCACCTCCACCCCGTCGATGCCGGCGAGTTCCTCACGGGCGGTGTCCGGGCGTCGTGCGGGGACGATCACGTGGGCACCGGCGTCGACCAGTGCGCGGACGGCCTCGCGACCGATGCCGGAGTAGCCGCCGGTGACGACGGCGAGCTTGCCGGAGAGGTCGATGCCCTCGAGCACCTCCGCCGCGGTGCTCGAGTGGCCGAAGCCGGAGCCGATGGGATGCTGCGGGGTGCGCGTGGGATTGGTCATGCCCTCACGCTACGACTCCGGCGACGACGGGGGAACCGGGTGGACCTGGGAACATGTGCAGGTACCGGCCCCGCTCAGCGGGTGGACAGGACGCGCACGGAGGGGAGCGGGTGACCGTGCAGCAGCGCGCGGAGCTCCTGCAGGCGTCGACGCGCGCCCCACATCGTGACCTTCTTCAGCGACTCCGAGACGATGCCGCCGCTCATCTTCGACTCACCGGACACGCGCTCGGTGAAGACGATGGGTGTCTCCACGACCCGCAGGCCGCGCTGCAGTGCCCGCCAGAGGAGTTCGACCTGGAAGCAGTATCCCTGGGATGCCACGTCGGCGAGGTCGATCCGGCGCAGCGCCTCGCTCCGGAACGCGCGGAACCCGCCCGTCGCATCGGCGACACCGATGCCGAGGGCCAGACGCGTGTAGAGGTTGCCGCCTCGGCTCAGCGCGAGCCGGTGGGCGGGCCAGTTCTCGACGACGCCACCAGGGACCCAGCGCGAGCCGAGGGCGAGGTCGTGCTCGTCGAGCAGCGCGATGAGTCTCGGGAGGTCCTCGGGGTGATGGGAACCGTCCGCGTCCATCTCGACGATGACCTCGTACCCGCGGGCGAGCGCCCAGGCGAACCCGGCGAGGTACGCGCCACCCAGCCCGTCCTTCACGGCCCGGTGGAACACGTGCACCTGTTGGTGCTGCGCGGCGAGCTGGTCGGCGAGGAAGCCGGTGCCGTCCGGCGACGAGTCGTCGACGACGAGGATGTCGACCCCCGGGACGGCCAGTGTCCGGTTGACGATCGGCTGCAGGTTGTCGAGTTCGTTGTAGGTGGGGATGACGACGAGGGAGCGGTTCACGTCGGTTCCTTTCGGGTCGGTTGGAGTGGTTCGGAGCGGAGCGGCCCCTCGACAGGCTCGGGGACCGGAGGAGGGGATCGGGGACCGGAGGAGGGCTTACGGGGTCTTGCCCACGAGCGAGGCGAAGACGACGTAGTTGTTGGCGTAGGTGTTCGCCGCGTCGTCGAAGGGGCCGTTGCAGGTGATGAGCCGGAGTTGCGCATCGGGCGTCGGTCCGTAGACCTCCTCGGTCGGGAAGGTCTTCTTCTCGACGTCGATCGCGCGGTCGACGGCGTAGGTGGCGGTCGAGCCGTCGGACATCGTCACCGTCACCTGGTCGCCCGCGACGAGCTGTTTGAGGTGGACGAAGACCGCCTCGCGGAGGGTCGTGTCGAGATGCCCGGCGATCACCGCCGGCCCCACCTGGCCGGGCAGGACGCCGGCGCGGTACCACCCGGCGTCCTCCCACTCGACGGGTGGCAGGAGCACACCGGACGCATCGCGGTCGAGCGGTTCGACCGCCGCGTCGACGCCGATCGCCGGGATCTGCACGCGGCTGACGCTCAGGGCGCTGACGTCGGCGGTCGGCGCCTGGGTCGCCGGGTCCTGTTTGGCCCCGGCGGCCCCGCGGTCGGTCGCCTCCGAGGAGGTGAGCGGCCCGTCTGCGGCGTTCGGCGACGACGGCGTCTGCCCGGAGTGCGTGGCGCCGCACGCCGAGAGGGCGAGCGCCGTGACGAGCGCTCCGGCGACGGCGAGGGCGTTGATCCTCGCGCGTGGTGCCCGGGTCATGAGCTGGCTCCGTTCGTGAGTGGCGGGCAGCCGTCGAGGTCGTCGGTCGTGAGCATCATGGGCGCGAGGGCGGCCCAGGCGGCACCGAAGTAGCTCGGCACCTCCTGCGCGAGTTCGTCGGCCGCTCGCAGGTCGTCCGCCGCCTCCGGCAGGTTGCCCACCGCGGCGCGCGCGGCGGCTCTGGCCTCCAGGGCGAGCGGGTGCTGGTCGGAGGTGAGCGGCGAACCACCGAGGTCGGTCTCCGCCCGCAGCTCCTTCGAGCGTGCGAGCGTCGAGACGAGTCGAGCGGCCGTCGCCTGGTCGGTGGGGACGCACGACTCGGCGTAGCGGATCGGGAGTCGGGCCGCGTCGTAGCCGTAGCGGACACTCTGTCCCGTCCCGGCGGCACCGGGCATCGCGTCGACCGTGCCGTCGGCGTGCACCTGCGCCCAGTCCGGTGGGAGCGGGCTCTCGTCGAGCAGGGCGGACGTGACCGCAGCGGAACCGGCCTGCAGCTCGGCCCAACGGGGATCGCCCGTCGCCGCGCCCAACACCGAGAAGGCGACGGGGGAGGCGTACGACGGGTTGTACGCGTAGGGTTCGGTCGCTGCGGCCCAGGTGCCGGGCAGCAGGATGCGACCCGCGGCGGTCTCGACGGTCATGCGGTCCGCGATCACCCCGGCGAGCTTGACGCCCGCGTCGGTGAAGCGCGGCTCGTCGAACCGCTTCCCGGCGATGACGAGGGCTCGGGCGGCATCGAGGTCGCCGTCGCTGGCTGGTTCCTCGTCGACGACCTTGCCGTCACTCCACCGCCAGGCGAGCAGTCCGTCCGGTCGCTGCAGGTTCGCCTCGGTCCAGTCCCAGATCCCGGTGAACGCCTGCTTGTCGCCGACGCCCGCGGCGATGAGCAGCCCGTAGGCCTGGCCCTCGCTCACGGTGTCGTCGCCCTGGTCGCGGCGCACGACCCGGCCGTCGTCCACCCAGTCCGCGAGGAACGCCTCGGCGGCCTGGGTGGCCGAGCGGTCCGTCGCGGTCGGCTGCGGACCGCTGCCGGCCTCGACGGTGCCGGGCGACGCCGCCGGCGGCCCTTGGTTCGCTGGGAACCCGGTGGCCAGCGAGGCGATCACGGCGGTGGCGGCGACCGCAGCGACCGCCGTCACCGCGATGCCGATCGTCTTCTTGGCGCTCATGCTCAGCTCGCCGCCGTCCCGATCTCCTGCACGAGCCGTACGAGCTTCGCGTCGAGGTCGTCGAACACGCTCTGCAGCGCCGACGAGTCCTTCGCGAGCCCGCCGCCACCGGTCTCGACCGGCCCCTCGGGCGCGTTCCCGGCGGCGGAGCTGTCGAGCACGGGCATCAGGGTGACGCCGCCGGCTGCGTTGTCGAGCACGAAGAGCGTGCTCACGGTGCCGGGTGCGAGGTTCACGGAGGCTTCGGCCGCCTGCTTGCCGCCGGTCAGTTTGAGATCCCACGGGCCGGCGGGGACGCTGGCGTAGTCGGTCGCCGTCCCGGTGGTGGCGCCCTTCGCGATGGGCATGCCGGTCGAGGTGCTGACGTCGACGCTCTTCACGTCGGTCGACGCCTGGATGAGCCTGATGCGCGCCGCACCCTCGGTCGGACCGGTGAGGTCGTCCTCGAAGACCTTCGTCTGGAGGTCCTTGTTGGGGCCGTAGGCGGCGACGGTCGCCGCCTCCCCGGCCGTGATGGTCACGTTGGTGCTGATGACCGGCTTCGTGCTGTCGGGGGACCCGGCGGGCACCATCGACACCACGTAGGTGCCGGCGGCGAGGTCGGTGTACGGCGAGACCTGTCCGTAGGCGACGTCGTCGAGTTCGAAGACGGCCGCGCCGCCGGAGAGTGCCGACAGCTTCACGTCGACGGACTTCGTGTCGGCGGAGAGGTGGCCGACGCGGATCCAGCCGCCGCCGGACGCGTCGGTCGTGGCGGCGTTCGCTGCGGTGGTGCCGAAGCCGATGAGTGCTGCCGTCGCGACGGCGGCGAGGCCGCTGAGGGCGATTCGCCTCGTGGTGGTGGTTCGCATGGTGGAACTCCTGTTCTTCGGGTGGTTCGGGGGTTCGGTCGGTTCGGGTGTCCGGCTGGAGCCGGAGCTCGGGTGGGTGGTCAGCGGACGACGTCGGGTTCGACGACGGAGTAGGTGACGCGGACGCCCGCCGCGGTCTGCTCGACCTGGTCGGCGGCGTACTCGCCCCGGATCGAGCGGATCGAGTCGGCCAGGCGGCTGTCGCCGGCCTCGTCACCGGTGCGGAGCACCATGGTCCGGCGCACGTCACCGGTCTCGCCGTCCAGCACCGGAGTGCTCTCGAGCCGGACCGGCGTCGTGGCGAGCACCTGTCCGAGGGCGAGCAGGGCGCGGGAGTCAAGCTGACCGTCGCTGAGCGTCTGCGCCGCCTTGGCCGAGACACTCAGCGCGGGGTTCTGGAGGAGCTGCGCACCGAGCGCCGCCCGAGCCGCCGTGCGTCCGGCAGCCCGCTCCGCTGCGGCGTCGAGCCCGTCGGCGTCGATGCGACGGACCTCGACGGCCTGCGTCCCGGAGCCGAAGGTCGCGACGAGTTCGGAGTTGTCGATCGCACCCTTCACCTCGGGGAACGTCGTCGGGAACGTGCGCATCGAGTCGGTGGTGACGATGTAGTCGGCGTCGCGCCAGCCGTTCGGCGACTTGGCCTGCACGGCGGAGTCGGTGTCCATCTTGTAGTACCAGATGACGTTGTCGCGGTCGAAGCCGCTCTCGACGAGGTCGACCCACATCGCGTCGTCGACGATCACCCGGGACTCCTGGGGCACGTTCGTCTGCACCCATTGCTGGGCCTGCCGGACGGGCTTGTCGAGGTCGGCGAGGAGGAAGCCGCGGAGCTGGGTCGCGGTGTTCGGGACGGCGACGACGGCTGCCGCGAGCACGGCGGCGATCCAGACGGCACCCGCCGCGCGTCCACCGGTGAGCCGACGGCGCGGTGCCCCGGCCTCGACCGCGGAGCGCCGACGGAGTCGACGGACGGCCACCCCGGTCACGCCCATGATGAGGATCGTCATGAACGGCAGCAGCATGATGACGTACGGCACGGGCAGGTACCCGCCCGGACGCAGCATGAACAGCCCGAGGAAGACGGTCATGGCCGCGATGACCCGCAGCCGCTTGACGAACAGTCCGGCGACGGCGGCGACCGCTCCGGCGACGAGGAGCGCCGCGTCCAACTGCCACCACATGCCGAGCGTCTTGGCCGACAGGCTTGCGGGGTCGAACAGCGAGCCGCTCGCGACGCGCGATCCGAGCTGGAAGAAGACGCCGCCGAGGAGGCTCACCCGGTCGGGGCCCGGGAAGAGTTCGCCCTTGATGGCGGCGAAGAGCACGTAGGTGAAGCCGATGACGACGACGATGGTCGCGGCGACCGGCAGCGTGTACCGCCGGGTCTCCTTGCGGGCCGCGCGCCACATGGTCCAGGCGAGGAAGGGCAGGGCGAGCAGGAAGGTCTCCTTGCTCAGCACGGCGATGCCGAACGCGGCGGCGGACCCGGCGAAGCCGACGAGCTGGTGCTTGCGGCTGGTGGCGAGGACGAGGGCGCCGAGGAGCCACGGCACCGCGACGTTGTCGAGGTAGACGGTGCGGTGGAACTGCACGGCGAGCGGCGAGATCGCGAACACCAGCGCGGCGACGGCGGCCATGGCCCGGCTGAGGTGCAGGCGTCGGGCGAGGACCCAGACGAGCACGACGGCGATCAGCGTCGCGACCAGCATGGCTTCACGCGCCGCGATCACGGCGATGTCGTAGCGGTCGAACGCACCGGTCAGCCCGGTGTACGCCGCGATCTGCAACCAGCCGAGCGGCGGGTGGTCGTACCAGTAGGTGTAGTGCGCGAGTTCACCGAGCTTCAGCACGCTCCATGCCTGGGCGGTGTACGTGCCCTCGTCGTCGATGCGCTGCGGGGATCCGCCCATATTCATCGCCTGCACGACGGCGGCGATGGCGAGCACGGGCAGGAGGAAGGCCAGGGTGCGACCGTGGCGCGACAGCCAGCGGCGCACGATGCCCGGGCCTCGTTGCGTCGGTGGCCCGGAGGCGAGCCAGCCGAGGCGCTCGCTCTCCAGGTGGAGTTGCGGACGGCCCGGGGCGGCCGGTCGTTCGAGGATGCCGGTCATCGGGTTGCTCCGTTCTGGAGGACGAGCTCGGGTGCGCGGTCGGGCAGATCGACGGCGACGGGTGCGGCTTCGGTCGCCTCGGCGACCTCGTCGCTGCGGTGGGCGCCGGTGTGCTCCGTCTTCTCCCAGGAGTGGTCGCCCTTCCACTCGCGGAAGACGGAGCGGACGGCTGCTGCGCCGAGGAAGATCTGGTACGGGAAGGTGCCGAGGATCAGCCGGGCGTAGTCGCGGAGGCGGACCTTCTGGCCGTAGAGGCGACCGAATTCGCCGAGCCCGGAGGCCTCCACCGCGAGGGTGACGATCGTCGGCGCGAGTGGGATGAAGGTGAGGAGCGCGATCGGGGCGGGCACCTTCGCGAAGAGCACCAGCAGGACCGAGACGGGGATGAGGAGTCCGGTCGCCGCCTGGAGGAACGGCATCGACAGCAGGTACCGGGCGAACATGCGCTGACGGAAGGTCGGCAGCTTCCGCCACTCGCCCTTCTTCAGCACCTGCAGGAAGCCCTGGTTCCAGCGCGTGCGCTGCTTGTACAGGGACTTCAGGGTGCCGGGCGTCTCCTCACGGGTGACGACCTCCGGGCTGTAGGCGACGACCACCGTCGCGCCGGCGCTCGAGAGCCGGACGCCGAGCTCGCAGTCCTCGGCGAGGCAACCGTCGTCCCACCCCTCCGACCAGTCGAGCCACGTCTTCTTCACGAACACGGTGTTCCCGCCGAGCGGGATGAAACGCGAGTTCGCGTGGAAGTGCAGGCGGGACCGGAACCAGAAGTAGTACTCGAGCACGTTCCGGAGCGACCACCAGCTGGACTGGAAGTTCATGAGCTGCACGCCGCCCTGCACGACGTCGGCGCCGCTCTCGGTGAAGCGGGAGTCGACGAGGGTGAGCAGGCGCGGATGCACCTCGTCCTCGGCGTCGAACACGCCCACGACGTCGCCACGGGCGATCTGCAGGGCCCGGTTGAGGGCCTTCGGCTTGTTCTTCGGCACGCTGTCGTCGACGACGACCTTGATCAGCTCGGGGTGCCGAGCGGCGGCCTCGCGGACGACGCGCTCGGTCCCCGGGTCGTCATGGCCGACGATCGCGATGATCTCGAAGTCGGGGTGGTCCTGTTCGGCGAGGCGGTCGAGCGTCTGGCCCATGACCTCCTCCTCGTGCCGGCCGGGGACGAGCAGGGTGAACGAGTGCTTCGCGGGCAGCGGGACCGCTGCGAAGCCCGTGTTCTTCAGGTGGCCGGTCGACCGCCAGGCGTGGAGCATCCAGTAGAGCGTGGTGACGGCGATGATCGTCAGCGCTGCGGCGAACAGCAGCAGGGTGCCGTAGCCGAGCCATTCGCCGACGCTCCAGGAGCCGGGATCGGCGACCGCCGTCGGGTCCACGAGGGTGCCGCGGTTCGGCAGTGGTTCCGCGGGTGCCGTGGGCTGCGGGGTGAGCAGGGGAGCGGGTTCGTCCGCACTGGCGAACGGGCGGGCGGACGCGTGGGTGAGCGCTCCGAGGAGCGGTGCGAGGACGGGTGCCATCAGGACAGGCCTCCAGAGGTCGGCAGAGCATGGGTCGGTGCGGATCGGCGAGTGGTCGTGGCTCGGACGGCCGGGGCGGGTGTCTCCGCGGCGGTCGGGTGCTCGGGCGTCGTCGGGGTCGCGGCGTGGTGCCTGCGGCTGCTCGCCGACCGGGCGGGCCGGAAGACGACGTACCGGTAGGCGAGGAACCGGAACACCATCCCGAGGACGAGCCCGACGCCGTTCCCGGCGATGTTGTCGGCGAGGGCGGTGGTGTAGCCGAGGATGTAGTGCGAGACGAACAGGCATCCCGCGGCGATCCCGAGGCCGAGGACGTTCATGAGGGCGAACAACGCCCCCTCCTTCCACACCCCGCGGCGGTGCTCGGTCCGGAACGTCAACGCCCGGTTGCCGAGCCACGCGACGATCGTGGCGACGGCGACGGAGATCACCTTCGCGCCGATCGGCTTGTCGTCGAGCACGGTGAACCGGAGCAGGTTGTACACACCGACGTCCACGACGAACGCGGTGCCGCCGACGAGGCCGAAGGTGACCAGCTGGGAGACGAGCTTCGGGAGACGCAACGGCTGGCGTGCACGGCGGGGACGCGCCCTGGGAGCGACGGATCGTTCGGGGAGGGACGACTTGCTCGGGTGCACGACGGAAGATTCGGGCTTCACGGTCATGCACGCCGTTCGGGCTCATCGCGAACCGTGGTTTGGTCGTGGACGCCGACGCCCAGAGCTTTGCCAGGTCCACGAAACAGGACCGAAATTCCTTGATTTTCCAGGGAAGTCGAGGTACTCGCGAGGCCTCGGGGGGGCAACACTCCGGCCCCCTGAATTGGGCTGTCGCCAGTCCGTCAACCGGCACGACGGCGATCACCCGTTCGCCTACGATGGGGACAACGCCCGTCGTGCTCGGGCGTCGTGCGGCCCGGATTCGCGGGCGCGCGGATGGCCGGCTCAGAGGGAGACATCTGTTGGGAAAGCTGATCTACGGGAGCTCGTCGCGGGAGCTCGAACTCGACGACCGGATGCTCGCGCACGTCAAGTCGATCGCCGTGATGAAACTGCGTCGCAATGAGTCCTTCACGATCTCCTGGCCCCGCTCGCTCGAGACCGGTGGTGGACGCGTGACGATCTGGGTGCACCCGTCGATCTCGCTGCAGTTCGAGTTCGACCAAGAGCAGCGTCCGGAACTCAACCGCAGCTGGCTCGAGTCGATGATGCAGGAGGCGAACAAGACGGGCGACCTGGCCATCGGTCGTGAGGTCCCCGAGGTCATGCCGACGAGACCGGCACCCGCGAGCGAGCCGCGGCCCCGGAAGTCCTCCGCGTGAGCGACCGGGTGATCGTCCTCACCGGGGCGAGCGACGGGATCGGCGCTGCAGCAGCGAAGGCCCTGACGGACGCCGGGGAACAGGTCGTCGTGGTCGGCCGGTCGCCTGAGAAGACCGCCGCCGTCGCCGAACGGGTCGGGGCGGCGTCGTTCATCTGCGACTTCGCCGAGCTGGCGCAGGTCCGCCTCCTCGCCGAACAGCTCCTCGAGCGCTACCCGCGCATCGACGTCCTCGCCAACAACGCCGGCGGCATCTTCGGTGCCGACCGTCGGGTCACGACGGACGGCCACGAGCAGACGTTCCAGATCAACTACCTGGCTCCGGCCCTCCTGACCCACCTGCTGCTCGACCGCCTCATCGAGTCGGACGCGACTGTCATCAACACCTCGAGCGTCGCCAACCGCCTCTTCGGGAAGCTGGACCTCGACGACCTCGACGCCGAGCGGTCCTACTCACCGACGCGCGCGTACGGCAACGCGAAGCTCGCGCAGATCCTCTTCACCAAGGAGCTCGACCGCCGCTACGGCACTCGAGGGCTGTCCGCAGCCGCGTTCCACCCGGGCGTCATCTCCACGAACTTCTCCAGCTCTCCGGACGGCGCGATGCGACTCCTGTACGCGACGCCGCTCGGCCGCCACCTCCTGAACACCCCCGAGGAGGGCGCCGACACCCTGTTCTGGTTGGCCGAGAGCCAGCCGGGCATCGACTGGAAGTCCGGCGGCTACTTCGTGAAGCGCAAGCCTGCGCGGGCCAACAAGCTCGCGTCCGACGTCGTCCTCGCGCGGCGACTCTGGGAGCGGACCGAGGAGATGCTCGCCGAGCACCACTGAGCTGACTTCTCGGCAGCCAGCTGCCCCAGCGGCTCGGCGTCCCGCCGACCGGCAGCCTAGGCTGGTGGGATGCGATGGAACGAGTGGACGGTGGGGCTCGCCGTCGCCGGGGTCCTCGCGATCGCCGCGGTGCTCATGCTCCTGATCCTCGGACCTGAAGCGCCGGTCGTGTGGGGGCTCGTCTCCGGCGTCCTGCTCGCCCTCGTCGTCGCCACCATGGCGTTCGTCAAGCGCGAGCGCTGACCGGCGCTCATACGCGAGGATGGACGCCATGACGACGAAGCGCATCCTGTTCATCGGCGGCAGCGGCATCATCTCCTCGGCGTCCGTCGCCAGAGCCGTGTCGCTCGGCCACCACGTGACGGTCCTGAACCGCGGTCTGTCCCACGTCCGCCCGCTCCCCGAGGAGGTCGAACTCCTCCGCGCGGACATCCGCGACACGGACGCCGTCACCGAGGTCCTCGGCTCCCGCGAGTTCGACGTCGTCGCGCAGTTCACGGCCTTCACGCCGGAGCACGTGCAGGCCGACATCGACCGGTTCGCCGGACGCATCGGTCAGTACGTGTTCATCAGCTCCGCCTCGGCGTACCAGAAGCCGCCACAGCGCCTTCCTGTGGTCGAGTCGACCCCGCTCCGCAACCCGTTCTCCCAGTACGCGCGCGACAAGATCTCCTGCGAGGACGTCCTCGTCCACGCCTACCGTGAGCAGGGGTTCCCGGCCACGATCGTGCGCCCCTCACACACCTACGACCGCACGCTCATCCCCACAATGGGCCGCCGCACGGACCTCGACCGCATGCGCGCCGGCAAACCTGTCGTCGTGCACGGCGACGGGACGACGCTCTGGACCATCACGCACACGGACGACTTCGCCGTCGGGTTCGTCGGGCTCCTCGGCCGCCGCGACGTGCTCGGTGAGGCCTTCCACATCACCGGTGACCACGCTCCGAGCTGGAACGACATCACCCGGTGGATCGCCGACGCGGCCGGGGTGGAGGCGCAGATCGTTCACGTCCCGTCCGACCTCATCGACGAGATCCACCCGGCACTCGGCCCGACGCTCCTCGGCGACAAGGCGTTCCCGATGATCTTCGACAACACCCGGATCCGGAGCCTCGTGCCCGAGTTCCGTCCGTCGATCCCGTTCTGGGACGGCGCGGCCGAGATGGTCGCGTTCCACGACGCGAACCCGCGGTGGCAGCCGGCCGACCCGGAGCTCGACGCCGCCTTCGACCGGATGGTCGCCGCCGTCGGTCACTGAGCCGCCACCGGTCGCTGAGCCGCCACCGGTCACTGAGCTTGTCGAAGTGCGCCCTTCGACAAGCTCAGGGACCGGGGTGGTCGCTCAGGGAACGGGGTGGTCGAAGCGCGGTCACTGAGCCTGTCGAAGTGTGGTTACTGAGCCGCCGTCGGTCACTGAGCCTGTCGAAGTGCTTCCGCAGCGCGGAGGTCCTTCCGGAGGATCTTGCCGGAGGCCGACTTCGGGATGACGTCGACGACCTCGACCCGGCGGATCTTCTTGTGCGGGGCGACGCGCTCCGCCACCCACGCCATGAGTGCCTCCCCGGAAACGTCTTGCCCGGCCTGCAGGACGATGAAGGCCTTCGGCACCTCCTGACCGTCCTCGTCGGAGACCCCGATGACGGCGGCGTCGGCGATCGCCGGATGGCCGAGCAGCAACGCCTCGAGCTCCGCGGGCGCCACCTGGTAGCCGTGGTACTTGATGAGCTCCTTCAACCGCTCGATGATCCGCACGGTGCCGTCGCCGCGGACGGTCGCGATGTCGCCGGTGTGGAGGAAGCCGTCATCCTCGAGCGTCGCGCGCGTGGCCTCCTCGTTGCCCAGGTACCCGAGCATGACGTTCGGCCCGGCGCACAGCAGCTCGCCGGGTGCGCTCTCCTCGTCCGAGCCTGCCGCGGGGTACTCGACCTCCACCCCGGTCTCCGGGTCGACGATCCGGCACTTCATGTTCGGCAGGCTCGTCCCGACGCTGTCGAGGGAGGCGCCCTCCGCCTGGAACGCGATCGCGTGACTCACCGGGCTGAGCTCGGTCATGCCGTACCCCTGCCGCAGGCGGCAGTCGAGGCGCTCCTCGACCGCCCGTCCGAGCGTCGCGTCCAACGGCGCCGCACCGGAGAAGATCGTGTGGACGCTCGACAGGTCGAACTCGTCGACGAGCGGGTGCTTCGCGAGCGCGACCGCGATCGGCGGGGCGATGAACACGTAGCTGCACCGGAAGTCCTGGATGATCCGGAGGAACTCCGCGAGGTCGAACCGCGGCATGGTGACGAGGGAGGCCCGGCACGCGAGCGCGAGGTTCAGCAGCACCGTCATGCCGTAGATGTGGAAGAACGGGAGGACCGCGAGGATCCGGTCGTCGGGCCGCATGCCCAGCTGAGGGATCGACTGCTGCACGTTGGCCACGAGGTTCCGGTGCGACAGCATCACCCCCTTCGGCCGCCCGGTCGTGCCGGACGAGTAGGGCAGCACCGCCACGTGCGTCGCGGGGTCGAACGAGACGTCCGGCGCGGGGAGGCGTCGGACGAGGAGGTCGGTGAGCGAGGCGTGCCCCTCGGCACCGTCGAGGACGACGACCCGGTCGGAGGGGATGTCGCAGGCGCCCGCCGCAGCCCAGGCCTGCGGCAGGAGGGCGGAGACGGTGAACAGCATCGTCGCTCCGGCGTCGCGGAGCTGCGCCTCGATCTCCTCCGCGTTGTAGAGGCCGTTCACCGTCGTCGCCGTCGCTCCGGCACGGAGGATCCCGTGGAACACGGTCGCGAACGCGGGGACGTTCGGGGCGTGGAGGGCGACGACGTCCCCGATGCCGATCCCGGCCGCCGCGAGGGCGCCTGCCAGCGCGTTGATCTGCGAGATGAGCTGCCGGTAACTCGTCTCGGCGCCGGTCGTGCCGTCCCGGAGGGCGATGCGATCGAGGTCGCTCGAGGCGATGCCGCCGAACAGGGTGTCGTAGACGCTCAGATCGGGGATCTCGACGTCGGGATGCGGGCTGGTGAACACGAGTGATCTCCTTCGAACACCGGTGATGGTGGAGTGAGTCTACTCACGCCAGGTGCTCGTTAGGCTGAGACCCGTGAACGCGCCCCGCCCCATCCTCGGTCTCCTCCTCGACGTCGACGGCCCCATCGCCAGTCCCATCACGCGGACGATCAACGTCCCGAGCATCGCGCAGGACCTCGCGACCCTCGCGAACGCCGGCATCCCGATCGCCTTCAACACCGGCCGCAGCGACGCCTTCCTCCGGGCGGTCGTCGTCCCGCCGCTGCTCGCCGCCGGGCTCGACGCCGACGTCCGGCTGTACGGCATCTGCGAGAAGGGCGCCGTCTGGTTCGGGTTCTCCGCGGCCGGTGTCGACGAGCTGCAGCTCGACGAGGAGGTGGCGATGCCCGACGGGTACGGGGCCGCCATCGAGCGCCTCGTCGACGAACGGTACGCGGAGACGGTCTTCTTCGACCACACGAAGCGCGCGATGGTCTCCGTCGAACAGCACGTGGAGGTGCCGGCGGCGGACTACGCGGTCGTACGCAAGCACTTCGACGACGACGCCCGAGCCGAGCTCGCCCGTCGCGGGTTCGGGGTCGACCACGCGCCCGGCCGCTACCCCGACGACGCCGGTCTTGTCCAGTACCGGATCGACCCGACCATCATCTCGACCGACATCGAGTCGGTGCGGCTCGGCAAGGACCTTGGGGCTCGGCGCGCGCTCGAGCTCCTCGAGGCCGACGGCGGTGCGCTCCCGCTCGCCTGGCGGACGGTCGGGGACTCCCGAAGCGACTACGCGATGGCCGACTGGCTCTTCGAACACGGCTACACGGTCGAACACGTCGACGTGCGGCCGGCCGACGGCGTCCCCGAGAAGCCGTACCCGATCCTGACCCACCCGACGCTCATCCACGACGAGGCCGGCGCGGCCTTCCTCGCCCGGTGGGTCGAAATGGTGCAGGGGACCGCGACGGACGACGCGGACGTGAGCTGACCATGGCCGACGGAGACCGCGCACCGAGGGGCCGTCACCACGGCCCGACGACGGAACGCGGCCTCGATCGCGTCGTCAACTTCAGTGACGCCGTCGTCGCGATCGCCATCACGCTCATCATCCTCCCGCTCGTCGATCTGGCGCAGGAGTACGGAGGCGGCCCCGTGGCCGCGTTCCTCGCGGAGAACTGGACGGGACTGGCTGCGGCCGGCCTGAGCTTCGTCGTCATCGCGAACTTCTGGCGCGACCACCACCGGATCTTCGAGCGCACCGTCGGCTACTCGAAGCGGCTCGTGTCGCTCAACTTCGTCTGGCTCGCCGGCATCGTCTTCCTGCCGCTGCCCACGGTGCTCCTCTTCGACTCATCGGGGGACGACCGCGGTGCCCCCATGCTGTACATCGCGACGATGCTCGTGTCGATGGTCGCGGTGCGACTGCAGCAGCTGGTGATCCAGCGGGACGGGCTGCTCAGTGAGGAGGCCGCGGCGATGCCGCCCCGCCCCTGGGCGCTCGTCTGGGCGCCGACCGGGCTCATGCTGCTCGCGTTCATCCTCGCGGCGACGGTACCCGGGCTCGGCACGCAGGCGCTGTTCCTGCTCCTACTGTCCATCCCGCTCGGCTGGGTCGGGGGTCGGCGGCACCGCGGCGGTGGCGGCGCCTGAGCGATCTCCGGTCCGTGAGCGTGTTCTGACCCCTGAGCCATTCCGGTCCCTGAGCCATCTCCGTTCCCTGAGCTTGTCGAAGGGCGGATCAGCGTGTGCCCTTCGACAGGCTCAGGGACCGGGGCCCTTCGACAGGCTCAGGGACCGGGGGCCGGGTCAGGTCTGGCAGTGGGGGCACCAGTAGGTGTCGCGGAGCGCGGTCGGGTCGGCACCGAGTTTGCCGCGCTGGATCCGGGTCCCACAGCGCAGACAGCGCTGGCCGTCGCGTCCGTACACCCACGTCTTCCGGCCGGGCCGCGTGTCGCCCGTCGTGACCCGGTTGCGGCGGTCGCGGTTCGCGTTGATGAGGCGGTAACCGAGCCGGACGGCGCCCGGGAGGTCGACCTCGGCGCTCGGTCTCGTGGGCAGCACGCCGCGGATGAAGCACAGCTCGTTGACGTACTCGTTGCCGAGCCCGGCCAGATTGCGCTGGTCGAGGAGGGCGACGTGGATCTCGCGGCCGTCGGCCTCGAGGTTCCGGATGGCGCGAGCCTCGTCCCAATCCGGACCGAGGAGATCGGGGCCCAGCCAGCCGAACCGCTCCTCGTCCTCGCGGGACGGGAAGACCTCGACGAGGCCGAGCTCGAAGCCGACGGTGACCCAATGCTCGGTCGACACGATCGCGCGGGCCTTCCACGCCGGGCGCCGCCAGTGCTCGCCCGGCTGGTAGACGTGCCACAGCCCCTCCATCTTCAGGTGGGTGTGGAGGGTGTGGTCGCCGATGTGGTGCAGGAGGTGCTTGCCGCGCGGGATGACGTCGTGGACCACCTCGCCGCGGAGGTCGACGGTCGCGAAGGCGGGGACGCGGAGGTCGAAGCCGGAGACGACCTCGCCGGCCAGCGCCTGTCGCAACCGATGCGCGGCCTGGAAGACCGTGTCACCCTCTGGCATGAACCGCTCCGTCCGTTCCGGCTACGGTGCCACCGGCACGGTGCCCGGCGCAACCCGTGGCGGCGACCAGCCACCCCGGTTCAGCCACGCCGGAGCCGCAACCCGCGTGGTGTCTCGACGAAACCGGCCTCGCGCAGGGCGTGGCCCGTCGGGGTGCCGAGGACGAAGGTACCGTTCACCTGTTCGATCCCGAGTTTCTCGATGCGCCCCGCCGTCACCGTCGACGCGAGGGACCGCGCGCCGGCGCGGAGCTGGTCCTCGTCCTCCGTGAACACCAGCGCGGTCTTGCCACCGCGTTCGAGGTAGTAGACGGGCGCACCGTCGACGAGGACGATGAGCGCGCCGGCCTTCCGCCCCGGCCGGTGCTTCACGCCGGTGACCTCCTGGCTGGGCCAGCCGAGTGCGGCGCCATACGGGTTCGCGGGGTCGGTCGCGGCGAGTGTCACAGCGGCGAGCGGCGGGTCGTCGTCGGTGCGGATGAAGCTCCGCAGTCGGTCGACCGTGCCCGAGGAGGCGAACTGGGCACCCCCGAGTCGCTCCACGAAGTACCCGCGTCGGCAACGGCCGTTCTCCTCGAACTGCTTCAACACCCGGTAGGCGAGGGCGAAGCCGCCGACGACGCCTTCGGCCACCACCGAACCCCGGGTGACGACGCCGTAGCGCTCCAGCAGGGTCTCGCCGGTCGCGACGGCCCGGATGGTGGCGTCCTGCTCGGCGAGCGGCAGGATCGACCACCGGCCTCCGAGGGTCTGGCTCGCGCGCGTGGACATCGATGGGCGCTGCAGGTTGCGTCCGCGGTACAGCTTCGCGCGCGGGGTCTGCCGCTGCACCCGGTGGGCCGAGGTACCGCCTCCGGACCCGACGAGCGTGCGCAGTGGGGAGAAGGTGTCGTTGGTCACCAGCCCTGCCCACACGAGCTCCCAGAGGGCGTCGACGAGGAGCTTGTCGTCCGTCGACCCGACCGATTCCGCGAGCTGCCGGAAGAAGTACGCGCCGCCGCCGCCGAGGGTCGCGAGCAGCTCCGTCTGCAGGGCGTCCGGCGTGTGCGGGGTGGGGGTCAGTGGCAGCGTGAGTGGCGCCGTATCGGCGAGGTGGAGGGCGACCCAGCCGTCGTTGCCGGGGATGGAGCCGCTGCCCGACCATACGACCTCGCCCGTCGCGGTGAGCTCGTCGAGCATGGCCGGGCTGTAGTCGGCGACCCGCGAGGGCAGGATGAGCGACTCCCAGGCCGAGGCCGGGATCGGCGCGCCGGCGAGCTGGTCGATGACGGTCGCGACGCCGTCGACGCCCCGGAGTGTCCCGCCGAGGTGCTGCCACACGGGCAGGAACCGGGCGAAGGCCTGCTGCTCGACGGGCTCGACCTCGTGGCGGAGCGCGGCGAGCGAGCGGATGCGCAGCTTGCGGAGGACGCCGGCGTCGCACCACTCGGTGGCGTCGGTCGGGCCGCGGTCGGCGTCGTCCCCCGTCTGCTGCCGGCCGGCGGGGAGGAACTCACCCTTGACCACGCGTCCGGCGTCGGCGAGTCGAGCGAGGGTGTGCTGGACCACGGCCGTGCCGAGCCCGAACCGCCTGGCCGCCTGCCCGGTGGTGAACGGCCCGTGGGTGCGGGCGTACCGGGCGAGGAGGTCGCCGAGGGGATCGGTGACCGGCTCGGTGAAGGCCACCGGGACACCGATCGGCAGGGGCGTCCCGAGGGCGTCGCGGAGACGGCCCGCGTCCTCGATGGCGGCGAAGCGTTCCTCCCCGGCGATCGGGACGCGGATGACGCGCTTCGTGCGTTCGAGCTCGGCGACGGCTGCGGCGGAGCGCGCCGGGTCGGGGACCCAGGCGTCCGGGTCGTCACCGCGGCTCGCCTCGCCGTCGGTCGACACGGCGACCCCGTCGAACATCGTGCGGGCCGCGATCTCGTCCACGGTGAGCGGACCAAGCATCCGCAGCGCGTCGGCGACACCCTCGACCCCCTTGAGTCGTCGCTCCGGGTCGAGTCGTTGCAGTTCGAGGGCGGTCTGCTCGATGACGCCGGGGTCGAGGAGTTCGCGGAGCTCCACCCGACCGAGCAACTCGCCGAGCATCGTGCTGTCGACCGCGAGAGCCGCAGCCCGGCGCTCGGCGAGCGGGCTGTCGCCCTCGTACATGAACGCGCCGACGTAGCCGAAGAGCAGGGACCGGGCGTAGGGCGACGGCTGATCGGTCGTGGTCTCGACGATGCGGATCGCGCGTGACTGCAGCTCGCGCGCGAGGTGGTCGAGAGCCGGGAGGTCGTAGACGTCCTGCAGGCACTCGCGCAGCGTCTCGAGGATGATCGGGAAGGTCGGGTACTGCTTCGCGACCTCGAGCAACTGGGCCGAGCGCTGGCGTTGCTGCCACAGCGGCGAGCGCTTCTGCGGCGAGTAGTTGGGGAGCAGGAGGGCACGCGCGGCGCACTCTCGGAACCGGGAGGCGAACAGGGCGGACCCGCCGACCTCCTGCGTCACGAGGGCGTCGAGCTCCTCCGGCTCGAAGACGAAGAGTTCGGCTCCCGGCGGCTCACTCTCGGTGTCGGGAAGCCGCACGATGATGCCGTCGTCGCTCGCCACCGCCGAGCCGTCGACGCCGAGCCGCTCCTGCACCCGGGCGCCGACCGCGAGCGCCCAGGGTGCGTGCACGCGGAGTCCGTAGGGGGAGTGGAGGATGACGCGCCAGTCACCGAGTTCGTCGCGTGAGCGCTCGACGACGAGCGTGGTGTCGTTCGGGACGACGCCCGTCGCTTCGCGCTGTTCACGGACGTAGGCGACGAGGTTGCTGATGGCCCGTTCGTCGAGTCCGGCAGCCTCCAAGCGCGGGGTCGAACCGGTTCCCGTGGTGTCGAGCTCGCGCACGAACGCGCCGATGGCACGACCGAGTTCGGCCGGGCGTCCGATGCCGTCTCCCTTCCAGAACGGCAGCCGCCCCGGCTGGCCGAACGCCGGGGTCACGAGCACGCGGTCGTGGGTGATCTCCTGGATGCGCCAGCTCGTCGCACCAAGGGCGAAGACGTCGCCCACGCGGGACTCGTAGACCATCTCCTCGTCGAGCTCTCCGACGCGAGCCCCGGCACCGGATTCGCCGACCATGAACACGCCGAAAAGGCCGCGGTCGGGGATGGTGCCACCACTCGTGACCGCGAGGCGCTGGGCCCCCGGTCGACCCGTCAGGACCCCGGCGTCACGATCCCAGACGATGCGCGGGCGCAGTTCCGCGAAGGCGTCGGAAGGGTAGCGCCCGGCCAGGAGGTCGAGGGTCGCCTCGAAGGCCGAACGGGGCAGGGAAGCGAACGGAGCGCTGCGCTTGACGGTCTCGAACCAGTCCTCCACGCCGAGCTCGTCGAGTGCGACCGCCGCGACCGTCTGCTGCGCGAGGATGTCGAGCGGGTTCGACGGGACCTCGATCGCCTCGATGAGCCCGGCCTCCATCCGCTCCGTCGCCACCGTGGTGCTGATGAGGTCGGCACGGTGCTTCGGGAACAGGACACCCCGAGAGACCTCGCCCACCTGGTGGCCGGCGCGTCCGACGCGCTGCAGACCGCTGGCGACGCTCGGCGGGGACTCCACCTGGATGACGAGGTCGACCTCGCCCATGTCGATGCCGAGCTCGAGGCTGGAGGTCGCGACGACGCACCGCAGCCGACCGGACTTCAAGTCCTCCTCGATGCCGGCGCGCTGCTCCTTCGAGACGGAGCCGTGGTGGGCTCGGGCGAGCAGCGGGATGTCGTCGTCGCTCGCCTCCGTGGCGGGGCGGGCCGCTGCGGCCGCCACACTCGCCGAGCCGCGGGTCTGGCCACTCTGCGCCATGAGCTGGGCGGGCGGGCGCCCGGCGCCCGGCGTCACGAGGGCGCTCTCGCTGAGCCGGGCCTCGTTGATCTCGTTGAGTCGGGCGGTGAGACGCTCGGCGAGCCGCCGTGAGTTGGCGAAGACGATCGTGGAGCGGTGGGCGAGCACGCGGTCGACGATGGCCTCCTCGACGTGCGGCCAGATGCTGCCGACGCGGTCCTCGCCGCCGCCGTCGCTGTTCGGGGTGTAGCCGGTGAAGCCGCCGCCACTGCCGTCGTCGTCGGCCTCGCCCGGTGTCCGCATGCCGGCGTCGGGATCGGTCATGTCGTCGACGGGGACCACGACCCGGAGGTCGAAGGTCTTGGCCGCGGGAGGCGAGACGATCTCCACGGGCGCGCGGCCGCCGAGGAACCGTGCGACCTCCTCGGCCGGGCGCACGGTTGCCGAGAGCCCGATGCGCTGGACGGGCTTGTCGAGCATGGCGTCGAGCCGCTCCAGCGAAACCGCGAGGTGCGCGCCGCGTTTCGTCGAGGCGACCGCGTGGATCTCGTCGATGATGACGGTGTCGACCGTGCGGAGGGTCTCGCGGGCCGCGCTCGTCAGCATGAGGAACAGCGACTCGGGCGTGGTGATGAGGATGTCGGGTGGCTCTTTGGCCATGGCGCGGCGGTCGGCCGACGGGGTGTCGCCCGAACGGACGCCGACGCTGATCGTCGGCGGTTCGGTGCCGAGGCGTCGTGCCGCCTGGGCGATGCCCACGAGCGGCGTGCGGAGGTTGCGCTCGACGTCGACCCCGAGCGCCTTCAGCGGGGAGATGTAGAGCACGCGGGTGCCGCGCGAGCGGTCGCGCTGGGCGGCGGCCGCCTCCGCCTCGTCGGCCTCGAGACCGCTGAGCGGCACGCCCGTCCGCCGCTTCGCCCCGTGTTCCGCGATCGCCTCGGACAGCAGGCGGTCGATCGACCACAGGAAGGCGGAGAGCGTCTTGCCCGATCCGGTCGGTGCCACGACGAGGGCGTTGGCACCCCGCGAGATCGCCTCCCACGCACCCGCCTGAGCCGGCGTGGGCGCGACGAACGCCCCCTCGAACCAGTCGCGTGTGGCGGGGGAGAAGCGCTCGAGCACCTCGGTCATGGGTTCCATCATCCAGCACACCACCGACACCGCGACCGGCATCGCGTCCGGTGGGCGGGGCCCCTATGATCGCGGTGTCGACCGGGGGACGCCGCGTCGAACCGCCGCCCGCCTGGATCGCCGTTCGGCTCCATGCGGTATGAAGGAGCTATGAGCGTTCGCACCCCAGATCCCAACCCGGAACCCGATCTCCCCGGCAATTCCAATCCGGGCTGGCTGTCGGACGTCGAACTCGAGGAGATCCGCCGCCGCCTCCCGCTGCTCTATGTGGAGGCCGTACCCGTCCGGGTCGACGGCTTCGGCGTCGTGACGGAGGTCGGCGTGCTGCTGCGGGCCACCGCTCTCGGCGAGATGACGCGCACGCTCGTCTCCGGTCGCGTCATGTACGGCGAGACCATCCGCGACGCGCTCTTCCGCCACCTCGAGAAGGACCTCGGTCCGATGGCGTTCCCGCTGCTCCCGGCGTCACCCGTGCCGTTCCAGGTGGCCGAGTACTTCCCGCTCCCCGGGCTTTCGCCGTACTCCGACGACCGGCAGCACGCCGTCGCGCTCGCGTACGTCGTGCCGGTGACGGGGACGTGCGAACCGCGGCAGGACGCCCTCGAACTCACGTGGATGACGCCCGAGGCGGCGTCGTCCGATGCGATCGCCGCCGAGATGGAGGGTGGCCGCGGCGCCCTGCTGCGCGCGGCCCTCGCCTCCGTCGGCCGGCTGCGCTAGCCCTTCGACAGGCTCAGGGACCGGGAGAGCGGTTCGGGGACCGGCCTTTCGACAGGCTCAGGGACCCGGGCTGGCTCAGTGCCGGGCGGGGTCAGCGGGTGAGGCGGACCTCGTCGATGGTCTCGCCGAGGAACGGCTCGGTGCGCGCCGCACCGTCGGCCTGGAACCCGTTGCGCTCGTAGAAGCGGTGCGCGCGCGGGTTGTCGGCGGCCACCCAGAGGTAGGCGGGCTGGCCGTCGGGGATCGCGGCGTCGAAGAGCTGCTGCCCGATGCCCGTGCCGTGCCAGGCGTCCAGCAGGTAGATGAAGTACAGCTCACGCTCGCGCGGCATGTCCTCGTCGCGGCCGGGGCCCGAACCCGAGAACCCGACGATCTCGCCGTCGACGAGCGCGGCGAAGTGCGTGTACTCGGGACCCTGCGCGGCCCAGTGGGTCCACAGCTCGGCCATACGGCGAGGGGAGAGGTTCGCGAGGGTGGCGGAGCTGATCAGGTGGTCGTAGGTCTCGTGCCAGGTGGTGGCGTGCACACGCCCCAAGGACTCGGCGTCGACGTCTCGGATCGGGCGGACGACTGCGGTGGCGTTCATGGTGGAACCGTATCCCGACAGCACCCGTCCGGCGAAATCGGGGCCGCGGGAACGGCGAAGCGCCGCCCACCCGGAGGTGGACGGCGCTTCGATCGAGCGGGTCGCTGCTAGTTGCTGCTGGACGCGCGACGGTTCGTTCGCGGACGCGAGGACTCCGCCGGAGCGCCCGAGTTCGCGGCGTAGCCGGTGCTGTAGTGGGTCCGGCTGCCACCGGTGGCTGCACCGGCACCGGCGCGGGCGCCACCGGAACGGCCGGCACCGGAGCGCTGACCACCCTGGCCACCCTGACCGCCGGCGGGACGACCGCCACGACGACCGCCGCCGCCCTGACCGCCCTCACGGGGTGCACCGTCGCGGCTCGCGCCGGCACGGGCGCCGTCGCGGTCGCGGTGACCGTTGCCGAGGCCGTTGCCGTCGCGTGCGGCGCGCTTGCGCTGCGCGTTGGCGCCCTGCGAGCGACCACCGCCGCCACCACCCTGCGGCTGCACGGCCGCGCGGGGCGCCGGCTTCACGTAGGCGGCGACGTCGCCGATGAGCTCGAGGACCGCCGGGGAGGTCGCGGTGACCGCCTGCGGGGTGACGTTGATCTCGGCCTTGCGGAGGAGCTTCTTGAGGTCGTCCATCTGGCCGGGGATCGCGAGGGTGACGACGTCACCGGCGCTGCCCGCACGAGCGGTGCGGCCCGAGCGGTGCAGGTACGCCTTGTGCTCGGTCGGCGGGTCGACGTGGATGACGAGCTCGACGTCGTCGACGTGCACACCGCGGGCGGCGACGTCGGTGGCGACGAGGACCTTGGCGGTCCCGGCGCTGAAGGCAGCGAGGTTGCGGTCGCGGGCCACCTGCGAGAGGTTGCCGTGCAGGTCGACGGCGGGGATACCGGAGTCGGTGAGCTGCTTCGCAAGCTTCTTCGCGTGGTGCTTCGTGCGCATGAAGAGGATGCGACGGCCGCTGCCGGAGGCGAGGGCCTGGATGAGGTCCTTCTTCGACTCGACCGAGGGGGTCGTGAAGACGTGGTGCGTCATGGCGGCGACGGGCGAGTTCGCCTCGTCCACCGAGTGGAGCACCTCGTTCTGGAGGAACTTGCGGACGAGCTTGTCCACGCCGTTGTCGAGCGTCGCCGAGAACAGCAGACGCTGTCCGCCGCGAGGCGTCTTGTCGAGGATGCGCGTGACGACCGGCAGGAAGCCGAGGTCGGCCATGTGGTCGGCCTCGTCGAGGACGGTGATCTCCACGGCGTCGAGGTTCACGAAGCCCTGCTTCATGAGGTCCTCGAGGCGGCCGGGGCAGGCGATGACGATGTCGACGCCGGCGCGGAGGGCCTCTTCCTGACGCTTCTGCGAGACGCCGCCGAAGATCGTGGTGGTCTTCAAGGAGTAGGCGTCCGCGAGCGGCTGCATGACCGCCGCGATCTGGGTGGCGAGCTCACGCGTCGGCGCGAGGACCAGGCCGAGCGGGCGACCCGGGCGGCGCTTGCCGCCGGCGAGTGCGCCGCCGAGCCGGGCGACCATCGGGATGCTGAACGCGAGCGTCTTGCCGGAGCCGGTCTTGCCGCGGCCGAGGACGTCGCGTCCGCCGAGGGTGTCGGGGAGCGTGTCGATCTGGATGGGGAACGCGCTCGTCTTGCCGTCCTTCGCGAGGGAGGCGACGAGTGGTGCCGGGACGCCGAGGGCGTCGAAGGTGATGGGGGCTGCTTCGGTCATGGGTGTGTGTCTCTTTCAGGCACGGCCACGAGCTTCGATGACGGCTGCCGGGCGCACAAGTGCTGCAGTGGCGGGCACGGCCGTCGTGATTCCTCACGGGCTGCATCGCTCACGCGAGTGATCGCATGGGTGATACGGCGTGCTTCCGTCGGCGTCGTCGCTGGTGGGAGGTGGCGAAGGCGCAGGATCGCGCATCCGTTCGCCGTATGAAGTGTCATCGACCCTGGCATGCACCGCTGGGATGCCATGTAGGGGAGAGAGGGAGCGTTCTACGACGCAAGCGAACCCCGCACCGGATGGTGCGATCGAACGCGAGTGGTCCAACCCTAGCGCATGAGGCTCCACGCTCGCTGAGTGGCGCTCGTTACGGCGGTGTTTCCATCTCCTGGGATCGGTCGTCGGCGCTTGACAGTCCGCTGGAGCGGGTGAGTAATGTGTCACCCACCACAAACCGGTATCGGTGTACTGTGTCACACGGTACAGAAAGGCCTGTCGCCCATGAGCTTCGACGAAGACGCCCGAACAGCGAGCGCCGCCGTGCGCGCGGATCGCGAGGCAGGTGCCGTCCACCCTCTTGCCGGACACCGTGTCCCCGTGGCCGCCGGCCGGGTCCGGTTGGGCGAGGGTGAACTCGGTGCGTGGCAGCGTCGGAACCGCCGGGCGACCGCGCCGCACGCGATCGAGCAGCTCCGACTCGCCGGCAACCTCGACAACCTCGCGAGGGTCGCCGATCCGGCCGACGCGACGGGCGCCTTCCGAGGCCGCTACCCGTTCCTCGACACCGACGTGTTCAAGACGCTCGAGGGGCTCGCCTACCTGCTCGCCGAGGACGGCGACGAGGACGAGGTCACCCGGACGGTCCGCGACTTCTACGAGGAGGCCGTCGCCGTCATCCAGGCGGCCCAGCGTGAGGACGGCTACCTCAACTCCTACTTCCAGGCGCCCGAGATCGACAAGGAGCCCTGGGAGGACCTGGCGTGGGGGCACGAGCTCTACAACCTCGGTCACCTCATCCAGGCCGCCGTCGCCGCCCAGCGGAGGCTCGGCGACGGGCGTCTGTTGGACGTCGCGCGAGCGTTCGCCGATCTCGCCGTCCGGCGGTTCGGACCGGACGGCGACCCGCAGGTGTGCGGGCACCCCGAGGTGGAGATGGCGCTCGTCGAGCTGTTCCGTGAGACGGGCGAGCGGTCCTACCTCGAGCTGGCGTCCGCCTTCGTCGACCGTCGCGGCCACGGCACCGTCGAACTCCGGGTCTTCCCGGCGGAGTACTTCCAGGACTCGGCGCCGCTCCGCGAACTGGACTCCGTGACCGGCCACGCCGTGCGGATGGCCTACCTGGCCGCCGGTGCCGCGGACGTCGCGCTCGAACAGGGCGACGACGGCCTCCTCGCAGCCCTGCAGCGTCTGTGGGACGACATGGTCGAGACGAAGCTCTACTTCACCGGCGGGCTCGGCAGCCGCCACTCCGACGAGGCGATCGGCGACCGCTACGAGCTGCCCTCCGAGCGCTCGTACAGCGAGACCTGCGCCGCCATCGCGGTCATGCAGTGGTCCTGGCGGATGTACCTCGCGACCGGTTCTTCGGCCGTGCTCGACACCTTCGAGACCGTCCTCTACAACGCCTACGCCGCCGGACTCTCGGCCGACGGCACCGCGTTCTTCTACGACAACCCGCTCCAGCGTCGCCCGGACCACCTCCAGCGTTCCGGGGCGGAGCCCGACGGCGGACTGCTCCGTCGCAGCTGGTTCGGCTGCCCGTGCTGCCCGCCGAACATCGTGCGCTGGACCGCCGAGCTCCAGGACCACCTCGCCGTGGTCACCCCGGTGGGGATCGAGCTCGCCCAGTACACCGCGGCGACCATCGAGACCGAGCGCTTCAGCTGCACGGTCGACACCGCGTACCCGTGGGACGGGTCGGTCGTCGTCACGGTCGACGCCGCCGAGGAAGCCGAGGTCGAGCTCGCCCTGCGGGTGCCCGGTTGGGCGACGGACGCCACGCTCCGTGTCGCCGGCGAGGCCGGGGACGCCCGACCGGTCGACGGCTGGATCCGTCTCAGCCGCCGGTGGACGGCGGGTGAGCGGGTCGAACTCGACCTCCCCATGCCGGTCAGGGCGCACGGCGCGCACCCTTCGGTCGACGCGCTCCGCGGATCACTGGCGTTCGCGCGCGGACCGGTCGTCTACTGCGCCGAGCAGGAGGACGGCACGACCGACCTCGACCTGCTCCGCCTCTCGCCGGCGGACGCCGATCGCGCCGTCGTCGAGCACCGTCGCATCCTCGAGACCGAGCGGATCGACGCGGTCGCGCTCCTCCTCCCGGCCATGGCGGACGCGCCGGCGCCGGCCGTGCTCTACCCGGCGCTCACCGGCGGCGGCTCGACGCCCGCCGGAGCGACGCCACCGCCCGCCGAGCCGATGCGCGAGACCACCGCGACCCTCATCCCCTACGCCCTGTGGGGCAACCGCGGACCCGGCGCCATGCGCGTGTGGTTCCGCGCCCGCTGACCTTCCTCGACCCGTTCCCCTCGCACCGCTCCACCCTCTCCATCCGCGGGCATCCGCCCGATCCACACGAAAGCAGAGCGTCATGAAGCAACGATTCTCCATCCCCGCCCTCGCGGCGGCGGCCGTCCTCCTCCTTGCGGGGTGTACCTCCGCGGGCTCGGGCTCGGCAGGTGAAGGCCCCTCCAGCACCCCGGTCAAGGGTGGCACCGTCGACGTCCTGCTGAACGCGGACTTCTCCCACCTCGACCCGGTCCAGGGCTTCGACGGCGGCGTGAACAACTTCTACCGCCTCATCTACCGCACGTTGACGACGCAGTCCACGGGTGAAGGGGCCAAGGGCACCGAGATGGTCCCCGACCTCGCGACCGACCTCGGCACCGTGAGCGACGACGGCCTCCAGTGGACCTTCACGCTCAAGGACGACCTCAAGTTCGAGGACGGAACGCCCATCACGAGCGCCGACGTCAAGTTCGGCGTCGAGCGCTCCTTCGACCCGGCCATCGCCGTCGGCTCGCCCTACGCCCGCCTCACCATCGCCGGCGCGGACACGTACGAGGGTCCGTACATCACCGGTGACCTGCCGTCCATCCAGACGCCGGACGACAAGACCATCGTCTTCACCCTCAAGGAACCCTTCGCCGACTTCGCGAGCGTCGTCGGGCAGAACAGCTTCGTCCCGTTCCCGGCCGACACCGAGCGGGTGACGACCACGAGCCTCGACAAGATGCCGATCTCCTCCGGCCCCTACAAGGTCGAGAGCTACGAGCGCGGTTCGCAACTGAAGCTCGTCCGCAACGACGAGTGGGACGCGAAGACGGACGACGTCCGCAAGGCCTACCCCGACGGCTTCGACTTCACCTTCGGGCTCGACGCCTCGACCATCGACGAGCGCATGATCGCCGGCCAGGGTGACGACGCGAACGCGATCGCCGGTTCCGTGCAGGCGGCCTCCATCTCCCGGATCCAGACGCCCGCGCTGAAGGCGCGCACCATCTCCGGCCTCCAGGGCTGCACCACGTACATGGGCCTGAACACCACGAAGCCCAACATGGACAACCCGCTGGTCCGCCAGGCCATCGCCTACGCCATCGACCGCGAGTCGGTGAAGGACGCCTCGGGCGGTTCGCAGCTCGCGGACATCGCGACCACCATGCTGCCGCCGACCGTCGCCGGTCAGACCGACTTCGACCTGTACCCCAGCAAGGACAACGCCGGCGACCCGGAGAAGGCCAAGGAACTCCTCGCCGAGGCAGGCCTCCCCGACGGCTTCTCCTTCACCCTCGACATCCGTAGCCAGCCCAAGATGCAGGCCCAGGCCGAGGCGGTGCAGCAGGCGCTCGCGAAGGCGGGCATCACGGTGAACTTCAACCTCATCGACACCTCGACCTACTACGAGGTCATCGGCACGACGTCGCAGCAGAACGACGCCGCCATCACCGGCTGGTGCCCGGACTGGGCCTCCGGCTCGACCTTCCTGCCGCCGCTGTTCGACGGCTCGCAGATCTTCCCGAAGGGCAACTCGAACATCGCCCAGCTGAACGACCCGGCCGTCAACGAGCGCATCGCCGAGATCCGCGCGATGACCGACACCGATGAGGCGAACGCCGCCTGGGGCGCCCTCGACGAGCAGATCCAGAAGCTCGTCCCGACCGTGCCGCTGCTCTTCGAGAAGACGGTCATGGTCGTCGGCGCCAACGTCGCCGGTGCGTACTCCCACGCCGGCTACTCCGGCGGTATCGACTACGTGTCCGTCGGCCTGTCCTCGGCCGGCAAGTAGTCGGAAGGCCGGTAGCCGCAGATGTCGTCGTCCGTTCCCAGTGAGCTGACCACCGTCGCCGAGGAGGTGGGTGCACCGGCCGGTGCGCCCACCCCCGCGCGGCGGGTGATCGCCACCCTCCGCAAGAGCCCCCCGGTGCTGCTCAGCGTCACCTTCATCGTGCTCGTCGTGCTGCTCGCGATCCTCGCCCCGCTGATCACCGCCATCAGCGGCTGGGGTCCGTACACCTTCGACAAGTCGGCGGTGGACTCCGACCTCGGTGGCGTGCCGGTCGGTGCGCTCGGCGGGATCTCCGGCGAGCACTGGTTCGGGGTCGAACCCGGGAACGGACGCGACATCTTCGCGCGCATCGCCTTCGGTGCGCAGGTGTCGCTGTCGATCGCCGTCTCGGCGACGATCGTCACGACCGTGCTCGGCGTCGTGCTCGGCATGCTCGCCGGCTTCTACGGCGGGTGGGTCGACCAGGTCGTCTCCCGCGTCATGGACTTCCTCATGGCGTTCCCGTCGCTCATCTTCATGATCGCGCTCCTGTCGGCCCTGCCGGCGGGCAACCGGCCGGTCCTCCTGGTCGTGGTGCTGAGCATCTTCGGCTGGCCGTACACGGCCCGCGTGGTGCGCGGTCAGGCGATGTCGCTGCGGACGAGCGAGTTCGTCGAGTCGGCGCGCGCCTCGGGTGCCGGGGGCATCCGCATCGTGTTCCGCGAGATCCTGCCGAACCTCCGCGGCACCATCATCGTCCTGGCAACGCTCGCCGTGCCCGGCTTCATCGGCACGGAGGCCGGACTGTCCTTCCTCGGCGTCGGCGTCACCCCGCCCACACCGAGCTGGGGCCAGATGATCGCGAGCGCGGTCGGCTGGTACGCGGTCGACCCGATGTACTTCCTCATCCCCGGTACCTTCCTGTTCCTCACCGTGCTGTCGTTCACCGTGCTCGGCGACCACCTGCGCAAGGCCCTCGACTCGGGAGACGCCGCCTCATGACCCTCTACCTCCTGCGTCGCATCGCTTCGGCGATCGGCATCCTCCTGCTCATCAGCCTCTTCACCTACATGATCTTCTTCCTGCTCTCGCCGGACCCGGCGGTGCAGATCTGCGGCAAGACCTGCACGCCGGACCGGATCGACCAGATCCGTGCGCAGCTCGGGCTCGACCAGCCGTTCTGGCAGCAGTACCTCGAGTTCCTGCGGGGCCTCGTCATGGGGCGGAGCTACGGCGAAGGTGCTTCGGCCGTGTCCTGCGCGGCACCGTGCCTCGGCTTCAGCTTCCAGACCAACGAGTCGGTCATGGACATGATCGTCGCGCGCTTCCCCGTGACCGTGACCGTCGCCGTCGGCGCCGCGGTGCTCTGGCTGCTCGTCGGCGTCAGCGGTGGCCTGCTCAGCGCCGTCAAGCAGGGCACCGGCTGGGACCGCGGGGCGATGATGGTCGCCCTCGCCGGCATCAGCCTCCCGAACTACTTCCTCGCGCTCCTGCTGCAGTACGTGCTCGTGGTGCAACTGCAGATCCTGCCGTTCCCGCAGGCTGTCCCGTTCGCCGAGGACCCCGTGCGCTGGTTCCAGAACTACCTGATGCCGTGGATCGTGCTCGCCCTCGGCTACGCGTCGATGTACGCGAGGCTCGTCCGCGCCAACGTCATCGACACGCTCGGCGAGAACTTCATGCGGACCGCCCGCGCGAAGGGCCTGCCGGCGCCGCTCATCCTGCGCCGCCACGCCCTGCGACCGGCGCTCACCCCCGTCGTCACCCTGTTCGGCATGGACTTCGCCGGACTCCTCGGCGGTGCGCTCATCACCGAGACCGTCTTCGGCCTGAACGGCGTCGGCAAGTTGGCCGCCGACTCGATCGCGAAGAACGACCAACCCGTGATCATGGGTGTCACCCTGCTGGCGGCGTTCTTCGTCGTCATCGGCAACGTGGTGGTCGACGTCGTGTACACGGTCCTCGACCCGAGAGTGAGAGTGAAGAGCGCATGAGCCCCACCGTCACCAGGACCATCTCCCTGCCCGTCCCCGGGGCGTCGCTCCTCGAGGTCGACGACCTCACCGTCACCTTCCCCACCACCAGCGGCGACGTCGACGTGGTTCGGAAGGCGTCCTTCTCCGTCCAACACGGGCAGACGCTCGGCATCGTGGGCGAGTCCGGCTCCGGCAAGTCGATGACCTCGCTCGCCATCATGGGCCTGCTCCCGAGCGGCGGGCGCACGACCGGCAGCGTCCGGCTGAGCGGCCACGAACTCGTCGGACGGAGTGACCGCGAGATGCGTCGCGTGCGCGGCGACCGGATCGCGATGGTCTTCCAGGACCCGCTCTCCTCGCTCAACCCGTACTACACGGTCGGGCTGCAGATCGAGGAGGCGTACCGCGCGCACCGCGGGGGATCGCGGAAAGCCGCCAGAGCCGTCACGATCGACGCGCTCGAGCGCGTGCGCATCGCGGACGCCGCCAGGCGCGTCGACCACTACCCGCACCAGTTCTCCGGCGGCATGCGTCAGCGCATCATGATCGCGATGGCGCTGTGCCTGGAACCCGACCTCCTCATCGCCGACGAGCCGACCACCGCCCTCGACGTCACCGTCCAGGCCCAGATCCTCGAGCTGCTGTCCGAGCTGCAACGGGAGACCGGCGCCGGGATGATCTTCATCACCCACGACCTCGCCGTGGTCAGCCAGGTCGCCGACGATGTACTCGTCATGCGCGGCGGCGACCCCGTCGAGACGGGCAGCGCGGAGGAGATCTTCTCCCACCCCAGGGAGCCGTACACCCGAGCCCTCCTCGACGCCCTCCCGCGGATCGACGACGCGTTCACCGAACGGCCCGCGAGGACCACCACCACCGGAGAGGCACGAGCATGAACGACACCGGGGTGCTCCTCCGCGCCGAGGGGCTCACGAAGGACTTCACGACGAAGGGCGACGGCGCGATCCGCGCACGGACCACCCGGTTCCGTGCCGTGGACGACGTCGGGTTCTCGGTGCGCGCCGGCGAGACGCTCGGCATCGTCGGCGAGTCGGGCAGCGGCAAGTCCACGACCGCCCGCATGATCGCCAAACTCATCGAGCCGACCGCCGGCACCATCACCTTCGACGGCGAGGACGTCACCACGGCCAAGGGGGCTGCGCTCGCCGCGTTCCGCACGAAGGTGCAGGTCGTCTTCCAGGACCCGTTCTCCTCCCTGAACCCGCGGCACACCGTCGAACGGATCGTGTCCGCGCCACTCGACTACCAGGGCATCACGCCGAAGCAAGGCAAACGCGCGCTCGTGCGGGACCTCCTCGACCGGGTCGGCCTCAACCCCGACCACCTCCAGCGCTACCCCCGGCAGTTCTCCGGCGGGCAGGCCCAGCGCATCGGGATCGCCCGTGCGCTCGCCGTCTCCCCGAAGCTCGTCATCTGCGACGAGGCGGTCTCGGCGCTCGACGTCTCGGTGCAGGCGCGCATCATCGACCTGCTCCGCGACCTGCAGGCCGAACGCGGGCTCAGCTACCTGTTCATCGCCCACGACCTCGCCGTGGTGCGGCAGATCGCCCACGACGTCGCCGTGATGCACCGGGGTCGGGTCGTGGAACAGGGGAGCCGCGAGGCGATCTTCGACGACCCGCAGGACGAGTACACGAAGACCCTGCTCGCCGCCGTGCCCACGATCGACCCGAGCTGGGAGGCCGCCCGTGCCACCATGCTCGAACAGGAGCGGACGTCCACAGGCGCCGCCGGAAGGACCGACGCATGACCCACCGCACCACCACGTATCTGCTCCCCGGGATCGCGGTCACCGACCACACCGTGGACGTCCCACTCGACTGGCGGAACCCGGACGACGGGCGCACCATCTCGCTGTTCGCACGCGAGCTCGTCGACCCCGTCCGGCGCTGGGAGGAGCTGCCCGTCCTGGTGTTCCTCCAGGGCGGTCCAGGAGGCAAGGGCCCACGCCCGGTGTCGCGCGACGGCTGGATCGCCGAGGCGCTCCGCTCGCATCGCGTGCTCCTGCTCGACCAGCGCGGCACCGGCCGGAGCACCAGGATCGACGGTCGGGCCATCGCGGCGATCGGCGACGCGACCGAGCAGGCCGCGTACCTCGAGCGCTTCCGGGCGGACTCCATCGTCGACGACGCCGAGTACCTGCGCCGCGCCGTCTTCGGCGGCCGTCGGTGGTCGACGCTCGGCCAGAGTTACGGCGGATTCCTGACCCTCACCTACCTGTCCCGTGCCCCTGAGGCCTTGGCGGCCTGCTACGTCACCGGCGGTCTCGCGAGCGTCCGGCCCTCCGCCGCCGAGGTGTATCGACGCACCTACCCGCGCACGGAGCGGAAGAACCTGGCGTTCGCCGAGCGCTACCCGCAGGACGTCGACACCGTCTCCCGGATCGCCGACCGACTCGCCGAGGACGAGGTGCTCCTGCCCGACGGGGACCGGCTGACGGTCCGCCGCTTCCAGAACCTCGGCATCGACTTCGGCATGAAGCCGGGGTACGAGCGGCTGCACTGGCTGCTCGACGAGGCGTTCGACGCCGGTGACCGCCTGAGCGACACCTTCCTCGCCCAGGTGTGGGGGAGGACCTCCTACGTCGACAACCCGCTCTTCATCGCCCTGCAGGAGAGCATCTACGGCTCGGCGGGCTTCGGTGCCACCGGATGGGCCGCGCAGGCCGAACGCGATGCCCGCCCCGCCTTCGCCGAGACGGCCAGACCGCTCCGCTTCACCGGCGAGATGGTCTACCCGTGGATGTTCGAGGAGATCCGCGCGCTCCGGCCGTTCCGGGACGCCGTCGAGCTCTTGGCCACCAAGTCCGACTGGGATCCGCTGTACGACCCGGACACGCTGCGGGCGAGCACGGTGCCCGTGGCTGCGGCCGTGTACTACGACGACATGTACGTCGACGCCCAGCTGCAGTTGGAGACGGTCGACGCCGTGGGCGGGGCGACCGCCTGGGTGACGAACGAGTACGAGCACGACGGGATCCAGGACGCCGCCGTGGTGCGGCGCCTGTTCGCGATGGTGGACGAGCGCGGCGGACGTCGCGATGACGAGGAGCACGCATGATCGACCCAGCCGACACGACCGCGCAGGTGGCGGGCATCGCCCCGGCGACCGCCGAGGCACCTGCCGCGTCGATGCCGAGGCCCGCGACCCCGGACCCGCGGTTGCCCCGACTGACCGAGGTGCCCGCGTTCCGCGAGTTCCTCAGCACCGGGTGGGGCACGCCGGACCGCACACCCCCGGTGGAGCCGGGGATCGCCGCAGCGGCGGCGGCGCATCGGGAGCGGTTGAGCGCCGCCTTCCCCGGTCGGACCCTCGTGATCGCGTCCGGCAGGGCCCCCGTCCGCGCCAACGACTCGAACTACGACTTCCGGCCGAACAGCGACTTCTTCTGGGCAACGGGGTGTTCCGCGGAGGACGCCGTCGTGGTCCTGCGACCGAGCGGTTCCGGGCACGATGCGACGCTGTACATCCCCGCTCCGGCGCACCCGGGCGAGACGGGCTTCTTCGCCGACGCCAACCACGGTGAGCTGTGGGTCGGGTCAGCCCCTGGGCCGTCCGACTGGTCGGCCGTCCTCGATCTGCGGGTCGACCTGCTGTCGGCGCTCCCGGACGCCCTCCGCGGTGTCGAGCGCCCGCACCTCGCCGGGAGCCTGACGTCGCGGCACGAGGCGCTCGCGCCGCTGACCCTCTCGCCGGAACTCGGTCGCGTCCTGTCCGAGCTCCGGATGATCAAGGACGAGTGGGAGATCGCCGAGCTGCGCCGGGCCGTGGATTCCACCGTCGGCGGGTTCTCCGCGGTGATCCGTGAGCTGCCCACCGCGGTGGCGGGCGGCGGGGAACGGTGGCTGCAGGGCACCTTCGACCGCCACGCCCGCACGACCGGGAACGGACCCGGGTACTCCACCATCGTCGGCAGTGGCGCCCATGCCCCGACCCTGCACTGGGTGCGCTGCGACGGACCCGTCCGGGACGAGGACGCCATCCTGCTCGACATGGGCGTGGAGACGCGCGCGTTCTACACGGCCGACGTGACCCGCACCTTCCCGGTGTCCGGCACCTTCAGCCCCGAGCAGCGCAGCGTGCACGACCTCGTCGAGGCGTCCCACCGGGCCGGCATGGCGGCGGTTCGGCCAGGGCGTGACTTCACCGACTTCCACCACGCCGCGATGGAGGTCATCGCGCAGGGCCTCCACGACTGGGGGCTGCTCCCGGTGTCGGTCGACGAGGCGCTGAGCGCGACCGGCCAGCAGCACCGCCGGTACCTCGTGTGCGGCATCGGCCACCACCTCGGGCTCGACGTGCACGACTGTGCGATGTCGTCCTATGGGGCCTATCAGGGCGGGTCGATGGCGCCGGGCATGGTGCTCACGGTCGAACCAGGCCTGTACTTCCACGCCTTCGACGAGACGGTGCCGCCCGAGCTCCGTGGCATCGGGATCCGGCTGGAGGACGACCTCCTCGTGACGGCGACCGGTGCCGAGGTGCTCTCGGACGCCCTGCCCATCGACGCGTCGGGCATCGAAGCGTGGATGCGCGCCCACTAATCTGAGGCGACGACGGTGGGAGACGAAGGATGGGAGTCGCGATGAGCATGACGGCGATCCGGCCGGCCGAGCAGCGGTTGAGCCTGCGAGCACAGGTGGAGCGGGCGGTGTCTGCCGCGATCATCTCGGGCGAGCTCGCGCCGGGCACGATGCTCTCGGTGCCGACTCTCGCGGTGCAGTTCAACGTCTCGGCGACGCCCGTCCGCGAGGCCATGCTCGACCTCGAGAAGCGCGACTTCGTCGAGGCCGTGCGGAACAAGGGCTTCCGGGTCACGGTCGTCAGCGAGGCGGCCCTCCGCAACACCGCCGAGATCCGGCAGCTCTTGGAGCCACCGGCGATGGAGCGGCTCGCCGAGAGCTTCGAACCGGCGTCCCTGCCCGAGCTGCGTCGCCAGGCCGACGCCATCGTGGCCGGCGCACGCGACGGCGACCTGACCCGATACCTCGAGGCCGATCAGGCCTTCCACCTCGCGCTCACGGCCATGCTCGGCAACCCGCTGCTGGTCGAGCTCGTCGAGGACCTCCGCGGGCGCACCCGACTGGTGGGGCTGTCGGCCATGCTCGATTCCCAGCAGCTCGACCGCTCCGCGGCCGAGCACCACGAACTCCTCGACACCCTCGAACGCGGCGACGGCGCGGCAGCCCGCGACCTCATGCACCGCCACATCGGCCACACCACGGGCTGGTGGGCGGGCAAGCCGGAGTCCGACGCCGAGTAGGGCGACGACCCTCTCGCCGTCCGGACGGGTCCGGCTGCATTGCACGCTTGCCCCGCCGGTGAATGTGTGACACATTACTGATCAGGCCTTCCCGCATTGATCGAAAGGACTGCCCATGACCCGCATCGTCGTCGTCGGCGCCGGCATCGTCGGTGCGGCCTGCGCGCGGATCCTCGCCCGGCGCGGCGCCGAGGTGGTCGTGCTGGACCGCTCGGCCGCTGCCGGTGGGACGAGCGGTGCCGGCGAGGGGAACCTCCTCGTCTCCGACAAGGGACCGGGGCCGGAACTCGACCTCGCCCGGTACGCGTCGCGACTCTGGCCCGTCATCACCGCCGAGCTCACGGACGAACTGGGACCGACCTTCCCGAGCGTCGAGTTCGAGCGCAAAGGCGGGATCGTCGTCGCCACCACCGAAGCCGGCGCGCAACCACTGCTCGACTTCGCCGCCTCGCAGCGCACCGCGGGGGTCGACGCCAGGCCGCTCACCGAGGCGGAGCTCCTCGCTGCCGAACCGTCGATCACCCGGGCGTCGACCGCTGCCGTCCACTACCCGGAGGACGCCCAGGTCCAGCCGGTCATCGCGACCGAGGCCCTGCTGGCGTCGGCGCGGCTGGCAGGCGCGGTCGTCCGGACCGGCGTCACGGTGACGGGCGGCCTCCGGAGCGCGACCGGTCGGCTCACGGGCGTGCGGACCTCCGCCGGCGACGTGTCTGCCGACGTGGTCCTCGTCTGTGCCGGCCCCTGGTCGGCGGAGGTCGGCGCAGTCCTCGGTGCACCCGTCCCGGTCCGCCCCCGCCGCGGCATGGTCCTCGTCACGACCCGCATGCCGCACCGCGTCCACCACAAGGTCTACGACGGCGACTACTTCGGCGCCACCCAGTCGAGCGACGCGTCGCTCCAAACGTCGAGCGTCGTCGAGTCGACGGCCGCGGGGACCGTCCTCATCGGCTCGAGTCGGCAGCAGATCGGCTTCGACGCCCGACTCGACGTCGACGTGCTCCGCGAGGTCGCCGGCAAGTCGTTGCGCCTCTTCCCGTTCCTCCGCGACGCCTCGGTGATGCGCAGCTACGGCGGGTTCCGTCCGTACATGCCCGACCACCTCCCGGTCATCGGCCCGGACCACCGGGTGGACGGCCTCTGGCACGCCACCGGCCACGAGGGCGCCGGCATCGGCCTCGCCCTCGCGACGGCGGAACTCATCGCCGCCCGGCTGCTCGGTGGAGCCGCCGCCCTCGACGACACCCCCTTCCAACTCGACCGCCAGGGGCTCGTCGCCCACCTCGGCGTCGACCGAGCGGCGGAGGTCGCCTGATGGTCTCGAGACGACTGCCGGCCACGAGCGACCGCATCGTGCCTGGCACGGAGGACGCGGTGAGGGTCGAACTCGACGGCACCCCCGTCGACGGCCTCCGCGGCCAGACGATCGCCGGCGTCCTGCTCGGTTCCGGCGTCCTGGCCTGGCGTCGCACGAGCGGTTCCGGGAAGCCCCGCGGCGTGTTCTGCGGCATCGGCGTGTGCTTCGACTGCATCGTCACGGTGAACGGCCAGCGGGACGTGCGGGCGTGCCAACGTCGGGCGAGCGACGGTGACCGCATCGAGACCCAGCACGACGCCCTGCCCCGACCGGTGTCCGAGCCCGAGCCCGAGCCCGAGCCGCTCGAGGGTCGACCATGAGCGCCCGGCAGCGCGACGTCGTCGTGGTCGGAGCCGGCCCGGCCGGCCTGCAGGCCGCCCTCGCCGCCCGAGCGCTGGGCGCGTCGGTGACGCTGCTCGACGCCTCCGACGAACTCGGCGGTCAGTACTGGCGGCACCTGCCGGCGAGTCGTCCGTCCGCCGCCGAGGCGTCCCTGCACCACGGCTTCGAACGCTTCCTCACCATGCGCGCCGCGCTCGACGCCGACGCGGGCTGCACGGTCGTGACCGAGGCCCAGGTGTGGGCGATCGACGTCGACCGCGACGCCCCCGCCGACGACGCCACGGCGACCGGGCTGCGCCTCCACGTCCTCGTCGGCCCGCCGGACGGCGCCGACCGCACGCCGCTCACCCTCCGGCCCGACGCGCTCGTCCTCGCGACCGGCGCGCACGACCGCACCCTCCCGTTCCCGGGATGGGACCTCCCCGGCGTGTTCTCGGCCGGTGCCGCCCAGGCCCTCGCGAAGGGCGAGCGCGTGGCCGTCGGTCAGCGAGTCGTCGTCGCGGGTGCCGGACCGTTCCTCCTGCCGGTCGCCGCCTCGCTCACCGCGACCGGATCGCGCGTCCTCGGCGTCTACGAGGCCACGACCGTCGGCGGACTCGCCGCCGGGTGGCTCCCGAAGCCGTGGCAGTTGCTCGGCGTCACCGGGAAGGTCGGCGAGCTCATCGGCTACGTCGGCGGCCACCTCCGGCACCGGATCCCGTACCGCGTCGGTCACGCCGTCGTCGCCGCGCACGGCACCGATCGGGTCGAACGGGTCACCATCGCGGCCGTCGACGCCGACTGGTCGCCGATCCCCGGAACCGAGCGCACCGTGGAGGCCGACGCCGTCTGCGTGAGCCACGGCTTCACCCCACGACTCGAACTCGCGATCGCCGCCGGCTGCGCCCTCACCCCGACCCGGTTCGTGGAGGTCGACGCCGAGCAGCGGACGAGTGTCCCGACCGTCTTCGCCGCCGGGGAGATCACCGGCATCGGCGGGGTCGACGCGGCGCTCGCGGAAGGCGCGATCGCGGGACACGCGGCCGCCGGCGGTCTGCCCGGAGCCTCCGGTATCCGCTCGGCCGTGAGCCGTCGCGACACCTTCCTCGCCTTCACCGAACGCCTCGAACGGGCGCACGGCATCCGCGAGGGGTGGAGCGACTGGCTCGAGGACGACACCACCATCTGCCGCTGCGAGGAGGTCGACCACGGTGCCCTCCGCGGCACGGCGACCGCCACCTGCGCGACCGGCCTGCGCTCGCTGAAGCTCAGCACGCGCGCGGGCCTCGGGATCTGCCAGGGCCGGATGTGCGGCCGGACGGTCGAGGAGCTGCTGCACCGCGTCGCCCTGGAGTCCGGCGGCGACGGGCTCATCGACGGCGTCTCGAGCGACCGCCGGCCCATCGCCTCCCCGATCCGCATCGGCGAACTCGCCGCGCACGGGCCGGAACCCGTCCCGCATGAACCGACGTCGACCCCGTCGACCGAACCCCTCGGCTGACCGACCGGTCGCCGCGTCACACCCTCGGAAAGGAACCACCCATGGCCCAGCAGTTCGACCTCGGCGGCGTCATCGTCGCGACCACCCTCGCGTTCAAGGAGGACGCGTCAGCCCCCGCCGGCCTGGCCGTCGACTACGACCGCTTCGCCGAGCACTGCAACTGGCTCATCGAGAACGGCTGCCGCGGCGTCGGCCCGAACGGCTCCCTCGGCGAGTACTCCTCGCTCACGGACGCGGAGCGTCGCAAGGTGATCCAGGTCGCCGTGGACACCGTCGGTGACCGGGGACTCGTCGTCGCCGGCGTGCACGGCGTGGGCTGGCACCAGGCGCAGCAGTGGGCCGAGTACGCCAAGGAGGACGGCGCCGACGGTGTCCTGCTCCTGCCGCCCACCATCTACCGGGCCAACGACGACGAGGTCATCGAGCACTACAGCCGCGTGAACGAGGTCGGCCTGCCGATCATGGCCTACAACAACCCCATCGACACCAAGGTCGACCTCACGCCCGACCTCCTCGTCGAGCTCGCGAAGCTCGAGCACGTCGTCGCGGTGAAGGAGTTCTCGGCGGACATCCGTCGGGTGCTGGAGATCCAGGACAAGACCGACCTCGACGTCATCGCCGGAGCCGACGACCTCCTCTTCGAGTCCCTCGTCGCCGGTGCCGTCGGCTGGTTCGCCGGGTACCCCAACGCGTTCCCGCGCGAAGCGGTCGAGCTGTACACGCTCGTCACCTCCGGCCGGGTGGACGAGGCCCGCACCCTGTACCGCGAGCTCGTGCCCGTCTTCGGGTGGGACTCGAAGACCGAGTTCGTGCAGGCCATCAAGCTGTCGATCGACATCGCCGGCGAGAGCTACGGTGGACCGACGCGGCCGCCGCGCGGCCCGCTCAGCGCGCTGCAGACGGAGCAGGTGACGACGCAGACGCGTCGCGCGCTCGACTACCTCGCCGCCCGCTAGCAGCACCCAGAGCGCCGAACACCTGCACACCCGAGCACCGAGGAGCACCCGATGAAGTCCTCCCGCATGATCAGTGCGGTCGACTCGCACACCGAGGGCATGCCGACCCGCGTCGTCACCGGCGGGGTCGGCGTGATCCCCGGCGCGACGATGAACGACAAACGGCTGCACTTCATGGAGCACCTGGACGACCTCCGGCTGTTCCTCATGAACGAGCCGCGCGGTCACGCGGCGATGAGTGGCGCGATCCTGCAGCCCTCGACGCGCGCCGACTGCGACTGGGGCGTCGTGTACATCGAGGTGTCCGGATGCCTGCCGATGTGCGGACACGGGACGATCGGGGTCGCCACGGTCCTCGTCGAGACGGGCATGGTGGAGGTGGTCGAGCCGGTGACGACGATCCGGCTCGACACCCCCGCCGGCCTCGTCATCGCCCGGGTCGACGTGAGCGACGGACACGCCGACCGGGTCACCATCGAGAACGTGCCCAGCTACGTCGAACGCCTGGACGCCGTCATCGAGGTGCCGGGGCTCGGCACCGTGCCCTACAGCCTCGCCTTCGGGGGCAACTTCTACGCCATGGTCGACCTCGACGCCGTCGGTCTGCCGTTCGACCGCGACCGCCAGCAGGACATCCTCGACGCCGGCCTGCGGATCATGGCAGCGATCAACGAGCAGGCGCCGCCCGTCCACCCGGAGATCGAGGGGCTCGACCACTGCCACCACGTCGAGTTCATCGCACCGGGCTCCGACGCCGTGCTCTCGCGGCACGCGATGGCGATCTTCCCCGGGTGGTTCGACCGCTCCCCGTGCGGCACCGGCACCTCGGCGCGCATGGCCGAACTCTGGGCTCGCGGCGAGCTGCCGCTCCACCAGGACTTCGTCAACGAGTCCTTCATCGGCAGCCGCTTCACCGGCCGCCTCATCGCTGAGACGACGGTCGCGGGCCGGCCGGCGGTGATCCCCACCATCTCGGGTCGGGCCTGGGTCACGGGCATCGGCTCGTACCTGCTCGACCCCGCCGATCCGTTCCCGACCGGCTTCCAGTTCTGACCCGCTCCACGATCCCGGAGGATCACATGTCGACCACCTCTTCTCCCGCCACCGAGACGACCCCCGAGCAGCTCGAGACCGTGCTGGCTGCCGCTGCGACCGCCGCACCCGCGTGGGCCGCGACGCCGTCCACCACGCGTGCCCGCGCGCTCGTCGCGGTCGCGGACGCGTTGCTCGCGCACGCCGACGACCTCGTCCCCGTCGGGATGCGGGAGACGGGCCTCGCCGAGGCTCGCCTGCGCGGAGAACTGCTGCGCACCGCCGTGCAGCTGCGCCTCTTCGCCGACACGGTCGTCGACGGTTCGTACCTCGACGTCCGGATCGACGAGGCCGACCCCGACTTCGCCCTCGGCGCCCGGCCCGAGCTGCGACGCGTCCTCGTGCCGCTCGGTCCGGTGCTGAACTTCGCCGCGAGCAACTTCCCGTTCGCCTTCTCGGTGGCGGGTGGCGACACCGCGGCGATCCTCGCGGCCGGCTGCCCGGTCATCCTCAAGGTCCACGACGGGCACCCCGGGCTCTCGCTCGCGACCGCCGCCGTCGTCGAGGACGCCCTGCGGGCGAGCGGGGCGCCGGACGGCGTCTTCCAGACCATCGTCGGCCAGGACGCCGGCGTGACCGCCTTGCGCGACGAGCGGGTGCGCGCGGGCTCCTTCACCGGGTCCCTCCGCGCCGGGCGCATCCTCGCCGACATCGCCGCCGCACGGCCGGTCCCGATCCCGTTCTTCGGCGAGCTCGGCAGCGTGAACCCGGTCTTCGTCACCGGGCAGGCGGTGGAGGAGTCGGGCGAGGCGATCGCGACGGGGTTCGTCGGGAGCGTCGCGGGCTCGGCTGGACAGCTCTGCACGAAGCCCGGGTTCGTCTACCTGCCGGAGGCCGCGGGCCTCGACGACACGATCCGGACCGCGGCCGAGGCCGTGCCGGAGCACCGTCTCCTGAACGACCGCATCACCGCCGGATACGCCGAGCGCCGCGACACGATCCTCGGTACCCCCGGCGTCCGCGTCATCGCGGAAGGCTCGCTCCGGGTCGACGCCGACGGCGACGGCTGGGCCACGCCGACGATCGTCGCCGTGTCCATCGACGCCCTGCGGACCGGCCGTGACCGCCTGCTCGACGAGGCGTTCGGGCCGCTGTCGATCCTCGTCGAGGTTCCGGCCGACACACCACTCGCGCCGCTCGTGGCGGAGTTCTGCGAGGGCAACCTCACGGCGACCCTGCACGCCGGTGCGGAGGAGATGAGCGACGACCTCGTCGAGCTCGTCGGACAGTTGTCGGCTCACGCCGGTCGGGTGCTCTTCGGCGGCTGGCCGACCGGCGTTGCCGTCACGCCGGCCATGCAGCACGGCGGACCGTGGCCGGCGACGACGAACGACTCCAGCACCTCGGTCGGGACGGCGGCGATCACCCGTTTCCTGCGGCCGGTCGCGTTCCAGAACATGCCGGACCGCTTCCTGCCGGCGGTCCTGCGCAGCGACGCCGTCGGAATCCCGGCGGCCGTGGCTCCCGCCGGTGCGTCGAAGCAGTGGGGTGAGGCCGCGACGGCCTGAGCTGTGGCGGCGCGGTCGGCCGGGTGATCGGAGCCTGATGGCCCGGTCGCCGGGCCCTCCGGTCAGCTCGAACGGCTAGATGGCGCCTTCGACCGTCGCGCCGACCTCGTCGTCCTCCTCGTCGCCGGGGAGCGGCGGGTCGTAGGCCCAGGTGGGGGCGAGCGCCTTGATGCGGGCGCCGCGCCACTGCCAGGTGGCCCAGAGCGGGTACCAGTAGAGCGGGGCGATGGCGCCGGTGATCACGAGGCGGTCGCGGTACAGCGTCTTCGTCGGGTCCTGCTTGTCGCGCGAGACGGCCATCTGGTGGTCCCAGCCGGCGAGCTTGCTGAGGGGGCCGGTGATCGGGTCGCCCTGGTCGTGGAGGATGCGGGTGCCGTCGCGGCGTTCGAGGAACTCCAGGTCGATGATCTGGTCGCCGAGCGGAACGGCGCCGGCGGCCTTCACCCGGACGCGGTGCGCTCCCGGTTCCCAGACGGTCGGGAAGCCGGCGGCGTCCAGCGCCTCGAGCCCCATCATCGGGCTGTACAGCTCCCGCAGGACGGCCGGGGAGCGGAGCGCCCGCCAGGCGACGTCGACATCACAGTCCAGGACGAGTTTCAGCATCACGCGCATGCCTCAGTGTCGCATGTGCGGCTCGGCGGCTGCAGGGGGTGCGCCGGTAGGGAAGACTGTGCCTATGGCGATCCGGTACTGGCTGGGCGTGATCCAGCGGGATCACGTCGTCCTCGGGGTCCGGCACGGCTTCCTGCAGATCAACCACGGGCAGCGCGGCGGTCTCGAGCAGATGCGGGAGTCCGACGGGATCGTGTACTACTCGCCGCGGGTCAGCACACCGGACGGCCAGCCCTTGAAGGCGTTCACGGCGATCGGTCGGATCGCCGACGACACCGTGTACCAGGCCGTGGTGCCGCGTCCCGACGGCGCGGATTGGCGTCCGTGGCGTCGGAGCGTCGACTGGTACCCGGACGCCGTGGAGACGCCCATCCGGCCGATGCTGGCGCTGCTCGACTTCACGAGCTTCACCCGTGACTGGGGCATGCAGCTCCGGCGTGGGCTCATCGAGCTCAGCCGTCACGACTTCGAGCTCATCCGCACCGAGATGCGCCCACCCCACCCCGACGACCGTCGGTTCCCCACCGCCTCCCGCTGACCCTGCCTCTCCCGGCGCCAGCGCGGTGCGCTGACGTCACCGCGGGTCTGGCGCGTGAGCGCGCCCCTCTGGAGACCCGCGCTCACGTCCGGTGGCCCGCGCTCGCGTCAGCGCACCGCGCCGGCGACCACCCCCGGGGAGGTCTTCGAACGCAACACTCGTGGGGTGGATCGGGGCGGCTGGATACGATGAACGGGTGAGTATCGCAGCCGCCACACCGCCGCCCGTCCACCCGCCCTTCGCGCAGACCAAGTACCAGGTCCGGTTCGACTGGGGCGTCGCGGGAGCCGGCCGGGTCGAGACGGCGGACGTCGCGGTGATCGTCGACGTGCTGCACGCCACGACCTCCCTCGAGCAGCGGGTGAGCGCCGGCGAGACGGTCGCGGCCTCCGAGCTCGACGACCGAGGTGAGACGGCGCAGATCGCCGCGCTCCTCGCCGACACCGGTGCGACGGTCGTCGCGGCGTGCCTCCGCAACCGCTCGGCGGTCGCGGACTGGATCATCGCGAAGCAGGCTGAACTCGGTCGGCGCACGAGCATCGTCGTCATCGCGGTCGGTGAACTCGACGACACGGCCGAGACGCGGTTCGCCGTCGAGGACCTCTTCGGTGCCGGCGCCGTGATCGAGGCGCTCGGGCTCCGCGGCATCGACTTCACCTCGCCGGAGGCAGCTGCCGCCGCTGCCGCCTTCGAGGGCCTGCGCAACGGCGTCGGTCACCTCCTGTCGGCGTCGGCGACGGCCCAGCAGCTCGCCCAGTCCGGCCACCCGCAGCACGTGCAGGCCGCGCGCGAGGTCGACGTGTCAAGCGTCGTCCCGGTCCTGGACGGAGCCGTGTTCCGGGCGTAGTCTCTGGCCATGCGCGCACTCCTCGGAACCACCGTCCTCGCCGAAGCCCCCGAATCGGAGCTCATCAAGATCGAGGGAAACTGGTACTTCCCGCCGTCGAGCCTCAACCGGGAGCGCTTCGTCGAGACCGACACCCAGTACCACTGCCCGTGGAAGGGTGACGCCCAGTACTGGGGCGTCACCGACGGTGGCGAGGTCAAGCCCGATGTCGCCTGGTCGTACCCGACCCCGTATCCGACCGCGTTCGACCGCGTCGGCAAGGACTTCTCCGGGTACGTCGCGTTCGGGAACGAGGTCACGGTCGTCGACTGATGGCCGACTGGGGCGACCGCCCGCAACCGCCTGAGCGCGGCGCGGAGCGCGAGACGATCGAGGGCTTCCTCGATCTGCAGCGCGCCAGCATCGTCTGGAAGGCGCGTGGGCTCACCGACGAGCTCGCGGCCAAACGACTGCTGCCGAGCATCACGACGGTGTCGGGCGTCATCCGGCATCTCGCCGATGTCGAGCGCAGCTGGTTCCGCGAGGACATGGACGGTCAGTCCGACGTCCCTGCGCGGTGGACCGATGACGACCCCGACGGCGAGTGGCAGGTCACGGCCGAGGACAGCCTTGCCGAGATCATCGCGGACTACGAGGCGGCGTGTGCGGAGTCCCGCGAGGTGGCGTCCCGATACGGACTCGACGACCTCTGCCGGGGGAACGACGAACGGTTCACGCTGCGGTGGATCGAACTCCACATGATCGAGGAGACCGCCAGGCACCTCGGCCACCTCGACGTCCTCCGCGAACTGCTCGACGGCCGCACGGGCGAGTAGCGGCCCGCGGCCGCCGAGCTGCGGCGCGTCAGGCGCTGACGAGCATCGAGCGGTCGCGGCCCCGAGAGACCCGCACGCCCACGGTGACGACGGCGACCACGACCGCGGCGATCGACGCCGCCACGCCGGCTTCGGTCGACAGCAGTTCACCGGTGAACCGGCCGACGGCCACCCAGGCGAGGCCCCAGCAGAGCGACAGCATGGGGGCGATGCGTCCGCGACCGACGACCGCGAGCAGGACCCCGACCGCACCGGCGACGGCGAGGACGATGATCGCCCAGACGCCGGCAACCGGGCCGTCGGCACTCCCGATCCCGGATCCGACGAGCGCCGCGGTGAGGTTCGCCGCCGTCGCGACGCACACCCAACCGAGGTAGAGGCCCATCGTGCCGTCGGTGACGATCGCGTCGGCGACGCCGCTCGGCCGGGTGCGGAGCACGATCACGAAGATGCGCGCCAGGACGCCGAGGAGCGCGACGATCACGAACACGCTGAGGACCAGGAATCCCGCCTGCACGACGAGGATCCACGCCGCGTTCAGCAGGAGACTCGCTACGACCCAGGAACCAAGCCGACGGTGGCGCTCGCGGGTCGTCTGCGAGGGCAGGAACTGCCAGACCGCGTAGGCGACGAGCCCGAGGTAGATGACGCCCCAGATGGAGAACGCCGGCCCGTCCGGGGCGATCGGGGTCGATGAGGCGCTCAGGGCTCCGTTCGCCGCGTTCTGGATCTGCGTGCCACCGGCGGCACCAGACCCGATGTACGAGCCGATGATCGCGAGGACCGCGCTGACGGCCACGGCGCTCTGGCGGATGCGGTCCGCGGTGGTGGGTCGTTCGGTGCCGGTCATGGCATGCCTCCAGAATTGTGCAGCTAGCTGATCAATTCAGCGTACGCCACCTGAGGGCACCTCGGTGGAGCTTGCGCCAGCGGCTCAGAGGAGCTTGCGCAGCGTCCGCAGGTTGCGCGTGGTGAGGTGCGGCTTGAACCGGGCCTTCGACGACTCCTTCGCGAACGGGGTGTCGGTGCTCGAGCCTTTCGGGACCTCCCAGTAGAGGACGCCGTCACCGGGGGAGACGCGGTCCGGCTGGTCTCCGGCCGTCTCGGCGTACGCCAGCAGGGCGTCGAGGGAGGCCTGCTCCGAGGAGAACATGACGTACGGCTGGACCTGCTCGGTCTCCGGCCACGGGTAGGCGCCGACGACCTCCGCGAGCGCCCGCTGATGGCTGAGGACGATCCAGGCCTCGTAGCCGAAGGCCTCGGCCAGGGCCTGCTCGATGCGGAGTTTGAGCGCGCCGCGAGTGTCGGTCGTCGCGGCACCGGGTGCCTGCTCGGGATCGGTGAAGACCACGTTGCCGCTCGCGAGGACGGTGCGCACCTCCGTGCACCCGATCGAGCGGAACACCTCGGCGAGGTCCGCCGAGCGGATCGTGACACCGCCGACGTTCACCCCGCGCAGGAGCGCGACCCAGCTGTCGGTGCGGACCGCATCGACCGTCACGAGCCGACGGCCGGCTCGGTCGGAGTCGATCCGTCGAACGCGGCCGCACGACGGCGCATCGCCGGGGTGACCTCGCGGTGCACCCAGCTGAGGAGGAACCGTTCGTCGTAGGAGCGCGAGCACTTGCCACAGGAGGTGGCACGGCTCGGGCGCCGGTGCCGGTACAGGACGTGTCCGGACGGACAGGTGCCCACCCAGGGGGCGAGCTCGTCCGCGGTCTGGCCCTCGTGGAGTCGTGAGCCTTCGTAGCCGAGTTCCTCGGCGACCTTACGCCACTTGGGCCCGTGTCCGGCCCGCGCCCCGGCGAGTGCGTGGGCGACCTCGTGCAGCAGGATCTGGTGGATCTCGTCGTCGTCGTAGCGGGCGGCGAGGTACCGGGAGACGGTGATCCGCTTCGTCGTGAAGTTGCAGAGACCGGCTCGGCGCTTCGCGTTGTCGAATCCGAAGGTCCACACCGCCGGGTCGAGGTGCAGCACGATGAGGGCCTGTGCCCACGCCGTGACCCGACTCAGTTCTGCCATGCCTGGATGGTACCCCCGGCGACCGACACGGACGGGCAGGAACCGGGCCTTCCCGCCGCGTGGCGAGATCAGGTCATCGCGGTGCGAGCGGCTCGAGGGGGAGCTCGACGATCCGGTCGTCGTCGGCGCCCGGTGAACCGCGGCCGTCCGTGTTGTTGGTGAGGATCCAGATCGTCCCGGGCGGGCCGGCGACGACGTCGCGGATCCTCCCGAACTCGCCGACGAGGTAGGGGACGGCGTCCACGACGCCGACGAGGGTCGTGCTCCCGGCGGGCACGTGCACGCCGTCGGTGATCCCGTACAGGCGCTCGCCGCGGAGGGACGCCATGAAGATGGTGTCGTCGACGATCGCCAGGCCGCTCGGGCTGGCGTCCTCGGTGGCCCACTGCGCGACCGGGTCGATCAGGCCGTCCGCTCCGGCGATCCCTTCGGCGATCGGCCAGCCGTAGTTGCCGCCGGGCGTGATGCGGTTGAGCTCGTCCCAGGTGTTCTGTCCGAACTCGCTCGCCCAGAGTCCGCCGTCACGATCCCAGGCGAGGCCCTGCGGGTTGCGGTGTCCGAAGGAGTAGACGGGTGAGCCGGGGAAGGGGTTGTCAGCCGGTACCGCGCCCTCCGGGGTGAGCCGGAGGATCTTGCCACCGAGGCTGTCGCCGTCCTGCGCGAGACTCCGGTCGCCCGCGTCTCCGGCGGTGGCGTAGAGCATGCCGTCCGGGCCGAACGCGATGCGGCCGCCGTTGTGGTTGCCTGCCCGCGGGATGCCCACGAGCACCTCCTCGACCGCGCCGAGGGCATACGAGCCGGCCTCGCCGGTGAGCGGTATCCGCACGATGCGGTTGTCGGAGGCCGTCGTGAGGTAGGCGTAGACCCACGTGCCGTCCTCCGTCGACGGTTCCGGGGTGAGCACGGCGAGACCGAGCAACCCACCCTCACCGCCGGCGGCGACGCCTGGGACGACACCGAGCTGACGGACGTCTCCGCCGCTGACGAGTTCGAGGATGTCGCCGGCGTCGCGCTGACTCACGAGCGTGCTGCCGGAGGGGAGCCTCACCATCGACCAGGGCGCTTCCAGGCCGCCGACGACGGTGGTGGCGGCACCGGTCGGCGCGACGGGCCCGATGGGATCCGCGGGCGCCGACGCCGACTCGCTCGGCACGGGGGAAGGGGAGAGCGCCGCCGTGCCCGGCGAGCGGGGGTCGGCCTCCGTGCAGGCCACGAGCGCCAGCGCGGCGGCGAACAGGGTGGTGAGCGCGGCGGGCGCACGCAGGCCCCGTCGTGTCGGCGTCTGCGTGCTGGCCATGGTCAGCCCTTCGTCTGGAAGATGCCCTGGGCGGGGTTCGGGGAGGGGACGGCGGTCTCGTCCGTCACCACTTGCGCACCCGCGACGAAGGCACGTAACTCAGCGCCCGCGACGGCCTTGGCCGGGTGGGGCCCGGCGGCGAGGAGTCGCGGAAGGAAGTCGAGTGGGAGGGCGGTGTTCGAGCCGACGAGGACGACGTTGCCGAAGCGCCGTCCCTTGAGGATCTGCGTCTCGGCCAGCGCGGCCACGTGCGCGACCGAGGCCGACAGGGTGGCGGCCTGCCCGCGGGCGAATGCGAGGCCGCGGCCATCGGCGACGTTCACGACGATCACGCCGGTCGGCGAGAGCAGCTCGACCGCCGAGGCGTAGAACTCCGTGCTCGTCACGTGCGCCGGCGTGTTCGCACCGCTGAAGATGTCCACGACCACGAGGTCGACGGTGCCGCGGAGGCCCGGGGGGAGCTTCGCCACGATCTCTCGTGCGTCGCCGTAGCGGACCCGGATCTGCGCCCGCTTCGACCAGGGCAGGTGCTCGCGCACGAGGTCGATGAGTTCCCGTTCGAGTTCGACGACCTGCTGGCGCGATCCCGGCCGCGTCGCCTCCACGTACCGGGGGAGGGTGAGCGCGCCGGCACCCAGGTGGACGGCCGTGATCGGCTGACCGGGGTCGGCGATCTCGTCGATGATGTGACCGATGCGCTGGATGTACTCGAAGAAGAGCTCCTCGGGCTGGTCGAGGTTGACGTGCGACTGCGGGGTGCCGTCGACCACCAGCTGATAGGTGCCGGGCACGAAGCGGTCGGCCTCGATCCTGGCCAGGTAACCGCTGACGCCGAGTCGTACCTGTGCCTCGTCCATGCCCCCAGCCTAGACTTCCCGCAACAGGACGAGGCGGAGCGGGAAGGGTGCGGCCGTGGCCCAGGTGGACCTCAACAGCGACCTCGGCGAGGTCTGGCGCGGTGTGGCGACGGCCGACGACGAGGCGATGTTCGCCCTGATCACGAGCGCGAACATCGCCTGCGGCTTCCACGCCGGTGACGACCGGTCCATGCGCGACGCCGTCCGCCGCGCGACGGCCCACGGGGTGTCCCTCGGCGCCCATCCCTCCTACCGGGACGAGGCGGGCTTCGGCCGACGCGACCAGGACGTCCGGCCCGAGGTGCTCGAGGCCGAGGTCCTCGAGCAGCTCCGGGCCTTGGGCCGGGCGGTCGACGAGGTCCGCGAGGTCGACGGCGACGGACCCCGGCTCGCGTATGTGAAACCGCACGGCGCCCTCTACAACCGCATCGCCCACGATCGGGTTCAGGCGGTGGCGGTCGTGCGGGCGGTGGTCACGGCCTCCGAAGAGCTCGGGCGGTCGCTCCCTGTCCTCGGTATGCCCGGCTCCGTCGTCGAGGGAGAGGCCCGAGCCGCCGGGCTCCGGTTCGTCGCGGAGGCCTTCGTCGACCGCGGCTACCGCTCGGACGGCTCGCTCGTCCCACGTGATCAGCCGGGGGCCCTGCTGACCGACGAGACGGAGGCCGCCCGCCGCGCCGTCGCCCTCGTCCTGGACCGTCGGATCACCAGCGTCGACGGCGTCGAACGGGATCTCGAAGCCCTCTCGCTTTGCATGCACGGCGACACCCCGGGAGCAGTGTCGATGGCGACGGCGGTCAGGGCGGCCCTCCTGGCGGCCGGCGTCGAGCTGGTCGCACCGTGGTGAACGCGGACACTCCGGCCGGTCCCGTCCTCCGGGCGATGGGGGAGGAGGCGGTCCTCCTCGAACTCGGATCGCTCGACGACGTCCTCCTCGTCCACCGGGCGCTCGCCGCGTCTCGTCCGCACGGTCTCGTCGACCTCGTACCCGCCGCCCGGACCGTGCTCGCGGTGACGGACGCGCGAGGCCCGGCGCTCGCCGCGGTCGGCGCCTGGTTGCTCGCGACGGCGGAACGGGTGCTGCGGCCGGACGGGGGAGACGCGATCGGATCCGCCGCCGTGGCTTCGGAGCGGCCGGAGGTGGTCATCCCGGTCCGCTACGACGGCACCGACCTCCAGGAGACCGCGGCACTTCTGGGGATGGACGCCGATGGGCTCGTCGCGAGGCACACCGGTTGCGTCTGGACCGTGGCGTTCAGCGGGTTCGCACCCGGCTTCGCCTACCTCGTCGGCGGAGCGGCGTGGACGCTCGAGGTCCCGCGACTGAGCGTGCCGCGCACGGTCGTCCCCGCCGGTGCCGTGGCGCTGGCCGGGGGGTTCAGCGGGGTCTATCCGCGGGCCTCTCCGGGCGGATGGCGCATCATCGGGAGCACCGACTCCGTGCTGTGGGACGCCACGGCGGATCCACCGGCGCTGCTCGTCCCCGGGGACCGGGTGCGGTTCGTGCAGGTCACCGCATGATGGGCGGCACCCTGCTCGTGGAGGCCGCCGGGCCGTCCGCCACGGTCCAGGATCTGGGGCGCCCTGGTGCAGCCTCGCTCGGGGTCGGCACGTCCGGCACGCTCGATCGCGGAGCGCTGCGCCTCGCCAACCGCCTCGTCGGCAACCCGGAGGGCCGTGCGGGGCTGGAGATCGTGCTGGGTCCGTTCGCCGCCGTCCCGGACGTCGACCTGTGGGTCGCGGTGACCGGCGCCTGGGGCCCGATCACGGTCGACGGTCGACCGGTCGACGGGCATCGCGCCGTCCTCGTGCCGGCCGGTTCCAGGCTCCAGCTCGGCGCCGCGACGCACGGCCTGCGCTCCCTCCTCGCCGTCCGAGGCGGCTTCGACGGCCCGCAGCTCCTCGGCTCGCGGTCGACCGACACCCTGGCGGGCCTCGGCCCCGAGCCAGTGGCCACCGGCGATCGCCTCGCCGTCCTGCCGACCCCGCGCCGTCGCATCCCGGTGCTCGACATCGCCCCCTGGACGCGGCCGGACGCCGGGGAGCGGCTCGTGCGCATCACGCCGGGACCACGCGCGGACTGGTTCGACGACGACTCCCGTCTACGACTCCTCGAGCAACCCTGGACCGTGACGGCCGACGCCGACCGGATCGGGATGCGCCTCGACGGGACGCCGCTCCAACGAAGGGACCCGGGCCGCGAGCTGCCGAGCGAGGGCATGGTCGCGGGTGCCGTGCAGGTGCCGCCGAGTGGTCTGCCGACCATCCTCCTCGCCGATCACCCCGTCACCGGCGGATACCCCGTCATCGCGGTCGTGCGGCCGACGGACCGCGACCTCCTGGCGCAGCTGCGGCCCGGCCAGCGGGTGCGGTTCAGTCGCACCTGACGGGAACAGCGGGGTCCGCCCGGCGGTTATACCGGAAAGTCGAAAACTCGTCAAGGAAACAGTAGACACGCCGCAGATTCCGGCATATAGTTGTTCTTTGCGCTCCCAGAATCTCTATGCCTTCATATTGCGGTCGGCTGGTGTGCGGGTTCAACCCGCCACATGTTCTCTTTCTGGTGAGTAACTCCACTGACGACCAGTAACTCGGCCCCCAACAGGCCTCCGGAGGTTATCCCCTTGGCTGCTGCGCGCAACGCAACCACCAACTCACCCAAGAACGGCCGCGGAGCATCCCGCCTCTCGTTCGCGAAGATCACCGACACGCTGACGGTTCCAGACCTCCTGGCTCTGCAGACCGAAAGCTTCGACTGGCTGGTCGGCAACGACGTGTGGAAGGCACGCGTCGCTGAAGCCACCCAGGCCGGCCGGCAGGACCTGCCGACGAAGAGCGGCCTCGACGAGATCTTCGAGGAGATCTCTCCCATCGAGGACCTCGGCGAGACGATGCAGCTCTCTTTCGCCAACCCGTACCTCGAGCCCGAGAAGTACTCCATCGACGAGTGCAAGGAACGCGGCAAGACCTACGCGGCCCCGCTCTACGTCGAGGCCGAGTTCATGAACCACCTCACCGGTGAGATCAAGACGCAGACGGTCTTCATGGGCGACTTCCCGCTCATGACGGAGCGCGGTACCTTCATCATCAACGGCACCGAGCGTGTCGTCGTCTCGCAGCTCGTCCGCAGCCCGGGCGTCTACTTCGAGTCGGCTCAGGAGAAGACCTCCGACAAGGACATCTTCTCCGCTCGCGTCATCCCGAGCCGCGGTGCCTGGCTCGAGTTCGAGATCGACAAGCGCGATCAGGTCGGCGTCCGCATCGACCGCAAGCGCAAGCAGTCCGTCACCGTGTTCCTCAAGGCACTCGGCATGACGAGCGAGGAGATCCTCGAGGAGTTCAAGGGCTACGAGTCCATCGAGCTCACCCTCGAGAAGGACACGATCCTCACCAAGGAGGACGCGCTCCGCGACATCTACCGCAAGCTCCGTCCGGGCGAGCAGGTCGCTGCCGAGGCCGCGCGTGCGCTCCTCGACAACTTCTACTTCAACTCGAAGCGCTACGACCTCGCCAAGGTCGGCCGGTACAAGATCAACAACAAGCTCGGTCTCGACAAGCCGCTCAGCGACTCCGTCCTGACGAACGACGACATCGTCGCCACGATCAAGTACCTCGTCGCCCTCCACCGCGGAACGGCCACCCTCCCGGGTGTCCGCAACGGCAAGCCCGTCGACCTCCGTCTCGACACGGACGACATCGACAACTTCGGCAACCGTCGCATCCGCGCCGTCGGCGAGCTCATCCAGAACCAGGTCCGCACCGGCCTGTCCCGCATGGAGCGCGTCGTCCGCGAGCGCATGACCACGCAGGACATCGAGGCGATCACGCCGCAGACCCTGATCAACGTGCGCCCCGTCGTCGCCGCGATCAAGGAGTTCTTCGGAACCTCGCAGCTGTCGCAGTTCATGGACCAGAACAACCCGCTCGCGGGCCTGACCCACAAGCGTCGTCTCTCGGCGCTCGGCCCCGGTGGTCTGTCGCGTGAGCGTGCAGGCGTCGAGGTGCGAGACGTCCACCCGTCGCACTATGGCCGCATGTGCCCGATCGAGACCCCGGAAGGCCCGAACATCGGCCTGATCGGTTCGCTCGCATCGTTCGCGCGGATCAACTCGTTCGGGTTCATCGAGACCCCGTACCGTCGCGTCGTCGACGGCCGGGTCACCGAGGACATCGACTACCTGACCGCGATGGAAGAGGACAACTTCATCGTCGCGCAGGCCAACGCTCCCCTGAAGAGCGACGGCCACTTCCAGGAGGACCGCGTCCTCGCCCGGAAGAAGGGCGGCGAGGTCGACCTCATCCCGTCCGAGGAGATCGGCTACATGGACGTCTCCCCGCGCCAGATGGTGTCGGTCGCGACGTCGCTCATCCCGTTCCTCGAGCACGACGACGCGAACCGCGCACTCATGGGTGCGAACATGCAGCGTCAGGCCGTCCCGCTCCTCATGTCGGACTCGCCGCTCGTCGGTACCGGTATGGAGGGCTATGCGGCCATCGACGCCGGTGACGTCGTCACGGCCGACAAGGCCGGCGTCGTGCAGGAGGTGTCGGCAGAGTCCGTCACGATCCAGCTCGACGAGGGTGGCACGCAGACCTACTACCTGCGCAAGTTCGACCGCTCCAACCAGGGCACGAGCTACAACAACCGCGTCATCGTCTCCGAGGGTGCACGCATCGAGGCCGGCGAGGTCATCGCCGACGGCCCCGCCACGGAGAACGGCGAGCTCGCGCTCGGCAAGAACCTCCTCGTCGCCTTCATGACGTGGGAGGGTCACAACTTCGAGGACGCGATCATCCTCAGCCAGAACCTGGTGAAGGACGACATCCTCTCCTCGATCCACATCGAGGAGTACGAGGTCGACGCGCGCGACACCAAGCTGGGCAAGGAGGAGATCACCCGTGATCTCCCGAACGTCAGCCCGGAGCTGCTCAAGGACCTCGACGAGCGCGGCATCATCCGCATCGGTGCCGAGGTCCGCCCCGGCGACATCCTCGTCGGCAAGGTCACGCCGAAGGGTGAGACCGAGCTCTCCGCCGAGGAGCGCCTGCTCCGCGCCATCTTCAACGAGAAGAGCCGCGAAGTCCGCGACACCTCGCTGAAGGTGCCCCACGGTGAAGCCGGAACGATCATCGCGGTCAAGGTGTTCGACGCACAGGACGGCGACGACGAGCTCGGCTCGGGCGTCAACCAGCGTGTGGTCGTCTACATCGCCCAGAAGCGCAAGATCACCGAGGGCGACAAGCTCGCCGGCCGTCACGGCAACAAGGGTGTCATCGCGAAGATCCTGCCCGTCGAGGACATGCCGTTCCTCGAGGACGGCACGCCGGTCGACGTCATCCTCAACCCGCTCGGCATCCCCGGTCGAATGAACTTCGGCCAGGTCCTCGAGATCCACCTGGGTTGGATCGCGAAGCAGGGCTGGAACGTCGAGGGCAAGCCGTCCTGGGCGAAGAAGCTGCCCGCGGCCGCCCACTCGGCGGAGCCGAACACCAAGGTCGCGACCCCGGTGTTCGACGGCGCTTCCGAGGAGGAGATCGCCGGTCTGCTCGACTCGACCAATGTCACCCGCGACGGTGACCGCCTGATCGGTTCCTCCGGAAAGGCCCGTCTGTTCGACGGCCGCTCCGGCGAGCCGTTCCCGGCGCCGGTCTCGGTCGGCTACATGTACATCCTCAAGCTGCACCACCTCGTGGACGACAAGATCCACGCGCGTTCGACGGGTCCGTACTCGATGATCACGCAGCAGCCGCTCGGTGGTAAGGCTCAGTTCGGTGGACAGCGCTTCGGTGAGATGGAGGTCTGGGCCCTCGAGGCCTATGGAGCCGCGTACGCGCTCCAGGAGCTCCTGACCATCAAGTCCGACGACATCCTCGGCCGCGTCAAGGTGTACGAGGCCATCGTCAAGGGCGAGAACATCCAGGAGCCGGGTATCCCCGAGAGCTTCAAGGTGCTCATCAAGGAAATGCAGTCGCTGTGCTTGAACGTCGAGGTCCTCTCGGCCGACGGCACCGCGGTGAGCCTGCGCGACACCGACGACGACGCCTTCCGCGCCGCCGAGGAGCTCGGGATCAACATTTCCTCCAGGTTCGAGTCGTCGTCCATCGACGAGATCTAAGCCTGACCACTGTAGAGACTGACGAAACCTTTCATAGGAGATACATTGCTCGACGTCACAACTTTTGACGAGCTTCGCATTGGTCTGGCCACCGCAGACGACATCCGTGCCTGGTCGCACGGAGAGGTCAAGAAGCCCGAGACCATCAACTACCGCACCCTCAAGCCCGAGAAGGACGGTCTGTTCGGTGAGCAGATCTTCGGTCCTTCCCGCGACTGGGAGTGCGCCTGCGGCAAGTACAAGCGGGTCCGCTTCAAGGGCATCGTGTGCGAGCGCTGCGGTGTCGAGGTCACGAAGTCGTCGGTGCGCCGTGAGCGCATGGGCCACATCGAACTCGCCGCCCCGGTCACGCACATCTGGTACTTCAAGGGTGTCCCTTCGCGCCTCGGCTACCTGCTGGACATGGCGCCCAAGGACCTCGAGAAGGTCATCTACTTCGCGGCCTACATGGTCATCGATGTGGACGAGGACGCACGTCACCAGGACATGCCCGGCCTTGAGAACGAGCTCCGCCTCGAGATCAAGACGCTCGGCGACCAGCGCGACTCGCGCATCGCAGACCGCCTGAAGAAGCTCGAGGACGACCTCGTCGCCCTCGAGGAGGAAGGCGCCAAGAGCGAGCAGAAGCGTCGCACCAAGGACGCCGCTGAGAAGGAGATGAGCCAGACCCGCAAGTCCTACGACGAGCAGATCGCTCACCTCGAGCGCGTCTGGGAGGACTTCCGCAACCTCAAGGTCGGCGACCTCAAGCCCGAGGACTCCGTGTTCCACGAGCTGCAGGACCGCTTCGGCCTGTACTTCGAGGCCTACATGGGTGCCGAGGCGGTCAAGAAGCGCCTGCTGTCCTTCGACCTCGCCGCCGAGTCCGAGCTGCTCCACCACCAGATCGCGGAGGGCAAGGGTCAGAAGAAGATCCGCGCCATCAAGCGTCTGCGCGTGGTCAACTCGTTCCTCATCACCGGCAACTCGCCGGCCGCGATGGTGCTCGACGTGGTCCCCGTGATCCCGCCGGAGCTCCGTCCGATGGTGCAGCTCGACGGTGGCCGCTTCGCGACCTCCGACCTCAACGACCTCTACCGTCGTGTGATCAACCGCAACAACCGTCTGCGTCGTCTGCTCGACCTCGGGGCTCCCGAGATCATCGTCAACAACGAGAAGCGGATGCTGCAGGAGGCCGTCGACGCCCTGTTCGACAACGGTCGTCGTGGTCGCCCCGTCACCGGTACCGGCAACCGCGCCCTGAAGTCCCTCAGCGACATGCTGAAGGGGAAGCAGGGTCGTTTCCGCCAGAACCTCCTCGGAAAGCGCGTCGACTACTCCGGCCGTTCGGTCATCATCGTCGGCCCGCAGCTGAAGCTGCACCAGTGTGGTCTGCCCAAGCAGATGGCGCTGGAGCTCTTCAAGCCGTTCGTCATCAAGCGTCTGATCGACCTGAGCCACGCTCAGAACATCAAGGCAGCGAAGCGCATGGTCGAGCGCAGCCGTCCCGAGGTCTGGGACGTGCTGGAGGAGATCATCCGCGAGCGCCCCGTGCTGCTGAACCGTGCGCCAACGCTGCACCGTCTCGGCATCCAGGCGTTCGAGCCTCAGCTCGTCGAGGGCAAGGCCATCCAGCTGCACCCGCTCGTGTGCGCCGCGTTCAACGCGGACTTCGACGGCGACCAGATGGCTGTCCACCTCCCGCTGTCCGTCGAGGCCCAGGCCGAGGCGCGCATCCTGATGCTCGCGTCGAACAACATCCTGAAGCCGTCCGACGGCCGCCCGGTCACCCTGCCCACGCAGGACATGATCATCGGCCTCCACCACCTCACCACCCTCAAGGAGGGTGTCGAGGGTGAGGGTCGTGCCTTCTCGTCGGTCGCCGAGGCGATCCTCGCGAAGGACCAGGGCTCGCTCGACCTCAACGCCAAGGTGCGCATCCGTCTGACCGACGTGACGTTCGCCGAGGGCACGGGGCCCGAGGGCTACGAGGGTTCCGGCGTCGCACTCGTCGAGACCACGCTCGGTCGCGCACTCTTCAACGAGGCGCTGCCGGCGGACTACCCCTACGTCGAGGACGTGGCGGACAAGGGCAAGCTGTCCTCGATCGTCAACGACCTCGCGGAGCGGTACCCGAAGACGGTCGTCGCGGCCACGCTCGACAACATCAAGGACGCCGGTTTCCACTGGGCGACGCGTTCCGGTGTGACCGTTGCGCTCAGCGACGTCCTGACCCCGCCGAACAAGCGGGAGATCGTCCAGGGCTACGAGAAGCAGGCCGCCAAGGTCCAGAGCCAGTTCGACAAGGGTCTGACCACGGATGCCGAGCGTCGTCAGGAGCTCATCAAGATCTGGACGGAGGCCACCGAGAAGGTCGCCGAGGCCATGCGCGCGAACTTCCCGGCGGACAACACCATCAACCGCATGGTGTCGTCGGGTGCTCGTGGTAACTGGCTGCAGATCCGCAACATCGCGGGTATGCGAGGCCTGGTGAACAACCCGAAGGGTGAGATCATCCCTCGCCCGATCATCTCCTCCTACCGTGAGGGCCTGTCGGTCGCGGAGTACTTCATCGCGACCCACGGTGCTCGTAAGGGTCTGGCTGACACGGCGCTCCGTACCGCCGACTCGGGATACCTCACGCGTCGTCTCGTCGACGTCTCGCAGGATGTCATCATCCGCGAAGACGACTGCGGCACGACCAAGGGTCTCGAGCTCGCGATCGCGAACGCCGACAGCTCGGGTGAGCTCGTGCGCGACCCGAACGTGGAGAACTCCGTGTTCGCCCGTTCGCTGGCCGCCGCTGCGGTCAACCCGAAGGGTGAGGTCGTCGCCGAGGCTGGCGAGGACGTCGGTGACGTGCTCATCGACAAGCTCGTGTCGGCCGGTGTCGAGAACATCAAGGTGCGCTCGGTCCTGACCTGCGAGTCGACCGTCGGTGTGTGTGCAGCCTGCTACGGCCGCTCGCTCGCCACGGGCAAGCTCGTCGACATCGGCGAGGCCGTCGGCATCATCGCGGCCCAGTCGATCGGTGAGCCCGGTACCCAGCTGACGATGCGTACCTTCCACACCGGTGGTTCCGCGTCGGCAGACGACATCACGCAGGGTCTGCCCCGCGTGCAGGAGCTGTTCGAGGCGCGTACCCCCAAGGGTGCTACCCCGATCGCCGAGGCCGCCGGTCGCATCACGATCGACGAGAACGACAAGTCGCGCAAGGTCATCCTGACGCCCGACAACGGCGACGAGCCGGTCGTCTACCCGGTGCTGAAGCGTGCGGTCCTCCTCGTCGAGGACGGACAGCACGTCGAGCTCGGTCAGAAGATCCACGTCGGTGCGGTCGACCCCAAGGAGGTCCTGCGTGTGCAGGGCGTCCGCGAGGTCCAGAAGCACCTTGTCGGTGGCGTCCAGGGCGTGTACCGCTCGCAGGGTGTCCCGATCCACGACAAGCACATCGAGGTCATCGTGCGCCAGATGCTGCGGAAGGTGACCGTCGTCGACCACGGCGACACCGACCTGCTGCCCGGCGAGCTCGTCGACCGCCTGCGCTACGCCGAGCTCAACCGCTCGGCCGTGTCGGAGGGTCGTCGCACCGCGTCGGCTCGCCAGGAGGTCATGGGTATCACCAAGGCCTCCCTCGCGACCGAGTCGTGGCTGTCGGCCGCTTCCTTCCAGGAGACCACGCGTGTCCTCACGCAGGCCGCCATGGAAGGCAAGAGCGACCCGCTGGTCGGCCTCAAGGAGAACGTCATCATCGGTAAGCTCATCCCGGCCGGTACCGGCCTGGCGCGCTACCGCAACGTGACGGTCGAGGCCACGGAAGAGGCGAAGGCGGAGCGTTACCCGAACCGCATCTTCGGTGAGGACGGCGCGTTCAACGAGTCCGACCTGAGCTTCGTCGACTTCGACAGCTTCAGCTCCGACGACTTCACCCCGGGGAACTACAACTAGGGGTTGAACGACTCAACCGGAAGGCCCGCCCTGCATCATGCAGGGCGGGCCTTCCGCCGTTTGTGGGGGACACCCGAGTTGTGCGGGCGGGCCGGGGCCGACATGCTGAGGGGATGAGCGATCAGCCCGAGCAGCCCACCGGTTCGTTCCAGCCCTTGGAACCTGACTCGGCAGCGGCGCAGCCGGACGTCCGGTACGGCGCACCGGCGCCGAAGCGGAAGCGGAACCCCCTCGTCATCTGGCTGAGCGTGCTGGCCGCGGTGCTCGTGATCGCGCTCGTCGTCGTGATCGGACTCCTCGTCGTCGGTCAGGGCGGTACTCCCGCGGCGGACGCCACCGGCACGCCGACCGTGACGGCCACTGCGGACCCGACTCCGGCGCCGACCGCGACGGACGCCGCCGTGACGCCCGCCGCGCCCGTGCGGCCTACCGACTGCACGCAGCTCTTCCCCGCCGGCTACATCGACTCGGTGACCGAGGGCGGGATCCTCGAGCTCAACCCGGCGTGGGCACAGCCGGATCTCGCGACGGAGTTCATCGGGTCGAACGACAACGCGCTCGTGGCCGTCATCTCGGCGAACACCGACCGCCTCAACTGCATCCTCGCCAAGTCGAGTGGTGGTGGGGACCTCGGGATCACGACGAACGTGCTGGTGGTCGACGACGCCACGCAGACCGCTGCGATCGCGCGGATGAACGAGGCCGGCTTCACCTGCTCCGAGGAGACCGGTGGCACGATGTGCTTCACCGAGACGACCGAGGACGCCGGCACCTACGGGGAGCGCCACTTCCTCCGCGACGGGACGTGGATCGCGACCCGCTGGTCGAACACGTCCATCACCGGCTGGACGCAGACGATCGTCTCCACGCTCTTCCCCGCCTGAGACCCGGGTCCCGCTTCCGGCTAGGCGATGCTCCAGTAGTACACGTCCGCGCCGGGGTGCAGGACGGTGATGGCCTCGTCGACGGTGCGGTAGTCGGTGTCGTCGGTGTGCCCGGCGTAGTACACCTGGGTTCCGGCGTCCGTGGTCTCGACGCGGGACACGATGCCCGTGTGGTCCCGGTCGCCACTGTTGTCCCAGTCGAACTGCACGATGTCGCCGACCTTGACCTGGTCACGCTGGGTGTCGTCGAGCGCGGTGGCGAGGTCCGGGCGCCCCTCCAGGTAGTTCATGAAGAACGTGGAACTGACCCAGGCCTTCGAGAAGTCGAAGTCCTCGCCCGTCCCCTCGGCCCACCAGTCCTCGTGCATCGTCCACCCGCGCTCGATGAGACTCTGGCTGGCGAAGTTCGCGCAGTCGGTGTCGGGGAGCGAGCCGTATTCGGCGAGGTTGTAGTCGTCCCAGTGCGCGAAGACGTAGGCCATCTGTGTGTCGACGGGACTCATGATGTCGTAGCGGTAGCTCAGGGTGTCGCCGTCGATCCGGAGGTCGTCCGCGTACACGGCGATGCCGACGTCGGCGGGGGAGAAGTCCGAAGCAGGCGGCACAGCGACCGTCACCTCGGTGCTCGTCGCCGACAGGATCTCGGCGTCCTGCGATCCGAAGACGACGCGCGTGACGCCGTCCACGTCGGTTCCGCTGACGGTCACCGTGCTGCCGCCCGCCACGGGGCCGGTCGTCTCGGAGATCGCCGTGACCGCCGTGGCGTTCACCGTGGACGCGGGGACCGACAGCGCCGGATCGCCGTCCGGTTGCGCGGCGGCGCCTGAGCGAGGCGAGCCGGCGCCGTTCACCGCGAGCGGCGCGATGACCGCGGTGGCGAGGAGCAGGGCGGCACCGGCAGCAGCACCGGCGACGACGCGGCGTCCGCGGAGGGGCAGGCCGCGGTATCGGGCCGAGAGGCGACGGTGCGGCGAGTGGGCACGGGCGTCGTCGCGCTGGGCGTGGGGGAGCTGCTCTGGCATGGTGCCTTTCCGGGGGATACGCCGTGGGGAGCGGCGTCGCGGGATCGGCGTTGATCCGACAAGTGTCTGTTGTGAGTCCCACTCAACCGCGCGGAGCTGAGGGGACCGTTTTCTTCGGATATGAATCAGACCTGAATCGCGATCGATGGGAGTGCCGCGTGCTCGGCGAGCTTGCCGGGCATCCCGGCCCGGTGTTGCTACCGTGGCGGACGGAGCGCCGTGCGGGCGCTCCTGAACAGGCTTCCGCCGAAGGAGTACGCGATGAGCACCCAGAACCCCGAGCCCGGATCGTCGACCGACCCGACCACTCCGGCGGCTGCCCAGACCGCGTCTGGTACCGCCCGTCCCACCACCGCGAGCGGTGACCCCGTGGTCGAGCGCGACATCCTCTCCGAAGACACCGTCCAGCAGGACACGATCACGACGGCGGACGGCGTCGGCGCCGACCCGGTCGTCGAGGACCGGCGCGCGGCAGCTCGCAGTGACGCCGACGCCGGTGTCCGCGAGACGCGCCCGTACCGCCCGCACACCCCGCAGCGCGCGTACTCGAACGTCGATGACGACGACGACACCACGTCCACGTCGACCACTGCGGCGACGTCCCAGCAGGCCGACACCGGCGCGCACCCCTACCCGGCGGCGGCCTACGAGCCGGTCGCGCGCTCCGGCGCGAGCGACACCGCCGCCGCGACGGAGACGGAGCAGCAGCAGGCCTTCCCGCTCTACGTCCAGGCGCCGTCGGAGCCGGAGGTCCGCGGCAACCGCGGCTTCGGCATCCTCATCGGTCTGCTCGGCACCATCATCTTCGCCGGTCTGTACGCAGCCGCCGTCGCGGGCCTCCAGCTCGTCCTCGAGGGCGACGGCACCTTCGTCCAGAACCTCATCACGATCTCCACCAGCTGGCCCTTCCTGCTGGCGACCGCCGGGTTCTTCCTGTCCTGGGTGGTCACGGCCACGATCGTCAACCGTTCCGGCTGGGTGCACTGGGTGCTCGGCGGCTTCATCATCGGACTGGTCGTCTTCCTCGCTTGGGTCGGCGGATTCCTCATCCAGGAGCGCGCGTGGACGCTGAGTGTCGATGAGGTGCTCGCCGAAGTGACCGGCGTCGCGTTCACCTTCGGACCGGTCCTCGCGTTCGTCGTCGCCCGCGAGATCCCCGTCTGGTTCGGCGGCTGGATCGCCGCCCGCGGACGCAAGGTCCGTGAGGCCAACCTCGAGGCCCGCGCCGAGTACGAGCGTGTCCTCGAGGCCGGACCGACCACCGCCCGCTGAGCATGACCGACCGCGAGCGGGAGCACGGGGCACCAGGGCCCTGGTGGGTCGCTCCGTTCGCGGCGATTACTTATGTCGCGCTCGTCGTCTGCGCGTTCGGCTTCATCAGTCTGCTGGCGGATCTCGACGTGGTCACCGATCCGGACGCGGGGCCGCTGACCGGCCCGTTGATGGTCGTCGTGGCCGCACTCGTGGTGCTCTGGGCGATCATCCGCGAGACGCGCCGGACGCCGGTGCGCGTCTCGGTGGGATCGGCCGTCCTGGCCGGGCTGCTCGCGTGGCTCGCCTACGGGGTCAGTGGCGGGATCTTCGATGCGGTGGCGAGTCGGGACGGAGCCGATGCTGCCGCGTTCGCGGTCGCGACGCTGACAGGGCCGTTCTCGGTGACCGTCGGGGTGCTTGCCCTCGTCATCGTGCTCGCCGCAGCCGCGGTGGCGACCTCGTCGACCGGCGGCCGGCCGACACCGCGGTGGCCGTGGGAGCACGGCGGCATCTGATCGCGGCGGGCTCACGCGCCGACGCGTCGCTTGCGCGATAATCGTTGCGTTGCTGCCGTCGGCCGACGGCGCCTGGGGAGGAACCACCGATGCGATCACCCGACCCGACCGACACCGGTCTGGAACTCGACCTGGCGGGCACCGCCGACGAGCTCGTCGCGCTCGTCCAGCAAGCGGTCGCCGCCTCCGGTGCGGATGCCCAGACGACCAGGCACTACGTCGCGATCGACGGTGGGACGAACGCCGACATCCGCTTGCGCGTGGTCTCCGTGGACGACCCGGCGCCGCTGCTCGCCTTCGCCATCACGACGGCCCCGTCCGCCCGTGGGACCGCAGCGGCGACCTTTATCCTGCAGCACGGCGTCCAGAAGAAACGGCGTCAGCGCACGCTTCTCGGCGAGCAGCCGTTCCTCGCGTTCCTGCACGCGCTGGCCGCGCTCGTGGCGGAGTCGGATCCGGGCGCGTCGGCGACGGTGCGCGTGCACGGCGCGAGGACCGAGCTCGCCCCGATCGCCGCGGAGTCGTCGACCGGCGCCTCTTCCCTGCCCGACGCCGCGCCCTCCGCCGCCCCGACCGGCGCGGCGCCCGGCGCCTCCGCGTGGCTGGTCTCCTCCGGTGGCGAGCCCGCCGATGGCACCGATTCCTTCGTCGCTCCTCCGGGAGAGGCGCCGAGCTTCCTCGCCCAGCCAGTCGACGCGCCACCGGCTCCTGACGTGCCAGCGCCCGATGCCCACGCGGCGCCCCCGGAACCGCCTGCGCCCGCCGTCGCTCCGTCGGACCGGGAACCGGAACGTCAGCCGGACGCCGTCCCCGTCGTCGCCGCCCCACCGCTCGGTGCGCCGCAGTTCCGCCAGCCGCCGGCGGCGATCCCGCAATCGTCGCCGGACGACTCCTCGACGTCCTCGGTGGCACCGGAACTCCAGATCACCGTCCCGCCCGGACTGATCGCTTCGGCACCGCCCGTGTCCGACCGGCCCGCGTCGGCCTCGAACCCGATGCCGACGCCCGCCGGCCCCGGCGCGGCACCCCACGCCGATCTCGGCGCGACGGTCGTCTCCTCGTCGTCGCGGGCCGGCGATTTGGCCCTCGAGCTGCCCGACGGCGAACGCATCCGGCTCCGCGGCCCGGTGCTCCTCGGGCGCAACCCCTCGGCGCGTCCCGAGCAGCCCGACGCCGAGCTGCGGTCACTCGTCGATCCGCGGATGTCCGTGTCGAAGACGCACACGGCGGTCGTGCCCGGACGTCGATCGCTCCGGGTGACCGACCTGCACTCGACGAACGGCACGACCATCACGGACGCGTCCGGTGCCGTCACCGTCTGCCAGCCGGGCGAGGCCTATGTCGTCGAGGCGGGTTCGACGATCGGGATCGGCGAGTTCCCCATCCGGGTGATCGCCGGTTGAAGCCGTTCCGGCGCATGGGGAGTGCTCCCCATCGTCGCGCTGGACGCTCTCGGATACGCTGAACGACGTACCCGCCGGACGAGCAACCGGTGGGCGGTGCAGGCCCGCTGCGCCGGTTCCATGAAGGGGAATGATGAGCGAGCAACCACTCGTCGTACACGGGGCGGAGATCCTGTCCGTCGCCGCGCCACTGACACCGAGCGGCTCCGGCCTGCCGCAGAACATCCCACTCGACTTCTCGGGCAGCTGCAGCAGCGCCGTAACCGCCGCCGCTGAGAGCTTCGCGATGTGGGTGTCCGTGCATGTCTCCCTCGCCGGTTCGGCGATGGTCGAGGCCGGCAAGTCGGCGAGCGACATCGTCAGCACGTGGGATTCGACCGACACGCAGTTGGGCGGGCAAGGCTGATGGCGAACTGGACAGCCGACACCCCCGGTCAAATCGACTCCGGGTCCCTGGCGACGACGGCGACGACGCTCCAGACGACGGAGACGAGTCTGACCGAGGCGCGCGACGCCGCTGTGACGGCGCAGGGTGGCATCACCGATTCGATCTGGAGCGGAGAGGCCGCGACCGCCTGGGTCAACTCCCTGTCGACGCCGATCGGCAAGATCAATGCGGTGGTTCCGGAGATGGCGGCGGTCCGCGCGGCGATCGCCACGTACACCACGACCGTCGAAGATATCAGGACGCGTGCGACGAGCTACAAGGAGACGATCGTCCAGGCGACGCTCCTGGCCACGGTGCAGTACATGGATGCGATCGGCGGGCCGGATCCGGCACAGCAGGCGCTGCGCGACGAGCAGCACCAGACGGCCCTGAACGACAAGGCGAAGGCCGAGAGCCTCCTGGAAGCGCTCTCCACAGAGCGTGAGGAAGCCGACGCCCAGCTTGTCACCGCGCTGTCCACGCCTGGTGGCGACAACTGGGACGCCCAGCAGGCGGCCCTCGCGGCCATCGGCATCACCTCCGCCGCCGGCCTCACGCCGGACGCGATCGCCAAGGGCATGGCCGAACTCGGTTCCGAGCTCGCCAAGAACGGGATCTACGACGCCGAAGACGCCGCGAAGCTGCAGTCGCTCTACGCGTTGTACGGCAACGACCCCGTCGTCATGTCGAAGATGAACCTCGCCATGGGCGGCGAGGACGTCATCTCGCTGATCGACGCGATCGACAACGCCGGCGAGAACGGATGGTTGGCTCCCGGCGCGGCTCTGCTGCTCGCACAGTCGGTCCGCGGCGGCCTCTCCGTCGGTTCCCAGCGTTGGAACGAGGAGACCGGCGACAAGTTCGCGCAGGAACTCTACAGCGGGTCCGCATCGGTGCACGGCACTGACAGCTGGACGAGCCTCGCGTTCCTCTTCGGCGACGAGCAGGACAACCCGATCGGCGTCACCACGACCGTGGGCTTGGCTGACATCGCTGATGCGAACGAGCGCGGTCTCCCTGGCGTCTACGACGGGCAGCCGTGGCCGGGACAGGGCATCATGGGGCCCGGTGGCTTCCTCAGCCTCGCCGAAGCCGAGCAGGCCGGTTACGACATCAACCGGCTGGGTGACTGGACCTCGCGCGTGTTCAGCACCTTGGGCGAGTATCCCGACGCGGCCATGGACTGGCTGACCTCGACCGAACACGACCCGTACGCAGACTCGCTGGTGGGCACGGACGCGCCGTATCGCTCGGAGGATCTCGGCGCGAACCGGGTGGACTACTGGTACGGCCGTCGGGATTCCGGCCTCGACGGCTTCGAAGGTGTGCTCGCGATGTGGGAGGGAGCGCAGTCGCTCCCGGGCGGGCCGACGGACCCGACGGACTATGACCCGACCGCGTGGGCTCGTGCGTCGACCCTGACCCATGACGTGCTGTACGAGCTGGTCGGTGAGCCCCGCGCCTCGACCGACGCAGAAGAGTACGTCGCGGGCAATCCGCATTTCCTGAGCGAGAACTTGAGCGAGCTGGGGAGCGTCAAACTCGTGCAAGCCCTCGCGCCTCAGATTCCGGGACTCGTCGAGCACCCGATGTCGGCGGACAGCGGGCAGGGATCGTCGCCGACGACGCCGGAGGACCCGTACGGTATCCAGGGCGATCCACGGCAATACGCCAACCTGTCGCCTGAGGCGCTTGCTCGAATCCTCGGCATCGCTGCGAGTACGGACGCCGGCGCGGAAACGCTCCAGGCCGTCGTCACCGATTACCAGAACACGGTGCTCGGTGCGGCTGAACTCGGCGTGTACAACCCGGTCGATGCGGCGGCTCGCGTCTCTGTCCTGCAGTCCGTCGTCGACGGCAGCACCGCCGGTGTCAACCTCGGCGAAGCTGCTCGTCACGACGAAGCGGTCCAGTCGGCAATCAGCGTGGTCGAGACCGGTGTGGGGATGCTGCCCATTCCCGGCCTCGACAAGCTGGTGGGAACGCTCGGCGACGCGGTGGCCGAGAAGATCGCGAGCGAGGGAATCGGATACATCAGAGGCCAGCTCACGGACGCGGCCACAGGTGCCGCTGGTGATGCGTGGGCGGGGTCCTACGATGACCTCCTCACGACATTGGAAGATGGGAAGGACGATCGCCTGCATGCCACGCAGATCGGCTTCGCTCAGATGCTGCTGGAGCTATCGCCGGAGTCGGGCCTCCAGCCGCCGGTCTCCGACGACCCCGATGTCTGGTGGGCATGGGTCGACAGCCATCGAGATGGCCTTGACGACCTCATCAGCCAAGCAGCCAACAGCTCTGACAAACTCGACGTGCGGGCGACGTCGTTGTTCGAGAAATACAACACCTTCAGCGGTTATGCGAACTATCCACAGGATTGATGCTCGGCGAACGATCGCGGCGGTTCTCGCCGCGATCGTCGTGGGCTCGCTGACCGCGTGCACGCCGACGACGCAGCAGCCGTCCGTGGAGCCCACCACGGTATGGCAGTCCGGAGCTCCGAGTGGATCGTTGGAGGACGACCCGTGGGTCGGAGCCGTACGGGCATCGCTCGAGGCACAGGCAAGAGCGATCAACCGGAACGACTTCTCGCGACCGACGCTGAACGCCACCACGGCGTACGATCTGCGATCCAGGCTGTACGGTGCGTCCCTTGACCGCTTCACGAACAGCGGGAACACCGAGGTCTTCCCTGGCCCGCTTCCGTTCGCTCCAGTCGAAGTCACAGATGGAGCGGACGCATCCGCCGCCGCCGTTCGCGGATGCGTCGCCCAGCAGTGGGCGAGCAAGGAAGGGACCCCACCGGAAACGCTCGACGCTCGAGGCATCGAGTATCGGCTGGAACGCGACGGAGACGCCCGGGTCGTCACGTCGACCGCCAACCTGCCGGACCTCGACTGTTCGACGGTCGAGCTGCCCGTCGCTCTCTTCGACCCGGCTCCTGAGCCCTCGACCGTGGACGACATCGGGAAGATCGTCCGGCCGACTCGGGATTGAGGACGGCCGGCGTGGAGCCGCGTCGTGTACCCGACACCCGTCGCTAGGCTGATCGAGGTCGCGCCGAGCGGCCCGCACCTCCAAGGGGACCCTGCATGCGCATCAAGCTGACGTTGACCAGGCCGTCGGGTTCGTCCGCCGACATCGTCGTGACCACCGATGCGGCGGCGAGCATCGCCGAGGTCGCATCGACGATCGCGCGCGTCGACCCGCAGGGGCCCGACTCCGCGAACGCCGACTTCACCTTGCACGCGCGTCTGCCGGGGTCGACCGAGACGCTCCCGCTCCCGCCCGAGGCACCCATCGGTGAGGCCTGGGTGGGCTCCGGTGCCGTCATCGAGCTCGCCGACGCCGGGGTCTACTACTCCGCAGCACGCACCGGCCAGGCGCCCGCCGTCGCGGTCGTCCGCGTGCTGTCGGGCGACGACGCCGGCCGTGAGTTCACCCTGCCGGCCGGGAGCTGGACCATCGGGCGCGAGGCGAGCTGCGACGTGGTCCTCGACGACCCGCTCGTCTCCAAGCGGCACGCGCGGCTCGAGGTCGGTGGCGAGATCGAACTCGTCGACCTCGGTGCGGCGAACGGCATCGTCGTCGACGGTGGCATCGTGCCGCGGCTCAAGGTGGTCGAGCCGGAGCGGGTGCTCATCGGCGACACCGAGGTCGAGATCGGCTTCGCCGGGACGGTCGGTCGCGCCGGTGTCGTCCCCAAGGCCGGGCCCGTGTACTTCAACCGCTCCCCGCGGGTCGAGCAGCGGTACGCGGGAGAGACCTTCCCCGCGCCCGAGCCGCCGACCGAGCGTGAGAACCAGCCGTTCCCGCTCCTCGGCATGCTCACACCGATGCTGCTCGGTGGCGCGATGTACTTCTTCACGAAGAACCCGTTGTCGCTCATCTTCATCGCCATGACGCCGCTCATGCTCATCGGCAACTACTTCACCGGCCGAGGTCGGAACAAGCGCAAGCTCAAGCAGCAGATCAAGATCTTCGACGAGCGGCTCGAATCGCTCGGCAAGCAACTCGCCGCGGAACGTGAGATCGAGCACGACGTCCGCATGCGCGAGGCGCCGTCGACCTCGGAGGCGTTGAAGCACGCCCTCACCCGCGGCCCGCTGCTGTGGACGCGCCGCCCGGAGCACTGGTCCTTCCTGAACCTCCGGCTCGGCGTCGGCACCATGCCGTCGCGGAACGAGGTGTCGGCGAAGGCGCGCGACAGCTTCCTGCCGGAGTTCCAGGAGCGACTCGAGAAGCTCAAGGACGAGTACGCCACGGTCGCCGACGTCCCCATCATCGACAACCTCTATGACGCCGGCGCACTCGGCATCGCCGGATCGCCGCAGACCGCCGGCGGCGCCGTGAACGGCATCCTCGTGCAGCTGACGGCACTCCACTCGCCGGCCGAGGTCGTCGTCGCCGCCATCGTGTCGCCCGCCTGGTCGAACGCCCTGTCATGGGTGAAGTGGTTGCCGCACGCCTCCTCGTCGAACAGCCCGCTCGACGTCGGCCACCTTGCGGACAGCGTGTCGAGCGGCAACCAACTGCTGGCGGCCATCGAGGAACTCGTCCAGACCCGGCTCCAGGCGGCCCGGGCCGGGGACGCACGCCGCGGTGCCATCTCCGAGAAGCAGGCGGCGCAGGAACGCGGCGCCGACATCGGCACGAAGAGCTCGAACGACACCGGCACGAAGTCGCCGATCCCCGCGATCGTGCTCCTCATCTCCGACGACGTCGGCGTCGACCGCGCGCGCCTCGTCCAGCTGGCGGAGATCGCCGCGGACGCAGGCGTCTTCCCGATCTGGATCGCCGACGAGGTCGTCTCCCTGCCGGCCGCCTGCCGCACCTTCCTGCGGGTCCCCGAGGCAGGAGCAGGTGTCGACGCACCCGCGACCGTCGGCATGGTCCGGCTCGGGTACTCGGTCGACGACGCCCGCCCGGAGTTCATCGACCCCGTGACGGCCCTCGACTACGCCCGCCGCATGGCGTCGGTGATCGACGCGGGCGCCCTCGTCGAGGACTCGAGCGACCTCCCGCGTTCGGTCTCGATGGTGACGCTGCTCGGTTCGGAGCTGACGACGTCGAGCGACGCCGTCGTCGACCGCTGGCGACAGAACTCCTCGATCCACGACCGCACCCCCGGGCTTCCGCCGAAGCCCCGCCGGGCCGGCCAACTCCGCGCGACCGTGGGCTCCGGCGGTGTGGACGCCATGCACCTCGACCTCCGCTCCCAAGGCCCGCACGCGCTCGTCGGTGGGACGACGGGTGCCGGGAAGAGCGAGTTCCTGCAGGCCTGGGTCCTCGGGATGGCGGCGGAGTACAGCCCCGACCGCGTCTCGTTCCTCTTCGTCGACTACAAGGGCGGTTCGGCCTTCGCCGACTGCGTGACCCTCCCGCACTGCGTCGGCCTCGTCACCGACCTCAGCCCCCACCTCGTCCGCCGAGCCCTGACGAGCCTCCGCGCCGAGCTGCACTTCCGCGAGCACCTGCTCAACCGGAAGAAGGCCAAAGACCTGTTGGAGCTCGAGAAGCGCGGCGACCCGGACTCGCCGCCCGCCCTCGTCCTTGTCATCGACGAGTTCGCGGCGCTCGTCGGCGAGGTCCCGGAGTTCGTCGACGGCGTCGTCGACATCGCCCAGCGCGGTCGGTCCCTCGGCATCCACCTCATCATGGCGACGCAACGCCCGGCCGGCGTCATCAAGGACAACCTGCGCGCCAACACCAACCTCCGGGTCGCCCTGCGCATGGCCGACGAGTCGGACAGCCAGGACGTCGTCGGCGTCAAGGACGCGGCGCACTTCGACCCAGGTGTGCCCGGCCGTGGCATCGCGAAGACCGGGCCAGGACGCCTGAGCATCTTCCAGTCCGGGTACGCCGGCGGGTGGACGAGCGACGAACCCGAACGCTCCGACATCGAGGTCCGCGAACTGCGGTTCGGTGGCGACACCCGGTGGGAGGAGCCGCGAGCCGCGGACGCCGAGGAAGAGCGCGACCTAGGCCCGACCGACCAGCAGCGACTCGTCGCCAGCATCATCGCAGCAGCCGACCGTGCGTCGATCCCCGCGCCGCGGCGACCGTGGCTCGACGAGCTGGCGCCCGTCTACGACCTCAGCAAGCTCCGGCAGCGGTCCGACGCCGAACTGCTCATCGGCGTCGCCGACCTGCCCGACTCGCAGGAGCAGCGCCCCGTGTACTTCCGCCCCGACGTCGACGGTCACATCGCCGTCTTCGGTACCGGTGGTTCCGGCAAGAGCACCGTCCTGCGCACCCTCGCCACCGCTGCCGGCATCACCCCGCGAGGTGGCCCGGTCGAGGTGTATGGGCTCGACTTCGGTGCGGGGAGCCTCCGCATGCTGGAGGCGCTGCCCCACGTCGGTTCGATCATCCCCGGCGACGACCAGGAGCGGGTCATCCGGTTGCTCCGCCACATCAAGGAGATCATCGACGACCGCAGCGTCCGGTACGCGGAGGCGAACGCGTCCTCCATCACGGACTACCGCCGGGTGTCCGGCCGGAACGACGAGCGCCGCATCCTGCTGCTTGTCGACGGGTTCCAATCCTTCCGGCAGGAGTACGAGACGACCCTCGGGCTGTCCTCCTGGTACACGCTGTTCCAGCAGCTCATCACCGACGGCCGCCAGCTCGGGGTGAACATCGCGTTCTCCGCCGACCGGCCGGGGTCCGTGCCGACGAACATCAGCGCGGGTGTGCAACGCCGCGTGGTGCTGCGGCTGGCGGACGAGACGGGGTACCAGCTCCTCGGCGTGCCGAAGGACGTCCTCGGGCCGGAGTCGCCCGCCGGACGCGCGATCGTCGACGGACTCGAGGTCCAGGTCGCGATCCTGGGCGGTTCGCCGGTGCTGTCGGAGCAGTCGCTCGCGACGGTCAAGCTCGCCGAGGCGATGGCGAGGGCCGGTGCCACGATCACGGCGCCACCGATCGGTGCGCTCCCGAAGGAGATCGAAGCACGCGAGCTCCCCGACCGCGTCGGCGACCGCCCGACGCTCGGTATCGGCGACGCCGACCTCGCGCCGCTCGGCTTCGACCCCTCCGGTGCCTTCCTCGTCGGCGGTCCGCCCGGAAGCGGCCGGACGAATGCGGTCGCGGCACTCGTCGGTGCCATGCGGCGCTTCGACCCATCGACCCGGTTCGTCTACTTCGGCTCCAAGCGGTCTGACCTCCTCCGCGAACTGCGGTTCGACGAGTCGGCCGTCACCCCGGAGACGATCGTCGAGCAGGCGAAGGCGTTGTCGGCGGCGATCGCGGCGGAGACGGTCACCACGCGGACCGTCGTCGTCATCGAGACGATCTCGGACTACCTCAACGGCATCGCCGACCCGCCGCTCGTCGAGCTGATCAAGGCCATCAAGCGCAGCGACCACCTGGTGATCGCCGAGAACGAGGTGTCCGGCTGGTCCTCCTCCTGGCCGCTCATGGGCGAGATCAAGAGTGCCCGCCGAGGCATCCTCCTGCAGCCGGAGCAGATGGAGGGTGACCTCGTCCTCCGGACCACGTTCCCGCGGCTCGCCCGCAAGGACTTCCCGCCCGGGCGCGGGATGTACGCGAACCGTGGCGCGCTGTCGCGCGTGCAGGTGCCGATCGCCCCCGAGTTCCCGCTCGTCTGACGGCCGAGAGACGCCGGCGGGGAGGGCATGGGGAGTGCTCCCCATGTGTTCCCGACAGGCGTTGTGGTTACATGATGAAGGCACCGACGGTGCCGGTGACCACAACGAAGGAGCAAGAGACATGGCCAACATCAACGTCAACTACAGCGAGATCAAGCAGGCCGCCGTCAACCTGACGACGGGCAAGGGCGAGGTCGAGACGACGCTCAACCGCCTGCAGACCCTCATCAACAACCTCGTGTCCTCCGGGTTCCAGACCGACACCGCGTCCGGCACCTTCAACGAGACCTACACGGCCTTCACGCAGAGCGCGACGGTCACCATCCAGCACCTCGACAAGCTGTCGGGCTACCTCAACAACGCTGTGACCACGCTCGAGCAGACCGACGCGGCGCTCGCCGCCGGCGCCGGCCAGTAGTCACCACCGTCGGCTTCGCTCTGCGCGCCCTCCCGACACCTCGTCGGTGAGGGCGCGCGGGTCTTTGTCGACCCCCTCATCCGACGAGCCGACGAGGAGCGAGCCGTGTACGGCGACACCCAGCAGATCAGACTCCGGGCCACCGAGCTCCGGGCCCTCGCGACGGAGGTCCGGGGCAGGGCGGGCGAGCTACGGTCCGCCGCGGAGCTCTCGTGGACCTCGACGGCCGCGGACACCTTCATCGAGCAGCTCGGCACCCGCGCGGTGTCGCTCGAGACCTCCGCGACGCAACTCGACGACGCCGCGACCAAGCTCGACGAGCACGCGACCGCGGTCGACCACGTGAAGCAGTTGATCGAGGACGCCGCCCGCTGGGTGGGTGATCGCTGGAACGACGCGGTGAACCTCGTCTCCGGGGCCGTCGAAACCGTGAAGGACGGTGCCGCGAAGGTGTTCGAGTTCTTCGGCCAGGAGGTCCCGGACTTCCTCGTCCACCAGGCGAAGGACATCGTCGCCTCCACCCCGTCGCTCCCGAGCCCGGGCGATCGCAGCTGGCTCGACCTCGCCGACCTCTACCGCAGCCGAGGATGGACCCCCTGATGACCACTACACGCACCAGGCCGGCTCCCGCCGCCGCCGCGTTCCTCCTGTCCGCCGACGAGCTGCACGTGCTCGAGCACCGGACCCCGCACCTCGTGCTGCCCCACGCTTTCCACACCGAGTGGGGCTCCGAGGTGTCAGCAGAGGAGATCCGCGAGCGCGAGCTGCGAGCCGTCGCCCGACTCCGAGAGCGACGACTCCTCGCCCACGGCAACGGCGGCGTTCCAGACGACCTCACCGCCGACGTCGATCCCGATTTCGCCGCCTTCCTGTCGATGCCCCAGTTCGCGACGGCGGCCGTCGACGCGTCGTGCTGGACCTTGGACCGGACGGCGATCCAGTCCGTCTCCGTGATCGGTGCGCACGCCCTGGCGTTGTTGCGGACGCAGCGGGTCGATCACTCGGATGCCTCGCTCGCTGAGCACGGCACGGCCGCACGCGATGAGGACGCCATCGAGATCCGCGCCTTCGACACCGCCGGGTTGGCCCAACAACTCCTCCGGCCACTCTCCGCCCTGCACGATGTCCCCGACTCCCGGGGCCGCTCGACGGACGTCGTCGTCCTCCCGCTCGCCGATGCCGAGGCGCTCGTGCTCGCCCTCCGCCAGGACCGACCCGATGTCGTCGGCGCGGTCGTCGAGCAGCTCCACAGTCCGCAGGCCGCGTCCCTCCTCGGTGGACTCGCCAAGCGCATCGACGGTGGGTTCCGGCTCGACGCGCTGTCCCGGCTCGGAAGTCCAGCACGCCGGTGGACGGACACCTGGCTCCGGAGCTCCGACGGGTGGGTGGCCGTGACGGTCGACACCCCGGACATCGATCCGTCGCGCACGGATCCGACCGCCGTCGCCGAGGCGAGCCGGGTCTCGCTCCGGGCCGTTCGGCGTGCGGACATCGTCGCCGAGGTGCTCACCATCGCGGCCCAGATCCAGGGAGCACGGGCATGAGCGACATCACGGTCTCCGGCGGCACGGGCGGCGTCGGCGCGAAGCTCGACGACATGCGTCTGCAGGCCCAGCAACTCGCCACGCTCTCGAGTGAGCTCATCGGCCGCTCCGGGACGGCCGCCGCGAAGGCCGTCGACGGCGATCTGCTCGAGTCGATGCTGCTGTCCCCGATGACTGGGGCGGCGGCGGAGGGCGCCATCGTGCTGGCCTCCGGTTCCCTGCTGCTCGTCGCGACCGAGACCGGCGTCTCTGCCGTCTTCCTCGAGGGCGCCGTGGTCGCGTACGAGACGGCCGACCAGATGATCGCCGCGGCGACGGTCGCGCTGCACAACGGTGTCGCCTTCGTGATCGGCGTCCTGGCGGTGCCGGTGGGCCTCGTCGTCGCGGCGGGCGTGGTGGTGGTCGGTGGGGCGTGGATGCTCACCGTCGCCGGTGTGAACGTCGTCGTCGAGGGGGTTGACTCGCTGGTGGAAGGCGCCCAGCAGACGCTGGATCAGATCGGCGACAACCCCTGGTTGTTGCTGTCGCCCGCCGGAGTCGCCGCAGCGTTCGCGACCAACTCGGTGTCCGCCTACTCGCCGCAGGAGGTCGTCGACCGGACGGCGGCGACCTACGCCGACGCGCTGTCGAGGCTGCAGGACCTCGCCCCGGTCGCGGCTCAGGCCGCCAACGAGTGGTTGGGCGAGAACGCCTGGATCGCGGACATCCTCACCGACGGTGCTCCGGGTCTCCTGGCCGGCCTCACGTTCCTCCCCGGCCTGGTCCCCGGCTTCAACGGGCTCATGTCGGTCCTCACCGGCCAGGGCTGGCCGCCGCTCACGTATGAACAGGCGATCGCGGCCATCGCCGGTGGTGGCGGCCGGTTCGGACTCTTCGAGGACGGCCAGGGCGGCCTCGCCATGGACCCGGACGACCCGACGCAGCCGCTTGCCGTGCCTCGGGACCGGACGGTCACCGACCTCGGTGACCTCATGCAGGGCTCGGCCGATATCGATCAGGGTGAGGAAGAGCTCAGCAACATCCGCGTGATCCAGTCGGCCGGACCACCGCCGAGCTGGACCGTACAGATCCCGAGCACGCAGGTCTGGGACCCGCACGGCGGAGCGATCTCGAACGACCTCACCTCGGACATCGCGGCCATGCAGGGCGGACAGACCGCGCTCAGTCAGGCGGTGAAGGACGCGATGGCCGCGGCCGGCATCTCGCCGACGGACCCGGTGATGCTCGAGGGCTTCAGTCTCGGCGGGATCACGGCCGGACTGTTGGCCTCGGATCCTGATCTCGGGTACAACGTCACCCACGTCGTCACCGCGGGTTCACCGATCGCCCGGTTCGACATCCCCGACGACGTCCAGGTCCTCTCGATGGAGTTCAACGAGGACCCCGTCGCGCGTCTCGACGGACAGGGGAACCCGGATTCGGCGAACTGGACGACCGTGCAGGGTGACGCCCCGAGACTCGGCGGCGTAAATCCGGAACAGCAGGATCCCGGGATCGCGGGTGCCCACAATGCACAGCGGTACGAGATCATGGCGGATCAGACGACGTCGTCGGGAGACCCGAGCGTCGAGTCGTACCTGGACTCGGCGAGTGGCTTCTTCAGCGGTGATCAACAGGTGACCGACTACAGTCCTACGCGGAGATGATCGAATGCGGCCTGCCACCGGGTCGCCCCTCCGCAGCCCGTTCCGACCGTGAGGCCCTCCATGCGCATCAGTACCATCGTCCGATCCGGGGCCGTGTCGGTCGTCCTGTTGGGGCTCCTCACCGCTTGCGGGACCGGAGCACCGACGGCGCAGCGGAACCCGACCCGCAGCCCTGAGCGGCCCCTGGCGGCCGTCGAGGAAGCGGTCGCGGAGGTCCCCGGTGCCGACTTCCGTGCCGCCCGCGCCTGGGACGGCACGACGGCCTACGTCACCGCGACGCTCTCGGCCACTGACGCGTTCACCGGCGACCCCGGCGCCCTGGTGGACTACTCCCTCGCGCAGCTCGCCTCGCAGGACGAGCTCGACCGCGGTCGGTTCGTGCGGTTCGCGTTCGACGCCCCCGGGCAGACCGTCGAGTCGACGATCGCGATCCTCGCGACGCTGGACATCGCGTCCGAGCAGTACGCCGGCGGTGATTCCGTGGAGCTGTCCAGCGCCGACCTCGACGCCCGGTACGGATCCTGGCCAGGCGAGGTGCCGACGCTCCCCGCTGCGTTGGGAGGCGCGGGATGACGACGATCGAGACACCCCGATCCACCCACGTCCTGCGGAGCGAGGGCCGCACCGACACCGGCCTCGTCCGTCGACTGAACGAGGACGCCTTCTACGCGGGCGCTCCGGCCTTCGTCGTCGCTGACGGCATGGGCGGGCACGAACGCGGTGAGGTCGCCAGTCGGGAGGTTGCCGCAGCGCTCGAACGGGGCATCCCGGTCGGCACCCCCACGACGACCGAGGCGGTGGTGACGACGATCGTCGCGGCGAACGCCGTCATCCGGAGCATCCCGACGCCGAACGGGGTCATCGGCACGACGGTCGCGGGTCTCGCGCTCGTCGCGCTGTCGCCGCAGACCGATCTGCACTGGATGGTCTTCAACGTGGGGGACTCCCGGGTCTACACGTGGACGGACGGCGTGCTCCGGCGGATCACCGTCGACCACTCGGCCGTCCAGGAACTCATCGACGCCGGTTCCCTGACCGAGGCGGAGGCGCGCGAGCACCCCGACCGCAACATCGTGACGAAGGCGATCGGCGTCGAGGCCGGCATCGACCCGGACGTCTGGTTGCTCCCGGTCGCGGGACGGCAGCGGTTCCTGCTCTGCTCCGACGGGCTCACCGGCGAGCTCACCGACGCGGGCATCGCCGAGGTCCTCTCGCAGGGGTTCGAGGGTGCCGCAGACCGCCTCGTGGAGCTCGCGCTCGCCGCCGGCGGACGGGACAACGTGACCGCGCTGGTCGTCGATGTCGTGTCGACCTCGCTCATGTCCAGCGGGCCCGGCTACGATGACGCGGGTGGTCTCGGGTATCTTGAAGAGACGATGCCGCGAGGCTAGAGGAGTGGCCGTGTACTCGTACGAAATGGAACCGGCCGAGGTCCGCCGTTGGCTCGCTGTGGCGGCGCCCGGCAGGCTCGTGCTGGTCGATGCCCAGGGCGACGACGCCGCGGCTGCGGCCTTCGCCGCAGACCTCCCCGGTGACGCCTCGCTCGCGTTGATCGTCGACCGCCTCGCCGCCGGTGGCCTCTCGAACACGCCCGCGTTCGCGGCGGCCGTGTGGGACGAATCGGGCGCGACGGTCATCGTGCGCGGACTCGCTGCAGCGGTCGTGACGAGCGATGCCGGGACTGAGACGGTCCTGGGCGCCCGGGCGACCACCTGGGTCGAGGAACACCACGCCGACGCGGTCAGCGTGACGCTCCGCAGCGACCAGCCGAACCCTTCCGGTGTCCGGCTGCCGCTCGGGTCCGGCGCCGTGTGGACCACGTCCATCACGGCGACCCTCGACGAGGATGCGACCGCCGCCGTCCCCGCTCCGGCTGCAGACGAGCCCCGGTCGACCGAGTCGTCGACCAGCGCGCCGACCGCGGCGGAGCCGCTTGCCGCCCCGCACGTCCCATCACCTGCGGAGCCTGCCGCGTCGACGTCGGCCGCGCCGGCCGACCCGGAGGACGAGGTGGGCGACGACGAGTCGGACCCTGAATCACCCGTCGAGCCGGCACAGCCGCTCCACGTCGTCCCGTCCGTCTCCGACACCCAGTTCTTCCACGACGAGGACGACCCGGACGCGCCCCAGGCACCCCCGGAGGAAGCCGTCGACGAGGGCTACGACTTCCTGTTCGGCCAGACCGTGCTCCGGCCGGTGGGCGCGGCTGCCGTCGACGAGGCCGGCGACGCGGAACGCGCGGCGACCCAGCTGGCCGCCGAGCAGCAGGCTGCGGCGACGGCAGTGCCCGACGCCCCGGTCGCGGAGGCGACGGAGCTCGGCGACCACGACGGTCACACCATCCTCGCGGAAGACCTGGCGGCCCTCCGTGCACGTCGAGCGGCCGAGACCCCGCCCGCGCGGTCGACCACCCCGGCGGCCACACCGCTCACCTACCTCGAGCTCCCCGGGGGCACCCGGCAGTCGCTCGCGTCACCGGTCGTCCTCGGTCGGGCACCGAGCGTCTCCCAGGTCCCCGCATCGGTCGTCCCGACGCTCGTCACCCTCGCGGGCGACGACATCTCGCGGAGCCACGTCCGCGTGGCGGTCGAGGGCGGCACGGTCGTCGTCACGGACCTGCACTCGCGGAACGGCACCCAGGTCGTCCTCCCCGGACAGGCGCCGCAGTCGCTCCGGCCGGGGGAGTCGACCCCCGTGATCGTCGGAACCGTCATCGACCTCGGCGGCGGCGTCGCACTCCGCGTCCGAGAGGGCTGACGTGCGTCGTTCCCCCTCACAACCGCCGGCCATCCCCGGACTGCGGTTCGAACGACAGCTCGGAGCGGGCGGGTTCTCCGACGTCTTCCTGTACGAGCAGCAGCTGCCGAGGCGTCAGGTGGCCGTCAAGGTCCTCCTCGCCGAGCACCTCAGCGAGCAGACCCGCGAGGCGTTCGTCGCCGAGGCGAACCTCATGGCCCAGCTGTCGGCGCACCCGTACATCGTCACGATCTACACGGCGGACGTCGCTCCCGACGGCCGGCCGTACCTCGCCATGGAGTACTGCGCCGGGCCGAGCCTCGCCGAACAGGCCAAGCTGCGCCGGTTCCCCGTCGCCGACGCGCTGCGCACCGGTGTCCGCCTCGCCAGTGCGGTCGCCACCGCGCACGCGGCCGGGATCCTGCACCGCGACATCAAGCCGGCCAACGTGCTCACGAACGCCTACGGCTGGCCCGCGCTCACCGACTTCGGCATCTCGCAGGCCGTCGAGCTCGAAGTGCCGTCCGCCGTGGAAGGCCGCCCGGGGGACGTGGGTTCGACCGGGGCCTCGGGTACCCAGACGGTCGGTCTGTCGATCCCGTGGTCGCCGCCCGAGATGTTCGAGGACGAGCCACGACCCGACGTCCGGTCGGACGTCTTCTCGCTGGCCGCCACCGTCTACACGCTGCTCGCCGGACGGACGCCCTTCGAGATCCCGGGCCAGTCGAACGGCGCGGCCGACCTCATCAGCCGCATCGAACGAGGGACCGTCACCCCGCTCGGTCGCGACGACGCACCCGCTTCGCTCGTGGCGACGCTGCAGAAGGGTCTCGCGAAGGACCGTACGAACCGCTTCGACAGCGCCGTCGACTTCGCCCGCGCGTTGCAGCGGGTCGAGATGGAGCTCGCCTACGCGCCGACGCCCATCGACATCCCGAACCTCGTGCAACCGCCGTCGCAGGCCCCGCGGCAGGACACGACCGGCAACCCCTCCGAGGAGACCCGCGTCCGGCAGGTGCCGTCCGTGGAAGCCCAGCCCCGGCCGGGTGTGCAGCCAGCCCTCGGCGACGAGACGGTGGTGCGGTCGGCCGGTCCGCTCGTCCAACCGATCCAGCCGTCGGCACCCATCGTCATCGGTGCCTCCGCGCAGGCACCCTCCGAGACGATCCGTCGCGACCGCCTCGAGCCGGCCACGACCGAACCGACGACGGACCCGACGGACGACGCCGCGAGGCTCGCCAAGCGCCGCCGCCTGACGCGGTGGCTCGTGGTCGGTGGCGTCGCCGTGCTCGCCGTCGGTGGGATCGCCGCCGGCATCGTCTGGCAGGGAGCCGTCACCGACCCGAAGCCGACGGCCGCGGCGACCGGCGCACCGATCCAGTTGAGCGACGTCCCCTCGCCGAAGGCGTTCGGGGTGAACATCAGCGAGGACGGCAGTGTCGTCACGTTCATCTGGGACAACCCGGACCCGCAGGACGGCGACACGTACATCTACCAGGTGACGAGCGGCGGCAAGGACTCGCCGAAGGTCCCGACCTCGACCTACGCGGTCGATCTCAAGCCGAGCGCCCCTGGCGCGCAGCTCTGCATCGAGGTGGTGATCGTCCGAGCGGGCGTCACCTCACCGGACCCCCTCGAGATGTGCTCACAGCAGTGACCTCGACGGGATGCCCTACGGGCGCGGCGGGAACGGACACGACGACCATGGACAGCAAGGGGAACAGACGATGACCACGGACGAGGCGACGAGGAAGACCGCGGTACGCGTCGAGTTCTGCGGCGAGCAGTACGACGTCGACGCACGGCAGCCGTTCCTCATCGGGCGGGAGGGCGACCTCGTCGTCGACGAGAACCCGTTCCTGCACCGCACCTTCCTCAGCATCACCTTCGACGCCGGGCTCTGGTGGCTCACGAACATCGGCAACACCCTCTCCGCGACGGTGACCGACACCACCGGCAACGTGCAGGCCTGGCTCGCTCCCGGCGCGCGCCTGCCGATCGTCTTCCCCGAACTCCAGGTGCTCTTCAGTGCTGGGACGACGACCTACGACTTCACGATCACCTCGGACCTCGAGTACTTCAGCCCGTCGCAGCTCTCGACGACCACGGCGGGCACGACGACGGTCGGACCGATCCACCTGACGAGCAGCCAGCGCCTGCTGATCGTGGCGCTCGCCGAGGACGTCCTCCGGCAGGCATCGCCCGGGCGTGGCGAGATCCCGGCCTCGGCGGCGGCGGCCGCCCGGCTCGGCTGGAGCCAGACGACGTTCAACCGCAAGCTCGACAACGTCTGCGACAAACTCGACAAGTTCGGCGTCCAAGGCTTGCGCGGTGGACCGGGCAAGTTGGCCACGGGACGCCGTGCTCGGCTCGTCGAATACGCGGTGTCGACCCGACTCGTGGACGCCAGCGACCTGCCGCTCCTCGACCACGCCGAGCAGGCCGCGGTCGACGAGGGACAACCGGCTCGGGGTTGACCCTCGCAACCGTTTTCCAAGCCTCACTTGTTTGTTAGAGTGACTCCGCGTTTGCAGCGCGGTCGCTCGACCGCGCGTTGACCGAACACACCTGGGGGATCGTGAGCAACTGGAGCGGCTGGCTGCGCAAGCGCAAGACCGCGGCCTCGATCACAGCCCTGTCGGTCCTCGTCGCCGTCCCCGTGACCGCCGCCCTCATCCACCAGGGATTCCCGGTGACGGAGGTGGACCTCGAGTCCCGCGACGTCTGGGTCACGAACGGCGAATCGCTCCTGGCCGGGCGCCTCAACGACCAGATCTCCGAGCTCGACGGCGCGGTCTCGACGGCGTCGAACAACGCCGACATCCTGCAGAACGGCGACGACGTCTTCCTCCAGGACAAGGCGCTCTCCTCACTCGAGCGCATCGACCCGGCGTTCACGAGCCTCATCCAGCGGGTCTCGCTGCCCACCGGTGCGACGGTGCACTACGGCGGTGACCGCCTGTCGGTCGTCGCGGGGGAGACGGGCAAGCTCTGGTCGGTCGACGCCGCCGGCGAGCTCCGCTTCGACCCCACCGAGACGAAGCCGATCGTCTCCATCGGCAAGGCGGGACAGGCGGTCGTCACCTCGAAGGGCACCATCCTCGCGGTGGCGCCCACCAAGGGACGCCTCTACCGGATCCTGCCCGACGGCACGAAGACCGAGTCGAAGCTCCCGAAGCTCAAGGACTACCAGCTGAGCGCCGCCGGTGAGCAGGCGGTCATCCTCGATCTCAAGTCCGGAGACCTCATCAAGCAGGACGGTTCCGTCGTCGAGCTTCCGGGTGATCCGCTCAAGATCCAGGAACCTTCGGCGACGGACGACAGCGCCGTCGTCGCGACCGGTGACTCCCTGGTCCGCATCCCGCTCGGTGGCGGCGACCCAGAGGTGCTCGATGCGGACGTCCTCACCGCGGCGACGAGCGCGGACGAGGTCACCGCACCCGTCAACCTCGACGGCTGCATGCACGGCGCCTGGGCATCGTCCAGCCGGTACGCCGCCGAGTGCGCCGACAAGAAGCCGGTCATCGAGGACATCAACCCGGAGACCATCGGGCAGCAGCTCGTGTTCCGCGTCAACCGCTCGGTGATCGCCCTCAACAACGTCCAGACCGGCAACTCCTGGCTCGTGCAGGCGAACATGCGTCTCGTCGACAACTGGGACGAGGTGACGCCTCCGCAGGAGGAGGACGGCGAGGACGGCGACGAGAAGGCCTCCGAGCAGTCCTTCGAGGACACGCTCGCCGAGCGCACCGAGGAGAACCGTCCGCCGATCGCCCGCGACGACGCCTTCGGGGTCCGTCCGGGCCGCGCGACGGTCCTGCCGCTCCTCGACAACGACTCCGACGCCGACGGCGACGTCCTCACCATCCAGAACACGAGCGATGTCGCCGCCGAGACCGGCAAGCTCGAATCCATCGACGGTGGTCGGGCCCTCCAGTTCACCCCGGCGGAGGGCTTCGTCGCAGGCACGACCTCGTTCCGCTATTCCGTCAACGACGGTCGCCCGGGCGGGGTCGCTGAAGCGATCGTGAGCCTCGCGATCAAGCCCCCGGAGGTCAACGAGCCCCCGACGTCCCATCGAGAGGCCGCGGTCTCGGTCGAGGCCGGGCAGACGGTCACGTACAACGTGCTCGCCGACTGGCGCGACCCCGACGGCGACGACATCTTCCTCCAGTCGGCGTCGCCCGCATCCAGCGACCTCGTGCGGTTCACGCCGGACGGCTTCGTCACGTTCACCCATGCCTCGCCCGAGATGGGCCCGCGCGACGTCAAGTTCGTGGTGTCCGACGGCGTGACCTCGGCGGAGGGCACGCTCAAGGTCGACGTGCAGCCGGCCGGTGCCCTGAGCCCGATCGGTACCCCGGACTTCGTGTCGACGTTCGTCGGAGAGTCCGCCCAGGTCCTCCCGCTCGCGAACGACCAGTCCCCGAGCGGTGCGCCGCTCGGCCTCATCGGCGTCGACGCCCTGCAGGGTGGGCTCGTGTCGTCGCCGAGCCTCGAGAAGCAGTCGGTCACCGTCTCCTCCAACGAGCCGGGCACCTACTACCTCAAGTACACGCTCGGCGCCGGCATCGCGTCGAGCATCGGACTCATCCGCGTGGACGTCCTCGAGAAACCGACCGATGTGCGGCCACCCGTCGCGGTGAAGGACGAGGGCTACCTCCGCCCGAACGAGACGATCACGATCCCGGTCCTCGCCAACGACGAGTCGCCTGGCGGGCAAGTGCTCGCCGTGCAGTCCGTCTCCGTCCCCGACGAGTCGGCGTCGCTGTCCGTCGAGGTCCTCGACAGCGCGGTCATCCGGGTCTCGTCCTCGGCGCCGATCGAGCGGCAGCTCCAGTTCACCTACGTGGTCTCGGATGGCACCTCGACGGCGACGGCGGCTGTGACCGTCGTGCCCGTGCCACCGTTGCCGAAACACCAGGCGCCGGTCGCCACCGATGACGCGATCGTCGTGCGAGCCGGAGACATCGCGAACGTCGCGGTGCTCGAGAACGACTACCACCCGGACGCCGCCGTCATGCTCGTCGACCGCGCACTCGTCGACCCGCCGACCGCCGGACTCGCGTTCGTCGACGACGACGAGGTCCGGTTCCAGGCCCCGAGCGAACCCGGCACGTACACGACCACCTACCGCGTCTACGACACCTTCGGTGAGGCCGACACCGCGACGGTCACGTTCAACGTGGTCGGCGAGGACAAGAAGAACAACCAGCCGCCCGTCCCGCAGTTGCTCACCTCGCGCGTGTTCGCCGGCGCGACGGTCCGTGTCGACGTCCCGCTCGACGGCCTCGACCCGAACGGCGACTCCGTCGTGGTCGACGACATCGCGTCCGCGCCGCTCCTCGGTCGGGTCATCGAGCAGGGGAGCACCTGGTTCGTCTACGAGGCGGCACCCGACTCTTCCGGCACGGACACCTTCCAGTACCGCGTGAAGGACACCTACGGCGCGGTCGCCGTCGGCACGATCAAGATCGGCGTCATCGGCCGGCCGGAGGTCGACGGGCAGCCGAACGCCGTCGACGACTACGTCGAGGTGTTGCCGGGCAAGGTCGCTTCCGTCCCGGTGCTCGGGAACGACTCAGACCCGAACGGCTACACCCTGAAGCTCGCGCCGAAGCTGCTGTCGGTCGACGACGGCCTGACCGCCGAGGTCAGCAAGAGCCGCGTCGTCATCGAGGTGCCGGAGGAGGAGGCGTTCTTCACCGTCCGCTACCAGATCACCAACGGCAAGGGCGGGATCGACAGCGCCTACATCCAGGTCAAGGTGACGAAGGACGCGAAGCCGCAATACCCCGAGGCCGACGACCACGTGCTCGAAGACGCCGACATCGTGGGCAAGTCGACCATCGACGTCGATGTGCTCGACGGTGCGCAGAACCCCGGCGGTGTCGTCGGCGACCTGCAGCCGAGCCTCGAGGGGGCGAACGCCGCCTCCGGTGAGGTCCGCGACGGCGACACGATCCGCGTCACGCTCACCGACCGTCGGCAGGCGATCGCCTACCGCCTGACGGATCCGGTGACGCAGCTGAGCGGTGCCGCGTTCATCATCGTGCCGGCGGCCACCGACGGCGAGCCACCGCGGATGAAGAGCCCGCTGCCGGAGCAGATCGTGAAGGTCAACGAGACGCGCACCTGGAAGCTGTCGGACATCGCCGAGGCGCCGTCCGGCAAGCCGGTGACGATCGCCTCCGAGGGCAGCGTCGTGAACTTCCGCGGCAACGGCACCTCGAGCTACGTCGACGACGCGACGATCACGTTCACCCCCGCCAAGGACTACCGCGGTCCGGCGTCGGTGAGCTTCGAGGCGACCGACGGCCGCGAGAGCAAGCTGCTCACCCTGCCGATCACGGTCGGCGACCCCGACCTCGAGGACGTGCCGCCCACCTTCACGCCGGTGACGGTCCCCGTCGAGGCCGGCGATCCGGCCATCGTCGTCGACCTGCGTGCCTCGAGTGACCACCCCAACCCCAAGATCCTCGCCGCACTGTCCTATCAGGGCCTCACCGGGGCCTCGGCCGGGATCCAGGCCACCCTGTCCGGCTCGCAACTGTCCGTCTCGGCGCCACAGGGTACGCAACCCGGGACCTCCGCGACGCTGAACTTCACGGTGACCTACAAGGAGTACTCGATCCCCGGTTCGGTGCAGGTGCAGGTCGTGTCGTCGACGCGACCGCTGCCGCGGGCCATCGACGACCGCGTCGAGGAGGGCCGCAAGAACAAGGCCGAGCCGGTCAACGTGATCGCGAACGACTACAACCCGTTCCCCGACACCCCGCTCAAGGTGCTCGACGCCACCGTGGAGAGCGCTCCGGCCGGCGGGGCGACGGCCACCATCTCCGGCGGAACGGTGACGGTCACCCCCGGTTCGTCCAAGAGCGGCACGGTGAGCGTGATCTACACGATCCAGGATGCGACGAACGACCCGAACCGACGGGTCCAGGGACGCATCACCGTGGTCGTGAAGGACGTGCCCGATCCGCCTTCGCTCAGTCTGAAGAGTGCGAAGAGCGGCAAGATCACGGTCGTCGTCGGCGGTTCGCCGGCGAGCAACGGTTCGCCGATCGAGTACCACGCGGTGAAATGGAGCGGCGGCGGCGAGAAGCAGTGCGCCCCCGGCAACGACTGCACCTTCGACGTGACGAACGGCCAGAACTACACGTTCACCGCTTACGCGGAGAACTCCGTCGGCCCGAGCGCGGGCTCGAACGAGGTCTCCGCCACCGCCTACGGCGTCCCGAGCGCGCCGCAGAACGTGTCGCTCAGCTCGTCCGGCGACGCTCCCGCCAAGCTGTCGATGCGCTGGTCCGCACCGGCCGACACCGGTGGCAGGATCGACTCCTACGCCTGGCGTCTCGTCAAGGGGTCCAGCGTCGTGTACCAGGGGTCGACGGGGGGCACGAGTGCGTCTCAGGACGGCGTCGCCGCCGGCACGTACCAGCTCTACGTCTCCGCGACCGGTCCTGGCGGGACCGGACCCGAGGGGGGCCCGGCTGAGGTCACGGTCAAGGACCCGCCACCGCCAGACCCTCAGGGCAACATCAGCAAGGGTCCAGGTCCCATCCGCTGCGTCAGCGACGGACGCGTGGGCTGTTACCCCGTGGTCATCAATTGGAGTGACCTCCCGGCAGGCTCCTATCGACTCGATCTCTATGAGAACGGCTCTGTGGTGAGCACCCTCGCCAGTGTCGACGCCGGAGCAAGCGGGAGCGCCCAGTTCACCCGTCACTACGGCAAGACGGACTTCTCGCTGTTCGTCCGGTTCACCCGCCTCTCGGACGGCAAGTACTACGACCTGGCAAAGACCAACGGCACCGACTGGTGACCGACTCGTCGCCACCACCCCTGACACCCGAAAGCAGCCCACCCCTATGACTGTCACGCAGGAACAAGCCACCTGGTTCGCCGACGCGTTCGGCAAGCTCGTCGGCAACGTCGAGCAGGCCATCCTCGGCAAGGAGCACGTCATCAAGTTGGTCGTCACGGCGATGCTCTCCGAGGGGCACGTGCTCCTCGAGGACTACCCGGGCACGGGGAAGACGGTGCTCGCGAAGGCCCTCGCGAACACCCTCGACGGCACGAGCTCCCGCATCCAGTTCACGCCGGACCTCCTGCCCTCCGACGTCACCGGGGTGACGATCTACGACCAGGGCAAGGGGATCTTCGAATTCCACAAGGGACCGATCTTCGCCTCGATCGTGCTCGCCGACGAGATCAACCGCGCCTCGCCGAAGACGCAGTCGGCGCTCCTCGAGGTCATGGAGGAGGGCATCGTCACGATCGACGGGACGAGCTATGACGCCGGCAAGCCCTTCATGGTGATCGCGACGCAGAACCCGATCGAGCAGGCCGGTACCTACAAGCTCCCCGAGGCGCAGCTCGACCGCTTCCTCATCAAGACGACGCTCGGCTACCCCGACCGCCAGACCTCGGTGAACCTCCTCCTCGACGCGTCCAACCGGGCCCGGGCGACGAAGGTCCAGCCGATCATCGCCTCCAGCGCGGTCATCACCATGGCGCAGCTCGCGACGGAGGTGCACGTCGACGGCAGCATCCTCGAGTACGTCGCCGACGTCGTCGCCGCCACGCGCGACGACCAGGACGTCGCGCTCGGCGTCAGCATGCGCGGCGCATTGGCGCTCGTGCGCGCGGTGAAGACCTGGGCCATCTCCCAAGGCCGCACCTACGTGACCCCGGACGACGTCAACGACCTCGCCCAGGCCGTTCTGGCACACCGCATCATCGTCGACCCCGAGTCCGACTTCGCCGGCGTGACGGCCCAGGACATCGTCTCCCGGGTCCTCGTCAGCATCGCTCCGCCGGCCTACCGCGCAGCATGAGCGAGACCCTCGAGCAGCGCGCCACCCCCGCGCCGGACGGACCCGACGCGGTCCGGGCGGCGGCGGTCGGCGCGCCGGTCGAGGGCTCACCGGACGGCGCCGGGCAGTCGGCGGACGCGGCGCCCGCGGCCGCGCCGAAGCCGTTCCGTCGCATCGTCGACGGCGTGGGTGCCGTCGTCGGCCCCTGGGCGAAGGTCGCGTGGGACGCCGCGAAACCCGTGCTCGACGTCGTCAGTGGTCTGGGCTGGGTGGTCCTCGCCATCGGCGTCGTCGCGACCGTCGCCGGCTTCATCCTCGGGTGGGCGGAGCTCGTGTTCCTCGGCTTCGTGCCCCTCGCCGCGATCCTCGCCTCCGCCGCCTACCTGTTCGGCCGGTCGACCTTCCGCATCTCCATCCACCTGAACCCCAGCCGCGTCACCGTCGGCGAACGCGCCATCGGGCAGGTCCTCATCGCCAACCCCGGCGGCCGTGCGACGACACCGACCCGCCTCGAGGTCCCGGTCGGATACGGGCTCGCCGAGTTCGCGATCCCGGCGATCCCGAAGGACGGCGAGCACGAGGAGCTCTTCGCCGTCCCCACGAACCGGCGTGCCGTGATCCCGGCCGGCCCCGCCGTCTCCGTCCGCGGTGACCAACTCGGGCTCCTCCGCCGAGAGGTCCGCTGGACGGAACCGGTCGAGCTCTTCGTGCACCCGGAGACCACGCGGCTGCACCCGACCGCCGCCGGACTCATCCGTGACCTCGAGGGCCTCGTCACCAAGACGATCACGAACAACGACATCTCCTTCCACGCCCTCCGCGGCTACGTCGCCGGCGACGACCGGCGCTACATCCACTGGAAGTCCTCCGCGAAGACGGGCCAGCTCATGGTGCGGCAGTTCGAGGAGACGCGGCGGTCGCAGCTCACCATCGTGATGACGACCGACTCCCGCTACTACGCCGACGACGAGGACGAGTTCGAGTTGGCGGTGTCTCTCACCGCGTCCATCGCGACCCAGGTGATCCTTGACCAGGTGCCGATCAGCGTCGTGACCGACCGGCTCGCCCTCCGGACCCACACGGTGACCTCCTTCCTCGACGACAGCTGCCGCCTGCAGTTGGCCGAGGGGACGTTCGAGACGCCGCGGACCTTCGCCCGCGAGACCACGAAACGGCTGCCGGCTCCGAGCGTCGTCATCATCGTGGCCGGTTCGCGGCTCGAGGCCCAGGAGTACCGGGGTATCCAACGGCTGTTCGGCCCCGACGTCAACGTCTTCGGCATCCGCGTCGAACGGGGTGCGCGAGCGAGTATCAAGGACGTGGCCGGCATGAACGTGATGACGGTGGGCGCCCTCGGCGATCTCGCCAAGGTCATGTCGAGGGCCCTGTGAGCGGCGTTGACGAGCGCACGACCGTGCGTCCGCCGTCCGCGGCCGCCGACGTCGACGTGCAGGGGATCGTCCCGACGTTCGTCGCCCCGTGGCCGCTGCCCGGTCGATCCTGGATCGACCTCGCGGTGGTGTTCGTCCTCGCCGCCATCGGCCTGCTCGGCTTCGGTGCCGCCCTCAGCGGCACCGGGTTCCTCCTCGCCGGCCTCGGCGGTCTGGTGCTCGGTCTCGCGGTGGGGGTCGCCTCGCACGCGTTGCGGTTGAACGCCATCCTCACGGGGCTCTCGACCGTCCTCGTGTTCTACCTCTTCGGCAGCGCCCTCGCCATGCCGTCCGCGGCGACGTTCGCGGTCCTCCCGAACCTGCGCACGCTCGGCGGGATCAGCATCGGTGCGGTCTTCGGGTGGAAGGACTTCGTCACCCTCCAGACGCCGCTGAGCGCGCCCGCCTACATCATGACCCTGCCGTATGTGGCGGGGCTCCTCGTCGGCGTTGTGTCCGCCGTGCTCGCCGTGCGCTGGCTGCCGCGTCGCCCGCAGATCGCGGTCCGCTGCGCCGTCGTCCTGGTCGGCCCGACCGTCCTGTACACGGTCGGCGTCCTCCTCGGCACCCAGACGCCGTTCCTCGCCGCAGTCCGGGGGATCGCCTTCGCGCTGATCGCCCTCCTCTGGCTGGGCTGGCGACCGGGAGCCGGACGCGGGGAGAACGCCGCCGCGTCGACCACCGCGGTCCTCCGTCGCAAGAAGATCGTCGGCACCGTGGTCCTCGCGGCCGTCGCCGTGGTCGTCGGCGGGGGTGCGGCCGTCGTGGCCTCGCCGCCCGCGGACTCGCGCTTCGTCCTGCGCGAGGTCGTCACGCCGCCGTTCGACCCCCTGGAGTACCCGAGTCCGCTCGCCGGGTTCCGCGAATACACGAAGGACCTCGCCGAGACGAAGTTGTTCACCGCCACCGGGCTCGAGCCGGGGGACCGCATCCGGCTCGCAGCGATGGACAGTTACGACGGGCGCCTCTGGACCGTGTCCGGGCCCTCGACGGCCACCGACGGGTCCGGTGCCTTCGAGCTCGTCGGTGATCAGCTCCCGGGGCCGCAGCTCATCACGAAGGGCGGCGACCGACGCGTGTCCATCGACGTCACCGGGTACGACGACATCTGGGTGCCGAGCGTCGGCTACCCCAGTGCGTTCACCCTCGACGGCAAAGCGTCGGAGCGATCCGAGGACGTCCGCTACAACGCCGAAAGCGGGGCCGCCGTCATCACCTCGGGCCTCGGGGAGGGCGACGACTACGAGGAGCGGACCACGACGCAGGCGGTGCCGAGCGACACGTTCCTCGCGACGACGCCGACCGCCCCGGTGGACCTGCCCCCGGTCACCAACATCCCCGACATCGTCGTCGCGAAGGCCTCCGAGTTCGTCGGGACCGAGACGACGCCCATGGGACAGCTGCGGAGGATCGAGCAGACGCTCCGCACCACGGGGTTCCTCAGCCACGGCCTCGCCTCCGACAGCTCGCCGTCGCGGGCCGGCCACGGCGCCGACCGCATGTCGGAGCTCTTCACCCGGACGCCGATGGTGGGCGACGAAGAGCAGTACGCCTCGGCGTTCGCGCTCATGGCCCGCTCGCTCGGGTACCCCGCACGGGTCGTCATGGGCTTCGCGCCCGAGGTGACCGAGGGTCAGGGGTCGGTGCAGGTCGTGGGTGACGACGTCACCGCGTGGGTCGAGGTGCCGTTCGAGGGCTACGGCTGGGTCGCCTTCTCGCCGACTCCGGACGAGACCGAGATCCCGCAGGACCAGGACCCGAAGCCCAAGACCGAACCGCAGCCGCAGGTGCGTCAGCCGCCGCGCAGCGACAACCTCGACGACAGCCTCCTGACCGAAGCGTCGATCGACGACGGCGACGACGATGACAAGGACGATGGACTCGTGATCCCGGAGTGGGTGTGGTGGGTCGCCCTCGTCGTGGGTGTGCCGGTGTCGCTGTACGTCATCCCCCTCCTCGCCATCGCCGGCGCGAAGCGTCGCCGCACGAAGCGACGGCGATCCGGGAGCGGCGACCGCCGTGCCGCCGGCGCCTGGGACGAACTCGTCGACCGATACGTCGAACTCGGGTACAGCGTGCCGGCGGCGGCCACCCGGTCGAGTACGGCGAACGCCCTCGGCACACAGGAACCGGGGGGAGCCACGACCCTGACGTCCCTCGCCGGGACGACCGACGATGCGGTGTTCTCCGGCCGAGACGTCGACGACGCGACCGCCGAGGAGCTGTGGCGTCGGTCCGAGGCGGAGTCGACACGTGCCCAGGGTGCGCTCGGGTGGTTCGCCCGCCAGCGGAGCCGGTTCCGGTATCGCGCGAAGCGCAGTTTCGTGAGTCGTCTGCAGCCGCCGTCGTCCCTCCGGGCACGACGGGCGGGCGGGCAGCGCGCCGACGGTCGTCGCTGAGGTCCGATCGGCCGTCGAGGCGCTACCCTCGGTGAGTATGGAGCGCTCGCTCGAGACCACGGTGAGCCAGGCCGTCGACGCCTGGTTGCGGTGGTTGCCGCGCTGGCATCCCGCCGCCCACCGCGGACGCACCAGGATCTGCCGACGGTGCATCGGGTCGCCGGTGCTCCGCGCCGCGGGCCTCGTGGACGACGTCCCGCATCAGGTGCAGCACGGCCTCGCGACCCGCATGAAGACGATCGTCGACCACGTGGTCGCGGAGTACACCGACCGGAACCTGCCGATCCTGCGCGCGGAGCTGCGGGCGGCCGACCTCCGCGAGGCGCAACGGGCCTACCGGCCGGGGGAGGGGCTCGACCCGGAGTTCGACGGACTCCAGCTCGACCCAGATCCGGATCCCGGCCAGCCGTACCTGTTCACGCTCACCGAGCTCGGGGCGTCCCAGGCGCGAGCCGTGCCGCCCCCGCCGCCGCTGTCGGACGACGCGAAGGAGGCGTTGCGCACCGAGATCGCCCTGGCCGACCAGTGCGCGAACGAGACCGGTCGCCGGGTGTGCGAACTCCTCATCGTTCACCGCCGGGCCATCCACGACGCGATCGAGCGGTATGTGGAACCGCAGGTGGCGGCGCTCCTCGACGACCTCGCGCTCGAACTCGATTCGCCGACGTCCCCCTGGTAGTCGCCTCCCCCTGGGAGGCGTCGGGGTCTTCCCGGACACATGAGGGGAGATCTCCCCATCGTGCTGTCCAACAGGCGTCACTATACTTTCGAGCACTTGTCAGCAGCACGATCCATGCTCATTGGGGGCGCAACACCATGACCGGTCCAGGAGATCAGAACCCGCAGCAGCCCCAGTGGCAGCAGCCGCCCGCTCAGCCCGAGCCGCAGCAGGGATGGCAGGGCAACGGCCCGCAGTCCTCCGCCTCGGGCCAGCAGCCGACGGGGCAGTCCGGCCAGCAGTCGCCCTACGGGCAGTCGCCGACGCAGCCCTCGGGGTCCGCCGGCCAGCAGTCCGGCCAGTACGGCCAGCAGCAGGGCCAGTACAGCCAGCAGACCGGGCAGTACGGTCAGCAGTCGGGCCAGTACAGCCAGCAGACCGGGCACTACGGTCAGACGGGTCAGTACGGTCAGAGCGGTCAGTACGGTCAGACCGGCCAGACGGGTCAGTACGGCCAGCAGGACACCGGCCAGTACGGCCAGCAGCCCACCGAACAGTACGCACAGGCCCCGGGCGGGTACGGTCAGGCACCGTACGGCCAGGGCGGCGGTTCGTACGACGGCGGTGCTGGTCAGCCGCCCAAGAAGAAGCTGTCGAAGAAGGGCCTGACCGGCATCATCGCCGGTGGCAGCGCGCTCCTGCTCATCATCGTCGGCGGCATCGTCGGCGTGAGCATCGGCAACTCGCTCCACGCCCCCGAGGTCACGGTCAAGGGTTACCTCGACGCGCTGAAGGCGGGCGACGCCGAGGAGGCGCTGAAGCTCTCCGGCACCGAGGTGACCGCGGCCGACGTGCTCCTGACCGACGAGGCGTACAAGGAGGCATCCGGCAAGGTCTCCGGGTACACGATCGGCAAGACGACCACGAGCGGCGACACCGCCACGGTGCAGGCACGACTCACCCAGGGCGGAGAGAGCGTCGACCAGGAGTTCACGCTCACGAAGGTCGGGAAGGACGCCGTGCTCTTCGACAAGTGGAAGCTCGAGGCGCCGGAGCTCAGCACCGTCCAGGTCGACGTGGTCGCGCCGGACGACGCCGTCGCGACCGTCGGCGGGGTCGACTTGACCGACGTCGAGCCGATCGCCGAAGGCTCCTACCAGCTGCGGGCGCTCCCGGGCACTTACGACGTCGCCCTCAGCGAGAGCGACTGGTACTCGGCGGAGGCCACGACCGCGACCGCCCTCGGCTACGGGCAGACGGCTGAGCCGGCCACCCTCTCGGTCGCGCTCACCGACGCCGGGACGACCGCGATCGAGGAAGCCGTCAACACGTACATCGACGGCTGCGGGGCGTCGACCGAGATCGCCCCGACCGGTTGCCCCTACGAGATCCGCAACGCCACCGGGTACACCCCCTCCGGCGTGACCTGGACCTTCGACACCCGCCCGACCTTCACGGTCGGTGAGTTCAACGGCACCGGGTGGAGCGTCGAATCGGAGACCGTCGGGCGCATGTCGATGACGTGCACCCTCACGGACCCGGCCACCGGCCAGACCGGCCCCGGCGGCGGCGGTCCCGTCGACTTCAACGTCGGCGGCACGGTCGAGGGCTTCACGGACGAGGGCGCGACGTTCGTCCCCCTGCCGTAGACCCAGAGCTGGACGACCCCTGGGAGCACGGCTTCCAGGGGTCGTCGTCGTTTGACCGCAGAGCCACCTCGGGCTAGTCTTGGTTGGGTGTGCGCACTGTCGTGCGCTCTCGTGCTGTCCACCGTCTCCGGAGGGTGGCTCGCGGAGCGGACGCCCGACTCGCACCATCGGGTGGATCCCGGCCGGGCTGGTCCTGGCAGTCGATCGCCCCCACGGCATACCCACCATCCAAGCGACGCGCATTCGCGCGGCGCCGGTGGGTCCATACGACCTCGTGATCCGGGAGACCGGCCCACGAATGCTGCAGTACCACTGTCACCGTGCAGTCATCATCAAGGAGCTAGTAGTGCCAACCATTCAGCAGTTGGTTCGGAAGGGCCGCAGCCCCAAGGTCGTCAAGACCAAGGCGCCCGCCCTGAAGAGCAACCCGCAGCAGGCGGGTGTGTGCACCCGCGTGTACACCACCACCCCGAAGAAGCCGAACTCGGCGATGCGCAAGGTCGCCCGCGTGAAGCTGCGCAACGGTACCGAGGTCACCGCGTACATCCCCGGTGAGGGTCACAACCTCCAGGAGCACTCGCTGGTCCTGGTCCGTGGCGGTCGCGTGAAGGACCTCCCGGGTGTCCGTTACAAGATCGTCCGTGGCGCCCTGGACACGCAGGCCGTCAAGAACCGCAAGCAGGCTCGCAGCCGCTACGGCGCGAAGATGGAGAAGAAGTAATGCCTCGCAAGGGTCCAGCTCCGAAGCGCCCCGTCGTCGCCGATCCCGTTTACGGCGCCCCCATCGTCAGCCAGCTCGTCAACAAGATCCTGCTGGACGGCAAGAAGGGCCTCGCTGAGCGCATCGTCTACGACGCACTCGAAGGCGTCACCGCCAAGAACCAGCAGGATGCCGTCGTCACGCTCAAGAAGGCGCTCGACAACGTCCGGCCGACCCTCGAGGTGCGTTCGCGCCGCGTCGGTGGTTCCACCTACCAGGTGCCGGTCGAGGTCAAGCCTCACCGCGCCAACACCCTCGCTCTCCGCTGGCTCGTGAGCTACGCGAAGGGCCGCCGCGAGAAGACGATGACCGAGCGTCTCCAGAACGAGATCCTCGACGCATCGAACGGTCTCGGTGCAGCCGTCAAGCGTCGTGAAGACACGCACAAGATGGCCGAGTCGAACAAGGCGTTCGCGCACTACCGCTGGTAGTCGCCGCCCGATGCGGGGGCGGACGATCCGTCCGCCCTCGCATCATCGAGTGAATCAGCTCACCCCTACCTATCCCCGGAGGACCCCGTGGCACAAGACGTGCTCACCGACCTGAACAAGGTCCGCAACATCGGCATCATGGCCCACATCGATGCCGGCAAGACCACCACCACCGAGCGCATCCTGTTCTACACGGGCGTCAACCACAAGATCGGCGAGACCCACGACGGTGCGTCGACGATGGACTGGATGGCGCAGGAGCAGGAGCGCGGCATCACGATCACGTCCGCCGCGACGACCTGTTTCTGGAACAAGAACCAGATCAACATCATCGACACCCCCGGCCACGTCGACTTCACGGTCGAGGTCGAGCGTTCGCTCCGCGTCCTCGACGGCGCCGTCGCCGTGTTCGACGGCAAGGAGGGCGTCGAGCCCCAGTCCGAGACCGTCTGGCGTCAGGCCGACAAGTACGACGTCCCGCGCATCTGCTTCGTCAACAAGATGGACAAGCTGGGCGCCGACTTCTACTTCACGGTCGACACCATCATCAGCCGCCTCGGCGCCAAGCCGCTGGTCATCCAGCTGCCGATCGGTGCCGAGTCCAACTTCGAGGGCGTCGTCGACCTGGTCGAGATGCGCGCACTCACCTGGCGTGGAGACGCCAAGGGTGACGTCGAGATGGGCGCCAAGTACGCCATCGAGGAGATCCCGGAAGACCTCAAGGAGAAGGCGGCCGAGTACCGCACCGCGCTCCTCGAGGCCGTCGCCGAGACCGACGACGCACTCATGGAGAAGTACTTCGGTGGCGAAGAGCTGACCGTCGCGGAGATCAAGGCCGCGATCCGCCAGCTCACCATCACGAGCACCATGTACCCGGTCCTCTGTGGCTCGGCCTTCAAGAACCGCGGCGTCCAGCCGATGCTCGACGCGGTCATCGACTACCTGCCCTCCCCGCTCGACGTCCCCGCCATCGAGGCGCACGACGCTCGCGACGAGGAGAAGGTCGTGGAGCGTCACCCCGACTCGACCGAGCCCTTCACCGCGCTCGCGTTCAAGGTCGCCGTGCACCCGTTCTTCGGTCGCCTGACGTACGTCCGCGTCTACTCGGGTCGTCTCGACTCGGGTGCGCAGATCATCAACTCCACCAAGGGCAAGAAGGAGCGCATCGGGAAGATCTTCCAGATGCACGCCAACAAGGAGAACCCGGTCGACTTCGTCACCGCCGGTCACATCTACGCGGTCATCGGCCTGAAGGACACCACCACCGGTGACACCCTGTCCGACCCGCAGAACCAGGTCGTCCTCGAGTCGATGAGCTTCCCGGAGCCCGTCATCGAGGTCGCGATCGAGCCGAAGACCAAGGCCGACCAGGAGAAGCTGGGCACCGCGATCCAGAAGCTGGCCGAAGAGGACCCCACGTTCCGCACCGAGCAGAACACCGAGACCGGCCAGACCGTCATCAAGGGCATGGGCGAGCTCCACCTCGACATCCTGGTCGACCGCATGAAGCGCGAGTTCAACGTCGAGGCCAACGTGGGCAAGCCCCAGGTCGCGTACCGCGAGACCATCAAGCGCAAGGTCGAGAAGTACGGCTACACGCACAAGAAGCAGACCGGTGGTTCGGGTCAGTTCGCGAAGATCCAGTTCGATCTGGAGCCGATGGACGTCACTCCGGAGACGACCTACGAGTTCGTGAACGCCGTGACCGGTGGTCGCATCCCGCGCGAGTACATCCCCTCGATCGACGCCGGTTTCCAGGACGCCCTGCAGGTCGGTGGCCTCGCCGGCTACCCGGTCGTCGGTGTCAAGGCGATCGTCACCGATGGCGCGGCGCACGACGTCGACTCCTCGGAGATGGCGTTCAAGATCGCCGGCTCGATGGGTCTCAAGGAGGCCTACTCCCGGGCCAACCCCGTCCTCCTCGAACCGCTCATGGCGGTCGAGGTCCGTACTCCTGAGGAGTACATGGGCGACGTCATCGGTGACCTGAACTCCCGTCGTGGACAGATCCAGTCCATGGACGACGCCACCGGCGTCAAGGTGATCCGTGCCAACGTCCCGCTCTCCGAGATGTTCGGCTACATCGGCGACCTCCGGTCGAAGACCTCTGGTCGTGCCGTGTACTCGATGACCTTCGAGAGCTACGCGGAGGTCCCGAAGGCTGTCGCCGACGAGATCATCCAGAAGAACAAGGGCGAGTAGTCACTCACTCTCTCTTCACCGCGGTCCGGCCGGGTGTGCGAACACCCAGCCGGATCGCGTAACATGAATACACATCCCTGCAGTGTGTCGGGCATCGAATGGTGCCCGCCGCCCCGCACAACGTCCTGAGGAGGACTCACAGTGGCAAAGGCCAAGTTCGAGCGGACCAAGCCGCACGTCAACATCGGAACGATCGGTCACGTCGACCACGGCAAGACCACGCTCACCGCGGCGATCTCGAAGGTCCTGGCGGACAAGTTCCCGTCCGCGACCAACGTGCAGCGCGACTTCGCGTCGATCGACTCCGCGCCCGAAGAGCGTCAGCGTGGTATCACGATCAACATCTCGCACGTCGAGTACGAGACGCCGAAGCGCCACTACGCGCACGTCGACGCCCCGGGTCACGCCGACTACATCAAGAACATGATCACCGGTGCTGCGCAGATGGACGGCGCGATCCTGGTCGTCGCCGCCACTGACGGCCCGATGGCACAGACGCGTGAGCACGTGCTGCTCGCCAAGCAGGTCGGCGTCCCCTACCTGCTCGTCGCGCTGAACAAGTCCGACATGGTCGACGACGAGGAGATCCTGGAGCTCGTCGAGCTCGAGGTCTCCGAGCTCCTCGCCTCGCAGGGCTTCGCTGAGGACGCTCCTGTCGTCCGCGTTTCGGGCCTCAAGGCGCTCGAGGGCGACGAGAAGTGGGTCCAGAGCATCCTCGACCTCATGGACGCCGTGGACGAGAACGTCCCGGACCCCGTGCGCGACAAGGACAAGCCCTTCCTCATGCCGATCGAGGACGTCTTCACGATCACCGGTCGTGGAACCGTCGTCACGGGCCGCGCCGAGCGTGGCACGCTCGCGATCAACTCCGAGGTCGAGATCGTCGGCATCCGTCCGACGCAGAAGACGATCGTCACGGGTATCGAGATGTTCCACAAGCAGCTCGACGAGGCATGGGCCGGCGAGAACTGTGGTCTCCTGCTCCGTGGCACGAAGCGTGAAGACGTCGAGCGCGGCCAGGTCGTCGTCAAGCCGGGTTCGGTCACGCCGCACACGAACTTCGAGGGCACCGCGTACATCCTGTCCAAGGATGAGGGTGGGCGTCACAACCCGTTCTACGCGAACTACCGTCCGCAGTTCTACTTCCGCACCACCGACGTCACCGGCGTCATCACGCTGCCCGAGGGCACCGAGATGGTCATGCCTGGCGACACCACCGACATGACCGTTGAGCTGATCCAGCCCATCGCCATGGAGGTCGGCCTCGGCTACGCCATCCGCGAGGGTGGCCGCACGGTCGGCGCCGGCACCGTCACGAAGGTCCTCGCGTAAGCATCAGCTGACGCAAGTACCTGATCGGCCGTCCGCGGTCGAGTCGGTTCCACGAAGGGCCCGGAGCGTATGCTCCGGGCCCTTCGTCGTTCCCCGACGCTCGCAGCACATGTTCAGCGCTGACGTGTAATATATAAGACGTCTGTCAATCCGGGCAGGCATCACCCACCCGAGGTCCACGTGTCCCGCTCGTCCTTCACTCCACGCCGCCGCTCCCGACCCCGCGTCCTGATCCCCTGCCTGCTCGGGGTGTCGTCGGTCCTCCTGGGCGCTGGAGTCGCCACGATCTCCGCAGCGACGCACGCACTGGGCGTCCGTGATGAACTCGTCGCCGCGCTGCCCGAACTCGAAGCGGTGCGTGCCGGCGTCGGGGGAGGCGGTGCGGAAGGCGTCGACACCGAGGCCTTGGATCGCCCGGGGCGCGCGGTGGAACGTGCCCTCGAAGCCACCCGGGGCGCGGACTGGTGGATCGCCGAACGCGTTCCCGTCGCCGGTGCGAACTTCGAGGCTGTCCGAACCGCGGTCGAGGCGGCGCACGTCGTGGTCGACGAGGTCCTCGAGCCGGTGCTGGCCCTCCCGCTCGACGGTCTCGCGGTGGACGGACGCCTGGACACCGTGCGGCTGGGCGACATCGCCCGCACGTCCGCCCGGGCGCTCGAGCGACTGGAGGAGCAGGTCGCGCGGCTCGACCGCCTCGACCGCTCGGCGCTGCTCCCGCAGGTGTCCACGGCGCTCGACGGCGTCGATGGACCACTGCAGGAGGCCTCTTCGCTCAGCGCCAGCCTGGCGCCGGTGCTCCGCGCGCTGCCCGGCCTGCTGGGGGACGATGGGCCGCGCGACGTGGTGGTCCTCTTCCAGAACTCGGCTGAGAGCCGTGCACTGGGCGGTATCGCCGGGGCGTCCGTGCTCGTCCATATCGAGGGCGGGGTGCTCGACGTGACCCGGACGCTCTCGGCCGCCGACTTCGTGTCCCATGCCGATCCGGTCCTGCCGCTCCCGGCGGACACCGATCAGCTCTATCGGAGTGACGGCTACGCGCTCGCCGGCACGTCCATCCACGAGGTGACCTCCCGCCCGGACTTCCCCTACGGAGCGCAGGTGGCGTCCCAGCTGTGGCAGGAGAGCCAGGGGGTCGAACCCGACCTCATCCTCGCGGTCGACCCGGCCGCGCTCTCCTACCTCCTCCGGGCGACCGGCCCGGTCGCGATCGCCGATGGTTCGGAGATCACGAGCGACACCCTGGTCGGGCGGCTCCTGAACGGCGTCTATCGCGAACACCCGGGCCTCACGGACGAGGCGAACCGCGCTCAGGACGCGACCTTCACCTCCGTGGTGGAGGCGCTCGTCACCCAGCTGCAGAGTGGTGCTGTGGACGTCCCGCAGGCGGTCGAGGCGTGGGCCCAGGCGGTCGAGGAGCATCGGCTGCTCGCCTGGAGCCCCGACCGGGTCGAGGAGCGGGCGCTGGTGCTCGCCGGGGTCGGGGGAGCCCTGCCAGGGCGCTCGCGCGGTGAGGTCCCCTTCGGTCTGTATCTCGCCGACGCGGTCGGTTCCAAACTCGAGTACTACCTGCATCAGCGCGTGCGCGTCGCTGCGGGCTCCTGTGCTGCAGACGGCACGCGTCCGGCGACCGTCTCCTCCGCGTTCACCAACACGATCGACACCGAGGCGGCGCTCGGTTCGGAGGAGTTCGACTACATCGCGGGGTTCTACGGACGGGAGGGGCTCGAGCGAGGCACGATCCGCCTCCGCATGATGGCCTATGCCCCTGACGACTCCGCGATCCGCGCGGTCCGAGTGGACGGTGTGGAGGTCCCGTACGTGTCGGGGACCGACGACGGACGGCCGGTCGCGTACGCCATCGTGAGCATCCCGCCCGGCGCGACGGTCACGGTCGAGGTGGAGGCGTCGGTCGAGGGTTCGATCGTGGACGAGGTGGTCTTCGACGGGACCCCGGGGGTGCATCCGGTCGAGGTCGAGAACGCCGTCGACGCCTGCTGAGGAGCGGCCCGGAGGCCGCTGGAACTCCCGAGACTGAGCGGATCCTGACCATCCTGAGATCGCGACACGCCCGGGTTGCACGCATGGTGGATCCGTGGCAAACTAGTCCAGTTCAGTATTTCGGACGAGCGTGCCTGTGCGCGCTCCGGCGGATCACTGCCAGGTAGTGCATAGGAGCTCCCAAACGCGGCAACGCGACAGGGATCGAGCCTAGGCCGCGGGTAGCAGAACACCAATCACTTCATCGCAATCCAGGTCGTAGCAGTGCTGCGCCCGGCCCAGACCACGAGTCGGGGTGGAGGCCGGTGGATGACCACGAGGGTCGCAAGACGCGAGTGGTCGTTGACAGCAGAACAGTGGTGCGACACCAGTAGTGCCAATGGCGTGGAGCAACCGAACGTTGCAAAGCGCACGATATGCGTCCAATACGGAGAGATCCGCACGACGCGAGACAGAGAGTGAGTCACACATGGCGGGACAGAAGATCCGCATCCGACTGAAGTCGTATGACCATGAGGTCATCGATACTTCGGCGCGCAAGATCGTCGACACGGTCACCCGTGCAGGCGCAACCGTCGTCGGCCCCGTGCCGCTTCCGACGGAGAAGAACGTGGTCTGCGTGATCCGTTCGCCGCACAAGTACAAGGACAGCCGGGAGCACTTCGAAATGCGCACCCACAAGCGTCTGATCGACATCATCGACCCGACCCCGAAGGCCGTCGACTCGCTCATGCGTCTCGACCTGCCGGCGGACGTCAACATCGAGATCAAGCTCTGAGCTCGGTAGAGACGGAAGGAAGACATGTCTAACACCAAGACCAGCAAGGGTCTGCTCGGCACCAAGCTCGGCATGACCCAGGTATGGGACGAGAACAACAAGCTCGTTCCCGTCACCGTCATCGAGATCACGCCCAACGTGGTCACGCAGGTTCGCACCCCCGAGGTCGACGGCTACGACGCCGTGCAGATCGCGTACGGCCAGATCGATCCCCGCAAGGTCAGCAAGCCTGACGCGGGTCACTTCGACAAGGCCGGCGTGACGCCGCGTCGTCACCTCACCGAGGTCCGCACCGCCGACGCATCCGAGTACTCGCTCGGCCAGGAGCTCACCGTCGACGGTGTCTTCGAGGCCGGCCAGAAGGTCGACGTCGTCGGCACTTCGAAGGGTAAGGGTTTCGCCGGTGTCATGAAGCGTCACAACTTCAAGGGAACGGGCGCCTCTCACGGTGCACACCGCAACCACCGCAAGCCGGGCTCCATCGGCGCCTCCTCGACCCCGAGCCGTGTCTTCAAGGGCATGCGCATGGCCGGTCGTATGGGTGGCGAGCGCGTCACCGTGCTGAACCTCCGGGTTCACGCGATCGACGCCGAGAAGGGCCTGCTGCTCGTCAAGGGTGCCGTTCCCGGCGCTCGTGGCCGCATCGTATTCGTCCGCACCGCAGTGAAGGGAGCGTAGTTCCATGGCTATCGCTACTCTCGACGTGCTCGACACCAAGCTCAAGAAGGCCGGCACCGTCGACCTTCCTGCCGAGGTGTTCGACGTTCAGACCAACATCCCGCTCATCCACCAGGTGGTCGTCGCGCAGCTCGCTGCCGCACGCCAGGGCACGCACAAGACCAAGCGCCGCGGCGAAGTGTCCGGTGCAGGCCGCAAGCCGTTCAAGCAGAAGGGCACGGGTAACGCTCGTCAGGGCTCCATCCGCGCTCCTCAGATGACCGGCGGTGGCATCGTCCACGGTCCAGTGCCCCGCAACTACTCGCAGCGCACCCCCAAGAAGATGATCGCCGCAGCCCTGCTCGGTGCCATCTCCGACCGCGCTCGTGGCAGCCGCCTCCACGTCGTCGACTCCCTCTCGTTCGGCGAGAAGCCGTCGACGAAGGTCGTCTCCGAGTACCTGACGAACGTCGCTTCCTCGAAGCACGTCCTGATCGTCCTCCAGCGCGACGACGAGCTCAGCCACCGCAGCGTCCGCAACCTGCAGAACGTGCACGTGCTGTCGTACGACCAGCTGAACGCATACGACGTGCTCGTCTCCGACGACATCGTCTTCACCAAGGCCGCCTTCGAGGCATTCGTCGCCAGCAAGACCGGCGCCAAGGCCGCAACCGAGGAGGTCTCGGCATGACCGCGATCAACAAGGACCCCCGCGACGTCATCTTCGCGCCGGTCGTCTCCGAGAAGAGCTACAGCCTGATCGACGAGGGCAAGTACACCTTCCTCGTCGACCCGCGCTCGAACAAGACCGAGATCAAGCTCGCCATCGAGAAGATCTTCGGTGTCGAGGTCGCTTCGATCAACACCCTCACCCGTCAGGGCAAGACCCGTCGCACCAAGTTCGGCACCGGCAAGCGCAAGGACACCAAGCGCGCCATCGTGTCGCTCAAGTCGGGTTCCATCGACATCTTCACGGCTGTTGGCTAAGACGGCCGGGAACGAAGAGGAATAAGAAATGGCTATTCGTAAGTACAAGCCCACGACTCCTGGTCGTCGCGGTTCGTCTGTCGCGGACTTCGCGGAGATCACCCGTACGACGCCGGAGAAGTCGCTGCTTCGTCCGTTGTCGAAGACCGGTGGTCGCAACAACCAGGGCCGCATCACGACGCGTCACATCGGTGGTGGCCACAAGCGCCAGTACCGTCTGATCGACTTCCGTCGCAACGACAAGGACGGCGTCAACGCCAAGGTCGCTCACATCGAGTACGACCCCAACCGCACGGCACGTATCGCGCTGCTCCACTTCGTGGACGGCACCAAGCGCTACATCCTCGCTCCGAACAAGCTGAGCCAGGGCGACATCGTCGAGTCGGGCGCCGGCGCGGACATCAAGCCGGGTAACAACCTGCCCTTGAAGAACATCCCGACCGGTACCGTCATCCACGCGATCGAGCTCCGTCCCGGTGGCGGCGCGAAGATGGCCCGCTCCGCGGGTGCATCGGTGCGTCTCGTCGCGAAGGACGGCCCGTACGCGCAGCTTCGCCTGCCGTCCGGCGAGATCCGCAACGTCGACCTGCGCTGCCGCGCCACCATCGGTGAGGTCGGCAACGCCGAGCAGTCGAACATCAACTGGGGTAAGGCCGGCCGTAAGCGCTGGCTGGGCGTCCGCCCGACCGTCCGTGGTGTCGCGATGAACCCGATCGACCACCCGCACGGTGGTGGTGAGGGCAAGACCTCCGGTGGACGTCACCCGGTCAGCCCGTGGGGCCAGAAAGAAGGCCGCACGCGCCACCCCAACAAGGAAAGCGACAAGCTCATCGTTCGTCGTCGTACCGCCGGCAAGAAGCGTAAGTAGGAGTAAGAGAAGATGCCACGCAGTCTCAAGAAGGGCCCCTTCGTCGACGACCACCTGCTCCGCAAGGTCGTCACGGCGAACGAGGCCAGCAACAAGAACGTGATCAAGACCTGGTCGCGTCGATCGATGATCATCCCGGCCATGCTGGGTCACACCATCGCCGTCCACGACGGTCGCAAGCACATCCCGGTGTTCGTCACCGAGACGATGGTCGGGCACAAGCTCGGCGAGTTCGCGCCCACCCGCACCTTCCGTGGACACGTGAAGGACGACAAGAAGGGCCGTCGCCGCTAACGCGGTGACGTGAAGGAGGAAGAGAAATGGTGGAGTCGATCGCCCGCGTGCGACACATCCGCGTCACCCCCCAGAAGGCCCGTCGTGTCGTCGCGCTCATCCGTGGCAAGCAGGCTCAGGAGGCCTTGGCCATCCTGAAGTTCGCACCGCAGAGTGCCAGCGAGCCCATCTACAAGCTCGTTGCCTCGGCCATCGCGAACGCTCGCGTCACGGCCGACAAGGACAACGTGTTCCTGGACGAGCAGGACCTGTACATCGCGAAGGCGTACGTCGATGAGGGTGCAACCCTCAAGCGTTTCCGTCCCCGTGCACAGGGCCGCGCGTTCCGCATCCTCAAGCGCACCAGCCACATCACCGTCGAGCTCTCGACGCCTGATGAGACTGCCGGCGCTGCCAAGGCCAAGAAGGTGAGCAAGTAATGGGTCAGAAAGTCAATCCATACGGCTTCCGTCTGGGAATCACGACCGACCACGTGTCGCGTTGGTTCTCCGACAGCACGAAGAAGGGTCAGCGTTACAGCGACTTCGTCGCGGAAGACGTCAAGATCCGCCGTTTGCTGGCGACCTCGCTCGACCGCGCTGGAGTCAGCCGCATCGAGATCGAGCGAACCCGTGACCGCGTCCGCGTCGACATTCACACCGCCCGTCCGGGCATCGTGATCGGTCGTCGTGGCGCCGAGGCCGAGCGCATCCGTGCCGACCTCGAGAAGCTCACGAAGAAGCAGATCCAGCTGAACATCCTCGAGGTCAAGAACCCCGAGGCCGACGCTCAGCTCGTCGCGCAGGGCATCGCCGAGCAGCTCTCCGCACGTGTGGCCTTCCGCCGCGCGATGCGTAAGGGCCTGCAGGGCGCCCAGCGCACGTCCACCGTCAAGGGTGTCCGTATCCAGGTGTCCGGCCGTCTCGGCGGCGCTGAGATGAGCCGTTCCGAGTTCTACCGCGAAGGCCGTGTGCCGCTGCACACGCTCCGCGCGAACATCGACTACGGCTTCTACGAGGCGAAGACCACGTTCGGCCGCATCGGCGTGAAGGTCTGGATCTACAAGGGCGACATCACCAACAAGGAGCTTGCTCGCGAGCAGGCCAACCAGAAGTCGACGCGTCCCGAGCGCCGTGACGGTGGCGACCGCCCCCGTCGCAACGCCGGTCCGAGCAGCGCCCCCAAGGCAGCTGTTGAGGCGCCCGCCGCCGCAGGAGTTGAGGCATAACCATGTTGATCCCACGCAAAGTCAAGCACCGGAAGCAGCACCACCCCGGCCGTTCCGGCCAGGCCACCGGTGGCACCAAGGTGTCGTTCGGTGAGTACGGCATCCAGGCCCTGACGCCCGCTTACGTGACCAACCGTCAGATCGAGTCCGCTCGTATCGCCATGACGCGTCACATCAAGCGCGGCGGCAAGGTGTGGATCAACATCTACCCCGACCGTCCGCTGACCAAGAAGCCCGCCGAAACCCGCATGGGTTCCGGTAAGGGTTCGCCCGAGTGGTGGGTCGCGAACGTCAAGCCGGGTCGTGTGCTGTTCGAGGTCGCCGGAGTCGATGAGACCCTGGCCCGCGAGGCGCTCACCCGTGCAATCCACAAGCTGCCCCTCAAGGCACGCATCATCAAGCGCGAGGAGGGCGACGCATAATGGCGATCGGATCCAAGGAGCTCACCCCCGTCGAGCTCGACACCTTTGAAGACCAGCGCCTCGTCGAGGAGCTCCGCAAGGCCAAGGAAGAGCTGTTCAACCTGCGCTTCCAGTCGGCCACGGGGCAGCTCGAGAACCACGGCCGCCTGCGCGCCGTGAAGCGCGACATCGCTCGCATCTACACGGTCATCCGTGAGCGCGAGCTCGGCATCCGGGCCACGCCGACCGTCGAGGTCGTCGAGGCCAAGGCCGAGAAGAAGACCAAGAAGGCCAAGGCCGCACCGAAGTCCGAGGACACCGCTGCAGCCGACGCCGAGACCATGAAGGAGGCCTAGACATGGCTACCGCTACTGACAAGGCCCCCGAGGGTCACGAGTCGGCCGAGCACGACGTCAAGGACGCCGCTGCTCGTGGCTACCGCAAGACCCGTCGTGGTCTGGTGACCAGCGACAAGATGGAGAAGACCATCGTCGTCGAGGTCGAGGACCGCGTGAAGCACCCGCTCTACGGCAAGGTCATCCGCCGCACCTCCAAGGTCAAGGCTCACGACGAGGCGAACTCCGCCGGCATCGGCGACCTCGTCCTGATCAGCGAGACCCGCCCGACCAGCGCCACCAAGCGCTGGCGCCTGGTCGAGATTCTCGAGAAGGCCAAGTAGGCCTCGCGGCTTACTGAGAGGAAAGCGAACAATGCTTCAGCAAGAATCACGAGTCAAGGTCGCCGACAACACCGGTGCCAAGGAGCTCCTGACCATTCGTGTGCTCGGTGGCTCCGGCCGCCGCTACGCGGGTCTCGGTGACACCATCGTCGCGACCGTCAAGGACGCGATCCCCGGTGGCAACGTCAAGAAGGGCGACGTCGTCAAGGCGGTCATCGTCCGCACCCGCAAGCAGACCCGTCGTCCCGACGGTTCCTACATCAAGTTCGACGAGAACGCCGCTGTCATCCTGAAGGCTGACGGGGACCCCCGTGGTACCCGCATCTTCGGACCGGTCGGTCGCGAGCTTCGTGACAAGAAGTTCATGAAGATCGTCTCGTTGGCGCCGGAGGTTATCTAAGTCATGGCAAAGATCAAGAAGGGCGACCTGGTTCAGGTCGTCTCCGGCCCGAAGCAGGACCGCGGTGGTTACCGCGGCAAGCAGGGTCGCGTCATCGAGGTCCTGGCGGACAAGAACCGGGTGATCGTGGAGGGCGTCAACTACGTCACGAAGCACTCCCGTGTCGGCCAGACCCAGCGTGGGACGAAGACCGGCGGCATCGAGACCGTCGAGGCTTCGATCCACATCTCCAACGTCGCGCTCGTCGACCCGGAGACCAAGGGCCCGACCAAGGTCGGCCACCGCAACGAGGAAGTCACGAAGGACGGCGTCACCAAGACGGTCCGCGTTCGTTACGCCAAGAAGTCAGGTAAGGACCTCTAATGACCGACACAGAAGTGGCGACTGGCAAAATCCAGCCCCGTCTCAAGCAGAAGTACCGCGCTGAGATCCTTCCGCAGCTGCAGAAGGACTTCGGCTTCACGAACGTGCACCAGGTGCCCGGTCTCGTGAAGGTCGTCGTCAACACCGGTGTGGGCGAGGCAGCCCGTGACAGCAAGGTCATCGACGGCGCTGTTTCGGACCTCACCAAGATCACCGGTCAGAAGCCGCAGGTCACCAAGGCACGCAAGTCCATCGCACAGTTCAAGCTGCGCGAGGGTCAGCCCATCGGCGCCCACGTCACGCTTCGTGGCGACCGCGCCTGGGAGTTCCTGGACCGCCTGCTGAGCCTCGCTCTTCCGCGTATCCGCGACTTCCGCGGCCTCTCGGACAAGCAGTTCGACGGCAACGGCAACTACACCTTCGGTCTCCAGGAGCAGTCCATGTTCCACGAGATCGACCAGGACAAGATCGATCGCGTCCGCGGCTTCGACATCACCGTCGTGACCACGGCCAAGAACGACGACGAGGGTCGCGCGCTGCTCAAGGCGCTCGGCTTCCCGTTCAAGGCAGCTGAGTCCAAGTAGGCTGAGCTTCTGCCCGGTCCTCGGTGTATGTCGAGGACCGGGCTTCCGCCCGTTCGGGGCACTCCTGCCCAGAACGGTTCAACCACCACAGGTCGGCACCCTTGCACAGGATGTCGAAACCTGGTGAACAAAGGAAACACTCGATATGACCATGACAGATCCGGTCGCAGACATGCTGACCAGACTGCGCAATGCGAACTCGGCGCACCACGACACCGTGTCGATGCCGCACTCCAAGCTCAAGGTGAACATCGCCGAGATCCTCAAGTCCGAGGGCTACATCTCCGGCTGGGAGGTCGCTGACGCGGCCGTCGGACAGACGCTCTCGCTGAGCCTCAAGTTCGGCCCGAACCGCGAGCGCTCCATCGCTGGCATCAAGCGCGTCTCGAAGCCCGGCCTCCGCGTCTACGCGAAGTCGAACGAGATCCCCAAGGTCCTCGGCGGCCTCGGCGTCGTCATCCTGTCCACCTCCAGCGGACTCCTCACGGACCGCCAGGCCGAGAAGAAGGGCGTGGGTGGGGAAATCCTCGCCTACGTGTGGTAGCCAGTCATGTCTCGTATTGGAAGACTCCCCATCGACATCCCGGCAGGCGTCACCATCGACGTCGCCGGCCAGAACGTCACCGTCAAGGGCCCGAAGGGTGAGCTCTCGCTCGTCGTCGCCAGCCCCATCGAGGTCAAGCTCGAAGACGCACAGCTGCTGGTCACGCGTCCCGACGACGAGCGCAACTCGCGTTCGCTCCACGGCCTGACCCGCACGCTCATCGCGAACCAGATCATCGGCGTCACCCAGGGCTACTCCAAGGGCCTCGAGGTCGTCGGTACCGGTTACCGCGTCGCACAGAAGGGCAGCGCCGTCGAGTTCGCGCTCGGCTTCTCGCACCCCGTCACCGTCGAGCCGCCGGTCGGCATCACGCTGACCGTCGAGGGCAACAACAAGCTCACGGTCGCCGGTATCGACAAGCAGGCCGTCGGCGAGGTCGCCGCCAACATCCGTAAGATCCGCAAGCCCGAGCCGTACAAGGGCAAGGGCGTGCGCTACGCCGGCGAGATCGTGCGTCGCAAGGCCGGAAAGGCTGGTAAGTAACCATGGCTCGTCCAACGAAGACTGCCGCACGTGGCCGTCGCCACGCGCGTCTGCGCAAGAAGGTCGAGGGCACCGCGGTCCGTCCGCGCCTCGTCGTCAACCGTTCAGCCCGTCACGTGTTCGTGCAGGTTGTCGATGACACGAAGGGTCACACCCTCGTCTCCGCCTCGACCATGGAGGACACCCTCCGGACGTTCGACGGCGACAAGACCGCCAAGTCGCGCAAGGTCGGCGAACTCATCGCCGAGCGTGCAAAGGCAGCCGGCATCGAAGATGTCGTATTTGACCGTGGAGGCAACCGCTACGCAGGTCGCGTGGCAGCAATTGCCGATGGTGCTCGAGAGGGCGGATTGAACCTGTGAGCGAAGACAACAAGCAGCTGCAAGAGCCTGTCGCAACCGTGGCCGAGGCCCCGGTCGAGACCGCGGCGTCGACGGCACCGACCGGTGACCGCGAGCCGCGCGAGGCGCGTCGCGGAGGCCGTGAGCGCAACCCGAACCGTGACCGCGGAAGCCGCGACAGCGACAAGAGCCAGTTCCTGGAGCGCGTCGTGACCATCAACCGTGTCTCGAAGGTCGTGAAGGGTGGTCGTCGCTTCAGCTTCACCGCCCTCGTGGTCGTCGGAGACGGCAACGGCATGGTCGGCGTCGGCTACGGCAAGGCCCGCGAAGTGCCCCTCGCGATCGCGAAGGGCGTCGAGGAGGCGAAGAAGAACTTCTTCCGCGTCCCGCGCGTCGGCTCGACCATCCCGCACCCCACCCAGGGTGAGGCGGCAGCCGGTGTGGTGCTCCTGCGCCCCGCCGCCGCCGGTACCGGTGTCATCGCCGGTGGTCCGGTCCGCGCCGTCCTCGAGTGCGCCGGTATCCACGACGTCCTGAGCAAGTCGCTCGGTTCGTCCAACACGATCAACATCGTCCACGCGACCGTCACGGCGCTGAAGCAGCTCGAGGAACCTCGTGCCGTCGCAGCCCGTCGTGGTCTCGAGTTCGACCAGGTCGCTCCGGCCCGTCTGCTCCGCGCAGAGGCAGAGGCCGTTCAGGCGGCCGCTGCTGCGAAGGTAGGTGCCTGATGGCCCAGCTGAGGATCACCCAGATCAAGGGCAGAATTAGTGAGAAGCAGAACCAGCGCGACACGCTTCGCAGCCTGGGTCTCCGTCGCATCGGTGCTGTCGTCGTCCGTCCGGACAACGCACAGAACCGCGGCTACGTGAACACTGTTGCTCACCTCGTACAGGTTGAGGAGATCGACTAATGGCTGAGAAGAACGAAACCACTGAGGAGAAGGCCCCCAAGGCCGCTGCGAAGGCAGCTCCGAAGACGGCCGCTGCGAAGTCCGAGCCGAAGGCGAAGGCGGCCCCCAAGGCTGCTGCTGCCAAGAAGCCCGCGACGGACGAGCCCGCCGAGAAGCGCGAGCAGGTCCTGAAGGTCCACCACCTCCGTCCCGCTGCCGGTGCCAAGAAGGCCCGGATGCGCGTCGGTCGCGGTGAGGCGTCCAAGGGTAAGACCGCTGGTCGCGGTACCAAGGGCACGAAGGCCCGCTACAACGTCAAGGTCGGCTTCGAGGGTGGGCAGATGCCGCTGCACATGCGCACCCCGAAGCTCCGAGGCTTCAAGAACCCCTTCCGCGTCGAGTACCAGGTCGTGAACCTGGAGAAGCTCGCCGAGCTGTACCCCAAGGGTGGCGACGTCACCACGGTCGACCTCGTCGCCAAGGGTGCCGTCCGGAAGAACGAGAAGGTCAAGGTTCTCGGAAACGGTGACATCTCGGTTAAGCTGAATGTCGCGGTCGACAAGGTCTCCGGCTCAGCTGAGCAGAAGATCGTGGCAGCCGGGGGCAGCGTCAAGTAGCCCTCGGCCGGCTCCGCACAGGAGCTCACTCGGGTGGCCGGCATCATGCCGGTCACCCGGGCCGACCCCGCACCATCCCACAGGAGGCCCCTTTTGTTCACCGCCATCGGCCGGATCTTCCGGACCCCGGATCTTCGTCGGAAGATCGGGTTCACACTCGGAATCATCGCCATCTACCGGCTCGGGTCCTTCATCCCAGCTCCGTTCGTGAACTTCCCGAACGTGCAGCAGTGCCTCGCGAACCAGCAGGCAGCCGGAGCTTCGGGCCTCTACGAGCTCGTCAACCTCTTCAGCGGTGGCGCTCTCCTCCAACTCTCCATCTTCGCGTTGGGCATCATGCCCTACATCACCGCGTCGATCATCGTCCAGCTGCTCCGCGTGGTCATCCCGCACTTCGAGACGCTGCACAAGGAAGGCCAGTCCGGCCAGGGCAAGCTGACGCAGTACACCCGCTACCTCACCATCTTCCTCGGCATCCTCCAGTCGACGACGCTGATCACCGTCGCGAAGAGCGGTGCACTGTTCGGGAACCAGGGCGGCGTCTGTGCCGACCTCATCACCGCCCAGGGCGGCACCTGGTACGGCATGCTCCTCATGGTCGTCACCATGACCGCCGGCACCGGCCTCGTCATGTGGATGGCCGAGCTCGTCACCGAGCGTGGTGTCGGCAACGGCATGTCCCTCCTCATCTTCACGTCCATCGCCGCGACCTTCCCCGGTTCGCTCGCCGCCATCTGGACCGCGAAGGGACCGGAGGTCTTCCTCCTCGTCCTCGCCGTCGGGCTGGTCATCGTCGGGCTCGTCGTGTTCGTCGAACAGTCGCAGCGCCGCATCCCCGTGCAGTACGCCAAGCGCATGGTCGGACGCCGCACCTACGGCGGCAACAACACCTACATCCCCATCAAGGTCAACATGGCCGGTGTGGTGCCCGTCATCTTCGCGTCGTCGATCCTGTACCTGCCGGCCCTCATCGCGCAGTTCAACCAGCCGACGACCGGTACGCCGGCGCCGTGGGTCCTCTGGATCCAGCAGTACCTCACCAAGGGCGACCACCCGCTGTACATGCTCATGTACTTCCTGCTCATCGTCGGGTTCACCTACTTCTACGTCGCGATCACCTTCAACCCCGAAGAGGTCGCCGACAACATGAAGAAGTATGGCGGCTTCATCCCCGGCATCCGCGCGGGTCGCCCAACGGCCGAGTACCTCGACTACGTGCTGACACGGGTCACGCTCCCCGGCTCGATCTATCTGGGGTTGATCGCGCTCCTGCCACTCATCGCTCTGGCGCTCGTCGGCGCGAATGCGAACTTCCCCTTCGGCGGCGCATCGATCCTCATCATCGTCGGCGTGGGCCTCGAGACGGTGAAGCAGATCGACTCGCAGCTCCAGCAGCGCCACTACGAAGGACTCCTGCGTTGAGCGCGTCCGGAAAGCCCCGTCTGCTCATCGTCGGTCCTCCCGGGTCCGGCAAGGGCACGCAGGCAGCCTTCCTGTCGGAGCGCTTCGGCATCCCGGCGATCTCGACCGGAGACATCTTCCGCGCGAACATCAAGGGCGGTACCCCGCTCGGCAAGCAGGTCCAGGAGCTCGTCCGTGGGGGCGGCTACGTCCCGGACTCGCTGACCAACGAGATCGTCCGCGACCGCCTGCACCAGCCGGACGCCCTCGACGGGTTCCTGCTCGACGGCTACCCGCGCACGACCGACCAGGTCGTCGCACTCGACGCGCTCCTCGCTGAGAACGGGACGAGCCTCGATGCGGTCGTGCAGTTGCAGGCGGAGACCGAAGAGGTCGTCGTCCGGCTCCTGAAGCGTGCCGAAGCGGAGGGCCGCCCCGACGACACCGAAGAGGTCATCCGCCACCGGCTCGAGCTGTACGCGAAGGAGACCGCTCCGCTGATCGAGGTCTTCACGGCGCGCGGACTCGTCGTCGCGGTGGACGGACTCGGCGAGGTGTCGGAGGTGACTGCGCGGATCGATGCCGCGCTGGCAGCTCGCGGCATCATCGTGCCCGCCGTCTGACGCAGAACGCCTCCAGTACGGTGTTCCGGAAGTCGATCTACAAGACCCCCGAGCAGATGCGCGCGATGATCGCGCCCGGGCTCGCGACTGCGGCGTCGCTCGACGCCGTCCGCGAACGGATCGCTCCCGGCGTCACGACCCTGCAGCTCGACGCGGTGGCCGAAGCGGCCATCGTCGCGGCCGGCGGTCACTCCAACTTCAAGCTCGTCCCGGGGTACCGGCACACGGTCTGCACCTCGGTGAACGACGACGTCGTGCACGGGATCCCCGGCGCTCGGGTCCTCGGCCCGGGCGACATCGTCTCGGTCGACAGCGGTGCGGAGATAGACGGCTGGAACGGCGACTCGGCGATGACGGTCGTCCTACCCGACCCGAGCCGGCCGGAACTCGTCGCCGAGCGCGAGCGGTTGTCGGCCGTGACCGAAGGGTCGCTGTGGGCGGGTATCGCGGAACTCGCGACGGCGCGTCACCTCAACCAGGTCGGTGCAGCCATCGAGGAGTACGTCGAGGACCATTCCCCTGAGGGACGTCCGTACGGCATCCTCACCGACTACGTCGGTCACGGCATCGGTCGCACGATGCACGAGGCGCCGCCGGTCTTCAACTACCGCGTCCGCCAGCGCGGCCCCGAGGTGAAGCCCGGGCTCGTGGTGGCCATCGAGCCGATGGTGGTGGCGGGGAGCCCGGACACCTTCGTCCGCGACGACGAATGGACGGTCGCCACGCTCGACGGTGCGGCTGCCGCGCACTGGGAGCACAGCGTGGCCGTGCACCGCGACGGGATCTGGGTGCTGACGGCTCCCGACGGTGGCGCCGCGGCATTGGCCGCGTTCGGCGTCACGCCGGTCCGCCCCGCCTGACCGCCGCGCCGCCGTGCGCCGGCTCCACCACCGGTAGAGTTGCTCGTCATGAGTGCTCCGATCGTGTTCCTGCTCGACGTCCTGCCCGCAGACGCCGTCGTCGACGAGGCGACGCTCGAGGCGTCGATCACCTCCGGCGGTGACGGCTCGGATGTCCTGAGCGTCTTCGATCTCGGGCCCGCGCGCGGCGACGGCATCTTCGAGACGATCGGTGTGGTCGGGCGCCGCGCGCAGTCGGTCGAGGCGCACCTCGCCCGGCTGACCGAATCGGCGGCCATTCTCGACCTGCCGGCGCCGAACCACGCGCAGTGGCGGTCCGCCGTCGCGCGCGCGGTCGCAGCACTTCCGGACGCCGAGCAGAGCGCCGTGCGTCTGGTCCTGACACGGGGGAGCGGTGAGCGCCCGACGGCCTGGGTCTCGGCGACGCCTGCCGGTGGATTCCCTGAACGCGAGACCGGGATCGACGTCGTGCTCCTGGATCGTGGCCTGTCGAGTGACGTCCAGGAACGGTCACCCTGGCTGCTCGCGGGCGCGAAGACGCTCTCGTACGCGGTCAACATGGCGGCCCTCCGGGAGGCGCACCGTCGCGGGGCGGACGACGTGCTCTTCGTGAGCAGCGACGGGTTCGTGCTCGAGGGGCCGACCTCGACCGTGGTCGCCCGGATCGGGGGCACCTTCGTCACGCCGCCCGCGACGAGCGGCATCCTCCCCGGCACCACACAACTGGCGCTCTGGGAGCACCTCGAAGCGGAGGGACACCCGTGCGAGGACCGCATGCTGACCCCGGACGACCTGATGCAGGCCGATGCGGTGTGGTTGCTCTCGAGCGTGCGGCTGGCTGTCCCCGTCACGGCCGTCGACGGCCGGCCGGTCGGCATCGACCGAGGGCTCACGGCGGAGCTGAACGCCGCGCTCCTCGCGCGGACCGAGTGACGACGAGCGCCTCTCGACGTTGAGTTGGTGAAACGCGGAAACATAGCATAGAATCGATCTTTGGTGCTTTCTGCATGCCTTCGGCGAGCCGACATCCGCACCGCAATCCATCCGCACGACCAGTGCGACTCAACCTGAGCGACAGTGAGGCTATGGCCAAAAAAGACGGCGTCATCGAGATCGAGGGCCAAGTGGTCGAGGCTCTGCCCAACGCGATGTTCCGCGTTGAGCTGACCAACGGACACAAGGTACTTGCCCACATTTCGGGCAAAATGCGTCAGCACTACATCCGCATCCTCCCAGAGGACCGCGTGATCGTGGAACTGACCCCCTACGACCTGACCCGTGGTCGGATCGTCTACCGCTACAAGTAGGTCGCGCTGTAAGTAACGGCCGGACGCGCCGCCACCAACCGGTGTCGGGCCCGGCACGACGACAGCGAAAAGAGAGAACTATGAAGGTCAAGCCCAGCGTCAAGAAGATCTGCGACAAGTGCAAGGTCATCCGTCGCAACGGCCGCGTCATGGTCATCTGCGAGAACCCGCGCCACAAGCAGCGCCAGGGTTGATCTCAGAGGACCTGCAGCACGCAGCCCTGAGCACCACAGCAGCACCCCTCTAACGGCAGTTCCACATCCCGCAACGCGCGAGCGCGGCGGGGGACACCTCGGGTCGGAGGCCCGAGCACCGGAACTGCTCCACACCTCCACAACTCCTAGGAGAAGCCACCATGGCACGTCTCGCCGGCGTAGACATCCCACGCGACAAGCGCGTGGAAGTTGCACTGACGTACATCTACGGTGTTGGCCGCACGCGGTCACTCAAGACCCTCGCCGACACCGGCATCAGCGGAGACATCCGCGTGAAGGATCTCACCGATGACCAGCTGATCGCCCTGCGCGATTACATCGAGGGCACCTTCAAGGTCGAGGGTGACCTCCGCCGTGAGGTCGCCGCCGACATCCGCCGCAAGGTGGAGATCGGGTCCTACCAGGGCATCCGTCACCGTCGTGGCCTTCCGGTCCACGGCCAGCGCACCAAGACCAATGCGCGCACCCGCAAGGGCCCGAAGCGCACCGTCGCCGGCAAGAAGAAGGCCCGCTAGGCCCCGCCTAGTCGCCTCGTCATAGGACTCAGGAGATATTCATGGCAGCACCAAAGTCGGCCGTTCGGAAGCCGCGTAAGAAGGAAAAGAAGAACATCGCCGTGGGCCAGGCCCACATCAAGTCGACGTTCAACAACACGATCGTCTCGATCACCGACCCCTCGGGCGCGGTCATCAGCTGGGCGTCGTCCGGTGGCGTCGGCTTCAAGGGTTCGCGCAAGTCGACCCCGTTCGCCGCACAGCTCGCCGCCGAGTCGGCTGCGCGTCAGGCGCAGGAGCACGGCATGAAGAAGGTCGACGTCTTCGTCAAGGGACCGGGCTCCGGCCGCGAGACCGCGATCCGTTCGCTCCAGGCCGCAGGCCTCGAGGTCGGTTCGATCAACGACGTCACGCCTCAGGCACACAACGGTTGCCGCCCCCCGAAGCGTCGCCGCGTCTAATTCCTTCGGTTCACCGGCCGTGATCCGTCCGTGGCGATCGTCTGATCGCCGCGGACGGATCACGGCATGGTCCTGGTGACCAGGGCCAGCGAACACAATTCAATACCTCGCCAACGCAAGTGTCATATAGCGGACACTTAGCCGAAAGGAATCCATAGTGCTCATCGCACAGCGCCCTACGCTCACCGAAGAATCCATCTCGGAGTTCCGCAGCCGGTTCATCATCGAGCCGCTCGAGCCAGGCTTCGGGTACACCCTCGGGAACTCGCTTCGTCGCACCCTGCTGTCGTCCATCCCGGGCGCCGCAGTCACGAGCATCCGCATCGACGGTGTGCTGCACGAGTTCAGCACCATCCCCGGTGTCAAGGAAGACGTCACCGAGATCATCCTGAACATCAAGGGCCTCGTCGTCTCCAGCGAGCACGACGAGCCGATCACGGCGTACCTCCGCAAGACCGGCGCAGGCCAGGTCACCGCGGCCGACATCTCGGCTCCGGCCGGTGTCGAGGTCCACAACCCGGACCTGGTCATCGCGACGCTCAACGACAAGGCGAAGTTCGAGCTCGAGCTCACGATCGAGCGTGGCCGTGGCTACGTCTCGGCGACGCAGAACCGCAATGAGTTCAGCGAAGCCGGTCAGATCCCCGTCGACTCGATCTACTCGCCCGTGCTCAAGGTGACCTACCGCGTCGAGGCGACTCGTGCCGGTGAGCGCACCGACTTCGACCGCCTGGTCGTCGACGTCGAGTCGAAGCCGGCGATCACGCCGCGCGACGCCATCGCGTCGGCCGGTCGCACGCTGACCGAGCTGTTCGGTCTGGCCCGCGAGCTCAACACCGCTGCAGAGGGCATCGAGATCGGCCCCGCGCCGGTCGACGCCGTGCTGCCCGGCGAGCTCTCGATCCCGATCGAGGACCTCGACCTCTCCGTGCGCTCGTACAACTGCCTCAAGCGTGAGGGCATCAACAACGTCAGCGAGCTCGTCGCGCTGTCGGAGACGCAGCTCATGAACATCCGCAACTTCGGTCAGAAGTCGGTGGATGAGGTTCGCGACAAGCTCACCGAAATGGGCCTCTCGCTGAAGGACTCGGTCCCCGGGTTCGACGGCGCCCACTTCTACAGCGGCTACGACGACGAGACCGTCTCCTAGCTCGCGATCCACCTGACGACTTTCCAACCTGAAGAGAGACAAGAATGCCTACTCCCACCAAGGGACCCCGCCTCGGAGGCGGCCCCGCTCACGAGCGTCTGCTGCTCGCCAACCTCGCTGCTGCGCTGTTCACCCACAAGCGCATCCAGACCACCGAGACCAAGGCGAAGCGTCTTCGTCCGCTCGCTGAGCGCCTGATCACCTTCGCGAAGCGTGGCGACCTGCACGCCCGCCGTCGGGTGCTCGCGACCATCACCGACAAGAGCGTCGTCCACGAGCTCTTCACGGAGATCGCTCCGCTCGTCGCCGACCGTCAGGGCGGCTACACGCGCATCATCAAGACCGGCTACCGCAAGGGCGACAACGCTCCGATGGCCGTGATCGAGCTCGTCCTCGAGCCCGTCACGCCGAAGGCGAAGCCGGCCAAGCAGTCGGCGAAGCACGCCGCAGCGCCGGTCGACGAGGCTCCTGCCGAGGAGACGCCCGCTGCCGCCGAGGCCGAGGTCGAGGCTGCTGAGGCAGTCGAGGCAACGGAGACCGACGGCGAGTCGGTCGACGCCGGCGAGACCACCGACGAGGCTCCCGCGAAGGACGCCAAGTAGGTTCGGCACCACACGAACGGAACCCCGCTCTCCGCACGGAGGGCGGGGTTCCGTCGTTCCCGGGCGCTTTTCGACGGTGTCCTAGGCTGGAGGCATGAGTACCACTCCTGCCGTTCCGGACGGCCGCCCGGCACGTCCGCAGCACCCCGAGATCACGCAGTGGCGTCCGGCGGAGCGCGCGCACATCGACGACATCGTCGCGCTGTGCCGCGCCATGGACCCCTTCGACAACCCCCACCGGGTGACGAGCCGTGACGAGATCGCCGACGAGTTCGATCACGAGTGGATCGACATGGCGACCGACAGTCTGCTCGCGTTCTCCGAGGACGGGACGCTCGTCGCCTACGCGATGGTGATCCTGTCGCCGTCGAGGGACGTCTCCGTGTACTCCTACGTGTTCGGCGGCGTGCACCCCGCGTGGCGCGAGCGCGGGATCGGTCGTGTCCTGCTCGCCTGGTCCCTCGAGCGGTCCGAGCAGCAGCTGGCCTCGGTGGAGACGGGGGCTCCGGCCTCCTCTCGGGCCTACGTCGACGAACGGAACACCGCGGCAGCGCGGTTGTTGGAGCGGTTCGGGTTCGGTGTGGCACGCTACTTCACCATCATGGAGCGCGACCTCTCCCGGCCGGTCGAGGAGATCGACGTCCCCGCCGGCGTGACGCTCGAGGAGTACCGGCCCGAGTTCGCCGATCGCACGCGCGACGCACGGAACGACTCCTTCCGCGACCACTGGGGGAGCCTCGAGACGGTTCCGGCGATGTGGGCGCAGTTCGTGGGCGGCGCACACTTCCGAGACGACCTCTCGGTGGTGGCGGTCGCCGACGACGGACGGGCCGTCGGGTTCACCCTGGCGGAGGTCGACGAGGACAGCTGGTCTGCTCAGGGCTTCACGAGCGCCTACATCGCCCTGGTGGGTACCGTCCGCGACTGGCGCGGGCGGCGCTTGGCTCCGGCCCTCCTCGCCGCGGCACTCCGACGGATCCAGGCCGCCGGTCTGGAGCGGGCGACGCTCGAGGTCGACACGGCCAGCCCGACGGGAGCGCTCGGGCTCTACGAACGGCAGGGGTTCGTCGCGACGACGCGTGATCTGGCGTACGTCCGTGAGCGGTGACGCCTCCGAAGCGGTGAGCGTGCTGCCGGCGCAGCGGTTCAAGCTCGCGATCGCCTACGACGGGACGGACTTCGCGGGGTGGGCGAAACAACCCGGCCTGCGGACGGTCGAGGGGGTCCTCGAGGAGGCCCTCTACCGGGTGCTCGGGAAGACCGTTCCACCCGTGCCACGGTTCGTGGTGGCCGGACGCACCGACGCCGGTGTCCACGCGTCGGGCCAGGTGGCGCACCTCGACCTGACCGAGCCCCAGTTGGCCAAGATCACCCGCCTGCAGGGCCGCCACGCGGAGTTCCCCGACGGTTCTCCGCGCTTCGAGAGTGCGAGCACCCTGCTGGCCCGGCGACTGAACGGCGTCCTCGGGATGGATCGCGACGTGGTCATCCACGCGGCCGAGCCGGCTCCGGAGGGCTTCGACGCGCGGTTCTCCGCCGTCTGGCGTCACTACCGGTACCGGCTCGCCGACGCCGGCGTGCGCAAGGATCCGATCGTCCGCCGCACCACGAGCTGGACGACCTCCTCACTCGACCTCGGGCTGCTCCAGCAGGCGGCGGCGTCCCTCGTCGGACTCCACGACTTCCAGGCGTACTGCAAGCCGCGACCTCGGGCCACGACCATCCGCACCCTGCAGGCCTTCAGCTGGGAACGTGACGACGCGGGTGTGCTCGTCGCCCGACTCACCGCCGACGCGTTCTGCCACAGCATGGTCCGTTCGCTCGTCGGTGCCTGTGTCGCCGTGGGGGAGGGGCGTCTGTCGCTCGAGGAGGTCGTCCGGCTCCGGGACGGCGGCCACCGCGAGATCGACTTCCGGGTCATGCCGGCGCGGGGACTCACCCTCGTCGAGGTCGGGTATCCGGAGCCCGGTCTCCTGCAGTCCCGCGCAGCGACGACGCGGCAGCGGCGGAGTCACGAGCACGTGGCGGCGGGCGCCGATTGATCGCGGGTGTGAATTGACCGACGAGGGGTGATCACGTAGACTCTCCCGTTGGTGCCTGCGCCTTCTGCGGTGCGGTACCCGAAGTTGAGCCCTCCACCTCGGGCGTTCCGATCGGAACTCCCAACAGGAGCGGGATTCACGAACGACCAACTCCGACCAGAAAGCAGCACTATTGTGACGCGCACGTATTCCCCGAAGGCCAGTGAGATCACGCACGACTGGGTCGTCATCGACGCCACCGACGTGGTCCTCGGCCGCCTGGCCAGCCACGCCGCAGCGCTCCTGCGCGGCAAGCACAAGGCGACCTTCTCCCCGCACATGGACGGTGGCGACTTCGTCATCATCGTCAACGCAGACAAGGTCGCCCTCACCGGCGCCAAGCTCCTGCAGAAGAAGGCCTACCGCCACTCCGGTTACCCGGGCGGGCTCTCGGCCGTCACCTACGCCGAGCTCCTCGAGAAGAACCCGATCCGCGCCGTCGAGAAGGCGATCCGCGGCATGCTGCCGAAGAACTCCCTCGGCCGCGACCAGCTGAAGAAGCTCAAGGTCTACACCGGCAGCGAGCACCCTCACGCCGCTCAGCAGCCCAAGCCGTTCACGCTCGACCAGGTCGCCCAGTAAGCACCGGACAAGAAAAAAGGATTTCACAGTGGCGAACATCGCAGATTCCATCGAAGAGACCCCGCAGAGCTACTCCACCGAGTCGGCTCCTGAAGCAGCTGTCACCGCGCCTCGCGCCGTGCTGAGCGTCCCCGGCGCAGCCGTCGGTCGCCGCAAGCAGGCCATCGCCCGCGTGCGCCTCGTCCCCGGTAGCGGCACCATCACGGTCAACGGCCGCACGCTCGAGGACTACTTCCCGAACAAGCTGCACCAGCAGCTCATCAACGACCCGTTCACCGTCCTCGACCTGGTCGGCGGCTACGACGTCATCGCACGCATCTCCGGTGGTGGCCCCTCGGGCCAGGCCGGTGCGCTGCGTCTCGGCATCGCGCGCTCGCTCAACCAGATCGACGAGGAGAACAACCGCGCCACGCTGAAGAAGGCCGGCTTCCTCTCCCGCGACGCTCGCGTCAAGGAGCGCAAGAAGGCCGGACTCAAGAAGGCCCGTAAGGCTCCGCAGTTCTCGAAGCGCTAATCGCGCTCAGGACAAGCGAAGCTCAATGCCTCAGCTGTTTGGTACCGACGGTGTTCGCGGTCTCGCGAACGCCGACCTGACGGCAGACCTCGCTCTCGGCCTTGCCCAAGCCACCGCAGTGGTGCTTGGGCAAGGCCGTAGTGCTGAGGCCCGCCGTGCCGCCGGGAAGCGTCCGGTCGCCGTGCTCGCACGCGACCCCCGCATCTCCGGCGAGTTCCTGTCCGCCGCCGTCGCGGCGGGCCTGGCGTCCTCGGGCGTCGACGTGCTCGAGGCAGGCGTCCTGCCGACGCCCGCGACGGCGTTCCTCATCGCCGACATCGACGCCGACTTCGGCGTGATGATCTCCGCCTCGCACAACCCCGCGCCCGACAACGGCATCAAGATCTTCGCCCGTGGTGGCACCAAGCTCCCCGACGCCGTGGAGCGCCGGATCGAGGAATACCTCGACCGCCCCAAGCTCAGCCCGACCGGTGCCGACGTCGGTCGCATCGTCCGGTTCGCCGACGCCGAGGACCGCTACGTCGTCCACCTGCTCGGCAGCCTGCCCAACCGCCTGGACGGCATCCACGTCGTCCTGGACTGCGCGCACGGCGCTGCCGCCGGCGTGTCACCGGAGACCTTCCGTGACGCCGGCGCGCGGGTCACGATCATCGGCAACGACCCTGACGGCATGAACATCAACGACGGGGTCGGCTCGACGCACCTCGACCTCCTGTCGCAGGCGGTCCTCGAACACGGGGCCGATCTGGGCATCGCGCACGACGGCGACGCCGACCGGTGCCTGGCGGTCGACGCCGACGGCAAGATCGTCGACGGCGACCAGATCATGGCGATTCTCGCGGTCTCGATGCAGGAGCGCGGCAAGCTCAAGGGCGACACGCTCGTCGCGACCGTCATGAGCAACCTCGGATTGCACGTGGCCATGCGGGAGCACGGCATCACGGTCGTGCAGACCGGTGTCGGCGACCGCTACGTCCTCGAGGCGATGAACGAGCACGCCTACTCGCTGGGTGGTGAGCAGTCGGGCCACGTCATCATGGCCGACTACGCGACCACCGGCGACGGCATCCTCACGGGCCTGCACATCGTGGCCGAGATGGCGCGCACCGGCAAGACCCTTGCCCAGCTCGCCGAGGTCATGCAGGTGTACCCGCAGATCCTCGTCAACGTCACGGGCGTCGACCGCAACCGACTCGTCGGCGACGAGGTCGTCGACGCCGCGGTCCGCGACGCGGAGGCCGAGCTCGGCGACGAGGGCCGTGTGCTCCTGCGTCCGTCGGGCACGGAACCGCTCGTCCGGGTCATGGTCGAGGCGGCCGACCAGCCGACGGCGGACCGCTTGGCCCATCGTCTCGCCGACGTCGTCCGCGAACGACTCGCCATCTGAGCCGTCCGGCGGCGGGCCGGTGGGTCCAGCTGTGGAAGAGTGATCGCATGACTTCGACGACGAGTGGGGCCTCCGGGCAACCGACGCCCTACGTGGAGATCGACCGCGCCGAGTGGGCGCGACTCGCTCCCGAGACGTCCACGCCGCTCAGCGAGACCGAGGTCGTGCAGATCCGTGGCCTCGGCGACCGTCTCGACATGCGGGAGGTCGAGGAGGTCTACGTGCCGCTCAGCCGGCTGCTCAGCCTGTACGCAAAGGGGACGCAGGACCTCGGGCGGGCGACGAGTCGGTTCCTCGGTGATCAGGCGCTCCGCACCCCGTTCGTCATCGGGGTCGCCGGCTCGGTGGCCGTCGGCAAGTCGACGATCGCCAGACTGCTGCGCGAGCTGCTGTCGCGCTGGCCGGACACCCCGCACGTCGAACTCGTCACGACCGACGGGTTCCTGTACCCGAACGAGGAGCTGCAGCGGCGCGGCATCATGGATCGCAAGGGCTTCCCGGAGTCCTACGACCGCCGGGCCCTCCTGCGGTTCATCACGGCTGTGAAGAGTGGGGCCGCCGAGGTGCGCGCGCCGTTCTACTCGCACCTCCGCTACGACATCATCCCGACGGCGCAAGTCGTCGTGCGGCGCCCGGACGTCCTGATCGTCGAGGGGCTGAACGTCCTGCAACCGGCCGCGACCGCGAGCGGCCTCGCGATCAGCGACCTCTTCGACTTCAGCATCTACGTCGACGCCAGGACGCGCGACATCGAGTCCTGGTACGTCGACCGGTTCATGGCGTTGAAGCGCGGCGCGTTCTCCAACCCGAACTCCTTCTTCAACGTGTTCGCCGAGCTCTCCGACGAGGAGGCCGCCGATCAGGCGCGCGGATTCTGGCGGTCGATCAACGAGCCGAACCTCGTCGACAACATCCGCCCGACCCGCTCCCGGGCGAAGCTCGTCCTGCGGAAGGACTCGGACCACACCGTGTCCTCGGTGCTGCTCCGCAAGCTCTGAGCGCCCCGTCCGGCACCTGACCGTCGAGCTGCGCGAGTTGGTGCAGCATCCTCGCAAAATCGCGCGATTATGCTGCTCTACATGTGTGGAATCGTGGGGTACGTCGGGAACGACAAGACGGTCGACGTCCTGATGGGCGGATTGAAGCGGCTCGAGTACCGGGGGTACGACTCCGCCGGCATCGCCGTGCTCGACGCGACGGGTTCGTTGAACACCCGCAAGCGTGCCGGGAAGCTCGCCGTCCTCACCGAGGACCTCGCCGCGAACCCGATCGCCCCCGGGGCGACCGGCATCGGCCACACCCGCTGGGCCACGCACGGCGGGCCGACCGACCGCAACGCGCACCCGCACCTCGGCGACGAGGGGCGCCTCGCGCTCATCCACAACGGCATCATCGAGAACTTCGCCGAATTGCGTGCCGAACTCCTGGCCGACGGGTTCACCTTCGAGAGCGACACCGACACGGAGATCGCCGCGGTCCTCATCGGCCGTGAGTACCGGTCGACGGGCGACCTCACCGAGGCCTTCCGCCGCGTCGTCGCCCGGCTCGACGGGGCCTTCACCCTGCTCGCGATGCACCAGGAGCTGCCCGGCGTCGTGATCGGAGCGCGCCGGAACTCGCCGCTCGTCATCGGCCTCGGCGACGGCGAGAACTTCCTCGGATCCGACGTGGCCGCCTTCGTGCAGTACACGCAGCGAGCGGTCGCGATCGGCCAGGACCAGATGGTCGTCATCACTCCGGACGACGTCACGGTCACCGACTTCTCCGGCAACCACGTCGTGACCGAGCCGTTCGAGATCCAGTGGGACGCTTCCGCAGCCGACAAGGGTGGCTGGTCGAGCTTCATGGCGAAGGAGATCAGCGAGGAGCCCGACGCCGTCGCCAACACGATCCGCGGACGGGTCGAGGGCGGACAGGTCGTCATCCCGGAGCTCGCCGGCCTCGACGAACTCTTCCTCGACATCAACCGCATCGTGATCATCGCCTGTGGCACGGCCGCGTACGCGGGCACCGTCGGCAGCTACGCGATCGAGCGGTGGGCGGGCATCCCGGTCACGGTGGAGCTCAGTCACGAGTTCCGCTACCGCGACCCGGTGATCGACGCCCGCACCCTCGTCATCTCGGTGAGCCAGTCGGGCGAGACGATGGACACGCTCATGGCGGTCCGTTTCGCGAGCGAGTCCGGCGCGAAGACCCTGTCGATCTGCAACACCCAGGGTGCGACGATCGCCCGCGAGTCCGACGCCGTCGTGTACACGCACGCCGGGCCGGAGGTCGCGGTCGCGTCGACGAAGGCGTTCACCGCGCAGATCACGGCGCTCTACCTGTTCGGGCTGCACCTGTCCCGCGTCCGCGGCACGCAGACGCCCGAGTACCTGGCCGCGCAGGTCGAGGAACTCCAGGCCGTCCCGGACAAGATCGCCAGCATCCTCGGCGCATCCGAGAAGATCGCGCAGCTCGCGCACTGGATGGCCGATTCCCGTGCGGTGCTCTTCCTCGGCCGGCACGTCGGATACCCGATCGCCCTCGAGGGTGCGTTGAAGCTCAAGGAACTCGCCTACATCCACGCCGAAGGGTTCGCCGGTGGTGAGCTCAAGCACGGACCGATCGCCCTCATCGAGCCGGGCCAGCCCGTCTTCGTGGTCGTGCCGAGCCCGCGGGGTTCCGCGATCCTGCACCCCAAGGTCGTCTCGACCATCGAGGAGATCCGCGCTCGCGGTGCCCGGGTGATCGCGATCGCCGAACAGGGTGACGCAGCGGTCCTGCCCTCGGCGGACGAGGTCATCCCGATCCCGCTCGCCGGTCCGCTCTTCGAGCCGCTGCTCGCGGTCATCCCGCTCCACATCTTCGCGATGGAGCTCGCGACGGCGAAGGGCCTGGACGTCGACCAGCCCCGCAACCTCGCGAAGTCCGTCACGGTCGAGTAGGTGTCGGTCCGCAGGGTCCGAGGTGGCCCGTCGGCCGGTCCGCCCCGCACGATGCGTCGGCCGTAGAGTAGAAGGATGATCATCGGTATCGGGGTGGACCTCGTGGACCTCGCGAGGTTCGAGCGGGCCGTGACCCGGACCCCGAACCTCCTCGCCCGGCTCTTCGTGCCTGCTGAACGGGAGTTGCCGTTGCGTTCGCTCGCCGGCCGCTTCGCCGCGAAGGAGGCGCTCATCAAGGCGCTGGGCTCCTCCGACGGCATCCGCTGGCAGGAGATGGCGATCGTGAACGGTCCGGAGGGGAAGCCCGACTTCGAGCTGTCCGGGGTCACGGCCGGGGTCGTCGCCGAGCGCGGCATCACGAGCATGCACCTCAGCATGACCCACGATGCCGGGGTCGCCGTCGCCTTCGTCGTCGCCGAGCGGGAGGGCTGATGTCGAGCGGTTCCGACACGCGTCCGACGCGCGAGGCGATCATCGACCTCGAGGCGCTGCGGCACAACGTCCGTCGTCTGCGCGAGATCACCGGTGTCTCCGAACTCATCGTCGTCGTCAAGGCGGACGCCTACGGGCACGGTGCCGCGGTGATCGCCCGGGCGGCCGTCGAGGCCGGTGCCGACCGGCTCGGCGTCGCCGACATCCGCGAGGGGGTGGCGCTCCGCGCGGCCGGGATCACCGCGCCCGTCCTCGCATGGTTGCACGGACCGGACGCCGATTTCGGTGTAGCGCTCGACGCCGGGATCGAGCTCGGTCTGTCATCGGCGGCGCAGCTCGACCGCGTGATCGAGGCGGCCAGGAATCGCGGATCCGAGGTGCCCGTCGTCCAGTTCAAGCTCGAGACCGGCCTCAGCCGGAACGGCGCTGCCGAGGCCGATTGGCCGGAGCTGTTCCAGGCCGCCGCAGCAGCCGAGAGCGCCGGTCTCGTCCGGATCGACGGACTGTTCTCGCATGTGTCCAACACCTCGAGTGCGGACGACGCCGCCGCCGCCGTGCGGTTCGAGCGCGGTGTCGCCCTCGCCACCGCCGCCGGGCTCACGCCACGGAGTCTCCACCTCGCCGCCTCCGCGGCCGCCCTCGGCGAACCGACACTCCGGTACGACGCCGTGCGCCTCGGGATCGCCGCCTACGGGCTGTCGCCGTTCGAACCCACCGAGGACGCCGCGCGCTCGGCTGCCGCCTTCGATCTCCGCCCGGTCATGACACTCCGGGCGTCCGTCGCCGCCGTGCGTCGCGTCGAGCCGGGTACCGGCGTGTCCTACGACTACAGCTACCGAGCGGACTCTTCGACGACGCTCGCCCTCGTCCCGCTCGGCTACGCCGACGGGGTGCCCCGTAGCGCCTCGAACGCCGGCCCCGTCGTGATCAACGGCCGCCGCTACCGGGTCTCCGGTCGGATCGCCATGGACCAGTTCGTCGTCGACGTGGGAGACGATCCGGTCGAGGTGGGTGAGGACGCCGTCCTGTTCGGCGACCCTGCCACCGGCGCGCCCCGCGTCGAGGAGTGGGCCGAGGCCGCTGGGACGATCAACTACGAACTCGTCACCCGGATCGGGCCACGAGTGGTGCGGACGCCGAGGGAGCGGTCATGACGGATCAGGTCCTCACCCCGGGCACGGTCGAGGTGGCGACCCCGGAGGAGATGCACGCGTACGGCGTCCGGCTCGGCGCGGAACTGCGCGCCGGGCAGTTGTTCGTGCTGACCGGGCCGCTCGGGGCGGGCAAGACGACCCTCACGCGCGGGATCGGGGAGGGGCTCGGGGTGCGTGGTCCGGTCACCAGCCCGACCTTCGTGCTGGCGCGCACCCACCCGAGTCTCGTCGGCGGTCCGCCCCTCGTGCACGTGGACGCGTATCGGCTCGGCTCGGCGCTCGAACTCGACGACCTCGACATCGATTTCGCCCGATCCGTCGTCGTGGTCGAGTGGGGCGCCGGACTCCTCGACGGCGTCGTCCCCGAATGGTTCGAGCTCGTGATCGAGCGGCCGACCGGTGCCGGCGACGCGCCCACGACGAGCGACGCCGGTGAGGAACCGATCGAGCAGCGGACGCTCACGCTCTCGCGGCATGCCGCCACCGACCCCGGGTAGGCTGGACGACGTGCTGTTGGCGATCGATACATCCGCGGGTTCGAGCGTCGCCGTCGTCTCCCTGGACGGCGTGATCCTCGCCGAACGGTCATCCGACGACCCGATGCGTCACGCCGAGGTCATCGGCTCGCTCATCGCCGGCTCGCTCGACGAGGCGGGGGTCGCCGTCGCCGACCTCACCGGGGTCGTCGCCGGCATGGGCCCCGGACCGTTCACCGGGCTCCGGATCGGCATCGCGGCCGCACGCAGCTTCGGTGTCGGAGCCGGACTCCCGGTCCACCCCGTCGTGAGCCACGACGGCATCGCGCTCGACGCCTACGCCACCGGCCGGGCAACGCCGGACGACGGGCTCCTGGTCGTCACCGACGCCCGTCGCCGCGAGCGCTACTGGACGGCTTACGCGGGCCTCGACGCGACCGGTCTCCCCGTCCGCACCCAGGGTCCCGCCCTGGCGAAGCCGGAAGACCTGCCGAGCTCGGAGGCCGTGCGGTTCGACGCGGTCGTCGTCCCAGCCGGTGCGCTGGGCCGGATCGCGGCACTGCTCCTCGCTTCCGACGGCGCGTTCGCGGGGGAGGAACCCCTCTACCTGCGCTCACCCGATGTGACGATGTCCACCGGCGCCAAGCGGGTGACGGCATGACCTGGTTCCTGCGCCGGGCCGGCGTCGCAGACCTCGACGCGATCATGGAACTCGAGAGCACCGTGTTCCTCAACGACGCGTGGTCGACCGAGATGATGCGTGCCGAACTCGCCTCACCGCACGGCCACTACCTCGTCGCGACCGAGGTCGACGCCGAGGACGCCCCGCTGGCCGGCTACGCCGGGCTCTTCGCGCCCTCCCGCTCCGACGACGCCGACATCCAGACCATCGCCGTCGCCGGCCACGCCAGAGGCGGCGGGCTGGGGCGTCTGCTCATGCAGGCGCTCATCGAACAGGCGAGACAGCAGGACGTGTCGCAGGTGTTCCTCGAGGTCAGGGCTGACAACCCCGTCGCGATCGCGCTGTACCGGAGCCTCGGCTTCGAGGAGCTCGGGGTGCGACCCGGGTACTACCAACCGGACGACGTCGACGCCATCGTCATGCGTCTCACCGTCCAGGCGAGGCCACCGATGCCCGCGCACGGGCGGCCTCCGCTCGAACAGGCCGACGACCACCCCGGGAGCATGGCATGAACCGCGACGAACCACTCGTCCTCGGCATCGAGACGAGTTGTGACGAGACCGGCATCGGCATCGTCCGCGGACACCGACTCCTCGCCAACACCATCGCCTCCAGCATGGACGAGCACGCCAGGTACGGCGGCGTCGTCCCCGAGGTGGCTGCACGAGCCCACCTCGAGGCGCTCCAGCCCACACTCCTGACGGCACTCGCCGAAGCCGGCGTCACGCTGGCCGATCTCGACGCCGTCGCCGTGACGAGCGGTCCTGGCCTGTCCGGCGCACTGATGGTCGGTGTCGGAGCGGCGAAGGCGCTCGCCGTCTCCCTCGGCAAGCCGCTGTACGCGGTCAACCATCTCGTCGGACACGTCGGGGCCGACGTGCTCGATTCCGAGGACGGCCTCATCGAGTACCCGACCATCGCGCTGCTGGTGTCGGGCGGACACACCTCGCTCCTCCTGGTGCGGGATCTCGTCTCGGACGTCGAACTCCTCGGCGAGACCATCGACGACGCGGCGGGCGAGGCGTTCGACAAGGTCGCACGCATCCTCGGTCTGCCCTACCCGGGTGGTCCGCAGATCGACCGGGCGGCGGTCGGTGGCGACCCGAAGGCGATCCGCTTCCCCCGAGGGCTCAGCCTCCCGAAGGACATGGAGCGCCACCGCTACGACTTCTCCTTCTCCGGGCTGAAGACCGCGGTCGCCAGATGGGTCGAGGCCAAGCAGGACGCCGGCGAGCCGGTACCGGTCGCCGACGTGGCGGCGAGCTTCCGTGAGGCCGTCGTCGACGTGCTCGTCTCGAAGGCGGTCAAAGCGTGCACCGAGCTCGGCGTGCCACGCCTCCTGCTCGGCGGTGGCGTGATCGCGAACGCGCGCCTCCGCGAGGTCGCCGCCGAGCGCACGGCGGCAGCGGGCATCGAACTCCGCATCCCGCCACTGCAGCTGTGCACCGACAACGGTGCGATGATCGCGGCGCTCGCGTCCCAGCTCATCTCCGCCGGACGCGAGCCCTCCTCGCTCGACTTCGGCGCCGACTCGACCCTGCCGGTCACGGAGATCCAGGTCCACTAGACGGCTCCCCGGCGCGAGCGGGGCACCCTTCTCGAGGCGGTCGTCGACGAGCCCGTCCACCGCTCGACGCATAGGATGGGGCCGGTACCCGGTGACGGAGCGAAGGAGTGGCGATGGACGAGCAACAGCACCCCGAGGGACGGCCCGCGCAGCAGAACGGCACGCCGGGGCAGCAGCAGCAGCAGTCCGGTCAGCCGGAGCACGGCGGTCGACCCCCGCAGGGGCAGCAGTACCCGACGGCGCAGCAGCAGCCGCCGTACCAGCAGCCCGCGCAGCCGCAGCCGCCCTACCACCAGGCCTCACCGCAGCAGCAGTGGTCTCAGGCCGGCCAACAGGGGTACGGCGTGCCGCCTGCCACTGACTGGCGCGCCGGCGCGCCGGCCGCTCCATCCGATCGACCGGCTCAGCCGACGGCTCCGTCCACCTGGCAGGGCGAGCAGTCGACGTACCTCCAGACCGTGCCGACGGCCGTGTACCAGGCTCCGAGCCAGGGCGGATACGCCGCGTACCAGCAGCAGCCTTCATCTTCGGGCGCGTCGGCCGCCCCCACGTCCACCACCCGCAGCACCTGGTCGCTCGTCAGCGGCATCGTCGGGCTTGTCGTGTCGATCTTCGTCGGTTGGGGCTTCCCGCTGTCGATCGTCGCGATCTTCCTCGGATTCGGTGCACGCCGCCGCGAACCGGGGGCGCGTGGTCGCGCGCTGACGGGTCTCGTGACCGGCTTCGTCGGCCTCGCCTGTTCGATCGGATGGCTGGTCTACAGCGTCGTCGTCATCATCGGCTACGTTTCGACCTAGTCAGCACGACGGACGGGAAGGCGACCGCACCGCGCGGTACACCGCGTCAGTGACCGACGCGCTCCACCAGCAGGGCGCTGTGCTTCCCCGCGATCCTCGTGAGGATGATCGTCGCCGAGCCGTCGCCACGCAACGCGAGCCGCTTGCGGAACGCCGCCGGATCGATGTCGACCCCGCGCTTCTTGATCTCGAGGACCCCGATCCCGCGTTCGCGCATCGTCCGCTTGAGGGTCTTCTCGTCCATCGGAAGCCGCGCGATGACGCGGAACGTCGACGCGAACGGCGAGGTCGTCGCGCTGTCCGACGTGAGGTACGCGATGCCCTGACCGAGCATGCCCGCCTCCAGCCGCACAGCGAGGTCGCCGATGAGGCGAGCGCGGATGACGGAGCCGTCGGGTTCGTGGACGTACGCACCGAGGTCGCGGACCGGTGCGTCGTCCGCGTCGCCGTCCGCCGTGAGTTCGTGGTGGACGCCGTCCGCGAGCAGGAGCGCGGAGCGCCGGACACCCGGTCGGGCGAGCGGGCCGAACCAGAGGGTCATCTCGACGAGTTGGCCGTCGACCGAGACCCATTGCGCCTCGGCATCGTCGGGGATGAGGGATCGATCGAACCCCGGTCCGAGCTTGACGCCGACCGGGAGGCGGCTCGCCGTGTCGAAGACGGTGTCGAGGGAGGGGGTGTAGTCGGCGGCGCTCGCGAGTCGGGACGTGTCGACGTGCCCTGCCGTTCGCCTGGCCGGGTCGAACCAGACGGCGTCGAACTCCTCGAGCGCGACGTCCTCGGCCGCTTCGTTCCGGACCGTCGCCGTCGGGAACGGCGCCAGGTTGTAGCTCGCGATCGCGGCGGTCACCTCGTCGATGTCGACCGCCGTCACCTCCAGGTCGAGGGAGGCCATCGCCATCGAGTCCGCGCCGATGCCGCTGCCGAGATCGGCGATGCGGGTCAGGCCTGCCCGGGCGAAGCGCCCCGCGTGCAGCGCCGCCACGGGCAGCCGGGTGGCCTGTTCGAGACCCGCCTCGGTGAACAGCATGCGGTCGGCGAACGGGCCGAACTTGCCGACCGCCTTCAGCCGCAGACGCGACTGCGTGAGCACGGCCGCGACGAGCGCGGGGGAGTGCCCCTCGTTCCGGAGCCGACCGACGAGTCGGACGGCCTCATCCTTGGACGGGTAGGGCGGGAGCGAGTCGAGGAGTCTGAGCCCGTCGGCCGTCAGGAGCTCCACGAGTTCCGATCGTTCCATGGTCAGCGGACTTCGCGCGGAGCTGGGTGCATCCGGCAACGCTAGCAGCCGGTCATTGGCACTCGCATTGCGTGAGTGCCAGAAGATGCCTAGACTGGAATCAGCACTCTCGCAGTGTGAGTGCTAACAACGTCTTCGTTTCAAGAAAGAGGTCAACCGTGTCGGTCTCCATCAAGCCGCTCGAGGATCGCATCGTCATCAAGCAGGTCGAGGCAGAGCAGACCACCGCTTCCGGTCTGGTCATCCCCGACACCGCCAAGGAGAAGCCCCAGGAGGGCGAGGTCGTGGCGGTCGGACCCGGTCGCATCGACGACAACGGCAACCGCGTCCCGCTCGACGTCGCCGTCGGCGACAAGGTGATCTACTCCAAGTACGGCGGCACCGAGGTCAAGTACGCCGGTGAGGACTACCTGGTCCTGTCCGCGCGCGACGTCCTCGCCGTCGTCGTCCGCTAGACACCGGCGAACGAACCTGGCGGCTCAGGCCGCTCCACAGCCCGAATGGCATCAGCCATTCGGGCTGTGTCCGTTTAACAAGGTCCGTCCGCCCGCCGCGGGTCTAGCCTGGACCAGTGCAGAACGCGAGCGATCCAGCGGAAGTCGAAGTCGATGTCGAGCTCGCCGCCGGAGGGGCGCGCGCGCGTTCAGGAGTCGAGGTCCCGCAGCAGGGGAGCCGTTCGGGTCTGATCTCGGCGGTCGCCGCGTACTGCCTCTGGGGAGCGCTGCCGCTCTACTTCATCGCGCTCGCGCCGGCCGGAGCCTTCGAGGTCGTCGCCTGGCGGATCGTCTTCTCCCTCGTGTTCTGCGCCGTCCTCATCCTCGTGACCCGCTCCTGGCGTCGCCTGCTCGGGATCCTGCGGCAGCGGCGCATCGTCCTGGCGATGGGTCTCGCCGGCGCGCTCATCTACGTCAACTGGCAGACCTACGTCTACGGAGCGCTCAACGGCCAGGTCGTCGAGGCCTCGCTCGGGTACTTCATCAACCCGATCGTCACCGTCTTCCTCGGGGTGTTCTTCCTCCGCGAGCGGTTGCGTCCCGCACAGTGGGCCGCGGTGGTCGTCAGCGTGATCGCGGTGCTCGTCCTCGCGATCGGGCACGGCAGTGTCCCGTGGATCGCCCTCATCCTCGCCTTCTCCTTCGGCCTGTACGGCTACATCAAGAAGCAGGTCGGTGGCGTGGTCGACGCGGTGTCCGGGCTGACGCTCGAGACGGCGTGGCTGACACCGGTCGCGATCGCTCAGCTCATCGCCGTCGGGGTCTCCGGTGGGCTCACGATCGGCACCGCCGGCGTGGGGCACACCCTCCTGCTGATCGGTGCCGGTGTCATCACGGCCGTCCCGCTCCTCCTGTTCGCCGCCGCGGCTCGGCGATTGCCGCTCACCTGGATGGGGTTCATCCAGTACTTCGCGCCGATCATCCAGTTCGTCGTCGGCGTGGCGGTCCTCCACGAGGCGATGCCGCCGGAGCGTTGGCTGGGTTTCGGACTCGTCTGGTTGGCGCTCGCCATCCTCACGGGCGACATGCTCGTGGCGTCCGCGCGCGGCCGACGGTCCGCGGCCGCCGATCGACGCCGTGCCGCGAGGGTCTGAACAGCGGATTCCGTCGCTGATCGCGCGACCACTGCAGGAAAGACGCGAAACCGGTGCCTCTGAGGTAACGATTTGGTCGTGTTACACGCTTGTAACGTCAACGACATTGTCCAGCGCACTCTCAGCGGATAACTTGACACAACGGCAGCCCCTGGAGCTGCCACTCTTCTGACAAGCAAGGAGTACCATGAGCGTCTTTTCGAAGGCCACGGCCGCTCGCTCCCGCCCTCGTGCCATCGTTCTCGGTGGCATCGCACTGATCGGAGCCAGCGCGCTGGTCCTGAGCGGATGCGCCTCAGGTGGCAGTGACGACAGTGGCAGCGGCAGCAGCAAGCCTGCTGGCGACCTCACCCTGAAGCTCGGCACCGCGTTGCCCCAGACGGGCAACCTGGCGTTCCTCGGCCCGCCCGAGGAAGCCGGCGTCGGTCTCGCGGTCAAGGAGGTCAACGACGCCAACCTGGGCATCAAGATCGACCTGACGCTCGGCGACTCGGGTGACTCCGACAACAAGGCGTACGCGACCGAGGTCCCCCGTCTGCTCTCCGAGGGCGTCACCGCCATCATCGGTGCGGCATCGTCGGGTGTGTCGAAGCTCTTCATCGACGAAGTCACCGGCGCAGGCGTCATCCAGTTCTCCCCGGCGAACACCTCCGCCGACTTCACGACGTGGGACGACAACGGTCTCTACTGGCGGACGGCGCCGTCCGACGTGCTGCAGGGCGAGGTCCTCGGGAACCTGATCGCGGAGGACGGCAACGCCACCCTCGGCATCATCTACTTGAACGACTCGTACGGCACCGGCCTGGCGAAGTTCACCAAGGAGGCGTTCGAGAGCGCCGGCGGTGAAGTGGTCGCCGAGCAGTCGTACAACACGGGCGACACCTCCTTCGACGCGCAGATCAGCGCGGTCAAGGCGGAGAACCCCGACGCGATCGCGATCATCGCGTTCGAGGAGACCAAGACGATCGTCCCCGGACTCGCCGGGTTCCCGTCGGACAAGCTCTACTTCGTGGACGGCAACCTCGCCGACTACAGCGCCGACTTCGCTCCCGGTACCCTCACGGGCGCCAAGGGGACGCTGCCCGGTCTCGACACCGCCAAGCTCGGTGACTTCACCGACCGCCTCCAGGCGTTCGTGAAGGACGAGGGTGGCGAGCCGCTGAAGGACTACAGCTATGCGGCCGAATCCTACGACGCGGTCATCCTGCTCGCCCTCGCGGCGCTGCAGGCCGGCTCGACCGAGGGTGCCGACATGGCCGGCGAGCTCCAGTCCGTGTCCGGTGGCAAGGACAAGGGCGAGAAGGTGTCCACCTTCGAAGAGGGTGCGAAAGCCATCGCCGACGGCAAGAAGATCGACTACGACGGCAACTCCGGTCCGATCACCTTCGATGAGAACGGTGACCCGACCGAGGCGACCATCGGTATCTACCAGTACGGTGACGACAACAAGTACACCCGCACCAACTAGTCGCTCGCGCGACTGACGAGGCCCCGGAGCGATCCGGGGCCTTCGTCGTGTCCGGCGCCATGCGCTCCCGCCGGACCTGGCGCTGGTGTGGTGGTGGTGCCAGCGCGGTGCGCTGACGTGAGCGCGGGTCCAGCGCGTGAGCGCGGGCCTCCGGAGACCCGCGCTCACGCGCCGGGGGCGCGCTCGCGCCCGTTCACCGGCGGTGCTGCACAGCGGGGCGCGCTCATGCCAGTGCACCGCGCTGACGGTCGGTACGGTGCATTCACGTCAGCGCACCGCGCTGGCCACGAAAGAAGAGCCACGGGTCAGCGGAACGCGCGCTGCGACCCTGCGCGCTCGAGCTTCGCAGCGAGCCGGCTCGGATGGACGAGGTCCTCCCAAGTGGCGCGGACGACGGTGTAGCCGAGCGCACGAAGTCGGTCTTCCCGGAGCTTCTCCGCTAGGACGATGTCGGCCACATCGCGTCCCTGCATGAACTCCTCTCGCACATACTTCTGGCGGCCGTCGAGTTCGAGGATCACCTGTTCGTCCGGCCAGACGGCATCGACGATGCCGATCGGTCCGTCGGCGTCGGCGAACGACTGTTGCAGGGACGGGACGGCGAATCCGAGCTGGGCGATCACGACGCGCATCTTGGACTCGCCACCGTTCGCCGCCCGGGGGTCCGCGAAGCTGATCGCGAACCGCACTTGCCGTCCTCCACGACGCGCCGGCAGATCTCGTGCGAGCGAGCGAAGTGCGCTCTCGTCCGTGAGCCTCAGCCGGAGCGCGGCGTCGGCGACGGCGACCGCGTCGTCGAGGCGCGCGATCCGGGCGAGATCGACCACCGTTCGAGCCGGGTCGGTCACCGGGAGCCCGTGCCGCATCCGATGCGCAACGGCGCCTTGCGTCGTATGACGGATGATTCCCGGTGCTGAGCGTCCTCCGCGGTCGCCGCTCGTCAACGTGTGCACCTCGGCAGGCCATGGGCCGACGATCGGTAGTCCCCAGAGCCGCGCAGCCGAGTAGTGGCTGAACAGGGCGTCCTTCCGCAGGGCGACGGCCGCCGCGTCGATCCGGAGGCGGTAGCGGTCATCGGGGGACAGGGATCGCCAGGTCGGTTCAGGGACGTAGATGCCTTTTCGCAGACGCACCAGGTCTCCGTCGCGATGAGCGGCACTCACCAGACGCTCAGCACCGACCCGACGTGCGTCTCGGACGAGCAGGAGGCCGTTCGGGCGGATGAGCAGGTTCAGATCGAAGGATTCCATCGACTCACCGTGCCCGTTCCGAGGTGCTCCAACACGGATGAGAGAGGAGGTGTGGAAACGGCCACTCGCCCAGCTCGCGGTGGAGCGAGCCTCGGCGTGGTGCTCAGCGCGGTGCGCTGACGTCACCGCGGGTCACGGGCGTCAGCGCGGGTCGCTGTGCCGCGGGGGAGGTGACTCGGCGTGAGCGCGGGTGGAGGGCGTGAGCGCGGGTGGAGGGCGTGAGCGCGGGGCTCCGGAGACCCGCGCTCACGCGCCAGGACCGCGCTCACGTCAGCGCACCGCGCTGGCACAAGGGGGAGGGGCGGGAAGGAGAGGCCGGAATGCACAACTCCTCCGTCCCCGTCTCAGGAGGCCGTCTTGGTGCGACGGTGCCCCTCGGGGGAGGGAGGAGTTGTGGTTCGATCACCGGTCGGGTTCCGGTGGCTTCAGGTCGTCACACAGCCGATGGCCGGGACGAGCACGTTCGAGGGTACCGAAGTACCCGCCGAGCCGCGAGTGGGGAACCCCTGATCAGTCCTCGTCCTGGCCGAGCGTGCCCAGGTAGAGTCCGATGACCTTGTCGTCCGACAGCAGTTCACGGCCGGTACCGGTGTAGGCGTCACGTCCCTGGTCGAGCACATAGCCGCGGTCGCAGATCTGGAGGCAGCGACGCGCGTTCTGCTCGACCATGATGGTCGTGACACCGGCCTTGTTGATGTCGGACACCCGGATGAACGCGTCGTCCTGCCGGACAGGAGACAGCCCGGCGGACGGCTCGTCGAGGAGCAGCACGTGCGGGTCCATCATCAGCGCGCGCGACATCGCGACCATCTGCCGCTCACCACCGGACAGCGAACCGGCACGCTGCTTCAACCGCTTGCCGAGTTCACTGAAGATGCCGGTGACGAACTCCAGGCGCTCGGTGTACTGCTTCGGCTTCTGGAACAGCCCCATCTTCAGGTTGTCCTCGATGGTGAGGCTCGGGAACACGTTGTTCGTCTGCGGGACGAATCCCACACCACGGGCCACGAGCTTGTTCGCCCGGAGCCCGGTGATGTCCTCACCGTTCAGGAGGACCTGACCGCTCCGCACCTTCACCTGTCCGAAGATCGCCTTGAGCAGCGTCGACTTGCCGGCGCCGTTCGGCCCGATGATGCCGATGAGCTCACCCTTGCGCGCCGTGAGGTTCGCGCTGTTGAGGATGTTCACCCCGGGCAGGTAGCCGGCCGTCAGATCGCTGACCTCGACGACCATCTCGGCGGTGTTGACCGCAGTGCCGCCCACGGGGGCGCCCTTCACGTCGCTCATTTCCGCTCCTCCTCGGGCTCGGCGCCAGCCGCGAGCCGTTCGTCTTCGATCTCGGCCAGCAGCTCTTCGGCTGCGGCGCTGTCCTCGCCGGCGATCCGGCCCGTCACGACACCGAGGTCGACGTCCTGGTGGCTGCCGAGGTAGGCGTCGATGACGGCCGGGTTCTCCATGACGGTGTCCGGCGGCCCTTCGGCGACGACGCGACCCTCGGCCATGACGACCACCCAGTCGGCGATGTGGCGCACCATCTGCATGTCGTGCTCGACGAACAGCACGGTCATGCCCTCGTCCTTCAACGCGAGGATGTGGTCGAGCAGCGACTGCGTGAGCGCCGGGTTGACGCCGGCCATCGGCTCGTCGAGCATGACGAGCTTCGGGTCGCTCATGAGCGCCCGAGCCATCTCGAGGAGCTTGCGCTGGCCGCCGGACAGGCTGGCGGCGTAGTCGTCGCGCTTGGTGTCGAGCTTGAACCGCCGGAGCAGGTCCATCGCCTTGACCTCGAGGTCCGCCTCCTGCTTCCGCCAGAGCGGCTTCACGAGGCTCGAGAAGATGCCCTCGCCGGTCTGGCCGGTCGCTCCGAGCTTCATGTTCTCGAGCACGGTCAGGAGGCCGAGCGCCTTCGTCAGCTGGAAGGTGCGGACCTGCCCCATGCGGGCGACCTTGAACGCCGGGACGCCCCCGAGGCTCTTCCCGTCGAAGTTCCACGTTCCGGTGTTGGGCTTGTCGAAACCGGTCAGCAGGTTGAACAGGGTGGTCTTGCCGGCACCGTTCGGGCCGATGAGCGCGGTGATCGCGTTGCGGGGCACCTCGAGGTGCTCCACGTTCACCGCCTGCAGGCCGCCGAAGGTCCGGGTGACCTGGTCCGCGATGAGGATCGGGTCGACCTTCTTGACGCCCGGGACGATCTCGCCGACGTGGAGACCGGTGGTCTTGACCGGCCGCGAGGTGGGTGAGCTGTTACTTGACAAAGGTCAGCTCCTTCTTGTTTCCGAGGATGCCTTGCGGCCTGAAGATGACGATCAGCATGAGCGCGACACCCACCAGCACGTAGCGGAGCGTCGACGCCTGCGTCGAGCTCATGAACGGCAGGACGTCGGCCTTCACGAGCGCCGGGAGGACGTTCGACAGGAACGCCATGATCACCCAGAAGATCACCGAGCCGAGCAGCGGTCCGAAGACCGTCGCGGCCCCACCGAGCAGGAGGATCGTCCAGATGAAGAACGTGAGGCTGGTGACGTACACGCTGGGCACGACCGCGGAGGGCAGCGCCAGCACCACCCCGCCGAGTGCGCCGAAGACGCCACCGACGACGAGCGCCTGCATCTTGTACGCGAACACGTTCTTGCCGAGCGCGCGCACGGCGTCCTCGTCCTCGCGGATGCCCTTCAGGACGCGGCCCCAGGGGCTGCGCATGAGGAGGAACACGAGGAGGGCTGCGACGGCCAACAGCAGGATGCCGAAGATCCGGACCCACCACTGGTTCGCGTTGAGCTCCCACGGGCCGAAGCCGTAGATGCCCTCCGGGATCGGGTTCGCGGCCCGGAATCCGGCGTGGTAGTTGCCGAGGCCGTCGGCGGAGTTGGTGTACTCGTCGAAGACCTGCGTGGTGAAGAGCAGGCGGACGATCTCCGCCGCGGCGATCGTCACGATGGCCAGATAGTCGGCCCGCAATCGCAGCGTCGGAATGCCGAGGATGAAGGCGAAGACCACCGATGCCAGGCAACCGACGATGATGCCGGCCCACCACGGGAGGTCGAAGCTCAGGATCGAGATGGCGTAGCCGTAGGCGCCGAGCGCCATGAACCCGGCCATACCGAAGTTCAGCAACCCGCCGTAGCCGAAGTGCACGGCCAATCCGAGTGCTGCGAGCGCGTAGGCGATCGTCTCCGGGCTGATGACCCAAGCGAGCGTGTTCGAGAGAATGCTTCCCCAGTCCATGCGCGTGCCCCTAACCGATTCTCTCGCGACGTCCGAGGATGCCCTGCGGTCTCACGAGGAGCACCGCGATGAGCACCACGAGGGCGCCGACGTACTTGATGTCAGACGGGATCCAGAGCGTCGAGACTTCGACGAGGATGCCGATGATGAGGGCGCCGACCATGGCGCCGAAGGCCGTTCCGAGCCCGCCGAGGGTGATGGCCGCGAAGATGAGGAGGAGCAGCTGCGCTCCCATGTCCCACTTGATGCCGGGTCGGAAGTACGCCCACAGGATGCCGGAGAGGCCGGCGAGGGTGGCTGCGAGGATCCAGACGATGCGGACCACGCGGTCGACGTCGATACCGCTCGCCGCTGCGAGGCTCGGGTTGTCCGAGATCGCCCGCGTCGCCTTGCCGGTCTTCGTCTTGATGAGCCACCAAGCCACACCGAGGAGCACCACGACGCTGACCGCCATGCTGATCATGTCGGTGACGCTGAGCGAGACCGTGCCGAACAGCTTGATGTTCTCCTCTCCGGAGCCGGGCAGCTGGAAGGTGCCGCCGCCGACGAAGTAGAGGAAGACGTAGCGGAGCGCCAGCGACAGGCCGATCGAGACGATCATCACCTGCACGATGCCGACGCCCTTGCGTCTCAAGGGTCTCCAGATGCCGGCGTCGAGCGCGAAGCCGAAGGCGGCGCTCAACGCGAGGGCGATGATGATGGCCAGCCAGATGGGCCACTGCAGGAACACCCCGAAGACGAGCGCCATGATCGCGCCGAACGTCACCATCTCCGCGTGGGCGAAGTTGCTGAGGCCGGTGGTGCCGAACACGAGCGACGCTCCGATGGCCGCCAGGGCGAGCATGAGCCCGAAGTTCAGCCCGTTGACGAGCCGTTCGGCGAGCTGGTCCCAGAAGCTGACGGTGACGCGTTCGCCCTCACCGAGGAAGAAGTTCACGGACTTGGATTGGGTGAGGCCGAACTCGGCCTCGATGGTCGCGCCGCCTTCGGCGACGATGACGCCCTTCGGGAGGGTCTCCTCGTCGAGGGTGACCTTGTACGTACCTTTCTCGGGGACGCCGATCTTCCACTTGCCGTCGGCATCGGTGTCGACGTCGGCCTTGTAGCCGTTGCCGTCGACCGTGATGTTCACGCCGTCGAGTGGTTTGTCGTCGTACTTGACGTTCCCAGCGAAGTAGAAGTCGTACTCCTCACCCACTTCGTCGGCATGAGCCGGGACGGCGCTCATGACGGACGTGAGGGTGATCGCCCCGAACAGCAAGGCGATGAGGAGCACGAATCTCCGTGCCAGTCTCGGGTTTCGGGTTGTTCCAGCGAACTTCACTGCACCTCCAGTGCCAGCCCACATTCGTGGACCGTTCTCCTGCGTCGGACAACGCTGTTCGACGATAGAACCTGATTATTGCCTACATGTTTCGCCCATGCGTATTTCTGCGCATGGTTTTGTCGGGATCGTGGAATAGGGGTACGCCCTGCTCGGTTACCATGGTGATACCGGCAGGTCTGCGTTTCTCCGGTGTGTTCGTGGCTATGAGAGGGATAAATGGACCAGCCTGATCCGTTCGGATTCGTAGGACTCACGTATGACGATGTGCTGCTGCTCCCCGGGCACACCGACGTCATCCCGAGCGAGGCGGAGACCTCGTCCCGCTTGACCAAGCGGATCACCGTGAACACGCCGCTGCTGTCGAGTGCGATGGACACCGTGACCGAGGCGCGCATGGCGATCGCGATGGCTCGCGAGGGCGGCATCGGGATCCTGCACCGCAACCTGTCGATCACCGACCAGGCCGAGCAGGTCGACCGCGTCAAGCGGAGCGAGTCGGGCATGATCACGAACCCGATCACCACCACGGCCGACGCCACCGTCGCCGAGGTGGACGAGCTGTGCGGTCAGTTCCGCATCTCCGGGCTCCCCGTCGTCAACGGCGAGGGCGTGCTCGTCGGCATCATCACCAACCGCGACATGCGCTTCGTCTCGCCGTTCGAGAAGGCGACCACGCGGGTCAGCGAGGTCATGACGAGCACCGGTCTCGTCACGGCGCCCGTCGGCACCGATCGCAACGCGGTGATGGCGCTCCTCGCGCAGCACCGGATCGAGAAGCTCCCCCTCATCGACGAGGCGGGCAAGCTCAAGGGCCTCATCACCGTCAAGGACTTCGACAAGAGCGAGAAGTACCCGCTCGCCACGAAGGACGACTCCGGCCGTCTCCGTGTCGGCGCGGCCATCGGCTTCTTCGGTGACGCCTGGTCCCGTGCGGGTCAGCTGCTCGACGCTGGCGTCGACGTCATCGTGGTCGACACCGCCAACGGTGAGAGTGCCGGCGTGCTCGACATCATCCGCAAGCTCAAGGCAGACCCGGCGTTCGCCGGTGTCGACGTCATCGGCGGCAACGTCGCGACGCGGTCGGGCGCCCAGGCCCTCATCGAGGCAGGTGCCGACGCCATCAAGGTGGGCGTCGGTCCCGGCTCCATCTGCACCACCCGTGTCGTCGCCGGTGTGGGCGTGCCCCAGGTGACCGCGGTCTACGAGGCGTCGCTCGCGGCCCGCGAGGTGAACGTCCCGGTCATCGCCGACGGCGGCCTGCAGTACTCCGGCGACATCGCCAAGGCCCTCGTGGCCGGTGCCGACACGGTCATGCTCGGTTCGCTCCTCGCCGGTACCGACGAGAGCCCCGGCGACCTCGTGTTCGTGGGCGGCAAGCAGTTCAAGAACTACCGGGGCATGGGTTCGCTCGGAGCCATGCAGACGCGTGGCGAGAAGACGTCCTACTCCAAGGACCGCTACTTCCAGGCCGACGTGCCGAGCGACGACAAGCTGATCCCCGAGGGCATCGAGGGCCAGGTGCCCTACCGCGGACCGGTCTCGGCCGTCGCGTACCAGCTCATCGGCGGGCTGCGTCAGTCGATGTTCTACGTCGGTGCACGCAACATCGGTGAGCTGAAGGCGAAGGGCAAGTTCGTCCGCATCACCTCCGCCGGTCTCAAGGAGTCGCACCCGCACGACGTGCAGATCGTCGTCGAGGCGCCGAACTACCGCAAGTGACCCCAGCGTGACCTCGACGGTCCGGCAGGCGCCCGCCTGCCGGACCGTCGTCGTCGTAGGCGACCGATAGGCTGGTCTGGTGAGCATGGATATTGAGATCGGCCGGTCAAAGCGCGCCCGGCGCGCGTTCGCCTTCGACGACATCGCCGTCGTCCCGTCGCGGCGGACCCGCGACCCGCAGGACGTCTCTGTGTCGTGGTCCATCGACGCCTACCAGTTCGAGATCCCCGTGCTCGCGGCACCCATGGACTCCGTCGTCTCACCGAAGACCGCGATCATGATGGGCCAGCTGGGCGGAGTCGGCGTGCTCGACCTCGAGGGCCTCTGGACCCGGTACGAGGACCCGGAGCCGCTCCTCGCCGAGATCCGCTCGCTGCCCGTCGGTCGCGCGACCGCTCGCATGCAGGAGATCTACGCCGAGCCCATCAAGCCCGAACTCGTGACCGCTCGCCTGGCCGAGATCCGCGCCGCCGGCGTGACCGTCGCGGCGGCCCTGTCGCCGCAGCGCACGCAGGAGCTCTACGAGACCGTCGTCGCCGCGGGCGTCGACCTCTTCGTGATCCGCGGCACGACCGTGTCCGCCGAGCACGTCTCCAAGAACCAGGAGCCGCTCAACCTCAAGAAGTTCATCTACGAACTCGACGTGCCGGTCATCGTCGGCGGTGCGGCCACCTACACGGCGGCGCTGCACCTCATGCGGACCGGTGCGGCCGGCGTACTCGTCGGCTTCGGCGGCGGCGCGGCCTCCACCACGCGAGCCTCGCTCGGGATCCACGCACCCATGGCGACCGCGGTGGCCGACGTGGCGGGCGCTCGCCGCGACTACCTCGACGAGTCGGGCGGCCGGTACGTCCACGTCATCGCCGACGGCGGCCTCGGTACCTCCGGCGACATCGTCAAGGCCGTCGCGATGGGTGCCGACGCCGTCATGCTCGGCACCGCACTCGCCCGTGCGACCGATGCGCCGGGTGGTGGCTGGCACTGGGGTGCCGAGGCGCACCACCTGCAGCTGCCGCGCGGTCGTCGTGTCGAGGTCGGAACCGTCGCCACGCTCGAGGAGATCCTGTACGGGCCGTCGCCGAAGTCGGACGGCACCGCCAACCTCATCGGTGCGCTCCGTCGCTCGATGGCCACCACCGGATACTCGGACCTCAAGGAGTTCCAGCGCGTCGAGGTCGTCGTCGCGCCGTACCAGGGCAACTGACGCTTGCGGGAGCCCACGGGTTCCCGCAAGCGGTTGTCGGCTCGGAAGCTCGGCGCTAGCCTCGGAAGCAGAGCCTCGCAGACGAGGTCCTGCAGTGCAGGACCGTCGCGAGGGCGGTTCCAGCGAGCGGAGTTCGACGATGGCCACCACGCCCAACAACGTGTCCCGATCCACCAAGCTGGGGATGGAGGAACGCGACGCCGCGATCGAAGCGCTGAAGAGCAAAGAACTCGACATCCTCGTCGTCGGCGGCGGCATCGTCGGTACGGGAGCGGCGCTCGATGCGGTCACCCGCGGTCTGAGCACCGGCCTGCTCGAGGCCCGCGACTGGGCGAGCGGTACCTCCAGCCGTTCCTCCAAGCTCGTGCACGGCGGTATCCGCTACCTCGAGCAGCTCGACTTCCGGCTCGTCCGTGAGGCGCTCATCGAACGCGGGCTGCTGTTGCAGCGCATCGCCCCGCACCTCGTGAAGCCGGTCCGCTTCCTGTACCCGCTCAACAAGCCGGTGTTCGAGCGGTTCTACATCGGCGCCGGCATGCTGCTGTACGACCTCTTCAGCTGGACGGGTGGTCGTCCGCCGGGCGTCCCGCACCACCGACACCTGTCGAAGCGTCAGGTGCTCAGCTCCATCCCGAGCCTGAAGTCGGACGCGTTCGTCGGTGGCCTGACCTACTACGACGCCCAGGTCGACGACGCGCGCTACGTCGCATCGCTCGCGCGGACGGCCTCCGCCTACGGGGCGCACGTGGCCAGCCGCGTGCGGGTCGAGGGGTTCATCAAGGTCGGCCAGCGGGTCGTCGGCGTGAAGGCGCACGACCTCCAGACCGACGAACGCTTCGAGATCCGGGCCAAGCAGGTCGTGAACGCGACGGGTGTGTGGACCGATGACACCCAGTCGATGGTGGGGGAGCGCGGCCAGTTCAAGGTTCGCGCCTCGAAGGGCATCCACCTCGTCGTGCCTCGGGACCGGTTCCAGTCGAGCATGGGTCTCCTGCTGCGCACGGAGAAGAGCGTGCTCTTCGTCATCCCGTGGGGCCGCCACTGGCTCATCGGCACGACCGACACCGACTGGCATCTCGACAAGGCGCACCCCGCGGCGACGGCTGCGGACATCGACTACCTGCTGGAGCGCGTCAACACGGTCCTCGCCGTCCCACTCACCCGCGAGGACGTCGAGGGCGTCTTCGCCGGACTCCGCCCCCTGCTCGCCGGGGAGTCGGAGCAGACCTCCAAACTGTCGCGTGAACACCTCGTCGCTCACTCGGTGCCGGGTCTCGTTGTGATCGCCGGTGGCAAGTGGACCACGTACCGGGTGATGGCGAAGGACGCGATCGACGCCGCCGTCGACGCCCTGGACGGCAAGATCCCGGCCAGTGCGACGGAGAACATCGCGTTGCTCGGTGCCGAGGGGTACCAGGCCGCGTGGAACAAGCGCGGCAAGATCGCTCGTGCGTTCGGCGTCCACACCGCACGGATCGAACACCTGTTGAACCGCTACGGTGTGCTCACCGACGAGCTGCTCGACCTCCTCAAGGAGGACCCGACGCTCGCCGAGCCGCTCCCCGGCGCCGACGACTACATCGGCGCCGAGGTCGTCTACGCGGCGTCCCACGAGGGTGCCCTCCACCTCGACGACGTCCTCGCCCGCCGGACGCGGATCTCCATCGAGGCCTGGGACCGCGGGGTCTCGGCGGCTCCGGTCGCGGCCAAGCTCATGGGAGGCGTCCTCGGTTGGGACGAGGAGCGGATCGCCAAGGAGGTCTCGTACTACCTCGAGCGCGTCACCGCCGAGCGGGCGTCCCAGGAACAGCCGAACGACGAGGCCGCCGACCGCGTGCGGCTCGAGGCACCGGACATCGTCCCGGGGGCCTGATCGTCCGGTGATCGCCCGCACCGCAACCGCTGCGGGCCTCTCGGGCGAGCGACGCAGGCGTGGCGGATAGACTAGGAGGACTGCCACAACAAGCCTGAGGAGTACAGCCATGGTGGATGTTCGGCGGGTCAAACTTCCCGGAGTCGGTGTGCTGCACACCTTCGTCACGGACGACGGCGGCAAGGTCGGGGTCATCGCCCACCGCTCCGGCCACAGCGACCTCATCACCTTCGCCGACCACGAGGACGGTGCCGACGCGGGCAAGGTGTCGCTCCGGTTGAACGAAGACGAGGCGCACACGCTCGCCGAGCTGCTCGGTGGCACACAGATCACCGAATCGCTCAGCGCACTCGACCAGATCCCCGGGCTCAGCATCGACTGGTTCACCGTCGACTACGAAGACCACATCGCCGGGCAGCCGCTCGGCAACCCCGCCGAGAAGGGCATGGTCGGTCTCACGGTCGTGGCCGTCGTCCGAGGCGATTCCGCGAACCCGGCCCCCGCGGCCGACTTCCGGGTGTTCCCGGGCGACACGCTGGTCGTGGCGGGTAGCCCGGAGAAGGTCGCGAAGGCCTTCGCCTACTTCCGTTCGGGCGCCGTCAAGAAGGTCGCCGTCGACGCCCCGCCCGGAGGGTAGGGATGCTGCACGCCGCGACCGACAACCCCCACCTCGGCCAGGATCTCCTCATCCTCGGCGTCCTGTTCGTCATCGCCTACATCCTCGGCCGCCTCGGCAAGCTCATCGGGCTCCCGTCGATCCCCGTCTACATGCTCGTCGGGCTCCTCGCGAGTCCGTACACGGGCTGGTTCCCCTTGGACTTCGCGAGCGCACAGATCGAACTGATCGCGGTGTTCGGGCTGGTCCTGCTGCTGTTCAACCTCGGCCTGGAGTTCGACCAGGACGAGTTCTTCGGCAATGCGGGGAAGCTGATCGTGTCCGGCGGGTCCTACATCCTCGTCAACATGGCCGCGGGGCTCGTCTTCGGCTTCCTCGTGGGGTGGGGGACCCGTGAGGCCCTCATCATCGCCGGGATCACCGCCACCAGCTCGAGCGCCATCGTCACCAAACTCCTCATCGAGCTCAAACGGCTGACGAACGACGAGACGCCGATGATCCTCGGCGTCACCGTCGTCGAGGACATCTTCATCGCCATCTACCTGGCGATCGTCGGTGTGGTCCTGAGCGGCGAGACGGAGGTCTGGCCGGTCATCGGCAAGCTGGCGATCGCCTTCACGTTCATCCTCGTGATGTTCACGATCGCGAGGTTCGGCGGTCGCTTCGTCTCGCGGTTGTTCCGCACCAAGGACGACGAGCTCTTCACCATCCTGTTCTTCGGCCTCGCGGTGGCCTTCGGCGGCATCGGCGAGATCCTCGGGGTCACCGACGCGATCGGTGCCTTCCTCATCGGTCTGGTGCTCGGCGCGACCCGCTTCCGCAACAAGATCGAGCAGATCGCGATCCCGCTCCGCGACGTCTTTGGCGCCTTCTTCTTCCTGAACTTCGGTCTCGCCCTCGACGCGACGAAGTTCGGGAGCGTCCTCGTCCCGGTGCTGCTCGCCGTCCTGATGACGGTGGTGCTCAACGTGATCGCCGGGCAGTTCGTCGCCTGGCTGAACGGCCTCGGACCACAGGCCGGCATCAACGCGGCGGTGATCCTCCAGAACCGAGGGGAGTTCGCGCTCATCCTCGCGACCCTGTCCCTGAGCGCCGGGTTGAACCCCCTCATCCAGCCGTTCGCCGGGCTGTACGTGCTGATCATGGCGGTGATGGGTCCCATCGTGGCCGGCCGCTCCGAGCAGATCGGCGCGTTCATCCTCAGGCCGCGTCGTCGCAAGCCGAAGCGCGTCGATCAACCCGACCGTTCCGAGGACGAGGCGATCGCCCTCGTCGCCGGAACGGCCGACGCCCCGGACGACAGCGCGCCAGACCCCGATCAGGCGGCCATCGACCGACTCGTCGAACAGGCGATGAACGACCAGGAACCACCAGCACGAAAGCGAGAGCCCGATTACTAGCCCCGCCCCGTCGGCACCAGGCCCGACCGACCACGGTCAGGCCCGTCCGACGCTCCGCTCCGTCATGCTGCGTCCTCGGTGGATCGGCGTCCTCGTCCTCTGCCTGGCCGTCGCCGGCGCGTTCGCGGCCCTCGGCCAGTGGCAGCTGGCCCGTGCCATCGAGTCCGGGCAGGTCGTCCCGTCCGAGACCGAATCGGTCCGGCCGCTCGCGGACGTCCTCGAGCCCGGGGTCGGGATCCGGGAGGTCGACGCCGGACAACGGATCAGCGTGACGGGCACGTGGGTGCCGGGGGACTACCTCGTCGTGGGCGACCGGGTGAACGACGGCGTGCTCGGCTACTGGGTCACCGGGCACCTCGCCACGGATCGGCCGGATGCGGCGGGCCTCGCGGTAGCGGTCGGCTGGACGAAGGACCGCCAGGTCGCCGACCGGGTCGCGGACGCGCTCAACGCCGACGCTCCGAGCGGAGTCGTCGAGCTCGAAGGACGGTTGAACCCACCGGAGGGACCTGAGGAGCCCGCGTCCGACGCGGCGCCGACCGACCTCGACAACATGTCGGTCGCGGCTCTGCTGAACCGATGGTCCGGTGCGGACGGCCTGCGGGTGTTCACCGCGTTCCTGGTGGACGACGACGCCGCCGACGGACTCGAGACCATCTCGTCGCCCGCGCCCAGCCAGGAGATCCAGCTCAACTGGCTGAACATCTTCTACGCGGCCGAATGGGTGGTCTTCGCCTGCTTCGCCGTCTTCCTCTGGTACCGCCTCGCGAAGGACGCCTGGGAGCGCGAGATCGAGGAGCTCGAGGACGCCGAGGAACAGGCGTCGCAGCCCACCGCGTGATGTCCGGAGCCCCGATGGCCGCGGCTAAGATGGAGGGCATGCCCCTCCAGCCGAAACCGTCGACGTTTCCCGCGATCCGAGGCGCGCTGAAGTTCTATCAGGTGGCCGCGCCGATCACCGGTGTACTGCTGCTGTCGCTCTGCGCCGAGATGCTCATGAAGTACGCGTTCGGCCTCGAGCTCGAGCTCGGCGGTGCCTACGGGTTTCTCGCCTTCGTCCCGTCCGGGACCGCCACCGCGGTCAACCTGAGCACGGGCATCCTCATCATCCACGGCTGGTTCTACGTCGTGTACCTGTTCGCCGCGTTCCGGCTCTGGAGCCTCATGCGGTGGAACGTCCTGCGTCTGCTCTGGCTCGCGCTCGGCGGCATCATCCCGTTCCTGTCCTTCTTCTTCGAGAGCCGCATCCCGCGGGAAGTGAAGGGCTACCTCTCCGGTCGCGAAGCAGCGGCGGCCGCCGAACCCGTGGAGTCCATGCAGTGAGTGAACCGACCCCCGCCGACGCGGAGCAGACCGCCGCCCGACCAGTCCTGGTCGTCGACTTCGGCGCGCAGTACGCCCAATTGATCGCCCGCCGCGTCCGTGAGGCCGGCGTGTACTCCGAGATCGTGCCGCACACGGTCACCGCCGCCGAGATCACCGCGAAGAACCCCGTCGGCATCGTGCTGTCCGGTGGCCCGTCGAGCGTCTACGAGCCGGGTGCTCCGTCGCTCGACGAGGGCATCCTCGAGCTCGGTGTCCCCACCTTCGGCATCTGCTACGGCTTCCAGGTCATGGCCAAGCAGCTGGGCGGCGAGGTCGCTCACACCGGTCTTCGCGAGTACGGCGCCACCGACGCGACGAGCGTCGTGGACGTCCCCGGCACCCTGCTGCACGGCGTCCCGACCGAGCAGAACGTGTGGATGAGCCACGGCGACTCCGTCTCCAAGGCGCCGGAGGGCTTCGAGGTCCTCGCCTCGACCGCCTCGACCCCGGTCGCGGCGTTCGCCAACGCCGAGCGCGGGCTCTACGGGGTCCAGTGGCACCCGGAGGTCAAGCACTCCGCCTACGGGCAGCAGGTGCTCGAGAACTTCCTGCACCGGGCGGCGGGCATCCCCGCCGACTGGAACAGCGGCAACGTGATCGCCGAGCAGGTCGAGCGCATCCGTGCGCAGGTCGGCGACGCCAAGGTCATCTGCGGGCTGTCGGGCGGTGTCGACTCCGCGGTCGCCGCGGCGCTCGTGCACGAGGCCGTCGGCGACCAGCTCGTCTGCATCTTCGTCGACCATGGCCTCCTCCGGAAGGACGAGCGCCGCCAGGTCGAAGAGGACTTCGTCGCCTCGACCGGCGTCCGACTGGTCACGGTCGACGCCCGCGAGCAGTTCCTGTCGGCGCTCGCCGGCGTGAGCGACCCCGAGCAGAAGCGCAAGATCATCGGGCGCGAGTTCATCCGTTCCTTCGAGCAGGCGGAGATCGACCTCGTCAAGGAGGCCCAGGACGAAGGGGAGCCCATCCGCTTCCTCGTGCAGGGCACGCTGTACCCGGACGTGGTCGAGTCCGGTGGTGGGTCGGGAACGGCCAACATCAAGAGCCACCACAACGTCGGCGGCTTGCCGGAAGACCTGCAGTTCGAGCTCGTCGAGCCCCTCCGCACCCTGTTCAAGGACGAGGTGCGCGCGATCGGCCGCGAGCTGGGTCTGCCGGAGGCGATCGTCGGTCGCCAGCCGTTCCCCGGCCCCGGTCTCGGCATCCGCATCGTCGGTGAGGTCACGGCCGAGCGCCTCGACCTCCTCCGCGACGCCGACGCGATCGCCCGCGAGGAGCTCACCGCGGCCGGCCTCGACCAGGAGATCTGGCAGTGCCCGGTCGTCCTCCTCGCAGACGTCCGGTCCGTGGGCGTCCAGGGCGACGGTCGCACCTACGGCCACCCCATCGTCCTGCGCCCGGTGTCCTCCGAGGACGCGATGACCGCCGACTGGACGCGTCTGCCGTACGACGTCCTCGCGCGCATCAGCAACCGCATCACGAACGAGGTGAAGGACGTGAACCGCGTCGTGCTCGACGTCACGTCGAAGCCGCCGGGGACCATCGAGTGGGAGTGATCACTCCCTGATCCACCGGAAGGCCGTCCCGTCTCGGGGCGGCCTTCCGTCGTCTGTCCGCCCCGGCGGCCTGGCGGCACGACGAAGGCCCGCCCCATGGTTGGGACGGGCCTTCGGTGGAGCCGGGCTGCTAGTTGCGCGAGATGGCGAGCAGACGCAGGATCTCGACGTAGATCCAGATGACCGTGACCATGATGCCGAAGGCGCCGGTCCAGCCGTACTTCGCGGGGGCGCGGTTCTGCACGCCGCGCTGGATGAAGTCGAAGTCGAGCACGAGCGAGTACGCACCCATCAGCACCGCGAAGATGCCGATGACGATCCCGAGCGGGATGCCGAAGATCGTCGCGCCGTACAGCCCGAAGGGGTTGTTGAGGACGCCGGTGAACATCAGCACCAGGTTGAGGAGCTGGAAGACGCCGTAGCCGATGATGGCGACGAGGAACACCTTCGTGAGCTTCTTCGAGGCACGGACCTTGCCGCTGGCGAACAGGGCGAGGGTCACGCCGACGACGGCGAGGGTCGCGAGGACCGCCTGCACGACGACGCCGGACCAGGCCGGGTTGGCTTCGAAGACGCGGGAGATACCGCCGACGAAGAGGCCCTGGAACACCGCGTAGCCGAGGATGAGCGCCGGCACCGGCTCCTTCTTGAAGGAGTTGACGAGACCGAGGCCGAGCCCGCCGATCATGCCGATGATCATCGGGAGGGCGAAGCCGCTGCCCGACTGCAGGAGCGAGGTCGTCCACATCCAGGAGACGACGGCGAAGACCACGAGCACGGCGAACGAACCGAGGGTCTTGACGAGCGTGTTCTCGATCGTCATGCGGTCGGCGGTGCCGACGCCCGCCGGTGCGGTGGGCTGTTCGTACATCTTCTGGAGCTGTTCGGCGGTCAGCGAGGGGTTCGCTGCTTGAGCTGCCTGCAGCGTCCCGCCTCCCTGCTTCGCGAATGCCGGGTTCTTCGAGAACGCGGGATTGTCGAGGGCCATGGCTGATTCCTACTCTCAGTCGTGGAGGCTGTGTCGCGCCAAGCGGCGCTGCTGGCACCCAGAGTATCCGAGTTCCCTTTGAATCAGCCGGGTCGGGCCTGGAAAGGTCCGGACGCCGCCGGATGTTCGCCGCCAGCTGACAGCCGACACCCGTCCAGGGTCGCCGGTCCTCGTCCTAGGCTGATCGCGTGCGCATCGACTCCTCGCCCAGCCCGCTCGTGATCGGACACCGGGGAGCGCCCGGGTACCGTCCTGAGCACACCGAGGCGTCCTACCGAGTCGCCTTCGCCCTCGGCGCCGACGCCGTCGAACCCGACCTCGTCGCCTCGAAGGACGGCGTGCTCGTGGTGCGTCATGAGAACGAGATCTCGGGGACGACGGACATCGCGTCCAGGCCGGACTTCGCCGATCGGCGGACTACGAAGACCATCGACGGCGATCAGCTGACCGGGTGGTTCACCGAGGACTTCACCTGGGCCGAGCTGTCGACGTTGACCGCCCGGGAGCGCATCCCCGCCCTGCGCCCGACCAGTGCCGACCACGACGGGTCGTCCCCCCTCCTCCGGTTCGCCGATCTCGTCGACATCGTCCGTGATGCTGCCAGAGAGCACGGGCGCCCGCTCGGCATCGTCGCCGAGGTGAAACACGCCACCCATTTCGCATCCGTCGGCCTCCCACTCGACCGGTTGCTCGCCGACGCCCTCGCCACGACCGGCTTCGGTGCGGACGCCGCCGCCGAACCGCTCATCGTCGAGTCGTTCGAACAGACCGTGCTCACGGCGTTGCAGCAGCGAGACGTGCGAGCGGAGTTCGTCTACCTCCTCGAACGGTCGGGCAGGCCGAGCGATCTGATGGCGCGACTGGGGGAGGCCGCGCCGAGCTACGCCGACGCCATGACTGACGCCGGTCTCGCGACGCTCGCGGGCGAGGTCGACGCCATCAGCGTCGACAAGGCGCTGCTGATCGATCTGGACGCCGAAGACGGCCCCAGCCCGACCGATCTCGTGCAGCGCGCGCACGCGGCCGGTCTCCGGGTCTACACCTGGACGCTCCGACCGGAGAACCGCTTCCTCGCGCCGCCGTTCCGCTCGGGGGAGGACCCGGCCGCGTTCGGCGACTGGCGGGCGGAGTTCGCCCTGGTGCTCTCGACGGGCGTCGACGGGGTCTTCGTCGACCATGCCGACCTCGGTGCGGCCGCCCGCTCGGCCCTCCTCGCTCAGCGGGAGCACTGACGCCCCGGTCCGGGTCGGGCCGATGTCGGAGGCAGCGCCTAGACTTGCAGGCGATATGGCGAGCACTCCTTCTTCGAACGCCGACGCCGTCCAACCGGTGATCGTCGACTGGCCCACAGCGTCCATCCCCGGGACGCCCTCAGACGAGCATGCCGCCGGGAGCCGTCTCCTCGACGGACTCAACCCGCAGCAGCGGATCGCCGTCGAGTACCGGGGGCAGGCGCTCCTCATCGTCGCGGGCGCCGGCTCCGGGAAGACGAGCGTGCTCACCCGGCGGATCGCGCTGCTGCTGGAACAGCGCGAGGCCTGGCCCAGCCAGATCCTCGCCATCACCTTCACGAACAAGGCCGCTGCCGAGATGCGTGAGCGCGTCGAGGCGCTCGTCGGCCAGGCTGCCCAGGGGATGTGGATCTCGACCTTCCACTCCGCCTGCGTCCGCATCCTCCGCCGGGAGGCGGAACACTTCGGGTTCACGAAGAACTTCACGATCTACGACAGCGGCGACCAGCGCGCCCTGCTGAAGCGCATCATCAAGGAACTCGAGGCCGACGCCTACGGGTTCACGCCGTCGAACACCTCGGCCAAGATCTCGAAGCTGAAGAACGAGCTCTCCGACGTCGAGTCGTACTCGCGCACGATCAACACGAACGATCCCCAGGAACTCGTGTTCCTGCAGATCTTCCGCAAGTACACCCGGGCGCTCGCCGACGCGAACGCCTTCGACTTCGACGACCTCATCAGCCAGACGGTGTTCCTGTTCCGGGCGTTCCCGCACGTCGCCGCGCAGTACCAGCAGCGGTTCCGGCACATCCTCGTCGACGAGTACCAGGACACGAACCACGCCCAGTACTCCCTCATCCGCGAGCTCACCCGTGCACCCGCCGCCGGCTCGGACCACCTGGCCATCGCGCAGGCGGACGGCGCCTCACTCACGGTCGTCGGTGACTCGGACCAGTCCATCTACGCGTTCCGTGGCGCGGACATCCGGAACATCACCGAGTTCGAGCGGGACTTCCCGGGAGCGAAGGTCGTCCTCCTCGAGCAGAACTACCGCTCCACCCAGAACATCCTCTCGGCGGCGAACGCGGTCATCTCCAACAACTTCGACCGCAAGGACAAGAAGCTGTGGACGGCCGTGGGCGACGGCGAGAAGATCGTCGGCTTCACCGGGTACTCCGGCCACGACGAGGCGCAGTTCATCGCCGACGAGATCGAGAAGCTGCGGAACGGCGGCACGGCCTACAGCGACATCGCGGTCTTCTACCGCACCAACGCCCAGACCCGTGCGCTCGAGGAGATCTTCATCCGGGCGGCATTGCCCTACCGGATCATGGGTGGCACCAAGTTCTACGAACGTGCGGAGATCAAGGACGCACTGGCGTACCTCGTGTCCGTCGCGAACCCCGCCGACATCATGGCGTTGCGGCGCATCCTCAACACCCCGAAGCGCGGCATCGGGCCGGCGACGGAGACGGCGCTCGCGAGCTTCGCCGAGAACAACGGCGTCACCTTCCGCGAGGCGATGCGGCGCGCCGACGCACTCGGGCTCGGCCCGAAGGTCACGAGCGCGATCCTCCAGTTGTCCGCGCTGCTCGACGAGGCACAGGCCGCGCTCGACGAGGCTGCGGCCGCCGACCGCCCAACCGCATCGGCGACCGCCGTCGGCGACGTCCTCTCGCTCCTCATGACGAAGAGCGGCTACCTCGACTCTCTGCGCAACAGCCGGGACCCACAGGACGAGGCGCGTGCCGAGAACGTCGACGAGCTCGTCGCGGTCACCAAGGAGTTCGCGAAGAACAACCCGGACGGCGGCATCGTGGACTTCCTCACCGAGGTCTCGCTCGTCGCCGCTGCCGACGACCTCGACGACGCGACCGGAAGCGTCTCCCTCATGACGCTCCACACGGCGAAGGGGCTGGAGTACGACGCGGTCTTCCTGACGGGCATCGAGGAGGACCTGCTCCCGCACCGGATGTCGGCGAGCGAACCCGGCGGCCCGGCGGAGGAGCGTCGTCTGTTCTACGTCGGCATCACCCGCGCCAGGAAGCGTCTGTACCTGTCGCTCGCGATGACCAGGGCCCAGTACGGCGAGACCGCCGTCGCGATGCCCAGTCGCTACCTGCAGGAGATCCCGGCCGACCTCATCGAGTGGCGGCAGTCGCCAGGCAACGTGAACGGCCGCGGCGGAACGCAGTCGCGGGCGCTCAACGCGCGCCGCGCCCCGTCGAGCGACCGCTGGTCGGTCCGCTCTCTGCCCGAGGGGGCGTCCGCCGGCGACACCCGGTTCTCCGGCGGGTCGAGCAAGCCGGAGACGGCCTGGGCGAACCGCATCACGGCGAAGGTCCGCGACAACGGCGACCTCGAACTCGTCCCCGGCGACCGGATCTCCCACGCGGACTTCGGCGTGGGACGCGTCAATGCCGTCACGGGGGAGGGCGCCAAGCGCATCGCCCACGTGCAGTTCGAGTCGGCCGGAGCGAAGAAGCTGCTGATCAAGATCGCCCCCATCGAGAAGGTGGACTGAGCCGGGCGACGGCGTTCGTCCAATGCTCCTCACGGGTTCCCCGGGCCGGGTGGAGCATCTAGGCTCATTCATCATGGGTCTGTTCTCCAAGCGCAACGCGTCCGATGCCCGATCCGCAGCTGCGGAAGCCGAGACCTCGGCTCCTGAGGCCGATGCGGCTCCCGAAGCCGAGGCCCCGGAAGCCGTTCCGCACGTCTCCATCTCGGTGACGACGGTCAACTCCGCCGCTCGGACCCCGGAGGCCCCCGTGTCGGTGCCGGCCACTCCGGCCGCGGCCCCCGCTCCGACGCCCCCCGCCGGCGAACCGGACACGAACGTGGACCTGGCCCAGGCGCTCACCGCCTTGGCGGAGGGCGGCGACGAGCGGGCCATGATGCACGTGCTGCGGCAGAGCATCCAGGGCAAGCTGCTGCTCTCGACGAGCCTCGACGGCGTCTCGGAGGAGGACAAGGCCGCCGGTCGCGTCCCGCTCGGCATCCACCGCGACGCCGAGGGCGCCGTCTACCTCCTCGCCTTCACCTCGCCTCGTGAGCTCGAGAAGACGCGGACGGCCGAGGGCCCCGTGACCGGGGTCGCGGTGGACGCGGTGTGGGCGCTGCGTCAGGCGTCCGGCGAAGGGTACGCCGGGATCGTCCTGAACCCGGCCGACGGCAAGGCGAGCGCCGTCGTCCCGAAGACGCTCATCGTGCGTCTGTTCGGGGACGGCCGCAACAACGACCCGGCGAAGCAGGCACTCGCCCAGCCGCGTGACGCCGACGCCCTTCAGCGACTGGTCGCGGCGCTCGCCGCGCACGGTGGCTTCGTCGCCGGACGGGCGGAGGTCGACGAGGACGGCAACCGCAAGACGATCGGCATCGCCGAGACCCGACTCGGCGACCGCCGGCTCCTCGAGGTCTTCACCGCGCCGATCGAGATCGCGGCGCTCGGACGAGGCGACGACGCATACCCCGTCACGGCCGCGGAACTCGCAGCAGCGCTCCGCAGCGACGAGGGCATCACCGGGATCATCGTGAACCCGGCTGCACCGTGGCTGGACGTCGACCGCGCTCAGCTCGCACCGCTCCTCGACGTCCGCTGACGTCGCCGGCGGTCCGGCTCGGCGTCGAACGCCGCCGGAGTGCGACGAGCGCGCCGCCGAGGGCGAGGGCCAGCGTGGCCACCGTCGCGGCGAGGATGAGCGACCGGTCGTCGGTGCCGGTCTCGGCGAGACGGTGCTCGGTGATCTCCGGGACGGGCGGTGAGACGACCCGGGTGGTCTCGGCGGCGACCCCGAACGTCGACCTCCAGGGACGGATCATGGTGCCACCCTGCTCCGGGGTCGTGTCGGTCGGTTCGATGCGCTCGACCCAGACGTAGTAGCCGTCCTCGGGGACGATGCAGGACGGCGTGGTGTAGTCGCCGGGGCCCGCGTCGACGACGGTCTCCACCTCGCAGACGAGGGGAGCGCCGAGCGGTGCCTCGGGTGCTTCGACCGGCTGCTCGCCGAACGGCCCGAGCAGCTGGCTCCGGACGGTCACCGGGATGGGCGCGTACGGCCCGCCCTCCGGACCGAAGACGCCCCACTCGGACGAGAGCCCGGCGTCCGTCGCGATCCCGACCGACAGGTGGTCGACGATCTCGGTGCCGGGCGCGGCGGTGGCGTGCGACGTGGTTGTGACGACGACCGGCTGGAACGGCAGGGGCGTGGTCCGCTCGCGGTCCGCGCTCGCCTCGGCGGTGACGGTGATGGGACGCGCGACGAGGACGCTCTGCACGCGGTCGGCGCTGCGGGCGATGGTCATGCCACCGCCGTAGGGCAGCTCGCCGTAGGCGACGGTCGCCGAGAAGGTGACGACCGCGGAGTCGGCGCTCGGCACGATCCGGAGACCTTCGCCGTTCCCGACGGCCTTGACCGTGGTGCCGTCCTCGAAGGTGGCGCCGTCGAGCGTGATCGTCCCGGTGTGGGTCCCAGGCGGCAGGGTGGTGGTCCCGGACGAGACGAAGTCGACGGCCAGTTCGGAACGCACGACGTCGAAGCCGTCCTCGCCGCGATCGAGGTACAGCTCGGCGCTCGCTCCGCGACTCGCGCCGCCCGGGCCGTCGGCCTCGGCCAGCATCCGGTACGCGAGCGCCAGCACGTACTCCGCGCTCGCGCCGGCCCGCGAGGCGATCTGCGCCGGCGTGTAGCCGTTCAGGCCCGTGATCATCCAGGTGGCGAGCTGGCCGGCAGCGGCCTCATCGGCGTTCTGGCTCGCCCCCCAGTGTCGGGACAGGTAGGCGAGGCGAGCGGCGTCCTCGGGCTTGAACCAGCCGAGCGAGTCCCCGTCGACGTATTCGTAACTGTGGCCAGGGGGGATCGGGAGGTCGAGGTTGATGCAGAACCCGACCGTACCGTCGTCGAACGCCCAGGATCCGAGCCAGCGGCCGTCCGAGGCCGCTCGGTGCCCGTAGGCGGCGCCGGTCGCGGCGAGGGCCGAAGCCTGGGTCGCGCCGCCGAACACGATCGCCAGCAGCATCGTGAGGAGGATCGGGACGGCCAGCAGGAGTCGGGTGCGGTGTCTGCGGGGCAGACGGGTGCGGAGGGGGAGGGCAGGAGTTGTCATGTGCCCATGGTGGGAAACGGCCGTGCCCAGCGGCCTCGACCGGGCGCCGGATGTGGAGGCGACGCGTTCGGGTACGCCCTGTGGAGCGGTCTGCGTCAGCGGGAGGCGATGGCCGGTTCGGCCTGTTCGCGCGCTCGCATGGTCCGGAGGTACCAGGTCGAGGGAGCCGCCCTGACCCACCTCGGCAAGCGGGGCCAGACGAATTTCACGACCCGCAGCCGCCGGCCGAACCGGCGCTGTTGGACCGGGGTCCAGCGGAAGCCGTAGGCGAGTCGGAGCGTGGGCGGCAGGAGTCCGGCCGTGACCAGGCGGACGAGCGGGAGCAGCGCCCGGACCAGGGGAGGTGCCGCCCGAGCGGTCAGGAGCTGGACGGACACGGCGCGTGCCTCCGGGGTCACGTGGAGGTCCGCGAGCCGTGCCTGGAAGTAGTCGTCGAAGGCCGCGCGGGTGGCCGGCCACCGCTCGGCGGGGAGTTGCAGGCTCGTTCCGACGATCGCGTACTCGCGATGCAACCGCTCGCGGGATCCGTCGTCGAGTGGACCGAAGACGAGTTCGTACACCTGGACCGCGGTGTCGTACAGGGTGGCGGCCACCCAGAGTTGCGCGTCGGCGTCGAAGGCCGAGTAGGCGGGTGCCGGGTCGCCCGCTGACGAGCGGACCGGCGCATGTGCCCGGTTCACCCGACGTGCGACGAGGCGCTGCTCCTCGGGGGTCCCGAGCGCGAGCGCGTAGACGAAGGTGAGTGTCGCGTGCAGCCGGTCGAGGGGACGCGCGTCGAAGTCGCTGTGCCGCGCCACCCCGGCTGCGACGGCCGGATCGGCGATCTGCAACAGGATGGCACGGCCCGCACCGGCGACGAGGATGCCCTCGCGCGCCAGGTCCGCCATCCCGGTCATGGAACCGACCCTAGTCGTTCACGGTGAACGTCCGGCTCCGGACGAGCGCTGGGGGTAGAGTCGTCACTGGCCCTTTTTCTCTCGCCGCCGAGATAACGCGCGGCCGAAAATCGCCACGACAATCACAGCAGAACGCGCGAAGCGCGGATGGGAATGACACGTGGATCTTTACGAGTATCAGGCACGAGACCTGTTCGAACAGTACGAGGTTCCGGTCCTCGCCGGCATCATCGCCGACACCCCGGACGAGGTGCGGGCAGCGGCCGAGCGTCTCGGCGGCGTCGTCGTCGTCAAGGCGCAGGTGAAGGTCGGAGGCCGCGGCAAGGCCGGCGGCGTCAAGGTCGCCAAGAACCCCGACGAGGCGTACGAGGCGGCCAAGGCCATCCTCGGTCTCGACATCAAGGGCCACGTCGTCAAGCGCGTGATGGTCGCAGCCGGTGCGCGGATCGCGCAGGAGTTCTACTTCTCCGTGCTGCTGGACCGCGCCAACCGCTCCTACCTGTCGCTCACGAGCGTCGAGGGCGGCATGGAGATCGAGCAGCTCGCGGTCGAGAAGCCCGAGGCGCTCGCGCGCATCGAGGTCGACCCGCTGACGGGCGTCGACAAGGCGGCCGCGGTCGCGATCGCGAAGGCCGCGAACTTCCCCGAGGAGCTCGTCGACCAGGTCTCCGACGTCTTCGTGAAGCTGTACGACGTCTACAAGGGTGAGGATGCGACGCTCGTCGAGGTCAACCCGCTCGTCCTCACGGAGGAGGGCCGCATCGTCGCCCTCGACGGCAAGGTGTCGCTCGACGAGAACGCCGCGTTCCGTCACCCGAACCACGCCGCCCTCGAGGACACCGCCGCCGAGGACCCGCTGGAGCTCAAGGCGAAGGAGAACGACCTCAACTACGTCAAGCTCGACGGTGAGGTCGGCATCATCGGTAACGGCGCAGGCCTCGTGATGTCCACGCTCGACGTCGTCGCGTACGCGGGCGAGCAGCACGGCGGCGTCAAGCCGGCCAACTTCCTCGACATCGGCGGTGGAGCATCGGCCGAGGTCATGGCCGCCGGCCTCGACGTCATCCTGGGTGACGCGCAGGTCAAGAGCGTGTTCGTGAACGTGTTCGGTGGCATCACCGCGTGCGACGCGGTCGCGAACGGCATCGTGAAGGCGCTCGAGATCCTCGGCGACACCGCGACCAAGCCGCTCGTGGTGCGCCTCGACGGCAACAAGGTCGAGGAAGGCCGCGAGATCCTCCGCGCAGCCGCCCACCCGCTCATCACGCTCGCCGCAACCATGGACGAAGGCGCCGACAAGGCCGCCGAGCTGGCTTCGAAGTAAGGGATCGCACACGCATGTCAATCTTCCTCAACAAGGACTCCAAGGTCATCGTCCAGGGCATCACCGGCGGTGAGGGCACCAAGCACACGGCGCTCATGCTGAAGGCCGGCACCCAGGTCGTCGGTGGCGTCAACGCTCGCAAGGCCGGCACGACCGTCACCCACGACGGCGGCGTCGAGCTGCCCGTGTTCGGCACGGTGGCCGAGGCCATCGCCGAGACCGGTGCCGACGTGTCGATCGCCTTCGTGCCGCCTGCGTTCACCAAGGACGCGGTCATCGAGGCCATCGACGCCGAGATCCCGCTGCTCGTCATCATCACCGAGGGCGTCCCGGTCGGCGACTCCGCCGAGTTCTGGGCCTACGCCCAGTCCAAGGGCTCGAAGACCCGCATCATCGGCCCGAACTGCCCCGGCATCATCACGCCGGGCGAGTCGCTCGTCGGCATCACGCCGGCGAACATCGCGGGCAAGGGACCCATCGGCCTCGTGTCGAAGTCGGGCACCCTGACCTACCAGATGATGTACGAGCTGCGCGAGATCGGCTTCTCGACCGCGATCGGCATCGGCGGCGACCCGATCATCGGGACGACGCACATCGACGCGCTCGCCGCGTTCGAGGCCGACCCCGAGACCAAGGCGATCGTCATGATCGGTGAGATCGGCGGCGACGCCGAGGAGCGCGCAGCCGACTTCATCAAGGCGAACGTCACCAAGCCGGTCGTCGGCTACGTCGCGGGCTTCACCGCCCCCGAGGGCAAGACCATGGGCCACGCCGGCGCCATCGTCTCGGGCTCCGCGGGCACCGCGCAAGCGAAGAAGGAGGCCCTCGAGGCCGCCGGGGTCAAGGTCGGCAAGACGCCGAGCGAGACCGCCGACCTCATGCGCGAGATCATCGCCGCGCTGTAACGACGCACGCACCACCAGCACCCACGACGCGGCGCCCGATCCGGGCGTCGCGTCGTGGCGTTCCGGGCCTCGCCCACCGTGTGCCTGACGTTCGGGGTGCACCGCGCCGGGTAGGGTCGGAGGCGCATGAAACGTCTGACCGTCGCCCTCCTCGCCGCCCTCGATGCCACGCTCGCCGTGGCCATCGGCATCGGTGTCGCACTCGTCCCCCTGCTCGCCCTGTGGGCGCTGTACTTCCAGCTCGAGGTCGATCCGGCCGCGCTGTGGCGCGGGGCGGTCGACATCTGGACGCTCGGCAACGGGTCGAGCATGCGCATCACCCTCGACACGGAGCTCGTCACCCAGCTCGGGCTGCCGCTCGGGATGGAACCCTTCCTCGTCTCGCTCGCACCGCTCGCCTTCACGATCGGCACGGTCCTGTTCGGGGTGCGCACGGGGACGCGCGCCGCCCGCAGCACCTGGTGGCAGGGCGCCGTCGTCGTATCCGTGCTCGTGTTCGCCGTCCTGGCGTTCCTCGTGACCCTCACCGCCCTCCACCCGGCCGTCCGACCGTCGATCGTCCAGGGCACACTCGCCCCGACCGCCCGGTTCGCGCTCGGCGTCGTCGTCGCCGCCCTGTGGGTCCGGTTCCGCGAGCAGGACGCGGCGGATCCGATCCTCGACGGCCTCCGCGCCACGCGCGATCGCCTGCCGGACGGCGCCTGGCCGATGATCGTCACCTCGCTCCGTGGTGGGGCGCTCGCCGCGACCGGGCTCCTCGCGGTGGCAGCCGTCCTGACCGCTGTCCTCATCGCGGCAGGCTACGGCGCCATCATCTCCCTGCACGAGAGCGCACAGTACGGCGTCCTGGGTGGGGCGATCGTGACCGGTGCCGAGTTGCTGTACCTCCCGAACCTCGTCGTCTGGGCGATGAGTTGGATCACCGGTGGCGGGTTCGCCATCGGCAGCGGGACGGCCGTGTCCCCGATCGGCACGCTCGTGGGCAGCATGCCGGCCGTCCCGGTGCTCGGCGCCATCCCGACGGGGGAGAGCCCGTTCGGGTTCGCGGTGCTCGTCGTCCCGGTCATCATCGGGTTCGCGGCAGCGGTCGTCCTGCGTCGCCGGTTGCTCGTCGACCTCGACGGGCGGGACGGCCTCGCACGACTGGCCGTCGTCGGCCTCGGCCTCGGCGTCACAGCGGGGGTCGTCGTCGGCGTCCTCGCCGCGATCTCGGCGGGCGCCGCCGGCCCGGGGCGCCTCGTGGAGGTCGGCCCGAACGGGTGGGCCACCGGCCTGTGGACCACGCTCACCGTCGGCATCGCCGCGGTGATCGGCATGGCCGCCGGTCCGACGCATCTGGCCGAGGAGGACCGCCTCCCGGAGCTGCAGGTCCGCCCGAGCGTCCGGAACGCCCGCGACCGATAGGATGCTCTGGTGCTGTCACTCGTCGTGCTGATCTCCGGTGGCGGATCCAATCTCCGCGCCCTCCTCGAAGCTTCACGCGACGCGGACTTCCCCGCCCGGGTCGTCGCCGTCGGTGCCGATCGCGAGGCGGACGGCCTGGCCCACGCCGAGGAGTTCGGCATCCCCTCGTTCACCGTGCCGTATTCGTCGTTCGACTCGCGGGCCGAGTGGGGAGCCGCGCTCCTCGAGCAGATCCGCGTCTGGAGTCCCGACGTCCTCGTGCTCAGCGGGCTCATGCGCCTGCTCCCGCCGGTCGTCGTCGACGCCCTCTCGCCACGCATCATCAACACCCACCCCGCGTACCTGCCGGAGTTCCCCGGTGCCCACGGCGTCCGCGACGCGCTCGCCGCCGGTGCCACGCAGACGGGCGCGTCGATCATCGTCGTCGACAACGGTGTCGACGCGGGGCCCATCATCTCCCAGGAGCGCGTGCCGATCCTGCCGGACGACACCGAGCACCGCCTGCACGAGCGCATCAAGCCCGTCGAGCGACGACTGCTCGTCCAGGCCGTCCGCGACCTCGCCACCGGAACCATCGACCTCGAGGCGCTCTCCACGGCGTCCCGCCCGCCAGCAGAAGGAGCACCCCAGTCATGAGCGGTCCCAGTCACGACCACAGCCTCTACCGCGAACGCGACGTCGTCCCCGTGCGTCGTGCGCTCGTCTCCGTGAGCGACAAGACCGGTCTCCTCGAGCTCGCGGGTGCGCTCGCCGCCGCCGGGGTCGAGATCGTCTCGACCGGGTCGACGGCCGCCACCATCCGGAGCGCGGGGCACGAGGTGACCGACGTCTCGGGGGTGACCGGGTTCCCGGAGTCGCTCGACGGTCGGGTCAAGACGCTGCACCCCTCCGTGCACGCCGGCCTGCTCGCCGACCTGCGACTCGAGTCCCACGAGGCCCAGCTGGCCGAACTCGGCATCGAGGCGTTCCAGCTCGTCGTCGTGAACCTGTACCCCTTCGTCGAGACCGTCGCGAGCGGCGCGGTCGGTGACGACGTCGTCGAGCAGATCGACATCGGCGGACCGGCGATGGTGCGCGCGTCCGCCAAGAACCATGCCAACGTCGCCATCGTGGTCTCGCCCGAACGGTATGGACTGATCGTCGCCGCGGTCGGCGCCGGCGGGACGACGCTGGCGCAGCGACGCTCCCTCGCCGCTGAAGCCTTCGAGCACACCGCCTCCTACGACGCAGCCGTCTCCGCCTGGTTCGCGAGCACCGCGGCCGAGGGCGAGGCGTTCCCCGCCACCCTGACGGTCACCGGTCGTCGCGAGACGGTGCTCCGCTACGGCGAGAACTCGCACCAGGCCGCGGCGCTCTACGTCCGTCCCGGCGGCGCGGGCATCGCCCAGGCCACGCAGCTGCACGGCAAGGAGATGTCGTACAACAACTACGTCGACGCCGACGCTGCGGTCCGTGCCGCGTACGACTTCGCCAACCCGGCCGTCGCCATCATCAAGCACGCGAACCCGTGCGGGATCGCCTTCGCGAACCCGAAGGCGCCCGACCCGATCGCATCCGCGCACCGTCGCGCGCACGAGTGCGACCCGGTGTCCGCATTCGGCGGGGTCATCGCGGCCAACCGCGTGGTCACCCTCGGCATGGCCGAGACGGTGAAGGAGATCTTCACCGAGGTGCTCGTCGCCCCCGGGTTCGAGGACGCCGCACTCGAGGTGCTGAAGACGAAGAAGAACCTGCGTCTGCTCCAGCTGCCCGAGGGGTTCGTGCGTGAAGCGCGCGAGGTCCGCCAGATCTCCGGCGGCCTGCTGTACCAGGACGCCGACCGCTTCGCCGACGACCCCCAGGACACCGCCAAGGGCTGGACGCTCGTCACGGGTGAGCCGGCGGACGACGAGACCCTGCTCGACCTCATCTTCGCCTGGAAGGCGTGCCGCTCGGTGAAGTCGAACGGCATCCTGCTCGCCAAGGGCAGCGCAAGCGTCGGCGTCGGCATGGGGCAGGTCAACCGTGTCGACTCCTGCCACCTCGCCGTGAGCCGGGCGGGTGACCGCGCAGCCGGTTCCGTCGCCGCGTCGGACGCCTTCTTCCCCTTCGCCGACGGTCTGCAGGTCCTGCTCGACGCCGGCGTGCGTGCGGTGGTCCAGCCCGGCGGTTCCGTCCGCGACGAGGAGGTCATCGCCGCGGCGCAGGCCGCCGGTGTGACCATGTACTTCACGGGGGAGCGGCACTTCTTCCACTAGGTCCAGCGGCTGCTCCTCGGCGGAATCCGAGCGAGCTCCTGGTGATCTCCCAGCGGCGTCGGGCCCTCGTGGCCCGGCGCCGCTGCGTCGTTCCGCTACGGTTGTCGGATGACTGCCACCTGGAGCCGCAAACTCATCGCATCCGCTGCCGCCGCCGTCGCGACCATCGTCGTCGGCTTCCTGGGGGTCATGTTCGTCACCTTCGTCGGCTACCAGTTCGCCGGGACGATCTTCGCCCAGGCGAGTCCGTACTTCTTCGAGAGCACGATCATCACCTTCGTGCTGCTGCTCATCGTCGGCGTCGTCGGCCTGTACCGGTTCCGGCTCCTGGCCCTGCTCGGAGGTGCGGCGCTCGCCGTCATCGGTGCGCTCCTCGGCCTCATCGTGCAGGTCGCGACCACGGGCCAGCCCGTCAACAGCACCGTCCTCGGCAGCATCGTCGCCACGCTGATCAGCCTCAACCTCGTCTTCGTCGTCGTCATCGCCCTGTCCGCGGCGTTCATCGGATACCCGGTCTACCGGATGGTCATCCGCACGCAGGACGCCGTGCTCGACGAAGGCCGACGCATCGCACTCGTCCGCATGCCCGCCTCCAACCTCGCCGAGGGGCTCGTCACGCACCAGGAACGCACCACGATCGACACCGAGCTCGCCGACCAGCAGTGGGACGCCTACGTCGCCGCGCTCGACGCCGCGGGTTGGGACACCACCGAGGTGTCCTGGGCCGACCAGCTCGCCGATTCCGTCTTCATCGAGGACACCGTGGTCGTCGTCGACGACATCGCCGTCGTGACCCGTCCCGGCGCCGAGAGCCGTCGTCCGGAGATCGTCGCCGCCGAGACCACCGCGCGTGAACTCGGTCTCCGCATCCACCGCATCGAGGGCGACGGCACCCTCGAGGGCGGCGACGTCCTCCAGGTGGGAACCACCGTGTACGTCGGCCGAAGTGGTCGCACGAACGCCGAGGGTGTGCGCCAGCTCCGGAACATCCTCGCTCCGCGCGGCTTCGACGTCGTCGCCGTCCCCGTCACGAAGGCACTGCACCTGAAGTCGACGGTCACCGCGCTGCCCGACGGCACCGTGCTCGTCCACCCCGACCTCGTCGACGACCCGTCCTTCTTCGGTCGGCACCTGGTCGTCCCCGAGCGCGAGGGCGTCGCGGTCGTCGAGCTCGCCGACGACACGGTGCTGATCTCCGCGGCCGCACCGAAGACGGCCGCATTGCTCGAGGACCGCGGCTACACCGTGGTGCAGGTCGACATCAGCGAGTTCGAGAAGCTCGAGGGTTGCGTCACCTGCCTGTCCGTGCGGGTCAGCTGAGCCGATCGTGGAACAGCAGGCTGGAGCGCGGGGTGGACGGGATCTGAACCGGAGGGCCGTCGCGCAGCGTTTGGACATCCCGCTGGAGATGGCCAGGCACCATGGGATCCCGCCGTTCTGGTCTGCGGAGCAGCTCGCCGCGTTCGAAGCAGATCCCCCCGCGTGGTACGTGCAGTCCCGTGCCAACCGGACGGGCAAGCGGCCGGTGTGGGTGGAACTCCGCTGCACGATCTGCGGCACCAGCGAGACGCTCCGCCCGAAGAAGTGGTGGCCGGAGTTCTCGATGGTGAGCTGTTCCTGGCACGGGGCCGACGAACTGCCGCCGGTCCCCGAGGGATCGCGTCGTCGTGAGATCGACGGCATCGGGGCCTTCGTCGGCATCGTCGACGAGCCGGCCTCCTGACGGCGGGATCGACCGACCCATGCGTGCAAGCGTATGGATCCCTTGCAGTCCGGCTTCGTCCTCCCATAGTCTGGTCTGCTGCGCCGACCCTCGTTCCTCGTGATCGGTGCCGCCCGCGTCCGAGTGCGACCTGTGCACCCGGCCCGCGGCTCTCGCCCCACAGGATGAGGAGGATGCCATGTTGCTCTCGAACCAGGACGCTCCAGCGCTGACGGTCGAGCGTGTCCGTTCCGCCTCGAGCCGCCGCGCCGCCGCACGGGCTGCCTTCGTACCGGTCGTGACGGACGCCGTCGCTCCGCACTAGCGCCCGACAGCCCGCCACCCCATCCGTCCGACTCCGCTCGGACCCGTCACCGGATGCTGCGATCCCGCAGAGCGACCTCGCCGTCCGGCAGCTCCACCACCACTGTTCCGTCGGTGACCGATGTCGCCGACTCTCTCGCAAGGACTTCCCGCAATGACTCCGCCCGGCGACGACCGCCGTCCTGTCCAACCGCGTCAGAGCACCTTCCGTGCCCTCATGCGGATCTACCCGTATGCCAAGACCGCCATGCCGCGGATCGTGCTCGGCATGGTCGCCGCGCTCGTGGCAGGCCTCGTCGCGCTCGCCATCCCGCTCGTGCTGCAGGCACTCGTCGACGGTCCGCTCTCGAGCGGTGACTCGTCGCAGATCTGGCCGGCGGTCATCGTGGTCCTCGCGCTCGGCGTCCTCGAAGCGGTCATGATCGCCCTCCGCCGGTGGTTCGTCCTGACCCCCGGCACGCACGTCGAGGCACGCATGCGGAACGCGCTCTTCGCGAAGCTGCAGGACCTGCCGGTCACCTTCCACGACCGCTGGCAGAGCGGGCAGTTGCTCTCGCGCGCGGTCAGCGACCTCGGGCTCATCCGTCGTTGGATCTCGTTCGGCTTCGTGCTGCTCATCGTGAACGGCGTGACCATCATCGTCGGAGCGGTCATCCTGTTCACCTGGAACTGGCTCCTCGGCCTCATCTTCATCGCCCTGGCGATCCCCGTGTGGATCTTCGGGTTCACCTTCGAAGGGCGCTACTCGGTGATCGCGAGGCGCAGCCAGGATCAGGCGGGCGACCTCGCGACCGCGGTCGAGGAGTCCGTGCACGGCATCCGCGTGCTCAAGGCGTTCGGGCGAGGCAAGCACGCGCTGCAGCGCTTCACCTCCCGTGCGGAGGACCTGCGTGGGACGGAGATCGAGAAGGCGAAGGCGATCGCCGGCATCTGGTTCTGGCTCGTGCTGCTGCCGGACATCGCGTTCGCGCTCTGCCTGTTGGCGGGGGTCTGGCTGGCGTCCATCGGCGAACTGACCGTCGGTCAGCTGTTCGCCTTCTTCGCGACGGCGACGATCCTGCGGTTCCCGATCGAGTCGGTGGGCTTCCTGCTGGCCATGACCTTCGACACGCGGTCGGCGACGGACCGGTACTTCGACGTGCTGGACTCGGTCAACACGATCACCGACCCGGAGCACCCCGAGCACCTCGCCGACCCCGTGGGCGAGCTCGTGTTCGAGGACGTGCACTTCCGGTACGAGGACGCTCCAGCGCGTGAGCGTGACGTCGTCGACGGCGTCCGGTTGCGCCTGGAACCGGGGGAGACCATGGCCCTCGTCGGGCTGACCGGCTCCGGCAAGTCGACCATCACCGCCCTGACCACGCGGCTGTACGACGTGACCGGAGGGCGCATCCTGCTCGACGGCATCGACATCCGTGCGCTCACCCGTGAGGAACTGCGTCGGCACATCGCGATGGCGTTCGAGGACGCGACGCTCTTCTCGGCGAGCGTCAAGGAGAACGTGCTGCTCGGGCGTGACGACCTGGACCTCGACTCGCCCGAAGCCGAGCGGGTCCTCCGCGAGGCACTCGACATCGCGCAGGCGGGCTTCGTCGACGAGCTGCCGGACGGCGTCGAGACGACCGTGGGGGAGGAGGGGCTCAGCCTCTCGGGCGGCCAGCGTCAGCGGCTGGCGCTGGCGCGCGCGGTCGCCGCCCGCCCGGCCGTCCTCGTGCTCGACGACCCGCTGTCGGCCCTCGACGTCGACACCGAGGCGCTCGTGGAGGCCGCCCTGCGGCGGGTCCTCGCGTCGACGACGGCGCTCATCGTCGCTCACCGCCCGAGCACCGTCATGCTCGCCGACCGCGTCGCTCTGCTCCAGGACGGCCGCATCACCGCCGTGGGCCGCCACAGCGACCTCCTCCGGGAGAACGACCATTACCGCTATGTGATCTCGAGTCTCGAAGCAGACGAACGCGAGACGATCCGACAGGAGGTGAACCTGTGAGCCAGGAACAGACGGTGCACGGGGTGCGGGGCGAGGAGCGCGACGACCTGACCCGTGCCGAGTCCGCACAGATCAGACGCCGTTCGCTGCGCCTGCTCGGCTCCCTGCTGGCACCGCTGCGGTGGCGCGTGGTCGCGGCCATGACGATCGTCATCGTCTCGACGGCCGCGCAGGTGGCCGGCCCGGCGTTGATCGCCCTCGGCATCGACCGGGCGCTCCCCGCGATCCTGGAGCGCGCCGACTGGATGCCGGCCTTCCTCGTCGTCGGCGCGTACCTGCTCACGGGGGCCGTCGGCGCGACGCTCATCTCCTGGTACACCGTGCTCGCGGCGCGGATCAGTCAGACGATCCTCATCGACCTCCGCAAGCGGGTGTTCCTGCAGACGCAGCGGTTGAGTCTCGACTTCCACGAGAACTACACCTCGGGGCGCATCATCTCGCGGCAGACGAGCGACCTCGACTCCATCCGTGAGCTCCTCGACTCGGGTATCAACCAGCTGGTGTCCGGCGTGCTCTACATGGGTTTCACGGCCGTGGCACTCGTGCTCGTCGACTGGGTCAGCGGACTGGTGCTGCTCGGCGCGCTCATCCCGTTGACGGTGCTCACCCGCTGGTTCCAGATCCGATCGCAGAAGCTGTTCCGTGAGTCGCGGGTGGCGTCCGCGAAGCTCATCGTCTTCTTCGTGGAGGCGATGACGGGCATCCGCGCGGTGAAGGCGTTCCGCAAGGAGCGGCGCAACGAGCAGACCTTCGGCGCGACCGTGGAGCACTACCGCACGGTCAACGCCCGGGTCATCCAACTGTTCGGGGTGTTCGACCCCGGACTGGTGTTCATCGGCAACCTCTCCGTCGCGGTCGTCCTGCTCGTGGGCGGGTTCCGCGTCGCCGACGGCCAGTTGGCGATCGGTGCCCTGCTCGCGGCGCTGCTGTACACGCGTCGGTTCTTCGACCCGATGGAGGAGATGGCGATGTTCTACAACTCCTACCAGTCGGCCGCGGCGGCGCTCGAGAAGATCTCCGGCGTCCTCGAGGAACGTCCGAGCGTGCCCGACCCGGTCGCGCCCGTCGACCTCTGGACGTCGAAGGGGCGGATCACCTTCGACGACGTGACGTTCGCGTACGCCGCTGACCGCGTCATCCTGCCGAGCTTCGACCTCGAGATCCCGGCCGGGCAGACCATCGCCCTCGTCGGGACCACGGGTGCCGGGAAGTCGACGCTCGCGAAGCTCGTGAGCCGGTTCTACGACCCGTCCGAGGGCGCCGTCCGGCTCGACGGCGTGGACCTGCGCGAGCTGCACCCGAAGGACCTCCGCCGCGCCATCGTCATGGTCACGCAGGAGGCCTACCTGTTCTCCGGTTCCGTGGCGGAGAACATCGCGCTCGGCAAGCCCGACGCGAGCTTCGAGGAGATCCGGGCAGCGGCCAGGGCCGTCGGCGCCGACACCTTCATCGAGGCGCTGCCCGACGGCTACGACACCGACGTGAACAAGCGTGGCGGACGCGTGTCGGCCGGGCAGCGGCAGCTGTTGTCCTTCGCGCGGGCGTTCCTCGCGGATCCGGCTGTGCTCATCCTCGACGAGGCGACGGCGTCGCTCGACATCCCGAGCGAGCGACTCGTGCAGGAGGCGCTGCAGACGCTGCTCGCCGACCGGACGGCGATCATCATCGCTCACCGCCTCTCGACCGTCGCGATCGCCGACCGGGTGCTCGTGATGGAGTACGGGCGGATCGTCGAGGACGGTGCACCGGCCGACCTCATCGGCGGGACCGGCCGCTTCGCCGCGATGCACGCGGCGTGGCGCTCCTCGCTCGGCTGATCGGTTGCGCGGGGGTGTGGTGCCCGGTGTCCTCCGGTGACGGACGGACGCCGGGCACTACACCTCGACCGCCCGACCTGCGACAATGAGCGGATGACCAGTGAGGAACCGCGTTCGCTGCGCGTCGCCGTCGCAGACGACGCCGTGCTCCTCCGCGAGGGCGTCGTCCAGATCCTGCGGGCCGGCGGCCACGACGTCGTGGGGTCCTTCGGTTCCGCGGTCGAGCTGGTCGACCGCATCGACGACGGGCTGCAGCTCGACGCCGTCGTCCTCGACATCCGCATGCCGCCCACCCACACCGACGAGGGGATCGTGGCCCTCGAACAACTCCGCGCCACGGGGTTCCGCGCCGGGGTGCTGCTCCTCAGCACCTACGCCGTCCCCTCCTACGCGGTCCGTGCGCTCGGCTCAGGCGGTGGCACCGGCTACCTCCTCAAGGACCGCGTCGCCGACTCGGGGACCCTCGTCGACGCCGTCGAACGGGTCGCGGCCGGAGAGTCGGTCGTCGATCCGGAGGTCGTCTCCCTCCTCGTCGCCGAACGGACCCGCTCCGACGGGCTCGACCACCTCACCGAGCGTGAACGGGAGGTCCTCACCCTCATGGCCGAGGGCCGGTCGAACTCCGGTATCGCGAAGGCGCTCGTCGTCAGCCTGAAGACCGTCGAGGCGCACATCAGCCGCATTCTGGCCAAGCTCGGACTCGAGGACTCGCCGGCGGACCACCGCCGGGTGCTCGCGGTCGTGCGCTGGCTGGAACATACGGATGGCTGACGGTCGCCTCCGCGGACGGGCGACCTCGCTCCCGATCCCGGCACCCGTCGGTCGTGGCCGGCTGCCGTGGCCGCTCCGCCTCGTCATCCTGGTCGCAGCGGCGCTCCTCTGCGTCTGCTCGGTGGTGTTCGGCGTGGTCCAGCCGGGCATCGCGGACGGCAACGGGCTGCCCTGGCTCGTCGGTCATCTCGCGGCGCTGACCGCCGCCGGCCTCATCTGGTGGCTGGCTCCGACCTCGGTACCCGGGTGGGTGATCGTCGGGTACACCGTCGCCGAGACGGCCTACATGTGGGCGTACGGCGTCGAAGCGGGCTGGATGTGGCCGCTCCTCATGTCGATCTCCGTCCTCCCCGGGGTCGCCCTGGTCTGGCTGGCGCTGGCCTTCCCCGCCGGCCGCCTCCGACGTGGCTTCGACCGCCGGCTCGTCATCACGGCGTCGGTGTACCTCGTCACGTACGCGATCGCGACCCTGGTGCTGACCCGTCGGTACCCGCTCGACGCGCTGCACGAGCCCAGTTCCTACGCGGTGCTGGCGAACGGCCAGCTCGCCGCCGTCCTCGGCCAGGTGCACGCCGCCGTCATGGGGCTCTTCGCCGTGGTCGTCGCCGGCGTGGTGCTGCTCCGTTGGGCGCGCAGCAGCGGCGCGGCCCGGCAGGTGGCGTTCATCATGCCGGTGGCCTTCGTCCTGTGGCTCGTCATCGGCGTGGGATGGTCCCTCGCACGCCTGGGCGGGTGGCCGCAGGAGCTGAGACTCGCCGTCGAGGACCTCAACGCCTTCTCGGTGGTGCTCGTGCCGGCGGCCTACGCGACGGGGCTCGTCCGGATGCGGGCGATCCGCGCGAGAGCGGTCGACCTCGTGCAGACCGGCGGATTGAGCGAGACCGGCCACGACCGCTGGGACAGCTCCGTGAAGACCGTCCTCGGCGACCGTTCGGCCCGTCTCGTGTGGCCGGGGTCGCAGCGGACGACGGGTCGCGACGCTCGGGGACGGGCGATGTCGAGCGTCGGCGACGCGGACGCCCCGCTCGTGTACATCGAGCACGACGCCGCGCTCCTCGACAACCCGCAGCTGCTGCGTTCGGTGTCGGCGTCGTTGCGCATCATGATCGACAACGAACGGCTCACCGGTGAGTTGCGCCACTCCTTGCGCGAGGTGAACCGTTCGCGGTTGCGCATCGTCCAGGCGGCGGACGAGGCGCGCCGTCGTGCGGAGCGCGACCTGCACGACGGTTCGCAGCAGCAGCTGTTCTCGGTCGCCCTCCGGCTCCGGATGGCGAGCGATGCGGCGCGAGCCGACGGGCAGCTCGCGCTCGCCGAAGGACTCGAGACGACCATCGAGCAGCTCGCCAGCGCGATCAAGGAGCTCCGGGAACTCGCGCGCGGGCTCCATCCGGCGCTCCTCGCCGACGGTGGTCTCGGGCCGGCGATCGCCGAACTCGGTCGGCGCTGCACGGTCGTCACCCGCGTCAACGTCGAGCTCGCCGAGCGTCCGACGCAGCTCATCGAGTCCACCGTGTACTACGTCGTGTCGGAGTGCCTCGCCAACGTCACGAAGTACTCGGAGGCCACCGGCTGCGAGGTGACCGTGGTCGGCGACGCGGACGGCCGCCTGCGGGTGGTCGTGGCGGACGACGGTGTCGGCGGTGCGGACCCGGCGAGCGGGAGTGGACTGCGCGGCCTCGCGGACCGGGTCGACGCCGTCGGCGGGACCATGCGGATCGAGAGCCCGCGCGGCGGCGGGACGGTCGTCACGATCGACCTGCCCGTCTGAGCCCGAATCGCGGGCGTCAGTGGAGGAGGGCCTCCCGGCCGAGCCGGTACCGCCCACCGCTCATCCGGACGATCGGTGTGCCCTCGGCCTCGTAGTGCTCGAGCGCGCGTTCCTCGTGGCCGGTCGGCGGCAGGCCTCCGGAGCGGACGACGCGCCACCAGGGCACGGCGTGCCCGTACTGGGCCATCACCCGCCCGACCCCGCGGGCCGACCTCGATCCGATGATCGCGGCGACCTGCCCGTAGCTGAGGGCACACCCCTCCGGGATGTCGGCGACCACCGCCAACACGGCCTCTGCGAAGGCCTCAGCGGTGTCGATCGCCGGCTGCCCGCCCAAAGGTCAGAGGCTGATGCTGCCGATGGTCTCGCCGTACTGCGTCTCACCGACGGGGGAGAAGCCCACCCGGAGGAAGAACGCCTCGGGGCCGAGGTCGCCGGGCTCGTAGATGACGTTCACGTGGTCGAAGTCGCGCTTCTTGGCCTCCTCGATGAGTGAGGCGACCGCGAACCGGCCGACGCCGCGGCCCTGGTCGTCGGCGTCGACGTTGATGCGCCAGAGGGCGGAGCGGAACTCCTCCTGCGTCGACTCGTGGTCGAAGTTGGCGGAGATGAAGCCGACGACCTCGTCGCCGTCGAGGATGACGCGCTGCCAGGAGGTGGCGGGGTTCACGACCGCGGCTGCGACCGCGTAGGACACCGGGGCGATGAACTGCTCCTGCCCGGGTTTCATGGTGAGCGCATTGACCGCCACGATCGTCGATGCGGACAGTTCTTCCAGACGCAGCTCAGCCATGCCCTCAGGCTAACCTGTCCGGCCCACCGCGGATAGTCCGCCCGGGTGTCGACACGCCCCGGGCGTGCACACGCACGGCGGATCCCCAGTCGGCGGCGTGGGTCCCGCTGGTCTCTGATCCGGAACTGTCTCGATGTCAAGAGACCTGGCGCGTCTTGTAAGCTAGGTGCTGGCCGTGCCGTCCCACCTTTCGGATGCGGTCTCCTCCATGCCATGCGGAGCACTCCACCGCGTGCGCACCTCCGTAGGCCGCTCGGCTCAGGGCGGCATCAGAAAGGACAACCAGTGTCGAAGATCAAGGTCGAAGGCACCGTCGTCGAACTCGACGGCGATGAGATGACTCGCATCATCTGGCAGTTCATCAAGGACTCGCTCATCCACCCCTACCTCGATGTGAACCTCGAGTACTACGACCTCGGCATCGAGAAGCGTGACGAGACGGACGACCAGATCACGATCGACGCCGCGCACGCCATCCAGAAGCACGGCGTCGGCGTCAAGTGCGCCACGATCACGCCCGACGAGGCGCGGGTCGAGGAGTTCGGCCTGAAGAAGATGTGGCGGAGTCCGAACGGGACCATCCGCAACATCCTCGGCGGCGTCATCTTCCGCGAGCCGATCATCATCTCGAACATCCCGCGGCTTGTCCCGGGTTGGAACAAGCCGATCATCATCGGCCGTCACGCGTTCGGCGACCAGTACCGCGCGACCGACTTCCTCTTCAAGGGCGAGGGCAAGCTCACGGTCGAGTTCACGCCCGATGACGGCTCGGAGCCGCAGAAGTTCGAGGTCTTCCAGTCGCCGGGCGACGGCATCGCCCAGGTGCAGTACAACCTCGACGCCTCCATCCGCGACTTCGCACGGGCGAGCCTCAACTACGGCCTCAACCGCAACTACCCGGTGTACCTCTCGACGAAGAACACGATCCTGAAGGCCTACGACGGCCGGTTCAAGGACATCTTCCAGGAGATCTTCGACGCCGAGTTCAAGGAGCAGTTCGAAGCTGCTGGCATCACCTACGAGCACCGCCTCATCGACGACATGGTCGCTTCGGCCATGAAGTGGGAGGGCGGCTACGTCTGGGCGTGCAAGAACTACGACGGCGACGTCCAGTCCGACACCGTCGCCCAGGGCTTCGGTTCGCTCGGCCTCATGACGAGCGTGCTCGCCACCCCGGACGGCAAGATCGTCGAGGCCGAGGCGGCGCACGGTACTGTCACGCGTCACTACCGTCAGCACCAGCAGGGCAAGCCCACGTCCACGAACCCGATCGCCTCGATCTTCGCGTGGACCCGTGGCCTGCAGCACCGCGGCGTGCTCGACGGCAACCAGGAGCTCATCGAGTTCGCGGCGACCCTCGAGGACGTCGTCATCAAGACGGTCGAGTCCGGCGCGATGACGAAGGACCTCGCGCTCCTCGTCGGGCCCGAGCAGGCCTACCAGACGACCGAGGAGTTCCTCGAGACGATCTCGGCGAACCTGAAGGCGCGCCTGGCCTGATCGCCGAGGCGATCGGCCGCAGGGCCACAGACGGACGGGGTCCGGGAGCAGCTGCTCCCGGACCCCGTCCGTCGTTCCGGCCTGCTCAGAGGCTGCAGGTCGTACCGAGGTCCGTGAACTCGGACTGGAGCTTCGAGAGCGAGTCCGTCAGAGCGGCCTGGTCGGCGGTCGCCGGGTCGCTGACGGCGGTCCTCGCCTGTTCGATGAAGGCCTGGAGGGCGTCGACGGAGGCGTCGGCCGAGTCCTTGACCTCCTTGTTCGTGACCTTGCCGGCTGCCGCTTCGAAGGTGTCGGCGAAGTCGTCGAGCTGCGTCACGGCGCCCTCGGGGTCGGAGGAGAGCGAGCTGAGGCCCGACTGGAGCTTGGCTGCGGAGTCGGTCACTTCGGATTCGATCACCTTGCAGGCGTCGGCTTTGCTCTGGGCGCCACCGGCACAGCCGGTGAGGAGCAGGCCTGCGACGGCGATCGCGCCGAGGAATGCTGCTGCGTTCTTCTTCATGGTGGTGTGGGTCCCCCGTGTTCGGTACCCGTCACCGGGCCGCCCGCGCGCTGCGGGCCGGTCTCCAGGGTACCGCTGGAGGCCGACACCTGTCGGGGATCGGGTGGCATCGCATCGGCCAGCAGGCTGCGGCATGGACTTGCGCCGCGAATATTTGTAAGCTTGGCAAACAAACCGGTGGGAGCAGCTCGCACCCGGGATCGAAGGAATCACGCCATGCACACGAGCCACGACGATCTCCGCGGACGACCCGCGTGAGGGTGGGACTCGACATCGGCGGCACGAAGACCGACGCCGTCGTCGTCACCGACGACGGCGCGCTGCTGCACCGTCTCCGACGCCCGACCGGGCGGGGCGCGCAGGTCGTGGTGGAGACGGCCCTCGAGGCGGTCCGTGCACTCGCCCTCGCGGTCGACCGCCCGGTCGACAGCTTCACCTCGATCGGCGTTGGCATCCCCGGTCTGGTGGTGCCCGGCACCGGCGTCGTCGCCCATGCCGTCAACCTCGACGTCGAGGAGCTCGAGCTCGGCGCGATCCTCCACCGGCACCTCGGCGTGCCGGTCGCGGTCGAGAACGACGTCAAGGCGGCCGCGCTCGGTGCCTGGCAGCTGCTCGACGGCTCGGGCACCATGGCCTACCTGAACCTCGGGACAGGTGTCGCCGCCGGGATCATCACCGACGGCCGCCTGTGGCAGGGGTCGAGCGGCGTCGCCGGCGAGGTCGGCCACCTCTCGGTCGACCCCCTCGGCGATCGCTGCGGATGCGGCCAGCGGGGCTGCATCGAGACGATGGCCGCGGGGGGCGCCGTCGCCACCGCCTGGGGCGGGAGTGCCGCGTTCCCCGTGCTCGAGATGTTCGACCGCGCCGACGCCGGAGACCCGCGCGCCATCGCCCTCCGAGCGCGTCTCGGCCACGGCGCCGCGGCGGCCGTCCGCATCCTGACCCTCACCGTCGACGCCGACGACATCGTCCTCGGTGGGGGACTCACCGCTCTCGGCGGGCGCCTGCTCGCCGTCATCCGAGAGGCCCTGGCCGAATCCGCCGCCGGGTCCCGGTTCGTCGAATCACTCCACCTGGAACAGCGAGTGCGCTTCGTGCCGACGGGGTCACCCGTCGCGGCGGTCGGTGCGGCACTCGTGGGAAGAGGAGCGTCATCACATGGCTGAAGTCGTGATCGTGAAGGATGCAGCTGCCGCAGGCGAGCTCGTCGCCGAGGCGGTCGTCGCACTGATCTCGGGGCGGCCCGACGCCGTCCTCGGGCTGGCGACGGGATCCACGCCGGTACCGGTCTACACGGCACTCGCCGAGCGGGCGCGCGGACTCGACCTGTCGCAGGTGCGCGGGTTCGCCCTCGACGAGTACGTCGGGCTGCCGGCCGGGCACCCCGAGTCGTACCGCGCCGTCATCACCCGCGAGGTCGTGGAGCCGCTCGGACTCGTGCCGGAGCGCATCCACGTGCCGAACGGTGCGACGGAGACCATCCAGCATGCCGGCGCCGACTACGAGGCGGCCATCGAAGCCGCCGGTGGCGTCGACCTGCAGATCCTCGGCATCGGCACCGACGGACACATCGGGTTCAACGAACCCGGCTCGTCGTTCGCCTCCGTGACTCGGGTGAAGACGCTCACCGAGCAGACCCGTCGCGACAACGCACGGTTCTTCGACTCGATCGACGACGTCCCGATGCACTGCATCACGCAGGGGCTCGGCACCATCCTGCGCGCGAGGCATCTCGTGCTCCTGGCGTTCGGCGCGGGGAAGGCGGCCGCCATCGCCGCCGCGCTCGAGGGTCCGCTGTCCGCGAGTCTGCCCGGTTCCGCCGTGCAGTTGCACCCGCGCGCCACCGTCGTCGTCGACGAGGCGGCTGCATCCGAGCTGCAGCACGCGGACTACTACCGCTACGCCTACGCGAACAAGCCGGCCTGGCAGGGGATCTGACCCCGGTACCCGAGGTGGCCCTTCGACAGGCTCAGGGACCGGCGGGCGGCTCAGGGGCCGGAGCGTGGGTCCGGGGACGGATCAGGCGACGCCGGCCAGGCGCAGGAGCGCTGTGCTGACGGCTGCGGCCAACACGATCACGACGAACGGCGCCTCCCGCCACGCGAGGACGCCGGCGACGAGCACGCCCGAGAGCCTCGCGACACCGGCGAACTGCTGGTCCTGCGTGAGTGCGGTGGTCGCCAGCACGGCGGCGAGGAGGACGATCGCGGCATCGGCGAGGAGGGCCTCGACGCGTTCCGAGACCTCTGCGCGGGTGCGGAGGAGTGGTCCGGCCAGACGGAACGCGTAGGTCCCCGCCGCGAGGATGACGATCCCGGCCAGGACGATGAGGGACTGGTTCACGAGGCGACCTGCTTCGTCGGTCGCCGGCGGCCGAACCCGAAAAGCAAGCCGACGAGGGACAGGAGCACGGGCACGCCCGCCGGCAGGAACGGGGTCGCAGCGACGGCGACGACGGCTCCGACGAGTGCGGCTCGCCTCGTGCGGCGCTCGCGGAGTGCGGGGAAGATGAGCGCCAGGAGGACCGCCGGGAACATCGCGTCGAGCCCGAACGCGTCCGTGTCCTCGATGACCGAACCGGCGAACGCCCCGAGCGCCGCCCCGGCGGGCCAGCAGAGCAGGATGCCGAGCCCGCACGCCCAGAAGGCGGCGCGCTTGCGGTCGAGCGTGTCCTGGTCGAGGGCGAAGACGACGGACTCGTCGTTGAGCAGGTGCGTCCCGAGGATCCGGCGCCAGCCCGTGCCGACGACCTCGTGGATCGCGAGGCCGAAGGGGAGGTGTCGCGCGTTGACGAGCAGGCCGGCCCGTGCGGCCGTCAGCGGGCTGCCTCCGGCCGCGACGATGCCGACGAACAGGATCTCCGAGGCGCCGGCGAGCACGAGCAGGGCGAGTGCCAACACCACCCAGGGCTGCAGGCCGGAGTGGACGGCGACCGCGCCGTAGGAGATGCCGACGAGTCCGTCGGCGACGCACACGAGCGCGATGGCGCGGGTGGTCCTCCGACCGAGCAGACTCCATATCGAACGCACGTACACTATATTGAACGACCGCCCATCGTTCGTCAAATCGAACGCACGGCCTATAGGAGTGAACGCATGACCCAGGTGGAGCAACCGGACGACGGAGCACCGCACGCCGCGGTCGCAGCGGCGCTGACCCGCGAACGGCAGCGCGCCGGTCTCTCCCTCGCCGAAGTCGCCCGTCGCGCAGGGATCGCGAAGTCGACCCTGTCCCAGCTGGAGGCGGGACTCGGCAATCCCAGCCTCGAGACCCTCTGGTCGCTCAGCGTCACCCTCGACGTCCCCTTCGCGCGTCTCGTCGAGCCGGTGCGACGGCCCGTCCAGGTGATCCGCGCGGGGGAGGGGCCGACGCTCGCCGCCTCCGGAGCGAACTACGTCGCGACCGTGCTGTCGGCCTGTCCGCCGAACGCCCGGCGGGACATCTACCGCATCGTCGTCGAGCCGGGTGCGCCGCGGCTGTCCGAGCCGCACTCGCCCGGCGTCATCGAGCACTGGGTGATCAGCACCGGCCGCGCGTCGATCGGTCCCGTCGGCGAGGAGGTCGAACTCGGGCCAGGGGACTACCTCTCCCACGCCGGCGACGTGCCGCACCGCTTCGAGGCGCTCGAGCCGGGCACGACCGCCGTGGTCGTGACCGAACACGTCTGAGCACCTCGACAGGCTCGGTGACCGCGGCGGCTCGGTGGGCGGGACGGCGCGGTGACCGGGACGCCTCGGTAGGCGCTCAGGCGTCGATGACGTGCACGAGCTCGTCGATGAAGCCCGCGAAGTCGTCGGATCGCCGGATGATGCGGGCGACGCTCGACCGTTCGGAGAAGACCTCGACGAACTGGTCGAAGACGGTCTGGAACGCGGCGCGACCCGATTCGCTGAACGCGACGAGCGCGACGACGCTCACGCGCGCTCCACCCCACTCCATCGGCGTCTCGTTCACGGCGATCGCGATGGCCGTCGAGTGGGCCGTCATCGTCATCGCGTGCGGCACCGCCAGGGTGTCGGTGAACGCGGTCGACGACATGCGCTCCCGCTCGATCGCCGCCGTGAGGTAGCTCTCGTCGATGATCCCGCGATCGATCATGCGTTCGCCGAGCAGCCGGATCATCGCCTCCTCGTCGGCCGCGTGCGCGTTGCGGAGGAAGAGGTCGGGGTGGAAGTACTGCAGCAGTTCGTCGCTGATCTCCGACAGCCGGGAGGAGCGGCGCACCCGGCTGACCGCGCCGCGGACGCGCTCCACGTCGGCCGCGGTGAGGAAGGGCTGGATGACGACGATGCCGTCGGCCGGCGCCGGCGGCTCGATCGTCGTGAGCACGAGGTCGCTGTCGATCGCCGACCAGTCGACGTCGGTGCGGGTGATCACGGATCGGACGTCGAGGACGTCCCCGAGCTGCGATTCGACGCGCCGGCGGAGCACCTCGTGCATGTCGTAGTAGCCGGCCGAGACGATCGTGCAGCCGAGCAGGGCCTCTTTGCGAGCCGTCTGTTCGAGCTGGGCGCCGACGTGCATGGCGATGTACGCGATCTCGTCGTCGTTGATGACGATGGAGCCGTGGCGCTGCAGCTGGCTCGCGATGAAGACCGCGAGCTCGTAGATCATCGGATACGAGGTCTTGATCGACCGCGTCAGCGGGTTCCGCGAGTAGGACTGGTCCTGCGCCCGACGGATGAGGTTCTGCACGTGCAGGGTGAGCCGCACGATGAAGTCCTCGTCGGAGAGGTCGACGAGGTACTCGCGGCCGGCGCGGTCGACGGCCTGACGGACCGCCGCGAGGTCGGCCTGGTCGACGTAGTCGTCGACGAGCACCTCGGCGGACGCGCCGCTCCCCGGGGTGACCACGCGCGTGACCAACAGGTAGCTCAGGTAGACGAGGTCGGCTTCCCCGAGGGCGACGTGGAAGTGGGCGTCGACGAGCCGTGCCAGGTCCTCCGCGACCGCCTCGACCTCGGGGGTGCGCGGCGCGTGGTCCGTCGGCTCCGCCGGCCGGTCCTTCGTGACGCGGTCGATCGCGATCGCGATGTGCAGGAGGACGTTCGCGATCCCGTACTCGTTGACGTAGTAGCCGCGGGCGGTCAATGCGTCGAGGAGTTCGCCCTTGAACGGGCTGAACTCGTTCGGCGCGAAGGCCCGCTGGAGTGCTTCGAGCTCGACGATGCCCCGGTCGGTCTCGTCGCGGAACATGCGGCTGAGCAGTCGGCGACGCTCGGTCTCGCCGCCCGCCATAGTGACGGTCGACCCCGAACGGTCGAGCGTGAGTGCGGTGTCGGCCAACATGGCGCGGACGCGGCCGAGATCACCCTCGACGGTCGACTCGCTGACGTGCAGGCGCTGCGCCGTCTCGTGGACGTCGATGCCGGACGGCGCGCTGATGAGGAGGCGGACGAGACCGTACAGCCGGTCCCGGGGCGTCTCGGACTCGAACGCCGACGCTGCTCGCCGGCGGTACACGGCGTACCCGTCCGCGTTCAGCCGGTAGCCGTTCGGGCCCGACTCGACGACGTCGTGCGGTGCAGTGCGGGTGTTGACCGCCGTCACATAGCTGCGCACGCTCCGCGGGGTGACCCCGAGGACCTCGGCGACCTCGGTCGCCGTCGTCCAGCCGTCGCGGCCTGCGAGGTAGCCGAGCATGCGGTCGTGTTTCTCGCGTGCCACGATGCCCCTCTCCGGCGGACGGTCCTCGCGCGGTCCGGGCGAACCGCTTCACCGAGTCAACCATCATCCGATGCGCTTCCGCGCGTTCGACGACCTTTCCGCCCCGCCGGAAGAGCTTCTGGTGGAGCGGCGACCCGCCCGAGGGAATGATGGTTCGGTAGGCAATCGGCGGTTCTGGAGAAGGTTCGATGAAGATCCTGGTGATTTGCGGCGCGGGTGCGTCGAGCACGTTCATGGCGCAACGCCTCCGACGTGCCGCAGCCGACCACTCCCTCGACGTCTCGGTCGAGGCCGGTGCCGAATCCCAGGTGCTCTCCGGCACGCTCACCCTCGACGGCGTCGACGTCCTGCTCGTCGGAGCCCACCTCGCCGATCACGAGCCCGCGCTCCGCGCCGTGGCCGAGCCACTCGGCACCGCCGTCGCTGTGCTCCCCGGCGACGTCTTCGGCGTCGAAGGCGGCGCCAGAGCCCTCGAACTCGTCCTCTCGATCCAGTCACCAACCAGGAGGTAACCCCATGGCAACTCGAACCGTCCGCATCGGCTCGTCGCACGGCCTGCACGCCAGGCCCGCGAAGCTGTTCACGCAGGCTGCGAAGGACGCCGGGGTCCCGGTGACCATCGCCAAGGGCAGCGGCAAGGCCGTCAACGCGGCGAGCATCCTCGGGGTCATCGCCCTCGCCGTCGAACACGGCGACTACGTGACCCTGTCCGTCGAGGGAGAAGGCGCAGCGGCCGAGGGCACCCTCGACACCCTCTCAGAGCTCCTCGTGACCGACCATGACGAGCAGTAGTCCGATGAGCGCGCTCCAGGGCATCGGCATCGGCCAGGGGGTCGCCGTCGGCCCGATCGCACGGATGGCCGATCCACTCCCGGCGCCGGCGGACGTCGCCAGCACCCTCGACCTCGCGACCGAGACCGAGCGGGCGAACACCTCCCTCGCCGCCGTCGCACGCGAGCTCGAAGCCCGCGGTGCAGCCGCCGGTGGTGCCGCACGCGACGTGCTCGAAGCGCAGGCCATGATGGCCGAGGACCCGACGCTGGCCGAGGAGATCGCCACCCGCCTCGCCGACGGCAAGACCGCCGAATGGGCCGTCTACGCGGCGTTCGCGTCGTTCCGCGACCAGCTCGCGGCGATGGGCGGGTACCTCGGCGAACGCGCCGCCGACCTCGACGACGTGTCCCAGCGGGTCATCGCGGACCTCATGGGGGTCCCGGCGCCCGGCGTCCCCTCGCCCGGTCACCCGTTCATCCTCGTCGCCCGCGACCTCGCACCGGCCGACACCGCCCTGCTCGACCTCGACCTGGTGCTCGGACTCGTCACGAGCGACGGAGGCCCCACTTCGCACACGGCGATCCTCGCCCGCGAGAAGTCGATCGTCGCCATCGTGGGCGTCGTCGGTGCCGCAGACCTCACCGACGGCACGACGCTCGTCGTCGATGCGGCGACCGGCGCGGTCACCGTCGATCCCACGCCCGAACTGGTGGCCGAGACGGAGCAGCGCATCGCCGACCGGCTCGCCCTGGTCAACGCCCCGGCCATCCCCGGCGCGCTCGCCGACGGCACTTCCGTGCCGCTCCTCGCGAACCTCGGGTCGGCCGAACACGCCGATGCCGCAGCCGAGCTCGGCGCCGAGGGTGTCGGCCTCTTCCGGACCGAGTTCCTCTTCCTCGACCAGGCGCTCGCGCCGACCGTCGAACAGCAGCGTGCGCACTACGAGAAGCTGCTGCGAGCCTTCCCCGGCAAGAAGGTCGTCGTCCGGGTGCTCGACGCCGGTGCCGACAAGCCGCTGGCGTTCCTGAACGACGCGCACGAGGACAACCCGGCGCTCGGGCTCCGCGGACTCCGCGCACTCCGGGCGAGCGAGGACATCCTTCGCGAGCAGCTCACCGCACTCGCCCAGGCGGACGCGGCGACCGACGCCGACCTCTGGGTCATGGCGCCGATGGTGTCGACCGTCGAGGAGACGAAGTACTTCATGGCGATCGCCGCCGAGTACGGACTCAAGACACCCGGCGTCATGGTGGAGGTGCCGTCGAGTGCGCTCCTCGCCGACCGCGTCCTCGCCCACGCCGGCTTCGCCTCGATCGGGACGAACGACCTCACGCAGTACACCCTCGCCGCGGACCGCCTGCTCGGCTCCGTGGGTGCGTTCCAAGACCCGTGGCACCCGGCGGTCCTCCGTCTCGTGCAGCTCGTCGGTGAAGCCGGCCGGCATCACGGCAAGCCCGTCGGCATCTGTGGCGAAGCAGCCGCCGACCCGCTCCTCGCCGTCGTCCTCGTCGGACTCGGCGCCACCACCCTGTCCATGTCGCCGTCGGCGCTCGCCGACGTCCGACACTCCCTCCAGCAGTACACGCTCGACGACGCCCGACGCATCGCAGCAGCAGCACTGGCCACCGACGGCGCAGCCGAGGCCAGGGCAGCGGCCATCGCCGCGACCACTCCCGAAATGAAAGAGGCAACATCATCATGACAACGACGTCTACTCCCAAGAAGCCGGGAGGTGCACGAGTCGGCGTTCAGCGATTCGGCACCTTCCTCTCCGGCATGGTCATGCCGAACATCGCGGCCTTCATCGCCTGGGGCCTCATCACCGCGTTCTTCATCGCCACCGGCTGGCTCCCGAACGGTGTGCTCGGCGGCTTCGGCAATGCCGACGTCATCGGGTGGCAGGGTGCCGCGACGGCACTCGCACAGGCCGACGACGGCACGACCTTCCCGCAGTACGTGGGCCTCGTCGGCCCGATGATCACCTACCTGCTCCCGTTGCTCATCGCGAACACCGGTGGCCGGATGATCTACGGGGAGCGTGGTGGCGTCGTCGCCTCCATCGCGACCATGGGTGTCATCGTCGGTAGCGCGATCCCGATGTTCATCGGCGCGATGATCATGGGTCCGCTCGCCGCTTGGCTCATGAAGCAGGCGGACCGCCTCTGGGACGGCAAGATCAAGGCCGGCTTCGAGATGCTCGTGAACAACTTCTCCGCGGGCATCCTCGGCGCGCTCCTCGCCATCGGCGGGTTCTACGGCATCGCGCCGATCGTCACCGCCCTCAGCAGCTTCCTCGAGGGCGTCGTCGACTGGCTCGTCGCCAACTCGCTCCTGCCGATCGCGAGCATCTTCATCGAGCCCGGCAAGATCCTCTTCCTGAACAACGCCATCAACCACGGTGTGCTGACCCCGCTCGGCGTCCAGCAGTCCGAGGAGACCGGCAAGTCGGTCCTGTTCCTCCTCGAGGCGAACCCCGGCCCGGGCCTCGGCATCCTGCTCGCCTTCTGCTTCTTCGGCATCGGCCTGGCGAAGGCCTCGGCTCCCGGCGCGGTCATCATCCAGTTCTTCGGCGGCATCCACGAGATCTACTTCCCGTACGTGCTCATGAAGCCGATGCTCGTCTTCGCGGCGATCGGTGGCGGCATGGCCGGTGTGGCGACGAACGTCGCCTTCAACACGGGTCTGCGCGCGCCGGCCTCGCCGGGCAGCATCATCGCCGTGCTCATCCAGACGGCTCCCGACAGCTACATCGGCGTGATCCTCTCGGTCATCGTCGCGGCAGCCGTGTCCTTCGCGATCTCCGCGATCATCCTCCGGGCGAGCCGCAAGCGCGACCTCGAGAACGAGAACGCCGGTGACCTCTCGGCCGCCGTCGCAGCCACCGAGGCCGCGAAGGGCAAGAAGTCGAGCGTGCTCGGCAACCTCTCTGCCGGAAGCGCCGCCGCCGGTGCCGACGTCGTCGACGAGGGCGTCGTCACCACCCTCGAGCGTGGTCCGATCCGCAACATCGTCTTCGCGTGCGACGCCGGTATGGGGTCCAGCGCGATGGGCGCCTCGGTGCTCCGTAACAAGATCAAGAAGGCCGGCATCGACGAGATCACCGTCACGAACAAGGCGATCGCGAACCTCGCCGACGACGTGGACCTCGTGATCACGCAGCGGGAGCTCACGGAGCGCGCGAAGGAGAAGACCCCGAGCGCCGTCCACATGTCGGTGGACAACTTCATGAACTCCCCGAAGTACGACGAGGTGGTGGAGTTGCTCCGCGGAGAGGGAGCACACTAGCAACGGAACGATCCCGGGGTGCACGCGAAGGGCGTGCACCCCGGGCCACACCCACCACCCTTCACCGGGCTCCCGGCCGCTCAGGCGGAGCCCTCCACGAGGAATGCAGAGGAAGCCATGTCGCAGGTACTGACCCAGGACCGCATCACCATCGTCACCGGGACGGTGACCCAGGAGGAGGCCATCCGACGCGCGGCCGACGCCCTCGAGGCGGCGGGGGCGGTCACCGACGAGTACTTCGAGGCGATGCTCGCGCGTGAGCAGTCGGTGTCGACCTACATGGGCAACCTCCTCGCGATCCCGCACGGCACGAACGACGCGAAGGAGGCGGTCCGCGATTCCGCCCTGTCCTTCACCCGGTACGAGACCCCCATCGACTGGGACGGCGAGGAGGTGCGCTTCGTCGTCGGCATCGCCGGCAAGGACGGCGGCCACATGGAGATCCTCTCCAAGATCGCCATCATCTTCTCCGAGGACGACGAGGTCGCCAAGCTGCTCGCCGCTGAGACCGCGGAGGAGCTCTACGCACTCCTGAGCGAGGTCAACGAGTGATGCGGGCCGTCCACTTCGGCGCCGGGAACATCGGACGCGGGTTCGTCGGCCTCCTCCTCCACGAGGGCGGCTACGAGGTGGTCTTCGCGGACGTCAACGCGGAGCTCATCGGAGCCATCGCCGCGGCCGACAGCTACACGGTCCACGAGGTGGGCGACGGGGCGAAGGACACGGTCGTCACCGGGTTCCGCGCCATCAACAGCGCGACCGACGAGGAGGCGCTCGTCGCCGAGATCGCCGCCGCCGACGTGGTGACCACCGCCGTCGGGCCGACCATCCTGCGGTTCGTCGCGCCGGTCATCGCACGCGGCATCGCCGCCCGTCCGTCGGACGCGGCACCGCTGGCCGTCATGGCCTGCGAGAACGCGATCAACGCGACCGACCTGCTCGCCGCCGAGGTGCGGCAGGCCGTCGGCGACACCGCCTGGGAGTCGCTGGCGGGCCGCGCCGTGTTCGCGAACACGGCCGTCGACCGCATCGTCCCGGGCCAGCCCGCCGGGCAGGGCATCGACGTCACCGTCGAGACGTTCTTCGAGTGGGCCATCGAGACCCCGGCCTTCAACGGTTCCCTCCCGTCGATCCCCGGCGCGCACTTCGTCGAGGAGCTCGCCCCGTACATCGAGCGCAAGCTGTTCACGGTGAACACCGGTCACGCCTCCGTCGCCTACTTCGGTGCTCGCGCCGGTATCGGGACGATCGCCGAAGCGCTCGCCGAACCGTCCATCGCGGCGGCCGTCGGTGCGGTACTCGAGGAGACCTCCGCGCTGCTCGTGGCGAAGCACGGCCTCGACGTCGACGCGCAGCGCGAGTACCGCGAGACGATCCTGCGTCGGTTCGCCAACGTGCACCTGCCCGACACCGTCGAGCGCGTCGGTCGCCAGCCGCTACGCAAGCTGAGCCGGACCGAGCGCTTCATCGGACCTGCCGCCGAGCTGGCGGTGCGCGGCATGGGCCACGACGCCCTCGTCGCCGCCATCGGAGCAGCACTGGAGTTCGACGTGAGCGACGACGAGCAGAGCGTCGAGCTGCAGGCCAAGTTGCACGACCTGGCGGCGGAGGCGTTCGTCGAAGAGGTCACCGGGCTCGCGCCCGAGCACCCGCTGGCTCCGGCGGTGCTCGCGCAGGTCACCGCTCGGCAGGCGACGCTCTCCTAGCAGGGCAGCCCTTCGACAGGCTCAGGGACCGGACATCTCCGGACCCTGAGCCTGTCGTTGTTCACGGGTCGGCCACCCCGGTCCCTGAGCCTGTCGAAGGGCTACGGGTCAGAACACCTTGCCGGGGTTCAGCAGGTTCTGCGGGTCGAAGAGCTGCTTGATCCCGTGCTGGAGTCCGAGCTGGTCGGCGCCGAGCTCGTCGCCCAGCCACCGCTTCTTGAGCAGCCCGATCCCGTGCTCGCCCGTCAGCGTCCCGCCGAGCCGGAGCGCGGCGGTGAACAGCTCCTCGGCCGCCTGCCAGATGTGGTCCGGTACCTCGGTGCCCTCGAAGACGAAGTTCGGGTGGAGGTTGCCGTCGCCGGCGTGCGCGACCGTCGGGATGGTGATGCCGTAGCGACGCTCGATGTCGCCGATCTCGGCGAACATCGCGGCCAGCTGGCTCCGCGGGACGGAGACGTCTTCGATGAGCGGGGTGCCGAACCGCTCGAGCGAGGGGTGCAGGGCGCGGCGGACCGCGAGCAGGTGCTCACCGGTCGCGTGGTCGGTCGACATCTCGGCGCGACCGCCGGCGGCACGCAACACCTCGAGGACGGCCGCCGCTTCGACCTCGGCGCTCGGCCCGTCGGTCTGGATGACCACGTGCGCTTCGCCGCTGCTCGGTGTCGGGAGCCGCAGGTACCGGTGGACGGCGACGAGTGCGACGGGGTCGAGCAGTTCCATGATGGACGGCTGGATGCCCGCCGCGGTGACGGCCGCCGTGGCACCGGCGGCGGTGACGACGTCAGGGAAGTACCCGGCGATCGTCGCGACGGTGCCGGGGGTGATCCGCCTGATGCGGACGGTCGCCTCGACGATGACGCCGAGGACGCCCTCGGATCCGACCATGAGGCTCGTGAGGTCGAGCCCGGTCACGCCCTTGATGCTCCGGTGACCGACGCTGATGAGGCGACCGTCGGCCAAGACGACCTTGAGCGCCAGGACGGCGTCGCGGGTCACCCCGTACTTCGCGCACAGGAGGCCGCCGGCGCCGGTGGCGATGTTGCCGCCCACGGTCGAGATCGCCCGGCTCGCAGGGTCGGGGGCGAACCAGAGCCCACGGGTGAGCAGGAGGTCGTTGAAGGCGCCGTTGATCACGCCGGGGTCGACCACGGCGAGCAGATCGGGTTCGTTGATCTCGTGGATCCGCGTCATCCCGAGGGTCGACAGCACGATCTCGCCCGCTCCGCCGAGTGCGCCGCCGGCGAGTCCCGTGCCCGCGCCCCGGGTCACGACCGGTGTCCCGGTCGCCGTCGCGATCCGCATGACGGTCTGGACGTCCTCGGTGGAACGCGCGGACACCACGGCGATCGGCGCGGCGTCCGACACGTGCCCGGACTTGTCCGTTCGCGCCGCCGCGAGGTCGGCATCCGTCGTCGACACCGCGTCGCCGAGGGCGTCGCGAAGGGCGTCGAGGACGTTCGGCGCGGTCATCGCGGCAGGGCGGTTCCGTCGGCCCAGACCGCCTGGACCGACCAGCGGTGGTCGAGGAGGACCGCGTCCGCGGCGTATCCCACGGCCAGGCGTCCGAAGCGCTCGCCGAGGCCCAGGACACGGGCGGGGGTGCTGGTGAGGGCTCCGACGGCCACCGCTGCGGGGATCCCGCTCGCGACCGCCAGGCGGAGCGCCCGGTCGAGCGTCAGGGTGGAGCCGGCGATCGAGTCTCCCTCGACGAGCCTCGCGAGGCCGTCCGTCACCTGGACCTCGAGGGCGCCGAGGAGGTAGCGGCCGTCGGAGGACCCGGCCGCCGCCATCGCATCGGTGATGAGGGCGACGCGGCCGGGAGCCTGCTCGAACGCGAGCTTCGCCACGTCGGGGTGCACGTGTTCACCGTCGAGGATGAGTTCGACCGTCACCCGCTCGTCGGCGAAGGAGGCGATGATCGGCCCAGGCGCACGGTGGTGGATCCCGTTCATCGCGTTGAACACGTGGGTGACGAGGCGTGCGCCGAGGTCGAAGGCCGTCTTCGTCAGTGCCTCGTCGGCGTCGGTGTGGCCGACGGCGACGACGACGCCGGCCTCGACGAGGACCTGGATCGCCTCGAGCGCGTTCGGCAGTTCCGGCGCGATCGTGATCTGGCGCAGGGTGCCACGGCTCGCGTCGATGAGCCGTTCGACGATGGCGGGGCTGGGGTCGATGAGCGCGGTGGGGTCGTGCGCGCCCTTCTTGACGGGCGACAGGAACGGCCCCTCGAGGTGGGAGCCGAGCACCAGGGGGTCTTCGGCGACGAGGTCGGCGATGCCGCCGAGACTCGCGACGAGCGCGTCGACCGGGTTGGACACCAGGCTGATGAGCGATCGGGTCGTGCCGTGCGCGCGGTGGACCGCGAGGGCGCGCTCGATGGCCTCCCGACCGTCGTCGAACGACGCCCCACCACCGCCGTGCACGTGGAGGTCGATGAAGCCGGGCGTCAGGTGGCCTCCGTCGGCATCGTGCACGAGGGCACCGGCGCCGAGGGGGAGTGACCGCCAGTCGTCGCCGGATCCGGTCGCGCGGATGACCCCGTCGACCGCGTGCAACCAGAAGGCGTCGATCTGGCCGTCGACGTCGACCTTGGTGGCCGAGTGGATCAGGAGGTCGGTCATGCGAGCTGCTTCCGTCCGCGGATGACGCCGCTGGCGACGGCGACCACGGCGAAGACCGCCGCGATGATCGGCTGCCCGAGGTGCAGCCACGCAAGGGCCGCCGCGGCGAAGATGAGGAGTTCCACGACGGCTTGGCCGTAGAGGTCGATCCGGATGACCGCGCGGGGCGACAGGAACAGCGCCCACAGGATGATCGCGACCACCGGTGCGGCGATGCCGATGACGACGTTGAGCGGGAACGGCCAGACCGCGACGCCCCAGAACCCGAGTGAGAAGAAGGCGAAGAGGTCGAGGAAGAACCGCAGGATCTCGGTGGGGCCGATCTTCACATCGGCGGGAATTCGTTCAGACACCACACGATTCTACGGCGGTGGCCGAGGTGCCGCCTCGTCTCAGCGGAAGATGATGGTCCGTGCGCCGTCGAGCAGGACGCGGTCCTCGGCGAACCACTTCACCGCCTGCGTCAGGGTGCGGCTCTCCTCGTCCTGCCCGATCGCGACGAGCTCCGACGGCGAACGCGAGTGATCGACGCGGACGACGTTCTGCTCGATGATCGGACCCTCGTCGAGGTCGCTCGTGACGAAGTGAGCCGTCGCTCCGATGAGCTTGACCCCGCGCGCGTGCGCCTGCTTGTACGGGTTCGCACCCTTGAACCCGGGGAGGAACGAGTGGTGGATGTTGATGGCCCGGCCGGCGAGCCGCTCGCAGAGCTCGGGGGAGAGGATCTGCATGTACCTGGCGAGGACGACGAGCTCGATGTCGTGCTCCTCGACCGCGGCGACGACTCGGGCCTCGAACGCCGCCTTGGAAGCGGCGTCAGTGACGGGCAGCGACTCGAACGGCACGCCGTAGAACGAGGCGAGGTCGCGGAGCGAGCCGTGGTTGCTGAGCACGAGTGGGATCTCCACCGCGAGCTGGCCGGCGCGCTGGCGGAACAGGAGGTCGTTGACGCAATGCGCGGCCGTCGACGCCAGGACGAGCGTCCGCAGCGGGCGCCCGACCACATCGAGTCGCCAGTCGAGCGCGTACCGCTCGACGACCGGGGCGATGGCCGCCTCGAACCGGTCCCTGGTGACGGCGGCCTCGACCTGCAGGCGCATGAAGAACCGACCGGTGTCGTCACTCGAGAACTGCTGGCTCTCGGTGATGTTCCCGTCGGCCTCGACGATCGCGCCACTGATGGCGTGCACGATGCCCGGGCGGTCCTCACAGATGATGGAGAGGACCCAGTGGACGGAGCGCTCGTGCGGAGCTGCGGGCGCGGCGGTGGGGTCGGTCGAGTTCGTCACCGACCCAGGGTACCGGCCGGGGGAGGCTCAGGCCGCCGGGACGGACCGCTCGTCGACGAGGTCGGCGTGCGAGGACTGCCGCAGGTAGGACCGGACGGTCTCGCGGCTGCGCTGCAGGCAGTCGATGCGGTCGTCGATCGACGCGATCTGTGTCCGGAGGGATTCGGCCGTCGCCCGTGAGCAGTCGGGCACGGCCCGCGTGGCCCGGGTGTCGTCGAGATCGAGGACCACGCGGACGAGCCGGGTCGTGAGACCGGCGTCGACGAGGTTGTCGACCGTGATCACGTGGTCGACGGCGGACGGCCCGTACTCGTCGAGCGCGTGCGGGGCCCGCACCGGGGCCAGCAGACCCTCCTGCTCGTAGGAGTGGAGCCTGGATGCCGGGACGCCCGTCCGTTCAGCGAGTTCTGCGATGCGCATGTGCGGCCTCTCTGTCACCTTCACCTCACGTGCAACGTCGGACCGAGGCCGCCGCATTCCCGGCCTCGGGTAGACTCGTCCGCGGTCGCCGGATGTCGGTCGGCCCTGGGCGCGCACATCAGCGCGTAGACGAACTCGTCCGCCGTGTCGGCCGACGGGTGAACGCCATCGTTGGAGCGATCCGATGACCTCCTCTCCTCCCTCCTCGGCGCGCCCCGCCGTACCGACCAAGCCGTCCTCGCCTCCGTTCCCGTGGGTGGGATTGATCGCCCTCGCGGCCGGGACCTTTCTCTCGGTCACCGGCGAGATGATCCCGACCGGGCTCCTCCCCGAGATGAGCGCGTCGCTCGGCGTCACGGAGTCCCAGATCGGGCTCCTCGTGAGCGTGTTCGCGTTCACGGTCGTCCTGTCGAGCGCCGCCCTCATCCATCTGACCAAGCGCGTCCCCCGACATGCGCTGCTCGTCGCCGTCATCGCCGTGCTCGGTGTCAGCACCGGCCTCGGAGCCCTGGCACCGAACTACGAGCTCCTCGTGGCGACGCGCGTCCTCGGCGGACTGGCACACGGGGTCTTCTGGGCGGTCGTCGGCGCCTACGCCGGCCACCTCGTGCCCAAGGAGCAGCTCGCGAGGGCCGTGTCCGTGACGATCGCCGGCGGCACGCTCGCGTTCGTCCTCGGCGTCCCGCTCAGCACGGCGCTCGGACACGCCCTCGGCTGGCGGCTCGCGTTCGGCGTCCTGGCCGTGGCGATGCTCCTCGGTGCCCTCGTGGTCTGGTGGAAGCTGCCGCCCGTCGGCCGGGAGGAGTCGCATGCCGCGTCCGCCGGTGCCACCGGTCGCGATCCGAGCGTCGTCCCCGTCGCGATCGTGTGCATCGCCGTCGGCGTGATCATGGCCGGCCACTACGCGTTCTACACCTACATCGCCCCGTTCCTCATCGGCGAGGTGGGTGTCCCGGCCGGTCAGCTGAGCATCCTCCTCCTCGTCTACGGCGTCGCGGGCGCGATCGGCCTGATCCTCACCGGCAGCGTCTTCGCGAAGCGGGCGACGACGGGACTCTTCGTCGCGCTGACCGTGTCGGCCGCGATGGTGAGTGCCCTCGTCCTGTCGACCGACTGGCTGCCCGGCGCGCTCGTCGCGTTCTTCCTGTGGGGCACGGCGTTCGGGATGCTGCCGCCGCTGATGCAGACCCGCCTGCTGCACGCCGCGAGCCCTAGGATCCGCGACACGGCGAACGCGTTCTACACCACCGCCTTCAACACCGGCATCGGTGGGGGATCCGCGCTCGGGGCGCTGCTCCTCGCCGAGGTCGGGCTCGGGGTGCTGCCCTGGGTCTACGTCGTGCTGGCGGTGGTCGCGACCTCGCTCCTGGCCGCGGACGTGCTCCGCACCCGCAAGCGCGTCACCGTCTGATCGCCCGCCGGAGGCTTCAGGGCGTGGTCGGTGCGTCCGTCGCCGGTGCCGCCGGGAGGTCGTCCGACGGTGCTTCGACGGCGACGTCCGATTCGACCGGAGCGGTCTCCGGGTCGGCCGACCCCTCGGGCGACTCCAGGACCGCGTCGTCCGCAGGCTCAGCGGTGGTGGCGTCCGCCGGGGTCGTGTCCGCCGTCGTCTGGGCCGCGAGGTCCGGGTCGGACGCTGCGGGGAGGTTCGGATCCGTCGCTGCCGGGACCGCGGCCGGCAGCGCCGCGGGATCGGCGGCGGATGCGGCCACAGCCGCGAGTTGGGCGGCGTCCAGCGGGGTGGCGTCGAGGGCGAGGGCGACGTCGGTCGTCAGGAGTCCGGCGAGCGAGAGGTAGTCGACCGAGGTCGACGGCCCCCGGCGGGACGCGTCGGCCGGGTCGACGCCCCAGACGGTCAGCTCATGGAGCCCGATCGCGACCGCGTCTCCGGAGAGCACTGCCCGACCCGCGGCGTCGAGCGTGACGCGTTGCTCGTCGCCGCCGTCCACGGTGTAGCCGATGGTGCCGTTCGGAGCGCCGACGACGACGAGTGACGCCCCCAGCTCGAGGACGCGCAGCAGGCGCAGGTCGAGGAGTCCGGTGACGTCGGGGCCCGCCACGGTCACCGTGACCGGCTCGGCCCCGAGGCTCACGACGTCGCCGAGGGTCTGTCGGACGGTCAGGACGAAGGTCCCCGTGCGGCCGAGGTCGACCGGCGCGGTCGACCAGCCGGCCTCGACGACGGCCGCGGTGGCCCGTTGCGTCTCCGAGGCCGCGACGGTCGTCGAGGCGAGGACCGTGTCACCCTCCAGGATGTCGATGGTGGCGCCGGGCGCTCCGGTACCGGTGAACGAGGGCCAGAGGAACCCTCCGCCGGAGTCCGCGGCCATCGTCGGCTGCGCGGGCTCGACGGGGTCCACCGGATCGACCGGATCGACGGGATCGGTCGGATCGGCGGGCGTCACCGGGTCGTCGGAGCCGGTCGGCGGAGCGACCGACGGCGTGGTCGACGGCGGCGTCACCGGTGTCGCGACCGGGTCCGGCGTCCCGTCCTGGTCCGGCGTCGGCTGGGGGCTGGGAAGCGGGGTCGTCGGCGTGGTCGGGCCGGTGGACGTTGGCGCGTTCGGGGCTGCCGCAGCGGGCGGATCCACGGTCTCGCCGGCGGCCACCGAGGTGCCGGGGTCGGCGGACGGGAACACGAGCGGGCCGAGGACGAGGGCCGCGGCCGTGACTGCGGCGACGACCACCACCCCGATCGCCGCGACGAGTCCGCCCGAGAGGCCTGCCGCGCCGGCGGCCGAGGCCGCCCCGACGCCCCCGGCGGTACCCACGGTGGCGATCCCGGCCCCGCCGGATCCGCCCGCTGTTGCGCCGGTCGCGGCATGGCCGCTGAGGTGTGCGGTCAGGACCGCTCCACCGGTGATACCTGCCGGCATGGCGACGACCGCCGTGGACGCCGGTCCGTCCGTCTGCAACCAGGCCAGATAGCCGGTCGCTCCGGCGGCGCCCGCGACCAGGGGGAGGAGGACGAGCGCCATGCGGGACCCGACGTCCTTCGCCTCCGCGGCCACGATCGTGCACCGCTGACAGGCGTCGAGGTGTGCTTCGACCTTCGCCGTGTCGCGGGCGCTCAGGTTGCCGCGCGCGTAGGAGCCGAGTCGGCTGATGGTGAACGCGTGCTCGGAGTCGTCGTCGACGGCCTGCAGGTGCGCTTGGATCCAGGCCTCCCGCAATCCCTCACGAGCCCGGTAGGCGAGCGCGGACACCGAGTTGGGCTTCATGCCGAGCAAGGGCGCAACTTCGGCGGGCGTCATGCCCTCGATCTCCGTGTACCAGAGGACCTCCTGCCAGCGCGTGGGCAGGCTGCGGAACGCCCGGGCACTCAGACTGCGGTCGAGGGCCTCCATCGACGAGGCCTCGTTCGTGTCGGGGTCCTCGAACGAGTCGAGCGTGTCGAGCGAGGTCTCCCGGCGCGAGCGACCCCATGCCGCCGCGGTGTTCCGGATGGTGGTGAACAGGTAGGGGCGGAAGGCACCCGTCGGGCCCTTCCCGCGACGGACCGCCTGATAGATGCGCGCGAACGACTCCGAGACGAGGTCGTCGGGGTCGAGGCTCGAGGTAATCGACCGGGCGACCGTCCGTCCGGCGTTCGCGTGCCTGCGCCACAGCTCACCGTAGGCGTCCTGCGAGCCCGCCCGGGTGCCGTCGATCAGCTCCGCGTCCGAGCGTTCGGCCAGCGGCGCCGCCTGGGACACGTCCACGCTCATGATGCCTCCGTCTGCATGCTGCGCACTGCCGGGCACCATGCCCGCCCGAGAGAGTCGGGTGGGGCGGGATCATGACGCGGAATCCTCATCTTCGCACGGGGGAGCGGCGGTGCGACCGTCCCGGATGGTCCGGATCCGCGGATCGGTTCGGGAACCCGCGTCATGAAGTGGTGCGGAACCGCTCTCTCAGGGTGAACGGCAGGGTTCCCGACTTCGGGGACTCGGCCGGGTCGTCCTCGGACGACCACGATGCGGACCGCGGCCGGTGCGCATCGGGCGGCGGACCCGAACCGCTGCAGATCTCGACGGGAGGGGGCGCCATCGTGCGAACCCGTCGATCGGCCGGGAGTGGCGCTCGGGGGCGAGCGCCACTCCCGGCCACCTTCCGCTCCTCGGATCCGCTCAGCTGACCCAGTCCACCTCGGGGGAGCGGTGGAACGCGATCCCCGCGGCCGACCAGCCGCGGGCGACCTCGGCCAGACGATCCCGGAAGTCGGGCCAGTCGGCGGCACGACGCTCGGACCAGCCGATCTCGGCGATCGAGGCGACGCGCGGGTACACCAGGAACTCCAGCGTCTCGACGTCCCCGACGGTCTCGGTCCAGAGCGGCGCCTCGACACCGAGGATGTCCTCCTCGCCCACACCGGTGACGACGTCGGTCGGCTCCCAGGCCGCCGACCGTTGCACACTCGTCGGGCCGTCCGCCCAGGTGAGCCCCGCCGAGTCGTCGTCGGGGTACTGCATGTCGAGGTAGGCGGCGTCGGACGGCGACATGATCACCCGCCCGCCCTGTCGGACGAACGACCGCAGCTGCTCGGCGTGACCCGGTTCGGGTGCGACGTAGTTCCAGTACTGGCCGACGGTGCGCGGCGCGAGCTCACCGGAGGCGCCGAACTCATGCCAGGCGACGGCGGTCTTCCCGGTGGCGGCGACCAGGTCGGACACCCGTCGGGCGAAGTACCGGAAGTCGTCCTCCGGGGTCGCGAGCGCCTCGTCGCCGCCGAGGTGGAGGTACGGTCCCGGGGTGAGCGCCGCGAGCTGGCCGAAGACGTCCTCGAGGAACGCGTAGGTGGTTTCGGAGCGGATGTCGAGACTCGAGAAGCCGACCTCGGTGCCGGTGTAGGGCTCGCGCGCGACCCCGTCCGCATTGAGCTCGGGGTAGGCCGCGAGGGCCGCGTTCGTGTGGCCGGGCACGTCGATCTCCGGGACGATCGTGATCGAGCGGTCGGCGGCGTAGTCGACGATGGCGCGGTAGTCCGCGGCAGTGTAGAAGCCGCCCTCACCACCGCCCACGGCCGTCGCCGCCCCGATGCCGGTCAGCTCCGGCCAGCCGGCGATCTCGAGTCGCCAGCCCTGGTCGTCGCTGAGGTGCAAGTGCAGGTGGTTGAGCTTCAAGCTCGCCAGCTGGTCGATGAACCGCTGCACCTGCGCGACCGTGAAGAAGTGTCGCGCCACGTCGAGCATGACGCCGCGGTAGGCGAATCGCGGCGCGTCGTCGACGACGACGGCGGCCACCTCCCACGCCTGCGCGCTGGCCTGGGGTGCCCAGTTCGCGGGCGGGAGCAGCTGGCGGAGGGTCTGGGTGGCATGGAGGACCCCGGCCACGTCGGAACCGACCAGGTCGACGCCCTCCGCCGTCACCGTCAGTCGATAGGCGCCAGCGGTCGGATTAAGCCGCTCGTCGATGCCGAGGGTGATCGCAGGACGGCCGCCGGCCACGACGTGATCCGCACCGCGCTCGCCCGCCGCGACCGTCTCGACCGGGATCGCGTACCCCGTCGAGGTTCGCAGTGCCTCGGCCAGCAGACGCGCCGGAACCGCGGCTTCGGGGGCGGTGACGACGGACGTCTCCGGCCCGAGCAGGAAGGAGGAGACCGACGGATCCGAGCGCTGCGAGCGGGGGCGGGGGAGCAGACTCATGCAGGTTCCTTCGCTGGCTGACCGTCGTGCGCGTCCGTCCGAGCGGGTTTGTTCGGACGGTGAACACGGGTCGGACCATCCTGTCACAGCCCGGTCGGCCCGCGCCGGAGCGACGTCGCGACCAGGTCCGGAACGGTGCGCGACAGCCGTCCCGTTGCTATGCTGCTAGCAGTCGCAACTGGCGTATAGACGGAGCCCGCTCCGCCTCAGATGGTTCACCATCGGGGAGCGACCCTGCACCTTGAAGACAAGGGCGGATTCGGCCGCACGCCTGGGCCGAAACGGCACATCACCGACATCCGTTCTGTCACAAAAGGGAGCCAGTCTTGTCCGACACCTTCAACGCGCCACTGTCCGAGGTCGATCCCGAGATCGCCGCGGTCCTCGAGCAGGAGCTCGGCCGCCAGCGCAACACCCTCGAGATGATCGCGAGCGAGAACTTCGTGCCCGTCTCCGTCCTGCAGTCGCAGGGCAGCGTGCTGACGAACAAGTACGCGGAGGGCTACCCTGGCCGCCGGTACTACGGCGGATGCGAGTTCGTCGACATCGCCGAGTCGCTCGCGATCGAGCGCGCCAAGAGCCTCTTCGGTGCCGCGTACGCGAACGTCCAGCCCCACTCGGGAGCGACCGCGAACGCCGCGGTGCTCTCGGCCATCGCCACCCCGGGCGACACCATCCTCGGGCTCGAGCTGGCCCACGGTGGCCACCTCACCCACGGCATGAAGCTCAACTTCTCGGGCAAGCTCTACAACGCCGTCTCGTACGGCGTCGACCCCGAGACCTTCCTCGTCGACATGGACGTGGTGCGCGACAAGGCGCTCGAGCACAAGCCGCAGGTCATCATCGCCGGGTGGTCCGCCTACCCGCGTCAGCTCGACTTCGCCGCCTTCCGTGCGATCGCCGACGAGGTCGGCGCGAAGCTCTGGGTGGACATGGCGCACTTCGCCGGACTCGTCGCCGCAGGCGTGCACCCCTCGCCCGTGCCGTTCGCCGACGTCGTCTCCTCGACCGTGCACAAGACGATCGGCGGACCGCGCTCCGGCTTCATCGTCAGCCGCGACATGGAACTCGCCAAGAAGCTCAACTCGAACGTGTTCCCCGGCCAGCAGGGTGGGCCGCTCATGCACGTCATCGCCGCGAAGGCCACGGCGTTCAAGCTCGCCGCGACGGCCGAGTTCAAGGACCGTCAGGAGCGCACGCTCCGTGGTGCCAAGCTCCTCGCCGAGGCGCTCACCACCGACGCGTCGAAGGCCGCCGGCATCGACGTCCTCACCGGTGGCACCGACGTGCACATGGTGCTCGCCGACCTCCGGACCTCGGAACTCGACGGGCAGCAGGCCGAAGACCTCCTCCATGAGGTCGGCATCACGGTCAACCGCAACTCGGTGCCGTTCGACCCGCGGCCGCCGATGGTCACCTCCGGCCTCCGGATCGGCACGCCGGCGCTCGCGACGCGTGGCTTCGGCGACGCCGAGTTCGCCGAGGTCGCCGACATCATCGCCCTCGCGCTCCGCAACGGTGCCGAGTCCGGTGCGCTCCGCGAGCGCGTCACGGCGCTCGCCGAGCGCTTCCCGCTCTACGCCGGCCTCCAGCAGTAGGGCCCCGGAGCATGACCGCACAGATCCTCGACGGCAAGGCCACGGCCTCCGTCATCAAGTCCGAGATCGCGATCGAGGTGGCCGCTCTCAAGGAGCGCGGCATCTCGGTCGGCCTCGGAACCGTCCTCGTCGGTTCAGACCCGGGTTCGCAGTGGTACGTCGCCGGGAAGCACCGCGACTGCGCCGAGGTTGGCATGGAGTCCATCCGTCGCGACCTGCCGGAGACGGTGTCCCAGGAGGAGCTCGAGGCCGTCATCGACGAGCTCAACGCCGACGAGAGCTGCACGGGCTACATCGTGCAGCTGCCGTTGCCGAAGCACATCGACACCGATGCGATCCTCGAGCGCATCGATCCGGAGAAGGACGCCGACGGGCTCCACCCCACGAACCTCGGGCGGCTCGTCCTCAACGTCAACCGGCCGATCCACACGCCGCTGCCGTGCACGCCGAAGGGCGTCGTCGAGCTGGTCGAGCGCCACGGCATCAGCTGGGCCGGGAAGCACGTCGTCGTCGTGGGCCGCGGGGTCACCGTCGGTCGGGCCATCGGCCCGCTGCTGACGCGCCGTGACGTCAACGCCACCGTGACGCTGACCCACACCGGTACCGTCGGTCTCGACGACATCCTGCGCACGGCCGACGTCATCGTCGCGGCGGCCGGTGTCCCCGGCATCGTCACGCGCGACGCCGTCAAGCCGGGCGTCATCGTCCTCGACGTGGGCGTGAGCCGCGAGACCGACCCGGAGACGGGCAAGTCCCGCGTCGTCGGCGACGTCGCACCGGACGTCGCGGAGGTCGCTTCATGGATGAGTCCGAACCCCGGCGGGGTCGGACCGATGACCCGCGTGGGTCTGCTCGCGAACGTTGTCCGCATGGCGACACCCGCCGAGTAGCACTCCGCACCGGAACGGCCCGGTCCCGTCCGCTCGCGCTGATGGGACCGGGCCGTCGTCGTCGGGGCTCAGACCTCGCGGGTCGCGCCGGCCGCGGGTCGCACGGCGAAGATCGTCGGGGCCGTGAACGACGCCTCGGCGAACGCGGCCGAGACCGCCTCGGACACGGTCGCTGCGAGCGCCACCGGGACGAGCGCGATCGCCGCTCCGCCGAAGCCGCCACCCGTCATCCGCGAACCGATCGCGCCGGCTGCCATGGCCGTCTCGACGGCGAGGTCGAGCTCGGGGACCGAGATCTCGAAGTCGTCGCGCATGGAGGCGTGCGACGCGACGAGCAGTTCGCCGATCGCGGTCGGACCGTGCTCCCGCAGGGTCCTGACGGTGTCGAGGACGCGCTGGTTCTCGGTGACGACGTGGCGGACGCGGCGGAACGTCTCGTCGTCGAGGAGGTCCCGAGCGCGGTCGAGGTCGCCGACCGTGACGTCGCGGAGCGAGTCGGCGCCGAGGGCTGCCGCTCCGGCCTCGCAGGACGCCCGTCGTGCCGCGTAGCCGCCGGAGACGTGGGCGTGCTCCACGCGCGTGTCGATGACCAGCAGTTCGAGGTCGTGTTCGTCGAAGCCGAGGGCGATGACGTCGGTCTCGAGCGAGCGGCAGTCGAGGAAGACCCCGCAGTCCGGACGACCGAGCAGGGACGCCGACTGGTCCATGATGCCCGTCGGTGCTCCGACGGCGCGGTTCTCCGCGAGCTGACAGATCTTCGCGAGCGTCTTGCGGTCGTGGTCCAGGTGCCAGATCTCGTCGAGGGCGACGGCGACCGACGCTTCGATCGCCGCGGAGGAGGAGAGGCCCGCCCCGACCGGGACGTCGGAGTCGAGGTAGATGTCGACGCCGGACAGCTCCGCGAGGGGTGCGCCGAACTGCCCGAGCGCCCACACCACGCCGAGCGGGTAGGCCGACCAGCCCTGCAGCGCGTCGGGGTCGAGCGTGCGCAGGGACGCCTCGACGACTTCGGGCGAGAAGCTGCTGGACACCCGGATGCGGTCGTCGTCGCGTCGGCGGACGGCCGCGACCGTGCGGCGGTCGATCGCCATCGGGAATACGAAGCCGTCGTTGTAGTCGGTGTGCTCGCCGATGATGTTCACCCGGCCGGGCGCCGACCAGAGGCCGCTCGGTTCGCTGCCGAAGGTGCGCTCGAATCCGCTCGTGGCGGTCTGCTGGAGGTCGGTCATACGGGGTTCTCCTCGTCGGCTGCGGCGATCGCGGCGCGCAGGGCGGTGGCGGTGGACTCGGGAGGCACGTCGCCGATCCACGCACCCATGGCGGCTTCGGAGCCGGCCAGGTACTTCAGGCGGTCGGCGCCACGGCGCGGCGAGGTGAGCTGCAGGTGGAGTCGGAGCTCGTCGCGGTGGACGCGCGTGGGTGCCTGGTGCCAGGCGGCGATGTACGGGGTCGGGGTGTCGTAGAGGGCGTCGACGCCGCGGAGCAGCCGCAGGTAGAGGACGGCGAGCTCGTCGCGCTCCGCGAGGGAGGTGGCGGCGAAGTCGGGGACGTGCCGGTGCGGCATGAGATGCACCTCGACGGGCCAACGGGCTGCGAAGGGGACGAAGGCCGTCCAGTGTTCGCCCGCCAGGACGACGCGCTCGTCGGCCTGCTCCGATGCGAGGATGTCGGCGAAGAGGCCGGGGCCGTACGCCTCGCTCGCCGCGATGAGCCGCTGGGTGCGCGGCGTCACGTAGGGGTAGGAGTAGATCTGGCCGTGCGGGTGGAGGAGGGTGACGCCGATCTGCTCACCGCGGTTCTCGAACGGGAACACCTGCTGGATCGAGTCGATCTGCGACAGCGCGTGCGTGCGGCGCGCCCAGGCCTCGATCACCGTGCGTGCACGGGTGCGGGAAAGGGAACCGAAGGAGCCGGTGCTCGACGGGCTGAAGCTCACGACCTCGCAGCGGCCGACCGAGGTGCGGGTCCGTCCGATGCCGATGGTCGCCAGGTCGGCGAGGTCGACGGGCGCGTTCTCGTCTTCGAGGAGCGGCCCGAAGGACGGCGACTTGTTCTCGAAGACCGCGACGTCGTACTGATCGGGGATCTCGGAGGGGTTCGAAGGACTCGCGGGGGCGAGCGGGTCGAGGTTGGCGGGCGGCAGCATCACACGGTTCTGGCGGGCCGCGGCGATCGAGATCCATTCACCGGTCAGCGGGTCCTGGCGCATGGACGCGGTCGGCGGGCGTGCCGCGAGGTCGCGGGTGTCCGGCAGCCGTTCCGCTGGCAGCGTCGTGTCGACGTCGTCGAAGTAGATGAGTTCGCGGCCGTCGGCGAGGCGCTGGGTGCTGCTCGCGATCGCCGGGTCGATGACGAAGCTGTCGTCGAGTTGGGGCATGGGGATCCTCTGAACGGGTTGTCGAACGGAAACGTGCAACGTTTCGTCTTGAAAAGTATAGGCAAGTCGGCGAAGATTCAAGCATGTCCGTCGACGAGCCGATCCAGCTGCCTGCGCCGCTGCGTCGCGACCGCATCCGCGAGCTGCTCGATGAGCGCGGTTTCGTCCGCGTGGCCGACATCTCCGAGGACTTCGGTGTCTCCCGGGTGACCGCACGGACCGACCTCGACACCCTCGTCGACCAGGGCGACGCCGTCCGCGTGCACGGCGGCGCGATGCCGGTGCTGGGTCGTGGAGCCGTCGAGTCGCCCATCGAGCTCGCGACCGCCACCTCGGCTCACGCGAAGCAGCGCATCGGTGAGGCCGCCGCGGCGATGGTGCGCTCCGGGCAGAGCGTGATCGTCGACGTCGGCAGCACCGGTCTCGCGCTCGCCCGAGCCCTCAAGGCCCGACGGGACCTCTCCGACCTCGTCGTGATCACCAACGGCCTGACCATCGCCCTCGAGCTCGAGTCGGAGATACCGAGGTTCTCGGTGATCGTGACCGGCGGATCACTGCGGCCGCTCCAGCACTCGCTCGTCGACCCCCTCGCCGGGTCGTTGCTCAGTCAGGTCCACGCCGACTTCGCCTTCATCGGGTGCAACGGGGTCGACGCCGAGCATGGTGTCACCAACATCAACCTGCCCGAAGCCGAGGTGAAGGCCAGGATGGTCCGCGCTGCCGAACGCGTCGTCGTGATCGCCGACGCTTCGAAGCTCGGGGTGCGACAGCTCGGCCGGATCGCCGGACTCGACGCGTTCGACGCGCTGTTGACCGACGACGGCGCCTCGCCCGAGACCGTGGCGGGCCTCAGAGAGGCCGGGCTGCCGGTGACCCTGGTGCCACTCGGGGACTGACACGCCGAGCGGGTCCGGGGCACCGACCCTCGCGCACGGACGACCCGATGCGGCACCATGGTCGCATGAGTGATCGAACGCACCCGGCCGTGTCCATCGTCGAGCGCACGCTCCGGGATCGCGGCGCTCAGGGGGAGGTCACGTGGCTCGACGACGCCGCTCGCACGGCGGCCCTCGCAGCGGAGGCCCTCGGGGTCGCGGTCGGCGCGATCGCGAACTCCCTCGTGTTCACCCTCGACGGTGAACCGACCTTGATCCTGACGAGCGGCGCACACCGGGTCGACACGGCATGGCTCGGTGAGCGTCTGGGCGGACGGCTCAAGCGCGCCGACGCCGAGGTCGTCAAGGCGGCGACCGGCCAGGTCATCGGTGGTGTGGCGCCGGTCGGGCACCCCGAGCCGATCCGCACCTACGTGGACGAGGCGCTCGCCGCGTATCCGGAGGTCTGGGCCGCGGCCGGCCACGCGCACACCGTTTTCCCCACGACGTTCGAGGAACTCGTACGCGTGACCGGCGGCCAGGTCATCGCGGTGGAGCCTCCGACGGATCCTGCGTCATCGCCGGGCGTTCCGTCGGCGTAGCCGTCTGCACGGCCATGGCGGTCGGCGGCGTGCCGTGCGACTTCGTCACCCTGCTCGGCGGCAGCGGAGCGGTCGAGACGACGCCGTTCCTGCGGCCCCACCAGGTGCTCACGACGGCAGCGGCGACGCACAACGCCATCGGGATGAGCATGAACGGTCCGCCCGCCCCGTCGCCCCGCTCGAAGACCTGGTCCGTCTGCGACATGAGCGCCGTGGGGACGAGGAGGAGGACGTTGTTCGTCGCGTGGATCAGCACCGGTGCCTCCAGGCCGCCCGTGCCCCGGGCGGCGAAGGACATCGAGGCGCCGAAGACGAAGTAGTAGGCGATGAGCCACGGGTCGCCCGCGAAGTGCACCGAGGCGAAGACCGCGCCGGAGACGATCGAGCCGACGACGAAGGCGGTCATCGGGCGGCTGAACCAGGAGCCGACGGAGCGCTGGATGAGGCCGCGTGCACCGTACTCCTCCCCGGCCGACTGCAGCGGTGTCGTGAGGACGACGACGGCGAGCATGGCGATCACGGTGCCGTCGAGCACGACGGGTTCCAACGGGGACAGGAGGAACGAACCGCCGACGTACACCACCCAGACCGGGATGATGATGAGGGCGAGCCGCCCGAACCAGCGCCAACGGAAGCGTCCCTCCACGGAGGACAACCATCGAGGTCGGACGCCGAAGAGCGCCCACTGGATGAGCATCGACGCGGGGATGAGGGCGGCGAGCGACAGGTTGTTCGCGAGCATCGTGACCGGCGTCAGCGTCATCAGGCCGTTCGCGACGTCGTCGAGCGTGTACGCCCCCGTGGCGACGTCGATGATCAGGGCGACGCTCCCGAAAGCGATTGAGAGGATGAGGAAGCCCACCACGAGCAGGAGGAGGGCGAGCGCACCTCGCCACCAGGCGGGCGCGGCGCGGAGGGCGTGGTCGTACGTCGCCGTCCGCCGCGGAGGCTCGACCGCATCGGGCTGCGCGGGAGGCGTCGTCGAGAAGGATGGCGAAGGCGTCTGCGGGAGCTGTCCGGGATCCGTCATGCAGCCAGCGTAGGCAGGCCCTCCGGCGCGACGCGTCCCCCGAGCGGCGGACGACCAGCGACGGACAGGGAACGACTCGCGACGGATCGACCGGCCGATCTGGTCCCGGGCGGCTACCGATGGGAGACTGGCCGCTATGGCAGGACACCGCATCTTTACGACGAGCTTCGGCAGCATCTACCCGCACTATGTGGCGAAGGCGGAGCGGAAGGGGCACACGAAGGCCGAGGTCGATCAGGTCATCACGTGGCTCACCGGCTACGACACCGCCGCGATCGAGCGGGTGGTCGCCGACGGAACCGACATGGAGACCTTCTTCGCCGAAGCCCCGGCGATACACCACAACGCCTCGCTCATCACGGGCGTGATCTGCGGCATCCGCGTCGAGGAGATCGAGGATCCGCTCATGCAGCGGATCCGCCAGCTCGACAAGTTGGTGGACGAGGTCGCGAAGGGCAAGAAGATGACGTCGATCCTTCGAGGGTCCGCCTGACCTCCGAACGCGAGACCCTCCGATGACGAACACGGCCGCCGCGCGAGTGCGCGGACGGCCGTGTGCTCGGAACCCGGTGGGCTCAGTGCGCGAGCACCGGCTCCGCGGACGCCTCAGGGGCGTGGTGCAGGGCGAGTCCCTGGTTGCGCCGGCGGAACAGCAGCGCCGCGGTCACCGCGCCGACCGCGAAGAAGCCGGCACCCCAGAAGTACGCCGTCTGGTAGCTGCGGATGGCCGCCTGGGCGAGCACCTCGGCTGTCGGCGGGGCGTTGTCCGTGACGTAGGCCGTCGCGGCGCTCGCCGCGAGGGTGTTGAGCAGGGCGACACCGATCGAGCCACCCACCTGCTGGCTCGTGTTGACCGTCGCCGAGGCGACGCCGGCGAACGCGCGATCCACGCCGAGGGTCGCGGTCTGCATCGAGGCGGGCATGATCGACCCCATCGCGAAGCCGAGCACCATCAGCGCGGGCATGACGTCGCCGACGTAGGAGCTATCGAGGTCGAGCCGGGTGAGGAGGAGCATGCCGACCGCACCGAGCGTCATACCGAACGGCACCATGACCTTCGGCCCGAAGCGCGGGACGAGGAGGTTGGTCCCCAGCTGTGCTGCGAGCACGAGCATCGCGATCATCGGGAGGAAGGCGAAGCCGGTCTGCTGTGGTGAGTACCCGAGCGAGGCCTGCAGGTAGTAGGTGACGAACAGGAAGATGCCGAACATCCCGGCTCCGGCGATCATCACCGAGATGAACGCCGCTCCGCGGTTGCGGTCGAGGATGATCGACAACGGGAGGAGCGGATGCGCGGCTCGTCGCTGCCAGAGGACGAAGGCGATGAGTAGCACGGCGGCGGCCGTGAGGAACCCCCAGCTGAGCGGCGAGTCCCAGCCGTCGGTCTCCGCGTTCGCGAAGCCGTACACCAGGCTGAACAGCGCGCCTGAGACGAGCACGGTGCCGGGGACGTCGAGCTTCGGACGCGGACCGGTCGCCTTCGGCGTGGTGATGAAGACGACGGCGCCGACGATCGCGATCACGGCGATGAACACGTTGATGGAGAGGTTCCAGCGCCAGTCGAACTGTTCGGTCAGGAACCCGCCGAGGAGGAGTCCGACCGCACCACCCGCACCGGCGATCGCGCCGAAGACGCCGAAGGCCCTGGCGCGTTCCTTCGGGATCGTGAAGGTGGTGGTGAGCATGGCGAGTGCGGTCGGGGCGAGGAGCGCGGCGAAGACGCCCTGGAGTGCCCGCGCGGCGACGAGCATCCCGAAGGAGTCGGCGGCGCCGCCAAGCGCCGAAGCGACCGCGAAGCCGATGAGTCCGATGATGAACGCCCGCTTGCGGCCCATGAGGTCGGAGAGGCGTCCACCGAGCAGCAGGAGGCTGCCGAAGGCGAGTGAGTAGGCGGTGACGATCCACTGGCGGTCGCCGTCCGAGAAGCCGAGGTCGGCTTGGGCTGCGGGCATCGCGATGTTCACGACCGTGGCGTCGAGCACGACCATGAGTTGGGCGAGGCCGACGGTGACGAGCGTCCACCAGCGACGTGAGGAGACGGCCGGGGTTCCGGCGGTGAGAGTCGAGGTCATGCTGAGGAGCATATACGGAACCGCGTAGTTTCGGAACCGGTAAGTTCCAGAACGTGCGAGTTCCTGAACTATGCTGTTCCTCGAGACGAAAGGGAGGTGAGCCGCGATGACGCAGCTCGAGACTCCGCCCGACGCCCCGAAGCTCGGACGCAAGCGTGACCACTCCCGCGACGCCGAGATCCTCGAGGCGGCACTCGACGTGCTGGCCGAGACGGGCTACGCCGGCATGACGGTCGACATGGTCGCATCGCGTGCCAAGGCGGGCAAGGCGACGCTGTACCGGCGCTGGGCCTCCAAGTCCGAACTCGTGATCGACGCCGTCGCCTGCATGAAGCAGATCGATCCGGACTTCTCGAAGCTGCCCGACACCGGCTCGCTCCGCGGCGACCTCGTCGCGCTCATCAAGGCGCCGTCCATCGCCGACGGTGAACGGAAGATGCGCGTCTTCGCCGGGGTCATGTCGATGATCTCCGACGCCTCCGAACTCACCGAGTCCGTGCACTCCGCCATCGTGGAGCCGCGCATGGCCGTCAACCGGTTCCTGTTGCGGCGCGCGATCGACCGCGGCGAGATCCGCGAGGACGCGGACGTCGAGACGCTGTCGCTCATCAGTCAGGCGATGGTCAGCTACCGGGTGCTGATGTTGCGAGAGCCGGTCACGCGGGACTTCCTCGTGTCGGTGATCGACGGCGTCATCATGCCGGCCGTCCGGAAGTAGCCCGATGGACGAGGGACCGATCCGGCCTCGCACCACGCTGCTCGATTCCGCAGCGCCGGTCCGACTCGGGATGACGGACGCCCCCCTGCGGTTCTCGGGCCCCCGTGAGGTCGGCGGGCGTCACCTCATCGTCGACGGCGTACCGGCGTTCGAGCTGAGCTTCCCGTGCGGCACCTGTGCGCTGCTCTTCCGTCGACTGGATGCGGAGGCTCGGGCGCTCGCCGCTGCGGCGCTGCACGACCACCTCGACGCGCACGTGCCCGCGATCGACGATCCCTCGCTGCGCGAGCTCGTGTCCACGTTCCTCCCCGAGGGGAGCTACCTCCCGCTCCTGCTGTCCGTCGAGCCGGTCCTCGTCGCTCCCGGCGGCGACCTCGACTACTTCTCACACGAGCAGGTGGTGCACCGCGGGATCGATCCGAACCTGGGTGCGCCGGAGGATCCGGCGACCGAGTACTACCGCGGCTCGACCCGGACGATCGGCGATCACGAGACCCTGTTCGAGTTCCTGGTGCCGATGCTGCCGCCGAGCCGGAACGATCGTGCCCGTGTGGACGCCTACGAGGCCGCGTTCCGCGCGGGGGGAGCGGCGACCGTGCTCGCCGTCTCCGTCCTCGATCGGACGCAGCCGTACGACAGCGGCGACGCGCATACGGGGCTCGTGCATTTCGTGCTCGACGGTCACCACAAGCTGGAGGCTGCGGCGAGGCTCGGTGTCGCGGTGACGGTTCTGGCCTTCGTCTCGGTCGAGGCGAGCCTCACCGACGAGGCGACGGTGTTCGGCCTTCCGGAGCTCCTCGCCCGTTGAGGGGCGGTTGTGCTCAGGCCGATGGCGACGCGTCGGCGCCGGAGAACGCCGGGTGACCGAAGAGTCCTGGCAACCCGCCGGTGTGCAGGAAGACCGTGCGTTCCCCGGGCCGGATGTCACCCCGCGCGACCGCATCGACGAGTCCGCTGAACGCGCGGCCGGTGTAGGTCGGGTCGAGGAGGAGGCCCTCCTGTTCCGCGGCGAGCGACATCGCCGCGCGGGTGCCGTCGGTCAGGTGCTCGTACCCCGCGCCGATCTGGGAACGGTCGACGCGCAGCGCCTTGGCGGGGGACCGGTCGCCGTGTCCCATGTCGGCGAGGAGTGCCGCCACCGTCGCCCGTCCGTCCGGAACGGCGCCGCAGTCGACTCCGAGCACCACCTCCGCCCCGAGTCCCGCGACGAGCCCCGCCATCGTGCCTCCCGAACCGACCGCCACGACGACGTGGCGGACGTCGGGCACCTGTTCCCGGAGTTCCCGGGCGGCGTCGACGTAGGCCGTCGCACTGGCGGCGTTCGATCCGCCGAACGGGATCCGGGAGACCGGTCCGAAACGGCCCTCAGCCTCGAGTGCGTCGGCGACGGATTCCGCGGTGGCGTCGCCCGACCAGACGAGGTGCGCTCCGAACAGCTGGTCGAGCAGGACGTTGCCGCGCCGGGTGTCGGGTGCGTCCCCCTGGAGGACGAGGGCGCAGCGCAGACCGACGCGTGCGGCTGCCGCAGCCGTCAACCTCGCATGGTTGCTTTGCGGAGCGCCGGTCGTGAGGACCCACTCGGCGTCGGAGCGCAGGGCCTCACCCATGGTGATCTGCAGCTTCCGGGCCTTGTTCCCGCCGCCACCGAGGCCGATGAGGTCGTCGCGTTTGACGAGCAGGTCGCCCGCGCCGAGGCCGATTGCGGCCGCGAGCCGGTCGGCCCGGTCGACCTGCGTCGGACCGGCGACGAACGTCGGATCCGGGGTCTGCAGTCGGTCACCGTCCACGGGTGTCTCCCTCTCTCCGGCCGCTCGCACGCGAGGGAAGACGAGTGGTGGTGCACTGGTGGGCCCGGTGGGGCTCGAACCCACGACCCGCGGATTAAAAGTCCGATGCTCTGCCAACTGAGCTACAGGCCCATACGGGTTCTACTCTACGAGATCCGGGCGCGCGACGTTGACGCGTCGCGTGATCGTCTCGGGGAGCCGAGCCCGCTCGAGGCGGGTACCGTGGTCGGGTGCGCGGAGCGTGGCGCACGGGAGGAGGACGCATGACCGAGGGATTCCACCGTCCGACGAAGCTGCCGCCGTCGATGCTCGAAGCCGTCCAGGGCGGCCTCGACCCCGAGGCCGTGTCGAGGATCACCCACGAGACCGCGGTTGCATTGCTCACCCGGGTGCGGGCGGACCCCGACCCCGCCGTGGTCGACCGCCTCGTCACGTACACGGACGAGCACGGGATCGACGCCATCGCGGAGCTCTGGTCGCACGCGAGCCCGCGGAGCCTCCCCGGAGCGCTCTGGCGGATCTACCTGTTGCGCCTCCTCATCCGTCAGGACCCGGTCGGCACGAGCTTCAGCTTCCAGCGGGGGACCGAACTCATCACGACGGTGGACCCGGTGATCGCGGGAGCCGCCGAGCCCACCGGTCCGGAGGAGATCATCGTCCTCGCCGACCAGATCCTCCGCGGGCTCTACACCGGCGACTTCGCGATCGCCCTCGAGCGGGCGGCGTCCTTCTGTCGCATCAACGCCGTCGGATGCTCCTCGCTGGCGGACGACCGCGACGCCGTCGATCCGGCTGACGCCGCGCGGCTCACGACGAAGGCCGCCCGGTTTGGCACCATCGCCGAGGAGCTCGCCGGGTGCGCCCGGCTCTGGCGCACCGACTCGCTTGACTGAACCCCACCCTCGGGTCAAGCTCCGGCACCTGGGAATACACACAGGCGATCGCTTGCTACACTGATTCAGCCGGGCCGCAGTAACCCCGGGCTCCAAAAATCGCCGCTTCGAGCGGCCTTGCGCCGAGAGGCGTTTCTGCGGCCTGGCACTTCTTCTCTCGGGCCGCCCCCGAATCCCTGGCTCCGTGATGACACCGGAACTGGGGTGGTGCGTCGTACCGATTGCTCCAATCGGATCCCGGCTCCGCGTCGAACTACGTGCATGACCACCGCACTGTACACGCAGACCCGTCCTCGGGCGGGCGTCGCGCAAACCGTCGGTGTCCGTGAGAAGCTAAGACTTGTGACCACGGGACCGGAAGCCGACGCTGCACCGCAGCCGTCCTTGGCGAACGTCCTCGACGCCCTCCTCATCCGCGTCGCCGGTGGCGACCAGGTCGCCTTCAGTGAGCTGTACGACCACATCGCGCCGCGGGTCCTCGGGCTCGTCAAACGGGTGCTCGTCGACCACGCCCAGTCCGAGGAGGTCACCCAGGAGGTGTTCCTCGAGGTCTGGCAGAACGCCACGAAGTTCGAGGCGGGCAAGGGCACGGCGACGACATGGGTGCTCACCATGGCCCACCGTCGGGCGATCGACCGTGTGCGGGCCTCGCAGGCCGGCCGCGACCGCGACCTCAAGATCGGTATCCGCGACTTCGACGAGCGTGTCGACGACGTCCAGGAGACGGTCGAGATCCGCATCGAACATGAACGGGTGAAGCGCGCGTTCGTGCGGTTGAGCGAGCTGCAGCGCGAAGCGGTGACGCTCGCGTACTACGGCGGATACAGTCACAGCGAGATCTCGAACCTGCTCGGCGTACCGATCGGTACGGTCAAGACCAGGTTGCGGGACGGAATGATCAGACTTCGAGACGAGTTGGGGGTGCGTACATGACCGAGCGAGACGATGCAGCAGACCTGGCAGCCGGCAATGCGCTGCACACCCTGACCCCGCGCGAGCAGGAGCGGTTCGACCGCCTGCGCGCCGAACACGAGTCCGTCCGCGAGGAAGCGGCGGAATTCGAGGAGACCGTAGCCATGCTGGACCTCGCAGCACCACCGGTGCAGCCGTCGGCCGCGCTCAAGAACTCCCTCATGGCGGCGATCCAGAACCTGCCGCAGCTCCCCGTGGACGCCCCGGTCACGACCCCGGTCGTGCAGGACGATGCGATCCCGACCATCCCTCGGGTCGAAGCGACGACGACCCCTGAGGCCGACGTCGCGCCGGCGACGACCTCGTCTCCCGCCACCCCGACGCCGATCGCGGGAGCTGCGGAGCGCAAGGCCGCCTCTCGGTGGCGGCGGGGTGCCGTCGGCATGGTCGTCGGTGCCGCAGCGGCGGTCGGACTCATCTTCGGTGGCGTCGGACTGGCGAACACCTTCGGCGGCGGATCCCTCACGCAGACCGTCGCCCTCGCGGAGATCAACGCGGCGTCCGACGTCCAGCGCGCCAAGGTGTCCATGGACGACGCGACCGCGACCCTCGTGTGGTCCGGTGAGCTCGGGAAGTCCGCGCTCCTCGTCGACGGGCTCGGTTCGCTGCCGGCCGACAAGGTGTACGAACTCTGGTACATCGGCGAACAGGGTCCGGTGTCCGCCGGAACGTTCTCCGCGGCGAACGGCACCACCTGGCGGGTCCTCGACGGCGCGATGAGCGCGGGGGACAAGGTCGGCGTGACCGTGGAACCGCAGGGCGGCTCCGAGCAGCCGACCACCGACCCGATCATGGTCATCGACACGGCGTAGCCCGTTGCACGCAGGTCGCGGGACCGTCCGCCGACCGCACTGACATGACGAAGGCCCCACCCGGGAATCCCGGGCGGGGCCTTCGTCATGTCAGCGTCGGATCAACCGAAGCGACCCGAGACGTAGTCCTCGGTCGCCTGGACCGACGGCTTCGAGAACATCGTGGTGGTGTCGTCGTACTCGATGAGCTTGCCCGGCTTGCCGGTGCCGGCGATGTTGAAGAACGCCGTCTTGTCGCTCACGCGGCTCGCCTGCTGCATGTTGTGCGTGACGATGACGATCGTGTACTCCTGCTTGAGCTCCTCGATGAGGTCCTCGATGGCGAGGGTGGAGATCGGGTCGAGCGCCGAGCACGGCTCGTCCATCAGCACCACGTCGGGGGACACCGCGATGGCGCGAGCGATGCAGAGACGCTGCTGCTGACCGCCGGAGAGTCCGGAACCAGGCTTGTCGAGGCGGTCCTTCACCTCGTTCCACAGGTTGGCGCCCTGCAGGGAGCGCTCGACGAGCGCATCCTGGTCCGACTTCGACATCTTCCGGTTGTTGAGCTTCACACCGGCGAGGACGTTCTCCTTGATGCTCATCGTCGGGAACGGGTTCGGGCGCTGGAAGACCATGCCCACCTGACGACGCACGAGGACGGGGTCGACGCCCGGTCCGTAGAGGTTGTTGCCGTCGATCAGGACCTCGCCCTCGACGCGTGCGCCGGGGATGACCTCGTGCATGCGGTTGAGCGTCCGGAGGAACGTCGACTTGCCGCACCCGGAGGGGCCGATGAACGCGGTGACCGTGCGGGGCTGGATCTGGAGGGAGACACCCTCGACGGCCATGAAGCTGCCGTAGAAGACGTTGAGGTCGTTGACTTCGATGCTCTTGGACACGGGGTTCCTTTGCTCGCGGCCTAGCGGCCGAACTTGGGGGCGAAGATCTTGGCGATGAGACGGGCGATGAGGTTCAGCGCCATGACGATGAGGATGAGGACGAGCGCGCCGGTCCAGGCGCGGTCCACGTAGGAGGCGCCGTCGGTGCCCTGGTTCGCGTACTGGGTGTACACGAAGACCGGGAGGGTCATCATCGGACCATCGAAGAGGTTGTAGTTCATGCTCTGCGTGAAGCCGGCGATGATGAGGAGCGGGGCGGTCTCGCCGATCACGCGGGCGACGGCGAGCGTCACACCGGTGATGATGCCGGCGATCGAGGTGGGGAGCACGATCTTCAGGATGGTCAGCCACTTCGGCACACCGAGTGCGTAGGCAGCCTCGCGGAGTTCGTTGGGGACGAGCTTCAGCATCTCCTCGCTCGATCGCACGACGACGGGGATCATGAGCAGCGAGAGGGCGATCGCGCCGCCGATGCCGAGTCGGACGCCGGGGCCGAAGAAGATCGCGAGGAGCGCGAAGGCGAACAGACCCGCGACGATCGAGGGGATGCCGGTCATCACGTCCACGAGGAAGGTGATGCCCTGTGCCAGTCGGCCGCGACCGTACTCGACGAGGTAGATGGCGGTCAGGATGCCGATCGGGATGGAGATGACCGACGTCGCTAGGGTGATGAGCAGCGTGCCGGTGATGGCGTGCAGCGCTCCACCGCCTTCGCCGACCACGTTCCGCATCGACAGGCTGAAGTAGTTGATGTCGAAGCGGGCGGCGCCGGCGGAGATGACGGTGATGGCCACGGAGATGAGCGGGAGGAGTGCGATCACGAACGCCGCGGTGACGAGCGTGGTGAGCAGGCGGTCCTTCGCCTTGCGGCGGCCCTCGACGAGGAGCGAGGCGACGTACACGGTCACCGCGTAGAGCGCGGCACCGAGCACGACGGCTCCGGGCACGTTGTAGCTCTTGTCGGAGCTGGACTGCTGCACCAGCAGGAAGATGAGCCCGCTGACGATCAGGCTGCCGCCGAGGATCGTGAGCGGCGCGAACTTCGGCAGCTTGCCCGCGGTGAGCGAGTTGGAGAACGGCGTGGCGATGGTCGCCTGACGGCGGTCGGTCGTGGCGGTCATCAGTTCGCTCCCGAGAATTCTTTACGACGGTTGACGATGAGTCTGGCGATGAAGTTCACCACGAAGGTGATGATGAACAGGATCAGGCCGGTGGCGATGAGCTTGTTCACGTCGATGCCGAAGGACTCGGGGAAGTTGAGGGCGATGTTCGCCGCGATGGTGTTCGGGTTGCTCGAGGTCAGCAGGAAGAACGAGTAGACGGCCGCCGGCGAGAGCACCAGGGCGACGGCCATGGTCTCGCCGAGTGCGCGGCCGAGCCCGAGCATGGATGCGGACACGATGCCCGGGCGACCGAAGGGCAGGACGGCCATCTGGATCATCTCCCAGCGCGTGGCGCCGAGGGCCAGTGCGGCCTCCTCGTGGAGCTTCGGGGTCTGGAGGAAGATCTCGCGGGAGATGGCCGTGATGATCGGGATGATCATGACCGCGAGGACGAGGGCGACTGTCAGGATCGTCCGGCCGGTGCCGGAGACGGTGCCGCCGAAGAGCGGGATCCATCCGAGGTTCTCGGACAGCCAGGCGAAGAAGGGCTGGACGAACGGGGCGAGGACGAGCGCACCCCAGAGGCCGTACACGACCGACGGCACGGCGGCCAGGAGGTCGATCACGTAGCCGAGGGCGACCGCGAGGCGGCGCGGCGCGTAGTGGGTGATGAAGAGCGCGATCCCGAGGGAGAGCGGCACGGCGATCGCCAGGGCCAGGACCGCGGCCCAGATGGTGCCGAAGACGAACGGGCCGACGTAGGCCCAGAAGCTCGTCGGTGCGCCGGTGAACGACGAGGAGTCGGCCGTGAGGGCCGGGAACGCCTGGACGATGAGGAAGATCGCGACCGCCGCCAGGATGACGAGGATGAGTGATCCGGAGACGACGGAGAGCGTGGAGAAGACGCGGTCGCCGACTCGTTGCTTGGCTTTGGGTCTCGCAGCTAGGGCCTCGACAGCCATGGGTTCCCGTTCTCTCGATGCGATGGTGATGCCCCTCGACAGTTCGGGGAGCGGGTACTGCGGGTGCTTCGGGTGCTGGTGACGCAGGTCGAGCGTGCCGGGCAGGACCCGGCACGCTCGACCGTCTTACTACTTGATGGACGCGATCGCGTCCTGGACCTTCTTGGCGAGGTCAGCGGAGAGCGGCGCAGCACCGGCCGACTTCGCAGCCTCTTCCTGGCCGGCGTCGCTGGCGATGTAGCCGGCGTACGCCTTGACGAGGTCGGCGGCCTTGGGGTCCGCGTACTCCTGGCAGGCGATGAGGTAGCTCACGAGCACGATCGGGTAGTGGGTCGCGTCCGTGGTCTCGCGGTCGAGCTTGATCGCGATGTCGTTCGCCTCACGGCCCTCGACGAGCGGCGAGCCCTCGACGACGGCGGCAGCACCCTCGGCGCTGTACTCGACGAACTCCTCGCCGACCTTGATCTTCGCGACACCGAGGTCGCCGGCCTTCGACGCGTCGGCGTAGCCGATGGTGCCGGTACCGCCCTTGACGGTGTCGACGACACCCGAGGTGCCCTTGGCGCCCTCACCCGACTGGAACGGGAAGGTGTCGGCCGGCTCTGCGGTCCAGACGTCCGGTGCGTTCTTGTTCAGGTAGTCGGCGAAGTTCTTCGTCGTACCCGAGTCGTCCGAACGGTGGACGGCGGTGATGGCCGTCGACGGCAGCTTCGCCTCAGGGTTCAGGGCGACGATCGCCGGGTCGTCCCAGCTGGTGATCTGACCGGCGAAGATCTTCGCGATGGTCGCTGCGTCGAGGTTCAGCTCGTCGACGCCCTCGACGTTGAAGATGACCGCGATCGGGGAGATGTAGACCGGGAGGTCGATCGCCTTGGTGTCGGCTGCACACGCGGCGAAGGTGCCCGAGAGCTCCTCGTCGGAGAGGGCCGAGTCCGAACCGGCGAACTGCACGCCACCGGCGATGAACGCCTTGCGGCCGGCGCCGGAGCCGTCGGGGGAGTAGTTGATGGTGACGTCCGGGTTGGCCGTCTGGAAGGCGGCGACCCAGGCTTCCTGGGCGCTGCCCTGCGACGAAGCGCCGCTGCCGGCCAGGCTGCCCTTGAGGTCGCTGGCGGCTGCGCTCGTGGCGGTGGCGCCGCCTTCGTTGGCCGCACAGGAGGTCAGTGCGACGGCTGCGACTGCTGCTACGACCGCGACGCGGCCGAAACGTGAGAACTTCACAGGGATGTCCATTCATTGGTGTGGGTGCGAGCCGGTGCTGGCTCGTCAGTGACGCTAACCACGCGGCATGACGAGCATCCCCCGTGCTGGTAAACAACGGGTGAACGGAGATCGACGGCTTCCTTGCGCGACGCCGGGAATGCACGCGAAACGGCCCCCTTCCGGGGGCCGTGACGGACGCCGTGGGTGCGTGGACCGCTCAGACGCGCGGTTCGTGCGTCTCGATCGCGATGATGCCGGAGCTCGGGTTGGTCCGCGAGAGGTGCACGATCGAGAACGCGCCCGTCTCGAGCGCTGCCGCGCTGCCGAGGTAGGACCCGCGGGTGGAGCCGGTCGCCAGGGCGATCTCGCGGAGGATCTCGGGGAGGACCGGACCGTGGCTGCAGAGGATGGCGGTCTTCAGGGCCCGGACGCGGCGCCCGACGACCCGACGGACATCGGCCTCGCCTCGTTCGTATGCGTCCTGGCTGATCAGCTCGGAGCGTTTGGGCTCGATGCCCGCGGCGGCAGCGATGGGGCTCACCGTGCTGACGCAGCGCACGGCCGTGCTGGTGACGATCTTGCGCGGACCGAAGGCGAGCAGGGTCGCGACGTTGCCGGCGGCCTGCTTGACCCCTCGGGCGGCGAGTGGCCGGGTCGCGTCCTCGCCAGGCCATTCGGAGGGGGACGTGGCTTTGCCGTGCCGCATGGCGATGAGGGCGAAGGTCGCGGTCACGCCCTCTTCGACGAGCGCGGCGAACGTCTCGAGGATCTCGACGTCGCGCTCGTAGCTGAGGTAGCTCCGCGCGCGCTTGATGCTGACCCACTCCAGGGCGGCGACTTCCCCGTTGGGGATGAACGTGCTCTCGCGGACGGCCTGCTCGGTGACCTCGGCCGACCAGTAGTGGACGATCTTCTCCCGACCGCTGGAGAGCGGGTAGGTGGAGACGCCGAGGGGGACCCCGAGGTGGACGCTCAGTCCCGTCTCCTCCTTGATCTCCCGGACGGCCGTCTCCGCGAGGGTCTCGCCCGGGTCGACCTTCCCCTTGGGGATCGTGACGTCGCCGTACACCGTGCGGTGGATGACGAGGAGGTGGACCTTGCCGTCGATGAGACGCCAGCACACCGCACCGGCTGCATAGATTGCGGTCGTCGTCATGGTCTCTACCTCGTCGTGTGGTGGTGCTCGTCCAGGTCGCGGTGCCGCATCGTCAGCGACGACTCCTCGGGCGCCGGCGCGCCGCGGTCTCGAGCATGAGGGAGTCTTGCAGATCCGTGAGCGGCTGGCCATCAGCGTCGACCGCGTGGCGTGTCCACACCCCGTCGGCGTCGAGCCACCACGACGAGGTCTGCTCGTCGAGGGCCTGCTCGAACATGGCGGCGGTCGCGGCGAGATGCTTCGGATCGGTGAGGCGAACGAGTGCCTCGACCCGGCGGTCGAGGTTCCGGTGCATCATGTCGGCGCTGCCGATGAACACGTGCGGATCGCCGTCGTTGTGGAACGAGAAGATGCGGGAGTGCTCGAGGTACCGCCCGAGGATGGACCGCACGCGGATCGTCTCGCTCATGCCCGGCTGGCCGGGCTTCAGCGCGCAGATGCCGCGCACCCAGAGGTCGACGGGCACGCCCGCCTGGCTCGCGCGGTACAGGGCGTCGATGATCGCCTCGTCCACCATGGAGTTGACCTTGATGCGGATGCCGGAGGGCTTGCCCTCCTCCGCGTTCGTCCGCTCCTGCTCGATGTGCTTGAGCAGTCCCTTGCGGAGGTGACGTGGCGCGACCAGCAGGCGCTTGAACTTCTTCTCGATGGCGTAGCCGGACAGCTCGTTGAAGAGCCGGGTGAGGTCCTTGCCCACCTGATCGTCGGCCGTGAACAGGCCGAGGTCCTCGTAGATCCGGCTCGTCTTCGGGTTGTAGTTGCCCGTGCCGATGTGGCTGTAGTGGCGCAGCACGCCGCGCTCCTGACGGACGACGAGGGCGAGCTTGCAGTGGGTCTTCAGGCCGACGAGCCCGTAGACGACGTGGACGCCCGCCTTCTCGAGCTTCCGGGCCCAGGAGATGTTGTTCTGCTCGTCGAAGCGGGCCTTGATCTCGACCAGGGCGAGGACCTGCTTGCCGGCTTCCGCGGCGTCGATCAGTGCTTCGACGATGGGGCTGTCGCCGGAGGTCCGGTACAGGGTCTGCTTGATCGCCAGGACGTGCGGGTCTGCCGCCGCCTGTTCGATGAAGGCCTGCACGCTCGTGGCGAAGGACTCGTAGGGGTGGTGGACGAGGACGTCCTCCCTGGCGATCGACCGGAAGAGGTCGGGCTTGCCGTTCGGCTCGTCCGGCTGGAACTGCAGCGCGGTCGTCGGCACCCGCTTCGGGTACTGGAGGTCGGGACGGTCGATGCCGGCGAGGCTGAAGAGCCCACCGAGGTCGAGCGGCGACGGGAGGCGGTAGACCTCCTGCTCCGTGATGTCGAGCTCGCGGACGAGCAGGCCGAGGGTGACGTCGTCCATGTCGTCGGTGATCTCGAGCCGGATCGGCGGGCCGAACCGACGACGCAGCAGCTCCTTCTCGAGGGCCTGGATGAGGTTCTCGGTCTCGTCCTCCTCGATCACCATGTCCTCGTTGCGGGTGACGCGGAACACGTGGTGGTCGACGATCTCCATGCCGGGGAACAGGTGGCCCAGGTGGTTGGCGATGACCTCTTCGAGGGCGATGTACCGGACGCTCGGGGCGGTGTCGAGTGCCGCGGAGCGACGCTCGGCCGGGCCGACCCGGACGAAGCGCGGCATCATCTGCGGCACCTTGAGGCGGGCGAACTCCTCGCGCCCGCTGCGCGTGTTCCGCACCCGCACCGCGAGGTTCAACGAGAGGCCCGAGATGTAAGGGAAGGGGTGGGCCGGGTCGACGGCGAGCGGCATGAGGACCGGGAAGACCTGGTTGCTGAAGTACTCGCTGAGGTAGTCGCGGTCTGCCGCGTCGAGCGAGTCCCAAGTGACGACGGTGACGCCGCGTTCCGCGAGGTCGGGACGCACGAGGTCGTGCCAGGCGCGGGCGTGGCGCTCCTGGAGGATGTGGGCCTGCTGCGAGATCTCGGAGAGGACGTCGGCCGGGGCGTTGCCCACGTTCGTCGGGACGGCCAGGCCGGTGAGGATGCGGCGCTTCAGACCGGCGACCCTGACCATGAAGAACTCGTCGAGGTTCGAGGCGAAGATCGCGAGGAAGTTGGCGCGTTCGAGGACGGGGAGCGCCGGATCCTCCGCAAGCTCGAGGACACGCTGGTTGAAGGCGAGCCAGCTGAGTTCGCGGTCGAGGTAGCGGTGTTCGGGCAGCGCAGGATCGTTGCGTTCGAACGCGGGATCGAAGTCCTCGTCGTCTCCATCGAGGCCGACGTCGAGCACGGTTGGGTCTGCTGGCATGTCTTCATCATGACACCGTGACGGCGGTGGTCGCGACGACTGCGGTGAACACTCTGTAAATGCGCTCGTCCAGGCGTGCTGTGGAGCGGGATCAGGCGTCGGTTCTCGCGTACTGGACGTCGATCGTGTGGTCGGTGAATCCGAGCGAGCGGTACAGCGAGACCGCCGGCACGTTGTCCGCTTCGACGTAGAGCGTGACGGCGTCGACCCCACGTTCGCGCAGCCGCGCCAGCCCGGCTTCCATCAGGAGCCGTCCGAGTCCACGACCACCGGCGGCCGGGTGCACGCCCACCGCGTACACCTCGCCGACCGTCTCCTCGATCTTGAGCCAGATGAACCCGAGCAGGTCGCCGTCGGACCCGCGGGCCAGGAGGAAGTCGCCGGCGTCGAACCACGATTCGGCCTCGCGCGCGCGGAGGTCGTCGAGGCTCATCCGGCCTTGCTCGGGGTGGCCGACGAACGCGAGCGCGTTGACCTCGAGCCACTCCTGTTCGTCCACGCCCGGCGTGAAGGTCGCGATCGTGACGTCCGCGTGCCCGGCGGTCGCCGATCGCGCGCGGTTCGCCGGCGCCTTCGTCAGGCGCAGCTGCAGGAGCGTCCTGATGGACGAGAACCCGAACTCCTCCGCGAGCACCCGGGACGCGGGGTGGTCGCCGTGCGCCCAGATCCGGACGTTCGGTGGACAGTTCGAGAGGACGCCGCGAAGCGCCGCGCGGCCGTACCCGTGCCCTCGCCACTCGGGGCCGACCACGAACTCGAGTTCACCGTGCCCGACGATGGCCGCGCCGACGACCGCGAAGTCGTCCGGGTCGACCGGTGGGTCCTGCGGCTCGACGGCGAGGATCAGGGTGCGCGCACCCGAGGCGACGTCGATGAGCGATTGGTCGCTGAACGGAGGCTGGCCGTCGACGAGGGACGCCGTCCGCACGAGACGGTCGAGCGCGGCCCGCGTGGGCGCGTCCTCGACGTTACGAACCGACAGTGTCAGCCGGGGCATGATCGTCCTCGTAGACGTTGAAGCGGTAGCCGACGTTCCGCACGGTGCCGATGAGCTGCTCGAGGTCTCCGAGCTTCGCGCGGAGCCGCCGGACGTGCACGTCGACCGTGCGGGTGCCACCGAAGTAGTCGTAGCCCCAGACCTCGCTGAGCAGCTGCTCGCGAGTGAACACCCGGGAGGGGTGGGTCGCGAAGAACCGGAGCAGCTCGAACTCCTTGAACGTGAGGTCGAGCGGTTTGCCGTGGACCTTCGCGGAGTAGCTGGCCTCGTCGATGACCACGCCGGACGCCTGGATCTTGCTCGCCGAGTGCTCCTGCGAGGCGCGACCGATGGCGAGCCGGATCCGCGCGTCGACCTCCGCCGGCCCCGCCGACTCGAGGATGACGTCGTTCACGCCCCAGTCGGCGCTGACGGCGGTGAGTCCGCCCTCGGTGAGGATCAGCAGCAGGGGGACGGATAGTCCCGATGCGCCGAGGATCTTGCACAGCGACTTCGCGCTCGCCAGGTCCTGCCGGGCGTCGACGAGCACCAGGTCCGAACTCGGCGCGTTCACAAGCTGCGACGGGTCGGCCGGGATCTGCCGGGTGCGGTGGCTGAGGAGTCCGAGGGATGGGAGGACCTCGGTGCCGACCATGGAGGTCAAGACCAAAATTTGCGCCACGCGCATCCTCCCGACTGAGTTTGGAACCATATTAGGCGAACGACTGCGCCCGCCGTCGCACCATCGGCCGGAGGTGGTCCGCCGCTCCCCGCTCTGTGACAATGGGTCCGTGAGCGAAACCACCCTCTCTCCCCGGCTGCGCTGGATCAGCGTCGTCTCCATCTGGGCGCTCGCGCTCATCGGCGTCGTCGTGTCCGGCTTGCTCTGGAGCCCGGGGGAGACGTTCTTCGGGCTGTCCGCCACGCTCGGCCTCTGCACCCTCGCCGCGTTCTCCGCGCAGCTGTTGACCCGTCAGAAGATCGGGTTCGTCGACCGCATGTCGACGAGTGTGACCGGCTCGGTGCTGATCCTCGCGCTCGGAGGCGCCGTGTATGGCCTCATCGCACTGGCTGCGGGGTAGACTTTCCCCATGCTGCTCGCTCTCGAAATCTTCTTCATCGGCTTGCTCGTCCTCGCCAGCCTCGCCATCGCGTTCACCGCGGTCGTGGTGCTGAAGAACCTGTACCGCGGACAGCGCTAGTCGGGCTCCTCGATGATCGAGATCCCGAGCGGCCTGCCGAGCGAACTGGTCCCGCTGTCCTGGCTGATCGGCGTCTGGGAGGGCACCGGCGTCATCGACTACAAGATCGGTGATGAGACCGTCACCCGCGAGTTCGGTCAGCGCGTCAGTTTCAGCCACGACGGCCTGCCGTACCTGAACTACAACTCCTACACCTGGCTTCTCCCGGAGCAGCCTGCGGCCGACGCCGAGGGTGCCTCGACGACCGACGCCGACAGCCTGTCCGACGACGACGCCGGTGCTGAGGCGACGGACGCCCCGCTCGATCCGCTGGCCGCCCCCGAGCCGCTCGTCACCGAGACCGGCTACTGGCGTCTGGAACGCCCCCTCATCGAAGGCGATCCTGGTCCGGGCATGCTCCCTGGCGAAGGGCCGAGGCCGTTCGGCACGGCCCAGTCGGTGGAAGCGCTACGGACTTCGACCGGCGCCTTCCCGCTGCAGGTGTCGATCGTCCACCCGAACGGCGTGAGCGAGCTCTACCTGGGGCAGATCGACGGCCCGCGCATCGACCTCGCGACCGACGCCGTGGTGCGCACCGCGGGTGCCAAGGAGTACGCCGCAGCCACGCGTCTGTACGGCCTCGTCGAGAACCACCTGCTGTGGGCGTGGGACATCGCCGCGCTCGGCCAGGATCTCCGCACGCACGCCTCGGCGCGCCTGGCCAAAGCCGACTGACGTGTCGATCTCCATCGGATCGGCCGTTCCGAGCGTTCACCCCGGCTCACCCTTCCTCGCGCTGCCCGGCGCCGTCGAACAGGCTGACGCGTTCGACCACGGCGTCCCCTCGCACTACGGCAGCCCGAACATCGAGCAGCGCCTGATCTCGCGTGGCACGGCGATCGTCGACCTCTCGAACCGTGGCGTCGTGACGATCACCGGGCCGGACCGACTGAGCTGGCTCCACTCCATCACGAGCCAGGACCTCCGCTCCTTGCCGGCCGGCACCTCCACGGAGACGCTCTTCCTCGACCAGAGCGGCCGGATCGAGCACGCGGCCAAGCTGCTCGACGACGGGACGACCACCTGGATCATCACCGAGGCCGAGGATGCCGCTCCGCTCCACGCCTGGCTCGACCGCATGCGGTTCATGCTGCGCGTCGAGGTGGCCATCGCGACGGAGCAGTACGCGGTGATCGGCGCGGCGGCGGGCCTCGCCATCGACGCCGCGGCCCCCAACGGACTGCCGCTCGTCTGGCACGACCCGTGGTCGGAGGTCACCGTCGGCGGTCACCAGTACGCGACGGGCGAGCACCCGGGTGCCACCTGGACGTGGACCGAGACCATCGTCGAGCGCGCCACGCTCGAGACGCTCGTGCAGCAGGTCCGCGCGGGCACGTTCTCCGCAGCCGGTTCCCTCGCCGCAGAAGCACTGCGGATCGCCGCCTGGCGTCCACGCCTGCAGGCCGAGGTCGACGAGCGGAGCATCCCACACGAGCTCGACTGGCTCCGCTCCGCCGTGCACCTCAACAAGGGGTGCTACCGCGGGCAGGAGACGGTCGCGAAGGTGCACAACCTCGGGCACCCGCCACGGCGGCTCGTCATGCTCCTCCTCGACGGCTCCGACGCGGTCCTCCCGCCGGCCGGTTCGGATGTAGTGCTCGTCACCGGTGGGGACGACCCGGTCCGCAAGACCGTCGGGAGCATCACCTCGAGCGCGATCCACCACGAGCTGGGCCCGGTAGCCCTGGCCGTCGTCAAACGCTCCACGGATCCGGCCGCCGTGCTGACGGTCGCAGCCGAGGGAGTCGACGTCGCGGCGTCGCAGGAGATCGTGGTACCGGCCGATGCCGGCGCGACGGCGAACGTCCCCCGACTCCCGCGACTCGGCGCCGTCCGGCGCTGACCGGAGTGGTGAGGCAGAACTCGTCCGAGGAGCAGCCGGGTGGCGACCGTTGGACGGTGGCGCTCCTGCGGCGCATCGCCCTCGGTGACGCCTGGCATCGCCTGGTCGCCTCCGTGCCGGCAGTGCTGCAGGTCAGTCTCACCGCGATAGCCGCCTACGCCTTCACCCACTCCGTGCTCGGGCACGCCGTCCCACTGCTCGCCTTGACCGTGACGATCTCGAGTCTCGGGTTCGTCCGCGACGCCCGCCCGATCCGGGTCCTCGAGACGGCCGTGGGCATGAGCGTCGGGATCGCGCTGGCCGAGATCCTGCTCCTCGGATTCGGCCAGGGAACCTGGCAGCTCGCCGTGGCGCTCGTGCTCACACTGCTCGTCGCCCGGTTCCTGTCGCCGGCGGCGTCGTTCGCGATCGCTGCCGCTGTCCAATCGGTGCTCGTCATGCTCCTGCCCGTGCCCGACGGCGGGCCGTTCGTGCGGACGCTCGACGGATTGATCGGCGGGGTCTTCGCCCTGCTCGCGACGGCACTCATCCCGCGCGACCCGCGTCGGAGCGCGCGCCGGGACGGCCAGCGGCTCATCGACGAACACGTCCGGACGCTGGCGTCACTCGTGGCGGGCCTCCGGCTCGGCGATCTGGAGCAGGCGGACCGTGCGTTGGCCCGGGCGAGGGCCACCCAGCCGGCACTTGACGCGTGGCGCGGAACCCTCGATTCAGGGCTCGCCATCGCGCGCATCTCCCCGTTCCTCAGGAAGGCCGTGTTCGACCTGGAGCGTCAGCGGACGATGCTCGACGGGATGGATCTCGCGACCCGCAACCTCCGGGTCATCGCCCGGCGCATCGACTACGTGTCACGCGATGCCACGAGCCGCCCCGAACTCGCCGACCTGCTCGCCCGCACCTCCGTCGCGCTCGGCATCCTGTCGCAGTCGATCGGCGACATCGCGCAGCAGCCGGTCGCGAGGCAGTCCCTGCTCGAGATCGCCAAGCACCTCGACCCGGTCGCCCTGCTGCCGCAGGCCTCGGTGTCGGAGCAGGCGCTCGTCCTCGTGCTCCGTCCGTACCTCGTCGACCTGTTGACGGCGACCGGATTGCCGACGGCGGACGCCCAGGCGGCGCTTCCCGCGGTCTGAATCGCGACACGAGCCGGTGCTCAGTCGAGCGGTGCTCAGGCGACCGGCGTCGGAGCAGGGGCGACGGCCGACCACGGCAGCGTCAGCTCGCCCAGGCGCCAGCGGGAGCGACCCGCGGTCACGGGCCACCCGGTGTCGACGAGCGTACCGACGGTCGCCAACCAGCGTTGCACGGGGCCATAGACCGCCAGCGGGGTGTGCACGCGCCATGCGCGGTCCAGGTCGGTCATGAGCGCATGGACGCGTTCGCCCGGGACGTTGCGGTGGATCAACGCCTTCGGCAGCCGTTCCGCGACGATCGACGGGAGCTCGAGGTCGGCGAGCCGCAGACTGATCGAGAACGACTCGGGGTGCCCCTCATCGTCGACGGCGACCCAGCTGGCCACGCGCCCGATCTCGTCGCACGTCCCTTCGACGAGTGTCCCGCCCGGCTGGAGTCGCTTCGCCATGAGGTGCCAGGCCTCGGCGACCTCGGACTCGTCGTACTGGCGGAGCACGTTGAACGCGCGGATGACGACCGGGCGGTCGTCGCCGGTCGGGACCTCGAAGCCGCCGAGCGCGAAGGACACCCGGGCGGCGGGGGAGAAGCGGGTCGCACCGGCGCGCACCTGTCGCAGCTGGGCGTCGGCGGTACGGACGCGGCTCGGCTCGATCTCGAGACCGATGACCCGCAGATCGGGCCGGACGGCGAGCAGCCGCTCGTGCAGCTCCAGGGTCGTGACGCCGCTCGCGCCGTAGCCGAGATCCACCACCAGGGGGTTCGTCGTCCGCCTGAGCGAGGGCCGGGTCGTGATCCAACGGTCCACCCGGCGGAGCCGGTTCGTGTTCGTCGTCCCGCGAGTGATCGATCCGACGGGCATGGCCCCATTCTCCCTCACCGACGAGACCTCCGGGTCCACCTCGCGGTCACGCGCCGTCGGTATGCTGGAGGCATGCCTGAGACTTACACCCTCGTCCTGCTGCGCCACGGCAACAGCGACTGGAATCAGAAGAACCTGTTCACCGGTTGGGTCGACGTCCGACTCAGCGAACTCGGTGTCACCGAAGCCAAGCGCGCGGGAGAGCTGCTCGCCGACTCCGGCATCACCCCGGACGTGCTGTACACCTCGGTCCTCTCCCGTGCGATCCAGACGGCCAACCTGGCCCTCGAGACCGCCGACCGCATGTGGATCCCGGTGAAGCGCAGCTGGCGCCTCAACGAACGTCACTACGGTGCACTGCAGGGTAAGGACAAGGCGCAGACGCTCGCCGAGTACGGTCCGGAGCAGTTCCAGACCTGGCGTCGGTCCTTCGACGTCCCGCCGCCGCCCATCGCGGACGACGACCAGTGGTCGCAGGCGGACGACCCGCGGTACGTCGGCATCGACGGCGACCTGCCGCGCACCGAGTGCCTGAAGGACGTCATCGACCGCATGCTTCCGTACTGGGAGTCCGACATCACGGTCGACCTCGCGGCAGGCAAGACGGTGCTCGTCACGGCGCACGGGAACTCGCTCCGCGCCCTCGTCAAGCACCTCGACGACATCTCGGACGACGAGATCGCGGAGCTGAACATCCCGACCGGCATCCCGCTCGTCTACGAGCTCGACGCCGATTTCCGGCCGATCGCTCCGGCCCGCTACCTCGACCCGGAGGCCGCCGCCGCCGGTGCCGCCGCTGTCGCGGCTCAGGGCAAGAAGTAGCGGAAACCCCACCAAACCAGGGCCCCGGCCAGGGGTGCAGCTCGACGGACTCCACGTCGAATGTGCTTCTGGCCGGGGTCTTCCGTCGCGCGAAAAAAGGCTTGAACGGTTTACGAGTTGGGCGTACAGTGACTGCACTGTGACCCGATTGGGGGGATACGCATGGAGCAGTCGACCGACCGCACCCGGTTCCCCCTGTGGCGCGCCTTCGCCCTCGGCGGTTTCGCCGCTGCGGCGTTCACGGCCGTCGCCCTCCTCGGGTCGCCCTCCTCCGCACAGGCTGACGACGGTGCAGACCCGTCGCTCCTCGGAGCGGTCACCGAGGTGGTCGAGTCACTCGACCAACCGATCGATGCCGTCGTAACGGTGGTCGACGTCGTGGACACCACGGTCGTCGAGCCCGTGGTGGACGTCGTCGACGACACGGTGGCGGCCGTTCCGGTCGTGAACACGGTGGTCGAGGAGACCGTCGGCGCGGAGCCTGTGGCCACGATCGTCGAACCGGTCGTGCAGACGGTCCAGGACACGGTCAGTGGGCTCGGTGACGTGGTCACGGCCGTCCCGGTGCCCAGCGTTCCGGTCGTCGTGCCGACCGTTCCGGTCCCGGCGAGCCCGGACCCCGCCGTGCCAGCGCCTGAGCAGGCCGGCGACACGTCAGTCGGTCCACCGTCGGCGGTCGTTCCGGCCGCGGTGTTCGGGCCGCCGTCCGCGCTGCCCGGAGACGATTCCTCCTCAGGCCTCGGCTCGGATCGCGAGAGCGCTGCCTTCCAGGCGTCGGCCGATACCATCGTGCCGAGCGCCACGACGCTTCCCGCGGCACCCGGCGGTCTGCCGATCTTGCCGTCCGTCGACGACCGCTGGGCGGTCTCGCCGAGCGGGTCCAGTTCGTCCGGATCGGGCGCGGCCGCCAACGGCCCGGCGAGCGGCGAGCAACCTACCGACGTGGTGATCCCGGCACCCGGGACCGACCGGCGCGCCATCGCTCGTGACGACGACCTTCCAGCCTCACCCACCTTCCCTGCAGACACCGCTCCTGACTGACGCCGGACGACTCCGCCCTGTTCGGCGGAGGCCCACCCATCGGGTGGTTCAACAGTCCGAAGTCTCCCGACAGCGGGAGCACACCAGTCATTCTGCAAGGAGCAGGAATCATGAATTCGTATGTCAAGAAAGGCCTCTATTGCGGCCTGTTCGTCGCGGGACTCACGTTCCTCGGAGCCACGGCGGCCAACGCCGACACCTCGGGAGAGGACAGCATCCTCGGCGGCAACCTCGTCGACGTGGTGCTCGAAGCACCGGTCGAGATCGTCGACACGGCGGTGAGCGTCGTCGGCGACTCATCGGCGACCAGTGCGCCGGAGCCGGCGCCGGCGGAGCCCGCGCCTGAGCCGGCACCGGCACCGGCACCGGCACCGGCACCGGCACCTGAGCCGGAAGCCACCAGCACCAGCGGTGACGACAGCGTCGCCGGTGGAAACCAGGTTCAGCTGCCCGTCACGATCCCGGTGACGGTCGAGGACAACGCCGTCTCGATCATCGGCGATGCCGAGCAGTCGAGCGGTGCGGCGGTGCCGGCGGGGGAGTCGGCCACGGCTCCCGCAGGCGGCGAGACGACGACCGGTGACGACAGTGTCGCCGGTGGGAACCAGGTGTCACCGGTGGTGAC
>NZ_JARVRZ010000010.1:0-43295 GCF_030209505.1 Plantibacter sp. LMC-P-059a | reverse complement strand
TGAGCTTGTCGAAGGGCGCGCGACCACTTTCGGTTCCTGAGCTTGTCGAAGGGCGTCGCGACCAGCCTCGGTCCCTGAGCCTGTCGAAGGGTTGGAAAACCAGGTTGCCGCGCACTCCACAACACCCAGCGCAGAAATCAGTGGTTCCCCTAATTCAGTTTCTCTGTGAGTTCCCTTAGTCTCAGAGAACCAACAGGTGCATCGCGCCTATCGGACCCCTAAACGAAGGTTCTCCTCTCAGTGAAAATCACGACGTCACGCCGCATCGCGGCTCTCGCCACCGGCTTCGCAGTTGTCGCCGGATCCACCCTCCTCGTCGCGGGCTCTGCCTCTGCGTTCGACTACCAGGTGACCCCGGACGAGCTCCAGGGCAGCATCGACCCCGCTACCGCCACCGGCTGGTACGAGGCCCTCCCGGCCGACCAGGTTGGCGCGCCTGCCGAGATCACCGACGCTGGGCTCGTCCTCACCGGCGACTCGCAGATCATGTACGCGTACGACGCTCCGGAGCCCGCCACGATCTCGTTCCAGACGCTCTTGACGTCCGCGAACTTCGTCTCGTCGCTCAATGCTGCGTACTTCCAGGTTCAGGTCCGTGTCATTCCGGGTGACGTGGACTCGACCACGACCGTGAGCGCTTCGCTCGCGGGCCCGGCGAACATCCCCGGACCGCCGTGGCAGGCGAGCACGGATGACCTGCCGGGCATCCCCGCGAACACGCCCGTTTCGATCGAAGAGCTCAGCGCCGCGATCGGCAACGACTACGAGATCCTCGGGTTCGGTGTGAAGGCCACTGCTGGCAGCGACGACGTCGTCCAGTCGATCACCTACCTCAACGACACGTACTCCTTCGTGGCTCCCGTCGCTGCAGTCCCGAGCGTCCAGGTCACCCCGGACACGATCTTCTTCTCGGACGTGCGTCCCGGCGGCACCGGCTTCGGTGTCACGGCTGCTGGCTTCACGCCTGGCGACACGCTGTCGATCGCGGTGACTGACCCGAACGGTGAGATCTTCGGTTCGGCCGACGGTGCGAACACGGTCATCGCCGACGAGAACGGTGGCTTCGTCGCCGAGGGTCTGACCCTCGAGGGTGAAGGCATCCAGGTCGGTACGTACACCTTCTCGGTGACTGACACGGCTGGTCGGGTCGCTGCAGACTCGATCGCCGTCATCGCCGACCCGGTCGCTGCTGGTGCTCCGGTCGTTCCGACGCTGGCTGACACCGGTTCGGACTCGGGTGTCCTCGTCGGTGGCGCTGCTGCGCTGCTGCTCCTCGGTGCTGCCGGCATGCTCGTCGCTGCCGCTCGCCGTAAGGGCGCGCAGGTCACGGCCTAGTCACCGCTGACTCACCTCTAACGAAGCCCCGTCCTCGACTCCGGTCGACGGCGGGGCTTCGTGCTGCACCCGGCCCCTGAGCATGTCGAATGGCGCGCGACAAGCCTCGGTCCCTGAGCTTGTCGAAGGGCGTCGTAACCACCTCGGTCCCTGAGCCTGTCGAAGGGCGTCGTAACCACCTCGGTCCCTGAGCCTGTCGAAGGGCGTCGTAACCACCTCGGTCCCTGAGCCTGTCGAAGGGCGTCGCGACCACTCTCGGTTCCTGCGCCTGTCGAAGGGCTCGCGACCACCCTCGGTCCCCGAGCTTGTCGAAGGGCTTGCGACCACCCTTGGTCCCTGAGCTTGTCGAAGGGCAAGGTGACCAGGCGGAGTGTGGCGGGCGGAGTGCAGCTCCGTTGCTGCCTCCCGCCCTGCCGCATCGACCGCGATCGGGGTGGATCGGGTGATGCACCCGGCCGTTCGCGCATTCGGGTGACGAAAACGACCGGAATAGATGCTTCGGAGCAACCGGCAGACCGGATTGGACGATCACGCAATGCGTCGACGGGCCGTCGGTCGGCATGGTGAGACCCGCCGGTCGCATGATGCTCCCGGCGGGTCTCAGAGCGGCGGTAGCGCCTCCTCGGTCAGGCCGTGCGGCGCCGCACCAGGATGGTCATGGCTCCACCGATGAGGAGGAGCACTGCGGCCAGTCCGGCGAAGGTGGCCGTCTCGACGCCGGTGTTCGCGAGGGAACCGTTCCCACCGCCGGTGGATCCCACGGGAGTGACCGTCGTGCCGCCACCAGCCGGTGGGGTGACCGGTGCCGCGATCGCGACCGCGAAGTCGGTCGGCGCGGAGAACGGCGAGGTGCTCTCCGGGACCACACCGCTGGCGCTCGCGGCCCGTGTGGCCGAGGCCGAGACACTGTACGCGCCGTCGGCGAGTTCGACCGCGAGGGAGAACGTGCCGTCGGCCTGGACCGTCGTGGTCAGCGTGGCCGGAACCGCGACCGCAGCGGCGAACACGTCGGACTCGTCCCGAGCGGCGCTCTCGGCGGTTGTTGCGTCATCGGTGGCGGGCGTGATCACGATGGTGATGGTCTCGCCCGCGTCGCCGGTGCCGCTGATGGTGGTCGTGGGTGTGGTCACGACCGCATCGGCGGCGGGCGCGACGATCGTCGGCGTGTTGGCGAGGCAGTCCAGCGTGACGGTCCTCGCGTCGAGGACGACCGGTTCGCCGGCTGCATCCTCAGTGACGACCTGCACGACGGTCTCGAGGTCCTCGGTCAGCGACCAGGAACGGATCCGGGTGTCACCTTCGGCGACGGTGCCGCTCTCCACGACGGTGTCGCCGTCGAGGAAGGCGTACGGTGCGTCGGAGGTGCCGAGCGAGTTGTCGAAGGTGTACTCGACGCCGGGGATGGTGGGCACGAGGATGCCGCCCGTCGGGATCTCGCACGATGCGTCGCTGACGGCGCCGGTCGGTGCCGGGCCCGGTTCGCAGTCGAGGTCGAAGATGGAGCTGGCGAGGACGACCGGGTCGCCGGCCGCGTCGACGGAGCGGATCGCGGAGGTGCCGCTCTCGTTCGGGGTGAGGGACGCGGCGTAGCTCCGTGTCTCGCCGGCGGCGAGGGTGCCGCTTTCGACGACGGTGTCGTTCTTCACGAACTCGTAGTCCGCCGCGCCGACGCCTGCGGAGTTGTCGAAGGTCCAGAGGAAGCCGGGGGAGGGCGGGATGATGCCGCCGGAGGGGAGCAGGCAGCTGGCTTCGCCGATGGTCGCGACCGCCGCGGGGCTGGCGTTCGGTGTGCAGTTCGCGGTCTGGACGGCGCCCGCGATGACGCCCCCGGTGACGTCGATGACCTGGAGCGGTGTCGAGACGTCTTCGAGGACGGGGATGACGTAGTCGTCGCTCTCGCCGGGTGCGAGCGTGACGTTGTCGAACAGGACGGTGCCGTAGTCCTGGACGACCTTGTAGGTGAGGTCGGTGGCGTCGTCGGCTGCGTTGCTGACGGTGATGCTCACGGTCGCGGCGGCGGGGACGGTGCAGTCCGGTGCGGCGATGGTTGCGGAGGATGGGAGGGCTTGGGCGGGGATGCCGGTGAGGACGACACCCGCGGCGCTGAGGACGATGACGCCCAATGCTGCGAGTGATCGTGAGAGCGGTGACGTCATTGTGCGAGTGCTCCTTCGTTGGATGCGCAAGACTGCGTGATTCGAATTCGGAGCCGGGACCCAGGTGGATTGGATGGAATCTGCAGGAATGTCGAGGTCCGTGTTCAGGTGGTGCGCTCTTGTCGATCGACTCGCTCGGAGCACGACGATCGGGCGGCGCTGGAGCGGGATGTGCCGGAGCACGGTGTGTCTGACGACCGAATGCGCTGCATCCAGGGTCGCCGACGTCAGGCGACCCGCAGTCGCGGCTTACCGCCCCGCCGCGGGATGCGGTGGGGATCGACGTGGGCAGGCGGGATGAACCAGGGCACGTGATCGCGCACGATGACCTCCCATCCGTCGTTGTGGATGCGATGGTGATGGAACCCGCAGAGCAGGATGCCGTTGCTGAGGTCGGTCGGTCCGCCGCGTGACCACCACTGCAGATGATGCGCTTCGGTGTACGACGGCGGGTGGGTGCAGCCGGTCCAGGCGCAACCGCCGTCGCGTTCGGCCAGGGCGACCTTCTGCGCCTTGCTGAACAGCCGGGTGCCGACGCCGAGGTCGAGCACCTGGGACGGCCCGCCGAGCACCATGGGGATGATGCGGCCGTCCGCGGCCATTCGGCGGGCGGTTCCGGCGGCGATGGGCTCGGAGACCCCGTCGATGAAGGCTTTGCCGTCGGACCAGGGGCTGTCGTCGACGAGGTCCTCTTCGTCCATGCGGATGATGAGGGAGACCGGTGCGAGTTCCGTGACCGCGGTCTCGCAGCCGGCTGCGTGGCGGAACACCTCCACGAGGGCTTCGACGCGTCGTTCGTCCATGGTGCGGGTGTCGGGCATCTCTGCGGCCGGGACGTAGGCGTCGTCGAACGGATCCGCCGACGGCTGCGCCGCGCTCGGGTCTTCCGTGCCGGCCTCGTTGGCGGTCTGGTCGGTGAACCGGACCTGCCGGAGTTGTTTGCCGACGACGGCGTCCATGGTGGCGCGCACCCACCCGGCAGCCTCGGGAGCGAGGAACGCGCGAAGCTCCGTCATGCCGTCCGGCAACTCCCGCAGGGTGCAGCGCTGCTGCCGGCGGAGGGCGATCTCGCGGGGCACGGGGCCGTCCTGGTCGAGGCTCGTGCGGACGAGCCTCGCGAGACTGTTGACCTCGGCGAGCGGTGCGCCGTCGCAGTGTTCGATGCCTGCGCTCACGGCCAGGTGCACCCGGTCGGCGTCGACCCCTGAGTTGACGAGCCGCAGTTCGCGGAGGAGTGCGCCTGCGCCGTCGATACTCAGGGCAGAGCGGACAAGACGCGGCTGGTCTGTCGGGTCGACGCCGTCGTGGTCGACCGTGCACGTCGGGGTGTCGGTCGGGGACAGCTGTTCGCAGGCGTTGGCGCCGGCGACGGCCGGCCGGGGCTCGATGGCGGCGGCGATCTCCGGGCGGTCGCATTCGATCACGTCGCCGGTGAGGGCGAGCTTCGGCGTGATGGCCTGGGCGACCGCGGTGATCGTGGCGGCGCGTCCGCGAGGGATGCGCCAACGCTCGGAGAGCATGACCGCGGGCGACGCGTATCCGTGGCTGCGGGCCAGTGGGTCGTGTCCGACGATGCCGCCGCGGGAGCGCTCGGCGACCGATCCCATCACCCGCGTTGCCAGCACCTCCACCAGGTGCTGCATCGCGCCGAGTTGGTCGAGCACGCGGACCACGCCGGCGTCGTTCATGCCCGCGAGTTGTTCGATGGCGTCGTCGCCCGGGCGGATCGGGTCGAGCGCCCCGGACCAGGTGCGGAGGAGGTCCGACATCGTCTCGCTCAGCGCGCCCATGGGGTCGGCCGAGACCGGACCGAGGGGAACGCGTGAGCTGCTGGACATGGGTACATCCAAACACGAGCCACCGACATTCGAGTCCGGGCCGAATATGCCTCTGACCTGCACCTTTTATGCATCAAGTGTCGTGTCGGTGCAAGGCTGTGAGGCGGTCGGGACGCACCCGTCGACGCCGAGAGGAGCACGGGTCGCTCGCCTACACTCGAGGGGTGCGCCCATTGACCGCTCGCGAGCGAGACCTGCTCCTCGCCCTGCTTGCTCGCGGCGCGGCATTCGGATCGGACGAGTCCATCACCGAGTCAGACCGGGAGCGGTGGGTGGAGCAGGTCGCCGCGGCGATGGTGCACGGCACCTGCGGGTGCGGGAGTTGCCCCTCGATCGATCTGGTGCCGGGCGCCGAGGCCGACAGTGCTAGCCCGGGCCGTCGGACGGTCCTCGAGGCGAGTACCGCGGACGCGTTCCTCCTGGTGTTCATCGACGACGACCGCCCCACGTACCTGGAGCTCGCCCCGTTCGGCGACGACCCGATCACCGAGTTCCCGCTGGTCGCCGACGTCGCCTTCTGAGAAGCCTCGGCAGGATCGCCCGCTTCAGTCCCGCGTGCCGAACAATCCATCCCCGTGCTTCATGAGGACCGCGTAGGCGTCGGCGTAGTTGTCGGGGAGTGGAGCACCGGGCTCGTACTTTGCGAGGAGGATGCCGATCAGGCCGAGCGCTGGAGGTGTCAGCGGACGCTTGCGGTCCTTCTCCCGATCGGCGCGCGCGTTCGCCTCGGGATTCGGCGGGACGTAGGCGGGCGTCACCGTCGGCCACAAGACGGGCTGTCTCGGCGTCGCGAGGTTGACCGCGTTGAAAATACTCGTTGCGGTCCGGTCGCGTTCGGTCAGCGGGTCGAGGCCGTGCAGCTCGGCGAGTGTCTTCATGAGGGAGCCGTGGTGCATCTCGTCGTTGATGACGCTGCCGGCCTTCGTGTACGCCGAGACGACGATGGTGGGAACGCGGAGGCCGAGGCGGTCGAAGGTGAATCCCATCTCGCCGGCCTCAGGCTCGCCTGACGGCGGCGTCGCCTTCGGCGGGGCGACGTGGTCGTAGATCCCGCCGTGTTCGTCGAAGGTGACGAGGAGGACGGTGTTCATCGCGTTCGAACCTGTTGTGGACGCACCCTGCTTGATCGCGGTGTAGACCTCGCCGAGCAGCTGCTCGCCGGCACGCATGTCCGAGTAGGCGGAGTCGAGCTCCGGATCGAGGTCGTCCCGGCCAGGGTTGTCGGGTCGCACGACCGGCGGGTGCATGTCGTTGTGGTCGAACACCATGCGCGGCTCGACGAACGCATAGTCGGGTAGGTCGCCGTTCGCCGCGTCCTCGTGGAACTGCTCCATGCTGCGGAAGTTGCTCTTCCAGTACTGCTCGATCGACGGGGCACTGAGGAGGCCGGTGAGCGAGACGACCTGCTGCGCGTCGTAGTAGACCCGCCACGTCTTGCCGGCCTCCTCGAGCCGGTTGAACACGGTCGGGACGGCAGGGGCGCTCAACCACTTGCCGATACCGTCGCCCTCGATGTTCGTGACGTAGCCGTGCGAGGTGCTCGCATGGAAGAAGGAGCGGTTGCAGAACGTCTGCGACGGGACCGCCGCGTACCAGTGGTCGTAGACGCCGAAGTTCTTCGCGAGGGTGGAGAGCACCGGCAACATCTCGGGGGAGAAGCCGCCCATCACCACCGCATACTCCTCGGGCGTGGGTTTCCGGCCGCGGGCGAGCGTGGAGTTGACGATGTAGTCCTTCACGAAGCCGTCGTTGGTGGGCGACGAGGTGTCGGCGGGGAGGTTCCACGGTGGCTGCAGCGGATTGCGGAGGTCGCCGTTGCTCGCGGGATCGATCGTGCCGAACAGCTGGGTGTTGACGTGCGGGTAGAACTCGCCCGGGTCCGGGTCGGGCTGCGCCATGATCTGATCGGTCGGACCGCTGTACACGTGGGCCGGGACCGCTTCACCCGCCTCGCCGGGATTGCTGTAGTCGCCCTGCGCGAGGCCGTCGAAGGTCTGTCCGGCCGGCTCACCACCCGCGGGGTAGAGCCACCCGAGCATGTGGTCGAAGGAGCGGTTCTCGAACATGACGACCACCACGTGGTCGAACCCCGGTTCGCTGCGCTTCGGGAGCGGGGTGAAGCCGTAGTCCTCCTGCGGGTTGGCGGACGTCGCAGCGGCGATCCCGCCGACGGCCGCACCGCCTGCTGCCAGACCGGCGACGCCGAAGCCCGCCGCGCGGAAGAAGTCACGGCGGGAGGCAGGGCGCTTGGCGGGTGCCGCTGGGGTGTCGCCGTCGGCGGGGGGACGTGGCTCTTCGTCGCGTGACATGTCCGTGGATCCCCCTTCGCTGTACCCCCTGACGGGGCCGCTGCCATGGTGATCAGCGTAGGCCGAGATCGTCGGCCGTGATACGGACAGCAGGGACCTTTGTCCCGATCGACGTGGACGGACGACCATCCCTGCTGCGGAGCCAGGCCGGAAGCGATTTCCCGCAGCCAACTCCACCTGAAGCGGATGTCGCGGTCGGCCTCTGAAGACGTCACTCGTGGGACATACTGGAGGGGTGAATCGACAAGGGGTCTCCTGGGTGGTCGGCGGCGCCGTCGCGACCGCGGCTCTGGTGCTCATCTGCTTGCAGTTCTTGTCGCCGATTCTGACCCTGCTCGTCATCGCGGCAGGGCTTCTTGTCGTTTGGGCGATCTTCAAACCGCTGGAAGCGGCCTGCGTGCTCGCTTTCCTCACCGCGGCATTCCCGAAGGCCGGGATCAAGGTCGATGGTTTCCCGTTCCCCGTGTTCCTGTTCGGGCTCATCATCGCGGTCGTCCTGGCCGCTGCAGCTCTCGGCTGGGGACGACGAGACATCGTCATGGACCTCCTGCTGATGGCCTACCTCGTCTGGGTTCTGTGTCGGGTCGTCGCCGTCGGACTACCAGCAGGGTTCTCCGCGGCTTTCCAGTTCTTGGCGTGGGCTGCGATCCCGGTCGTCATCCTCGTCATCACGACGCATCTGAAGCGTGACGGAACGGTCATCCGAAAGAGCCTCGAACGGGGCTTCCTCCTCGCGTGCGTCTACGCGCTCGTACAGTTCGTCGGCGGTGTCGAGGAAACCGCGATCCCTGGCTTGTCGTACGCCCTCGGTGACGACATCACTCAGAAGAACAACGTGATCTATTCGAGCTCGGTTGCCGATTTCTCGAAGATCCCCTCCACTTACCAGAACGGCAACATCTTCGGCCTGGCCGCAACCGTCTTCTTCTCGGCGGCACTGCTCCGGATCGCGAAGCGTCAATCGAGCCGACAGGACGTCGTCGTCCTCCTCGGCGCGCTCGCCGCCATCGCCTTGTCAGGTTCCCGGACAGCCATTCTCGCCGCCGTCATCGTGACGCTCGTCGTCTTCCTGCGAGGCGGCAGCCTAAGCAGGAAGCTCGGCATCACCGCGGTCGCGGTCGGCGTCGTGATGACGGTCATCACGGTCCAGCCTGGTTTCGTCGAGCGATATTCAATCGACAACATCCTCGAATCGGGTGGTGCGGGTCGAAGCGAGGTCTGGAGCGCGATCCTGTCGCAGCTCACGCCGATGGAGTACTTCTTCGGCATGGCGAAATGGAGAACGCCCGCCGAGGGCGTCGTCGGGATGATGATGCAGCTCGGGATCTTCGGCATGCTGCTGCTCATCGCCGTCATCGCCCGTTTAGTCGTCAGGCGAAGTGGACTGTGGGTAGTCGTTCTGACGCTCGGCATCGGCGCCGTCGTGGACTCGAGCTACATGCTGTTCCCGACGTGGTTCATCCCGGCGATGCTCGCTGCAAGTGCCGTGACCGGTGGGATCCGCAACGATCCTGAGCCGTCCGAGCCGGAACTCCCCGCTCTCATCCGCACCCGCTGACGTCACCTCGCCGGTCGTCTGAGATGGTCGGTGTGCCTGTGTCAGGTGCGGCCGAGGGCGGCCTCGTAGACCTCCCGGTGATCCACCGCTGACTTGTCCCAGGCTCGGCCCGAGAGGTCGAGATGCTGTGGACGCGCAGATGACACGAGCGCATGGGCTCGTTCCAGATCGTCTGCGGCAAGGTCTCCGGCATACGTGATGACCCAGTCCGGCCCGAACTCCTTCTGCAGATCCCGAGTGACGGGATTCTCCGGGACGAGGACAGGGGTGTTGCACGACAACGCGAGGAGGACCGCGCCCGAATTATGCAGTTTGCGATAGGGCAGGACGACCAGCTCGGCGTCTGTGATGGCTTCGACGAGTCGATCATCCGGGATGTGGCGCAGCTCGGCCGAGATGCGGTCATCAGCCGCGATGGCCTGCAGGAGCGACCGGTCCTGTTCTGAACGGCCTGGATCCCCGAGCACTGCCAAGCGCATGTCGCTCGATGCCGGCACCTCGGAGAAGGCGCGCAACAGGACATCGACGCCCTTGTACGACCGGATGAGACCGAAGTAGAGGACAGTGCTCGAAGCGCTCGAGCGATCGGTCGACGGCATCGTGTACCAGTCGCGGTAGTGCCCATGTGGGACGAGTGACCGCCGAGCTCCGTCGGGTACATCCGAATGTGCGTTCAAGGTGATCCAGGAGTCCGTCATGGCGTCGAGCTGACGCAGGAGCGACGTCTCGAACCGTGAACCCTCTTCGTGTGGATGCAGATTGTGAACCGTGCGGACGATGGCAGGACGCCGCGTCATGCGCCGTTGCAGTCGAAGACGTACGAGCAGCGCCGCAGTCAGGAGTTGGGCGACGGTACTTCGCAGCGGCGTTCGAGCCCTGACGATCGCCTCCGGCCACTGGATGTGGAGGACATCGTAGGTTCCGATGAGTGCCCGGCGCCAGGAGAAGAACGCGACCTCGACACCGTCCAGCGCATTCAGGTTCCGTACGAGGAGCGTCGCGTACGGGTTGTCCCGTTGCCCTGGAGGCTTGACCGACAGGAGCACGCGAACGGCGGGTCCGCCCTGGCGACCGTTCGCTGCAGTCGGGTCGTGCGGTGCTGTCGTCATGCCGCAGGTCCTTTCGCACGGGTTGGCTCGGTGGCGGCGCTCTCGAACAACCACCGGTCTGCGGCCAGCCGGCCGTCGACCTCAGGAAGATCGGCGAGCACAGCCGAGCGAGACCGACGAGAACGCAAGGCGCCGGTGATCGCGCCGGCTAGTTCCGTGCGAGGAGCGTCCGGTGCCAGGACACGGTGTCCGTGGTCCTCCAGCCACCCTGCGATCCCTGTCTCCGTGCTCGCGACGATCTCCGTCCCAACGCTCAGACCCTCGACGATCGGTAGGCCGATCTGTTCCTTCCAGTTGGTGAAGGGCTGCGACAACAGCACGAGCACGTCGGCCTTGCGCTGGGAATCGAGGATCACCTCGCGGGAAGGATCGATGAGGATGGATGTGTGCGAGGCGGTCTTCGCCCAGGCAACGACCTCAGCCTCCAGCGGTCCTTTGCCGAGAATCTGCAAGGTGGCATCGGGTAGCTCGGCTAGCACGTCCGACCAGCTGTCCATGAGCTGTCGGATCCCCTTACGTTCGTCGAGCGCACCTACGAACAGCACCGTCGCGCCCGCTGCTGTCGTCGTCGTGGCTGAAGCCGTCGGGTGTGCGGTGGGGAGACCCCAGATCAGCGTCGTCTCAGGTGAACCACCCTTCGTTCGAGCGCCGAGCAGTGCTGCATAGTTCGCTTCGGCGTCTGCGGTACCGAAGGCCACGCGGCTCAGCGACCGGTAACAGAACCCAACCGTCATGCGAAGCAGCGCGCGAGTCACCGCAACGGGCAGTCGGGTGCTCGCAGCGACCTTGTGCGGCAGGTCCGCATTCTCGATCGCATAGGTCACCAGCTCCGTCGGCTGACGGTGCAGTACCCGCCCGACCCGCGCCGCCAGGGCGAGCACCAGGTTCTGCGGCAATGCGCTCGGCGCGTACGGTTCGACGATCTCGAGCTTCGCGTACGTCCCCTTGAGGACGAGTACCGCGACCTGGAGGAACGACGTCTGTTCGACTCTGGCACCTGCCGGGGCTCGCGAGACGTCGAAGTCGTACATCGGCTTCTGATAGAAGAAGTCGCCCGGCGCACTGTCGTGGAGACGCTCGAGGTGGGTTGTGCGCGCACCGCGGTAGTACCGCGCAATGGGCCGCTGCGTCATCGTGGCCAGGACTCCTTCGTCACCCGTTCGAACGCGGGTTGTTCCGTTTCTCGCAGCCCATCGCGGTACGCCAGCCAGATGTCCCTGGCGAAGCGCACCCGTCGGGCGGCGAGCCGCTTGCCCACCCGAAGCACCGCTCGGATACCGGAGGCGATGAGGAAGGGACGGTGCCGAGCGGCTATCCGTCCGAGGCCGTAGGCAGAGTAGAGCTGGACGCGGTCGCCCGCGATGCTGTGCGAGGAGGAGACCGCATGGGCGACGGTTGCGCGCGGCGCGACCGCCAGCCGGAATCCTGCGGCGCGAGTGCGGTAACCGAACTCCACGTCCTCCCAGTACATGAAGAAGGTCTCGTCCAGCAGACCGACCGCTTCCAACAGCTGACGGGAGACGAGGACGCAGGCCCAGGTCACGAAGTCCGGATGCGCCGAGCCGGCGGTCTCGTCGATGCGCAGCGGGAAGCTGATGCGCGGACCGAGCGCCTGTGGCGACCCGTCCTCGTTCACAATCGCCGGGCCGACGATGCCCACGGTCGCATCGCGCTCGAACTCCGCCAGCATGGTCGACACGGCGCCGGGGCTGAGCCGGGCATCGTTGTTGATGACCAGCACGAAGTCGGCACCGGCTCCGAGTGCGTGCCGGAGTCCGACGTTCACCCCCGCGGAGAATCCACCGTTCTCTGCGCGCTCGAGCAGGACGTGTTCAGGCGTCCCAGGAGCGCTGAGCGCCTGCCGCAACGATCCGTCGGATTCGTTGTCCACGATGACGAGCCGGTCCAGCTCCGCGTCTTGCGCGAGCGAGGCGAGACACTCGGTCGTGTTGGACGCGTCGCGCCAGTTCAGGACGACCGCGGCGATCGTGTGCTTGGGCTTCGAGGCTTCGTCGAGCTGTGCGACCATCAGCGGGCCCGGAGGGTGTTCGACACGAGCTCGGCCGTGCGGTCCCAGCTGTACGTCGCCGCGAGGGGAGCTGCGCCGGGCCGCTCAGAGAGCACACGTTCCATTGCTGCGGCCCACGCGACATCGTCGTGTGCGTCGCCGACCGGGAACCCCTGCCCGCTCGAGATCTCGGCGATCGACTTGCACCCCTCCCAGAAGATGACCGATGTCCCGCACGCGATGCTCTCGACCGCGGGGAGTCCGAACCCTTCGACGAGCGATGGGAAGACGGTCGCCACGGCGCCACGGTACAGCTCGGCGAGCTCCGGGTCCGTCAGTCCGCTGCGCACCTCGACCCGGTCGGCGACGCCGAGCTCGGTCGCGCGATGCAACGCACCCTCCCGGTCGTTCATGACCACGACGAGTCTCGCGTCGGGAACGCGCGCCAGGGCCCGGAACACCACATCGACGTTCTTGTGCGCCCTCAGGTTCCCGACGTAGAGGAAGTAGGGAGCGTCGTCGGCGGTGGCCGGGGCGTCGCCCGGGCGGAATGCCTCGGACAAGCCGTTGCCCGCGTTCACGACACGGACGCGGTCGTCGTCCACCCACTCCTCGATCGCGCGCTTCGACGTCTCGGAGACGGTGAGTACCAGGCGGTTGCGGCGGATGATCGGGCGCAGGACGGTCGAGTAGTGCGCGAGGTAGACGGCACGGTGACCGGTGGTCGGATGCAGGTGGATCAGGTCGTGCACCGTGACCACCTGCGGCGAACGCGCCAGGAATCCGTTGTAGCCGGGGGAGTAGATGGTCTCACCGGCCGGCGTGCGGCGCACCCGGAGGAAGTCCTGCGGGTCGGACGGCTTGCCGCCCACCTCGAGTGCCGACCACTCGACGCTCAGACGTGGGAGCACTTCGGACGCGTAACGACCGATGCCGTGGACGCCGCTCCACCTGGTGTCGGCGAGGATCATGAGGCGACGGTCCGATCGGTACCACTGGCGGAGACGGGATGTCCGACCCAGTTCGTGAGCTTGGTGGCGAAGGCAGCCGAACCGAAGAGGGCGTTCACCCGGTCCTGCGCGGGTGCCATGTCGACGAGGAGCGCGCGTTCGACGGCCTCGCGCAGCGTCGCGTCGTCGAGCGTATCGACGACCACCCCGCCGTCGATGGCGAGCACGCTCTCGGAAGCGCCGCCCTCGGACAGCACGAGTGCCGGGGTGCCGAGCGCCATCGCCTCGACCGGCATGATGCCGAAGTCCTCGATCGCCGCGAACACCAGCAGGGAAGCGGCCTCGTACAGCGCGAAGAGGAGCTCGTCACTCGGCCTCGTCATGATGATGACGGGCACCGAGGCGGCGTCCGCGAGGGCCTGCAACTCGGCGTGCTGCGGGCCGGCACCAGCCAGGACGACCGGCAGCCCGGCCAGCTCCCCGGCCCGGATCGCGACGTCGAGACGCTTGTAGTCGACGAAGCGCGAGGCACCGAGCACATAGTCCGTTGGAAGCGTGGAGAACAGGTACGCGTCCGCGGTGCTCAGGCGATCGGCCCACGACGGGACGCTCTGCAGGTACTCGACGCGGACGGGCGGGTGGATGACTTCCGCCTCGACCCCCCAAGACCGTTCCATCCGCTGCCGGATGTAGTCGCTGTTCGCGGCGAAGGTCGCGCCGTCCTGCGCGCGCTTGCGATCGATGCGACGCAGCGGCGGGGCCAAGGTGCGAGCGGCGAGGTTCCCGCCACGGACGTCGAGTTCTGGGGCCCAGAGGTAGCGGGCCGGCGTGTGCACGTAGACGAAGCGTTCGGGACCGTCGGCGGGCTGCCGTCCTCCGGCGTGGTGTGCGAAGGCGTGCGAGCTGATGAGGACGAAGTCGGCGTTGGAGACGTCGGTCCGCGCCCAGGTGATGGGCATGAACGGCAGGGCCGCCGCTTTGCTCCTGCGGAGGGGGGTGCGTGCAAGCCACGACTCGCTCACCGTGTGGCCCCGGAAGCGGTCCGGTGCGTTGCTCCACAGGCAGTGGATGTCGGCGTCGGGGTAGGCGGCGGCCATCGCGTCGACGACGTTCTCCGAACCACCATGCTGCTCGATCCACTCGTGGACGATGAGGCCGGCCATCAGTGGGCTTCCTTGCCGGGCGCGACGACCGCCCGGATCGTGCGCCACAGGATGATGACGTCGCCCGTGAGTGACCAGTTTTCCACGTAGTACAGGTCGAGACGGATGGCGTCCTCCCAGCTGAGGGCGGAACGACCGCTGACCTGCCAGAGGCCGGTCATGCCGGGCTGCACGATGAGGCGACGCTTGGCCGCCGAATCGTAGAGCGCGACCTCGCCCTCGCGTTGCGGGCGCGGGCCGACGAGGCTCATGTCGCCCCGGAACACGTTGATGAGCTGCGGGAACTCGTCGAGCGAGAACTTGCGCAGGGTCGCGCCGACGCGGGTCAGGCGGGGGTCGTTCTGTACCTTGAAGAGCGGTCGGTCGCTGGTGCCCTGCTGCTCGAGCAACGCGGCGAGCTCGGCGTCCGCGTTGACCCGCATGGAACGGAACTTGAGCATGTCGAACGGCTCGCCGTTCAAGCCGATCCGCTCCTGGCGGTAGAGGACCGGACCGGGGCTCGTGAACTTCACGAGGAGCGCGACGACCAGCAGGATGGGCGAGGCCACGAGGAGGATCGCGCCGGAACCGAGGATGTCGAACGCGCGCTTCGAGAACCGCTTCCGGCCCTCGTAGCGCGGGGTCTCCACGTGGATGAGCGGCAGCCCGGCGACGGGGCGCGTGTGGATGCGCGGGCCGCCGACGTCGGTCAGGCTCGGGGCGACGATGAGGTGCTGGCGCCCGGGCTCGAGGCTCCAGCTCAACTCGCGCACCCGCACGGGCGTCAACTCGTCGGAGCTGGTGATGATCACCGTGTCGGCCCCAGTCACCGCGATGGCCTCGAGGACGGTGTCCACCGTGCCGGACACGGGGATGCCCGTCTCGCCGAGGGTTCCGCCGATCTTGCCTGTCGGCACACACGCGCCGACGACGCGGTACCCGGCGTCGGTGTTGCGGGTGAGTTCCTTGGCGATGTGCTCGGCGGAGTCGGCCGAGCCGACGAGGAGGACGAGTGACGCGTAGCGACCGTGCGCTCGCTGCACCGAGAGCCACTGCCGCCACATCCACCGCGAGAGGAGGAGGACGAGGATGCCGAGGGGGAACGCGAGGAGGAAGTAGCCGCGAGCGAGGTCGAGCTTCACGAGGAAGGCGATGATCGCGATGATGCCGAACAGGCGGATGCTCGCGTCGGCGATCAGCCGGTACTCCGCGTTGCCACTGCCGACCACCCGGTACTCGCGGGTGCCGAAGATGCGTAGGGTGACGAGCCAGGCGATGATGAGCGTGATCGAGATGACCGTGTAGTTGACGACGACCCGTGCCATGTCGAAGCCGACCGACGTCGTCTCCTGGTCGAAATCGAACCAGAAGAGCTGGGTGCCGAACACGATCCAGATCAGGACGATCGCGTCGGTCACCGCGAGTCGGCGCGCGTAGACGCGGCGCCAATCGCGCGCGACAGGGCGAGCTGGGTCGGGGGCAGTGCTCGCAGGCGTCGTTGGCAGCGGCACGGAAGGCTGCGACAACATGCGGTCTCCGTGGTGGGACACGTAATTACTACGGGTGACGAGGGAAGAGCTTCGTGGTTCGATACGCGGATGTATCCATCCTGTTGCCGAGGATAGCGGTCGAGGTAGCCGACATCTGTCCTCCTTTTAGCGATTGGCCCCCAAGGCGGGGTCGCTGAGCTACAAGTGTAGGGAAAACCCTAGCTCCAAGTCGCGCCTCCATCGGCCGAACGGTACAGCCGGTCGCCGACCCAGAGCCATGCGCCCTGCCCGGCGATCGTGAGCGCGGCGGGTGCCGACCCATCGGCTCCTTCAATGCATCCGACGAGCGGGGCGCTCGAGACGGCGGCCGGCACGCCGTTGATCGCCAGTGCACCGAGGCCGTTGCACCCTGGCACACCACGCGCGACGAACATCAGGCGGTCGCCCTCGGTCGCGAGGCCGTGTACGCCGGCATAGGGCGTCGTGCTCCATGCGCCAGCGGCTGGATCCCACTCCGCCATGACCGCGGCGCAAGCGGCCACGGTTCGATCGGTCCGTGCACTGATGACCTCGACAGCCGGACAGGGGAGGCCGACCCCTTGACCTGCGACAACGATCGAGGTTCCGTCTGGGGTCTCGTAGCCGACCTCGCCTGGAAGCGCTGCGTCCGGCGCCCAGGTGTCCCCGGCATCGGTGGAGGAGAACCCACCGACAGCGCAGGCGTCGCCAGTGGCGCCGATGATCTCGAGTTCGCCCTCCTCGCCGGTCGTCAGGGTGAGGACCTGCCGGAGGTCGAAGGCGTTCGTCGCCAACGGCGTCCACGTGGTGCCGGCGTCGACGCTCCGCTCGACGACCGCGGGCGTGGAAGCACACGCGCCGGCGGTCGCACGCCACAGCGTCTGGCCGTCAATGGTCGTGATGAACCGCTTGCCGTCCGCCGCCGGCTCAGCCGTCGGCTCGGCCGATGCAACGGGCGCAGGCGCCGGCTGTGGAGTCGAGTTGAAGGTGACCAGCGGACGCGGTGTGCGTTCTGCGCTCGGGACCTGGTTCGCCGAGAGGGCGAGTCCGACGAGGATCACATCGACGATCAGGAACAGCGCGAGGCCGACGAGGACGAGTACCCGCTGGCTAGAACTCAGTGAATCCCGCCACCGTGATCGGCCCTTCGCCGAGCGGTACGTCGAGCGGCCACGCTTCGTGCTCACCGTCGATCGCCCGACTGTGCCAAGCGGCTCGCGATGGTGTCGATGAAGCCTCGGATCTGCTCGCCGACCCGCTCGTACGTCTCGGTGCTGCGGCGGTAGGGGTCTTCGATGTCGTCGTCGTCCGCGTTCTCGGGAGGCGGCACAAGCCCGCGTTCGGCGGCCACTTCGGCCACGAGCGCCCACAGATCCTCCGCGGGTTCGGTCTCGGCCACGAGGCGCGCGAACTGCGGCACGGTGAACGTGACCCGCGAGGCGCGGGGGAGCAGGCGGGCGACGTCGCTGCGGTGCGCTCTCGTCGCCGTGAGGATGAGATCGGCGTCGGCGACGATGTCGCGGTCCAGCTGGCGCGGGACGTGTCCGCTCGGGTCTCCTCCGAAGCGGCGGGACTGCTCGATGACCTCTGCGGGCATGACGAGCTCGGGCTCCATCCCCGTTCCGGCGCTCGTCACGCGGATGAGGTGCCCACCGGCGGTGACCCCGGCTTCGTCGAGTCGCGCCGTCAACAGCTGAGCGCCGAGTGCGGACCGGCAGATGTTGCCGGTGCAGACGAACAGGATCGAGAACGGACGCGCGTCCGTTGTCGTCGTGCCGTCGGTCACGCCTTCACATCCTCGGTGTAGCCGTAGCCGGCACCGTACCCGTAGCGCGAATAGCCGTAGGCGTCGGGGCCCTTGGTCGGGACCATGGTCATGACGAGCCCGGACACCGAGGCGTTGACGTGCGTGAGGGACTCAAGGGCGCCCTTCAGCTGGTTCTTGTGTGTCCGGCCGGCAGCGACGATGACGAGCGCGCCGCCCGTGTGGCGGGCGAGGAGTGCGCCGTCGGTGACGGGGAGCAGTGGCGGTGCATCGATGAGGACGTAGTCGAACTGCTTCTCCAGACCGGAGATGAGCTTCTGCATCACGCTCGAACCGAGCAGTTCGCTCGGGTTCGGCGGGATCGCGCCGGCAGGCAGGACGGTGAGTGCACCGCGGCCCCAGGGCTGCATGGTGTCCTCGAGCGTCGCCCGGCGGATGAGGACGTCACTGAGCCCGACGGCGCCCTCGAGGTCGAAGTACGACGCGAGCTTCGGACGACGGAGGTCGGCGTCGATGATGATCACGCGGTGACCAGCGTCCGACAGCGCAATGGCGAGGTTCGCGGCCGTCGTGCTCTTGCCCTCACTCTGGATCGAGGAGGTGATCACGTAGCTGCGGGGCTGGTCGCTGACGTCGAGGAACTGGAGGTTGGTGCGCAGGCTCCGGAACGATTCCGCGCGGGGGCTCTTCGGGTCGGCCTGGACGATGAGCGGGCGCTGCTTCGCCTTCGGGTCGAAGGCGATGCCGCCCATGAGCGGAATGTCGGTCACCGACTCGACGTCGCGCTCGTTGCGGATGCGCGTGTCGAGGGTGGTGCGGAGGATCGCGAAGGCGAGGCCGAGGGCGAGGCCGATGAGGATACCGAGGGCGAGATTCAACGGGACGTTCGGGCTACCGGGTTTGGTGGGCACGTTCGCTTCCTGCACGCGAGTCAGCTTCACCGGGCTGGAGGCCCCGTCGTCCGTGCTCTCGATCTTCGCGACGACGCCGGTCAGGCTCTCCGCGGTGGTGTTCGCGAGCTCGGCAGCCAGTACCGGGTCTTCGCTCGTCGCCGTGATCTGGATGATGGTGGTGTCTGGAGTCGCGACCGCAGAGATCTGACCTCCGAGCTGGTTGGACGTGATGTCCAGCTCGAGGGCTGCGATCACCGGCTGCAGCACGATCGGGGTGCTGACCAGGTTGACGTACGTCTTGACGCGCTGCTGCGAGTAGCTGTTGCCCTGGGCGAGTTCTGAGACGCTGTCGCTCGACTGGGTCGACACGAACACCTTCGCGGACGAGCTGTACTCAGGGGTCTTCGCAAGCGAGTATGCGGCGGCGGCTGCAACGCCGACCAGCGCGAGCGCGACGATGAGTACCCAGTACTTGCGAAGGATACGGAGATAGTCGGTGAGCTCCACGCGGTGGCTTCCGTTCGATGAGGAGAGCGGTTCACCCTGCTGCCAAGGCGTGCCCCGAACAGGGCGTTGGGAGCCATGCTGCCATAAACCGACGCCTGTTCCCGAGCGGCCGTGTCATGAAGGTGGTCGATTGCCGTAGTTTGCTCTCGTGACGAACCCAGGTGAACCGACCCCGCACGATGATCAGCCGATCGCCCGATCACGACTCGTCATCGCGGCGATCGGGTTCGTCGCGACGGTGATCCTCGTGCTGGCGTTCCCCACTGGCGTTCGGATCCCTGGGCCGTTCTCCCCGCTGAGCGGCTACCTGCTCGTCTGGCTGCCGCTCGTAGTGACGCTGCTCGTCGTCGGGCTCACGCCGCGATGGCGCCTGGTGACGTCGGCGGTCCGTTGGAGCATCCGGCCCATCGACCTCCTGTGGGGCGCGGCCGCGGGATTCGTGCTCCGGATCGCGGTGAGTTCCCTCGAGATCCTCTTCTACGGCGGGCTGCCGGCGACGGCCGGCGGAGCCGTCCCGCTGGACACCGTCGACCAGGTGCTGTTCTTCGTCGTCGCCCTGCTCGCCGTCGTCGCGCTCGCTCCGATCATCGAAGAGCTGTTCTTCCGCGGTCTCGTCCTGCCCTCCGTGATCGGAACGCTCCGCGGTGGCCGCTGGATCGCCGTCGTGATCAGCGGTGTGTTCTTCGCGATCCTGCACCTCCTCGTCGTGACCACCGTCGCCCAGGCGATCGTGGTCGGCGTCGGAACCCTGCTCGTCGGACTGGTCACGGGCAGCTTGGCGATCCTGACCGGTCGGCTCGGACCGGCGATCGTCGCGCACGTCGTTTTCAACACGTCGATCCTCGCTCTCGGCTTGACCGCCGTGACCGGCGGTACCGGCGTCGTGATTGAATAACCCCCATGCCGGCACCCGAACCCGACAATCGTCGTTCATCGTCCTCAAGCTCCTCCCGATCCTCGTCGCGCTCGTCGCGGAGTCGCCGAAGCACGAATGCTCGTCAGCGTGCCCGCCGCCGGGAGAATGCAGACCCGGAGCGCCTCCGCGCCCGCCGTCGCCGGACGGCTCTCATCGTCTCGGGTGTGCTCGTCCTGCTCCTCGCTGCCGTCGCCTGGATCGGTGTTCGCGCGTTCCTCGCGAAGGGGGAATTAGAGGCCGCAGTGCCCCTCGCCCAGCAGGTCCGGGAGCAGGTCCTCGCCGGAGACGCTCCTGCCGCAGGGAAGACCGCTCGAGAACTGGCCTCGCATGCCCGTGAAGCCGCGGCGCTGACGAGCGACCCCATCTGGCGCGCTGCGGAGATCGTGCCCTGGATCGGACCCAACCTCTCGGCCGTGCGCAACCTCGCCGGTGCGACCGATGAGGTCGCCGTCGGAGCCATCTCGCCGCTCGTCAACCTCTCCGGTTCCCTCCGCCCCGACCTCTTCAAGCCGGTCGATGGAGCGGTGCCGCTGCAGCCGATGATCGACGCGCAGCAGGACGTCCGTTCCGCCGACGACGCTCTGGAGGGCGCCGCCCAGCGAGTCCGCGGCATCGACCAGTCCTCCCTCATCAGCCAGGTGTCGGCCGCCGTCGACCAGCTCGGTCCGGTGCTCACGGAGACCGCGGACACCGTGGATGCAGCACGTCGCGCGATCGACCTCCTCCCGGCGATGCTCGGGGCCAATGGTCCGCGGAACTATCTCGTCCTGTTCCAGAATCCTGCGGAGCCGCGGGCTGGTGGGGGGAACCCAGGAGCCTTGGCCCTCATCGGCACTGACGGCGGCCGTATTTCACTCCTACAGCAGGCCACGTCAGGTGATTTCCCCCGCTTCCCGGAGCCGGTACTTCCGCTGACGACGGAGACTGCTGGCATCTACGGGAACATCACCGGGCGCTTCATCCAGGACGTCACGCTGACACCACGCTTCGACGTGTCGGCGGAGCTCGCGTCGGAAATGTGGTTCCAGCGGTTCGGGACGCGGGTCGACGGGGTACTCAGCATCGATCCCGTGGCTCTCGGATACCTTTTGGCGGCGACCGGCCCGATCGACCTGTCCTCAGGTGATCAGCTGACGGCCGAGAACGCGGCAGACCTGCTGCTGAATCAGGTGTACCAGCGTTACCCCGCTCAGGCCGATCAGGATGCGTTCTTCGCTGCTGCGTCCGCCGCCGTCTTCGACCGCATCTCGACCGGCAACTTCGACGCCACGAAACTGGTCGGAGCACTCGCTCAGGCCGGAGACGAACGGCGCGTGTTGGTCTGGAATGCCGCTGAGGAAGAGCAGGTGCTGCTCGCCGGCACCAGCTTGACCGACATGCTCCCGACGAAGGAGCAGCAGGCGGACGCCTTCGGCGTCTACATCAACGACGCCACCGGCAGCAAGATGGGCTACTACCTCGACGTGCAGACGGAGAGCGGCGTAGCACAGTGCAGCTCTGGAAGACAGGTCCTCGGATTGCGTCTGAAGATTACGAACACGGCTCCGGCCGATGCTGCGACGTCCTTGAGCGACTACATCACGGGTGCTGGGACCTACGGGGTCACCCCGGGGAACTTCAATTTCAAGGTTGCGGTCTACTCTCCGCCGGGATCCTTCACCGAGGGAATCCAGCGTGATGGCGCGGATCTTCCGGTGCAGCCGGCGCTCGACGGCGACTTCCCGTTGTCGCAGTTCCGCCTCGAACTCGCCCCCGGCGAGAGCACGACGATCGACCTCGCCGTCTCCACCTCCGGCGTGTCGAAGCAGCCATTTGTCGTCTCGACCCCCAAACTTCATCTTTTCGAAACACAACAACTGGCGCTTAGCTGCGAATTTGCCGTACAGTAATGCGTGTTGTCGGATTTGAACCGTTTTCGGGGGGCTTCGGATACGACGCAATATTCTTCGTCACGACGCGGCTGTTCGTGGCGGTAGCTACAGCTCTGTCAGTTACAGCACTGTCAACCGACCAGTCTCCAAGGGGAATCCACACATGCTCAAGAAAATCACCGCGGTCTTCGCGCTGGCCCTCGCCGGCCTCTTCATCGCTCCGGTCGCTGCGAACGCTTCGTACGTTCCCGGCGCCGACATCGTCGTCACCGGCGATGTCACCCCCGGCGGCACCTTCGTCGTCACCTTCACGGACGGCGCTTTCCAGCCGAACGAGGACGTCTCGCTCGCCCTGACCGGTGAGAACGCGACCGGCGCGACCCTCGCGGCCGTCAACACCAAGACGATCGTCAAGCCGGCTTCGGCCACCGGGTCAGTCTCGCTGACCGTCACCCTCCCGACCAACGCGACCGGCACCTACACGGTCACCGGCACCGGCCTCTCCTCGCAGATCATCGGCACCACCACCGTCACGGTGCGGGCTGCTGTTGCAGGCGGCGGCGCCGGTGCAGGCGGCCTCGCCGACACCGGTTTCAACACCCCGGCCTTCCTCGTGTGGGGCGCTGCTGGTGCAGTCGTCCTCGGCGCAGCTCTCATCGCGGTCCTCGTGATGATGCGTCGTCAGCGCGCCGGCCTCGCCGCGTAACAACCTCTCGGTCCACGGACCAACACAGAACGGCCGGTGCATCTGCACCGGCCGTTCTGTGTTGTCCGCATGCGGCCGTGAAGTTCGGAGGATGTCGAGCTTCCGTTCGGCACCACAGACGCCCGCACGAGGCGTCGCACGGGCGACGTCCGGTCTGCGATCGCAGGCCTCACGCGATCGCCTGAGACCTGGGTCCAGGGGCTATCGCGCGGCGGGCCAGAGATCGGCTGGGAACGATTCGAGCAGAGGGCGGCTGGACCAGGTGGTGATCGGGTCCCCCGAGGTAGCCAGCGCGGCGCTGAGGCTGTCTGTCACGGGGAACTGGTCTCGGCCGGTGCCGCGGTAGTAGTCCTCGTACTTGAACAATGGCTCGGTACTCGGCCGCATCAGGGTCGCAGGGATACCGAGGCTCTCGGCGACGATGACGCCGTGGAGGGACGAACCGACGACGCGCTCACTGCGAGCGATCCGCTCGAGCACGGTGAGCAGGGGAGCGGTCGGGTCGACCACGTCCGGGTGCTGTCGCCATCTCGGGAAGTCATGCAGATTCGGCACGATCGACAGAGCGTGTTGCTTCGCCCGCGCCCAGCCAGCGACCTCGCCGAACACCTCGGGCGTCAGCAGCCCCGGGTCACCGAACACCTCAGGCACGTCGATCCCGCGCTCGATCAGAGCTTTGCGGGTCAGCGGGCCTCGGACGGCTCGAACGTCGAGCGTCCGGAAACGGTACTCCTCGGGTGCGACCTTCCCGTTCATGCCGCTCCCCCAGACGACATCCCCCTCGGCTGCGAAGTGGATGATCGACCCGATGGCCACGAGTCGCTTCTGCGCTGAGCTCTTCTCGCTGTCTCTCGGCACTCGCTGGTCGACGAGTCGCGACACGAGCGCCGGCCCGAGGAGATCCCCGAAATTGTTCCGCCGTGGGCCGAACGGCAGGCGTCGGCCGATGCGCCCTGGCAGGAGCGGGCTTCGAGGGTTCCAATGGACGACATCGACGCCGCTGATGTTCTCGATGGTCATGTTTGTACCGCCTCAGCTGGTCGGATCAGAGATGTCCGGAGGATGTCGGTTCGATCCTGCGGCTTGGTCATACGCGTCAATGGGCTGCGACCGGCTGTCATGCCGAACGTCGGAATCGACCGGCGATCCGATTGACAATCGGACCGAGGATCTGCCGCAGCACGGTTCGGTTCGCTCGGCCCGCGAACCACCAGACGAGAGCGGCGTAGACCAGTGATCCGAGCACAGCCAACGGGACGGCGAAGGTCCAGAACGCGTGGTCCATCCTCGCCCATTCCGTCTGCTGGAGAAGTCCGACCGCGATCACGACTGGCACCATTGCGGCGACGCATCTGAAGACCTGGGCGAGGTAGGTGCCGATCGGAAGCCCGATGAGTCGGTGGAGAATACGGATGCGCACCGGCCAGGTGACGATCCGAGACCAGCGCGACAGAGCCACCCCGACGATTCCGAGCGGGAGGAGTGCGAACACGAGTGCGACTCCGACGATGTTCTGGAGGACGGCGACCCACAGGGCCACATCGGCTCGACCGATGGAGAGGAACGCGCTCCGATCGAAGTACATCACCGCGCCGAACGCCCAACCGCAGGCGAGGATCCACATCAATGGCGCGGTCTGTTCCCATCCAGGACCGAATGCGAATGGGACGATCTGTACGGCGAACACGGCGACCAACCCGAAGATCGGGACGCCGATCGCCGCCGAGGCGAAGGTCATCTGGAGGAAGATGCGGTTCAACCGCGGCAGGTCGTCCTGCACCTTGGAGAAGGTCGTCAGCGTGACGCGGGACATGACCGTGGTCACCAGCTCGATGAGGATCGTGCCGATGCGCTGCGCGAGGTAGTAGTAGCCGAGGACCTCGGTGCTGAAGAAAGCGCCGACGATGAGCTTGTCGATGTTCTGCTGCACCGCGTCGAGGAGACCGATCCCGATGATCCGCAGACCCATGGACCACATGGATCGCAGTGAGGCGAACGAGAACTCGAGGCTGGGGCGCCACGTCGTGGCCGTCCACAGGATGATGACCGAGGCCGCGCTCGTGACGAGGGTCTGCGCGACGAGCGCCCAGACGCCGCCGCCGCTGAAGGCGATGACGACCGCCACAGCGGCACCGCAGAGCGCGCCGCCGACCTGACGGATCGCAAGCGACTTGAAGCCGAATGACCGTTCGAGAAGCGCTGCAGGCACCTGCGCCAGAGACGAGACCGGGAGGCTCAGCCCGAGGACCCGGAGGACATCGACGAGCTCAGGTTCACCGAACAGGCCGGCGAGCAGCGGAGCCGAGAAGAAGAGAGCTGCATAGAGGATGACGCTGAGCGTCACCGACGTCCAGAACGCCGTCGAGGTGTCCTTCTCGCCGAGCTCCTTCTTCTGGACCAGGACGGTGACGAATCCCGACTCCACGAAGACCTGCAAGATCGCGATCACGACGGTCGCCATCGAGACGAGACCGAAGTCAGCCGGCGAGAGGAGGCGGGTGAGGACCGCGATGACCACCAAGGTCAGCACGCGCGAACTCCAGCGCTCCAAGATGATCCAACCGATGGACTGGGTCGCCTTCTTCCGAAGGCCGTCGCTCTCGCCCTGGCTCATCGCTGCATCGCGCGGGCCAGGCGGCGGAGCACCCGGCTAGCGAACCGTCTGATCTCATCGATCACTGCGACCGGTCCGAACGCCGACCACAACGTGGAGATGGTGCGACGCGACGGCTTGATACCGAAGTCGCGCTCCATCTGAGCATTCAGGGGACGGGCGACGCCGGACAGCGACTTCCCTGAGTGATTCTCGCCCGTGTCGACGTGGTAAACCGCTCCAGGATAGGGAAGGGGTTCGAGCATGTGTCCGTGCTCGCGGTACCACGTCTCCGCATTCCTGTGGGCCCCCATGATCTCTGAGAGCCGTTCGCCATATGCCTCGGCGATTTCGTCCTGGGAGGCGCGCTCGGTGAGCTGGGCCGGGACGCCGTACGCCGCGAAGGGAATGATGAAACAGGTGCCGCAGGTCCGGTTGAACTCCGGCTGCCTGATGTACGCGTTCCGCGCCCTCGAATACATCCAACCGTCGTGAATGACCCAGCCCGGGTGATCCGGCTGTCCTGCGACCGTCGCCGCGAGGCCTCGGTGGACGAAGTCGTCAGCGTCGAAGATCATCACGTGTGAGGGGTTGTACTGCGCTGCGGCGATGAGGCCGATCCCCAACTTCGTCCCCTTGTCCCAGACGAAGGGGGCTCGTGCCGTCTGCGCGCCGGTCGGGGGCGCAGGGGCAGGGAACTCGACCTGGACGAACACCGTTCGGGCAGGGAGCTCGAAGCTGGGTCGCCGGTTGCCGACGATGATGACGATGTACTCGTCTGACGTCTGCTGGGTGACAGAACGCAGGGTGTCTTCGAGGAGCTGCTCCACCCGCCCGTAGTCCACGGAGTTCTGCGGATGGCGCAATGTCGTGATGAACGCGAGCATCAGCGGCCTGTCAGCGACGCGACGAGGTCGCGAGCGACGGTGACGTCGGTGGCGTAATTGGCGGTTGAGAACTGCCCCGTGTAGTCGTCGAAGACCGCGCCGATCTTGCGGTAGTTATTGTCGAGCGCTACATGGTCGATCCCGAGCAACAGCGCGAGGACGTGTGCATGGAGACGGTCGACGACGACGAGATCTGCCGCGGCATACCATCGCAGAGCACCTGCGATGTTGATGTCGTTCAGTGCGGCGATCACGCGCTGCACGATCCACTGCGGAAGCACTGGGGTCCAGCCGAGTCGTCGTCTGACCTGGACGAGGAGCTGGTGTAGGCGCATCACGCGTCGGGCGGCGCCGTAGCGGACCGCCAACCATCCTTCACTGTGCCAATCGGTGCTCGTCACATCGACGCCCGTGCCCCAGCTCTCCCCGACATCATGCAGGCCGGAGGCCGCCTCCTTGTCCTGGCGGGCGATGATGAGGAGGTCCTTGCCACGGGCGGTCCGCTTCACGAGCGGCGGCTCGAAGCCGAGCGCCATGTCGTGGCAGTAGGTCGGCTTGAGGCTCGGGAGTTGTGCGGCGGCACGCTCCATCGACAAGGAGTCACGGAGAAGGAGCCTGAAGTCCGGATGGGCCCCGATGATCGCATCGGCCTGGGCGGCGCGCTCATCAGAGGTGAAGTAGATGGACTGCGAGAGTTGGACCAGTCGGTAATCCGGGAGGTCCTTGACGATCTGTTCGCGATGGTTCTGGTGGCCGGTCCACAGATCCCCGAAGTTGCCGCCGCCGTGAAGGAGGACCACTCCGGAGGGCATCGCACGTCGGAGGGCGGCAGGGTCGTAGCTCTTGATGTCAGCGACGTAGCGCAGTCGCAGGCCCATCCGGCGGAAATACGCCATCTCCCCGGCCCAGATGAGAGAGTCGCCGACATTCGTCTGGTTCGGTGCATCAAGCAGTGCAACATCGACGCCGGCGCCGATGGTCGCCCGGAGCACAGCCTCGGTCGCATCTCGGAGGCCCCGCAGATATACGGAATCAGTGTTGCTCTTCGGCACGCTTCCCTCTTTCTCGATGTCGTGACACCTCGAAGCGCGCCTGCGCTCGCCCGCACCCGTGCGGCCAAGCGGGATTCGCGAACGCTGCGATCAGGTGTCGGCAGTTCGACCCAGGTTCCGTCGTCGCCCAACGCGAATCATCCTACTGACAAGACATCGATTGTTGGATCAGCGGGCATGTCGCGGTGCGCTGGAAACACAGGACCGCCGTGTGCTGCTCCTGTCGAGAAGCGTTCCTCAGGTGATCGACCCTACGCGTCGTCGCTCGGGTGGTCGGGGTCCTCTTCCTGGTTGAAGTTCGAGGCGTCGGGGTCGTGGCCAACCGCGAGGCCGTCCTCGCTGTTGGGGATGGTCTGGTTCTCGCCCAAGCCGTCCGGCTTCGGCGTGCCCTCACTCGAGGTGCTGTCGGTGTCGTTCGTGTGGTTCGTCATGGGGAGAGATTAAGAGGTACGTCTGCGGAGACGGGCAGGGTTGACAGGATGCGCGGGTGCCCTTCGACAGGCTCAGGGACCGGACCCGACGGGCGGGCAGGACCTCGGCCGGCAGTCGATCGCTGCGGAAAACGGATAGCCGGGACATACCCCCTTCCGGGGGTCAAGGGGTCGGCAATACTCTTCGACCAGCCTGGGTCCGGCCGTCGGATCCTCCTGGGACCCGAAACGAGCATCATGACCATGAACATCGGCAAGAAGTCCGTCCCCACCCCCATCGCGATCTCCTTCTGGCTGTGGGTCGTCGTCGCCGTCCTCCTCGTCATCTCCGGCATCCTCACCGCCACCTCACCTGCTGAGCAGGCCGCGGCCACCCGCCTCAACCTGCCCGTGCCGACCGAGGTCATGACCATCTCCTCCGGCATCGGCTCGTTCATCGGCGCCGCACTCCACGTGCTCTTCGCCTGGTTCATGGCGCAAGGACGCAACTGGGCCCGCGTGATCCTCACGATCTTCGGCGTGCTGTCCGTCCTCGGCTCGATCGCCTCCATCTTCGTCGGCAACATCCTCGCGATCATCGTCGTCATCGTGACCATCGTCGCCGTCGTCGAGATGTACCTCCCGGCAGCGCGGGCGCACTTCTCCCGACCCGTCCGATGACCACCGGACAGACCGACCCGGCGCCGACCCCACGTCAGCGACGAGCCGAGGACCGGCGGGCCGCCGCCGTCCTGCCTTACACCCCACCGGACGGCAGCCGATGGGGAGCCGGCACCGCCCTCGTCGTACTCGTCATCACCCTGGCGCTCCTCGTCGTCCTGCGCGGTGCCCTCCCCGCCATCCTCGGCGACACCCAACTCGCCGACCTCCTCCTCTGGACCGTCTTCTACGGCGGCATCCTCATCGCCTTGGCCATCGTCTGCAAACGGTTCGGCACCGGATCCTGGATCACGGACTTCGGGCTGCAGTTCCGCTGGTTCGACGTCTTCATCGGCCTCGGCTCGGCGATCGGCATCCGGCTCGTCGCCGGCATGATCGACGGCTTCGTCATCACCCTCATGGGCGGAACACCGAAGTCGAACCTGGCACCCCCGGCACCCGAGATCGGGTGGGTGATCCTCAACTCGGTGATCGCCGTGGCCATCGTCGCCCCCATCTGCGAGGAGCTCCTCTTCCGCGGGCTGCTGCTCCGTGGCTTCCGGAACACCATCCTCCGCGGACGAGCGTCCGGTGCCGTCCGCGGTGGCGCGGGTGCGAGCCCGTCGACCTCGCGGCGCCGCGCCGCAGCCGTGGTGTCTGTCGGCGCGAGCGCGTTGCTGTTCGCCGCCGTCCACCTCTACGAGGGCTGGGGCAGCCCGATCACCATGGTGACCCTCGGCCTCACCATCCTCGTGCTCGGCGTCGTCAACGGCGTGTACGCCGCCACCACCAAGCGACTCGGCCCCGGCATCTGGACCCACATGTGGTTCAACGGCATGGCCGCCGCACTTGTGATCGCCGGGAGCGGCACGAGCTGAGCGATTGCGGTCCCTGAGGGGGTGCCCTTCGACAGGCTCAGGGACCGGGGGTGCGCCCTTCGACAGGCTCAGGGACCGGGGGTGCGCCCTTCGACGGGCTCAGGGACCAGGAGAGCGGGGCCCTTCGACGGGGTCAGGGACCGAGCCCTTCGACGGGCTCAGGGACCGGGGCCCTTCGACAGGCTCAGGGACCGAGGGTGTTCAGGGGACAATCGCGCAGTTGCCGCTCGTGCCCAGGGCGTTGGACGTCCCGTTCACCAGTCGGTAGGGCGACGACCAGCTCGTCGAGGGGAGCGTCAGCCGAGCACCGACGTAGACGTTGGACCCGAGGAGCCCGCCGAGCAACCCGAGGCTGAACGTCGACGTGACCGTGGTGGTCCCGCTGGTCGAGGTGGGCGTGATGACGGTGGGCGAGGTGAACGCCGCGCTCGACGAGTACGCGTAGTTGATGGTGTAGCCCGCGGGGATCGTGTACACGACCGTGTACGAGGACAGCAGCCCGACCACATTGGGGTTGAAGGTGCAGCTGGTGATCGCGGGTGACGGCACGGTGAACGCGGTGAAGCTTCCCGAGCCGAGCTCCACATCCGCCCAGGCCGCCTCGGTCTGCCCTGGGGCAGGCTGCGCCGCGAGGAGGAGGGCGGCGAGCCCGACGATGGACGCCAAGAGCCGCCGGCGCCTCACGAGCGGGCGCCGGGCCGAGCCCGCTCGCCAACGTCGATCCGTCACCGTCGTGTCAGCGCGCATCCCTCATCGACCGGCCTTCGCCAGACGAGACCGCTGGCGCAGCGCGCCGACCCAGGCGGCGATGAGCCCCAGGATGACGGCTCCGGCCGCAGCCCAGATGGCGAACTCGACGTTCGCGCCGGTGCGGGGGAGGGTGGTCATGGGGGAGGCCGACACGGAAACGTCATCACCGACCCCGTCGGCCATGAGTGTCAGGGCGACCGAGGCGTCGGTGGCCGGAGCGGCGGCGGGCATCCGCACGTCGAAGCGCACCCACCAGGCCTCGCTGCTGCGCATGGACAGGACGGCGCGCTCGACACCGTCCACCGGCACGGGCATCTCGTCGAACAGGTGGGTGGCCGTGCCGTCGCACCCGCTCGGCGTCCATCGGACGGAGCAGGCGTCGACCTCCATGACCAGGCCGAGTGCGGACGAACCGGATCCCACCATGGAGACGTCGATGGACCCGGGGGTCGCCTCCGGCTTCGTGTGGATGCCGACCTGCCAGGGCGTCGACAGGCCAGGGCCGAGGTTCTGCATCGCAGCCGGGTCGCCCACGGAGGTGAGGACGAGGGCCTCACCGGAGACGACGTCGACCTGCGGTTCCGCGTGCGCCGGAGCGGCGGCGGCGCCGAGGGCCAGGCCGGTCCCCAGGACGACGGCGACGGGTGCGGAACGGAGCGCTGCGTGCCGAGCGGGGCGACGGTTCGGATCCTCCGGAGTCTTCGCCGGGGTTCGCCGTCCACCGGTCCCGCCGGGCGGGTCGTTCCGTCCGGAACGTGGCCAGAACGCCCAGCCGACGAGCACCGAACAGGCGAGCGTCAGGCCGCCGAGGACCCACGGGTTGGAGAACCAGATGATGACGGCGGCAAGGCCGGGCACCGAGCCGAGGACGATCCTGACCGTGTCGACCCGGTAGGGCTCGGGATCCTCGGACAGGTTCGCGTCACCCTGCATCGTGATCAGGCGCTGCGATCCCGGTGCGCCGTCGCCACCGTCCGTCACCGAGGTGACCCGGTGGGTGACGGGGAGCTGCCCCGCGCGGTCCACCGTCACGACGTCGCCGACCCGGATGTCCGACGCCGGGATCTCCCGCACCAGGGCGAGCGAGCCGGTCGGGATGGTCGGGCTCATGGAACCCGTCTTGAACATGATGAGCGTGATGTTGAAGCAGGTGGCGAGGATCACGAGCACGATGCAGACCACGCCGCCGAGGGCCGCGAGGTTCAACAGGGTGCTCCCGACGACCGACGCCACCGAACGGCGGGGCCGCTGCCGTCCGGTGACGTCGATGGTGTCCGCGAGGGTCCGGGTCACGGTGCTCCGATCAGGAACTGGAGGTGCTGGTGAACTGCCACGTGACCGCTGCCGTCCCGCCCTGCGCCGAGGACGGGGCATTCGCCTTGACGCGCACGTCGAAGCAGAACCGCACCGTGGAAGCGGCCGCGGCCGAAAGCGCGCCGGAGGCCGTCGGTGTGGCCGTGCCGACGGCGAGCGTGGTCGTGTACGCGGGGACGGTCCCGGAGGTGAAGGCCGCCGCGTTGCAGGCGGTCGCGACAGGGGTCACGACCACGCGGTATTCGAGCTGCGGGAGGAGGGTCCCGGTCGCCGCCGAGGTGGAGGTGAGCGCCACGGTGCCGCCGATGTTCGTCGCCGCCGTGGTGCGGATGTCGATGGTCGCGTACTGCGAGAGCGACGGCGACATCGCGACCGCGTTGAACGCCAACGTGGCCGGGTTCGCCGCCTCATGTGCCGCCCACGTCGACGTCACGGTCTGCGACTCCACGGCGAAGGTGCTCGCCGCGAACGTCGCCGTTCCGAACTCATCGTCGCTCCAGGCCGCCAGGGTCAGCGAGGTGCCGACGCCGAGGACGAGTGCCGCGGCCAGCGCGGCCCGCGTGCGCGTGTACCGACCTCCGCGCCGAGGCGTCTCCGTGCGATGGTGCCGCCCGAGGGGAGGCGTGTGGCGTCCCATGATCCGCGACCGTCCCGCGACTACGGCAGCGGGGTGGTGGAGACGGCCGAGAACTCCCAGAGCACGGTGCCGCTCGGCGAAGCCTGGGGGAGTGTCGCCGACGGCGTGACCTCGAAGCAGAGGAAGACGGGTGTCGTCGCAGCTCCGAGCGTGAAGATGTCGGCGGCCGTACTCGTGGTCGTCGCGGCGTCCGTCACGAGCGCGTCACCGGCGGCGAAGCTCGTCGCGTCGCAGCCGAAGGTGTCGGTTTCCACGACGGAGTAGGTGAGGGAGGAGGCGATCGGAGCGGCGCTGGACGCGGTGATGTCCACCGTCGCCGCATACGTCGAGGCGGCGGTCAGCTGCACGGCGAAGCCGGCGTAGACGGGCTCCTCGGGAGCCAGGTTGTCGGCCTCGACCGCGAAGGTCAGGGGAGCGGCGGCATCGTCGGTCGGGTGCTCCGTGAACGCGGTGCCGTCGGTGCTGCCCTCGATGCTGAACGCACCACCGGCGAAGACGCCGGTCGCGAACTCCGAGTCGTTCCAGGCGGCCAGCGTGATCGCTGCACCGACACCGAGGACGAGTCCGCCCGCGAGGATCGCCTTGGCTCGTTTGCTGCGGAGGCCACGAGCGGGTGTGTCGGCGCCGGTCGCCGCTGGGGCTTCGGTGGTGGTGTCGATGGTCATGGAAGCCCCCTGGAGTCCGGCGATGGCACCTCGTGCCACCTGCTGATGTCTGGCACGGGGAGACGTCCTCCACGCATCTCTCGACACTCACAGGACGATAGGCAGGACGCCCAGGTGTTGTCACCAGTAGTGGGGTACTGGGATCCGCCGCCGCTACCGGGAAAACTGCGGAGCCGGAGTGCGTGGGCGCAACACCGCAGGCATCACGCCTCTCGCTGCACCGACTGGGCGACGATCCGCCCGAGGTCCCGCCGGCGTCCGGCACCGACCTTCGTCCGTGCCTGGAGCACGTGCGACTCCACCGTCCGCACACTGAGGAACAGTCGAGTCGCGATCTCCTGGTTGCTGAGCCCCTCGGCGATGAGTAGCCCCACCTCCAGCTCGCGACGCGTGAGGGAGCTCAGGTCGGCGGGATCCTCGCCCTCGCTGCTCCCGGTGTCGGTCGCGAGGTAGGCGAGCGGTGCGTGTGACGGTGGAGTCGCCGGGATCGACGGGACCGCGGCGGTGTCGTTCCGGAACGAGACGAAGAGCGGCGACGGCGACGCGACCGAGGCCTGGCCGAGCGCGACGTCCACCGGAGGCTTCGGTGCGGCGTCGGTCAGTTTCGCGGCCCGCTCGGCGCACCGGCGGGCGTGCTGCGGCCTGCCTTGCGCGGTGTGGAGCCGCTCGGCGAGCTGATGCGCGCCGATGGCCCGATGGCGTGCGCCCAACTGCTCGAGGGAGCAGGCCGCCTCCTCGGCTCGGCTGGCGTCGCCGGCCGCCCCGGCCTCGAGGAGGAGCAGCAATGCGCCCTGGAGCGGGGTGAGCTCGTCCGCCCGGGCGTCGGCGACCCACTCGAAGGCCTCCGCCGGCTCCGCACCCACCACCGAGGCGAGGCAGGCGGCGTAGATCCGTTCCGTGAGCGGCTTGGTGCAGGACTGGGCCATGCGATGCAGGTGGACCCGAGCTGCATCGACCCTGCCGTTCGACATCAGCAGACTGAAGTCGGCCGAGTCGGCCAAGTAGGACAGGGCCGTCGAGGAGTCGATCAACTGCTGATCCTCAGTGGCGCGACGCTCCATCGCCTCGTCCACATGACCGGTCTGGGCGAGTGCGCTGACCATGAGCAGGCCGAGCTGCGTGTGTACTTCCGGAGGCACGGTGGAGTCGAGCATCCGTTCGACGATCCGGAGGTCGGCCAACGCCCGTTCCGGTCGGCCGTCGAACAACGCCAACTGCGCGCCCAGGATCCCGACCACGCTCTGGTCGATGGTCGCCAAGCGGCCGGTGCCTCGTTCGGCCCGTTCGGCGAACTCGTCGACGTAGCGGGCGAAGCCGGCCCAGGACAGCCCCGCGAAGAGCCGGATGGTGCCCGCCGACAGCACGTACATCGCGCTGGCGTCCCGGATCGCGTGTGACAGCGGCCGCGACGAGCTGTACGGCACCGCCCGGTACACCGCGTCGCCCAGCTGGAACAGGTCGCGGAGTTCGGACGGCGTGGAGCGCATGCCGAGCCGGGTGAGGAGCGCGGCTGCCGCATACAGTCGCGAGGACTGCGCCGCCTCGGTGTCGCGCAGGACCTTCCAGAAGACCGCGTCGCTGTCGGTCGGACCCTGCTGGTGCTGGTCACGCCACGTCTCGATCATCAGGATCCGCTGCGAGAGGACGCGGCTGTCCTCCTCCTGATCGGTGAGGTGTTGCGCGCAGGTCCGGTCGCTCCACCGATCGAGAGTCGCCCGCCAGCTGAGGACCTCCGACTGCATCTCGTCATCGGTGGCCGCGGAGGGGTCCACCTCCAACACCCGCTGTGCGCCGACGACGTCACCCAGCATCGCGAGCGCTCGAGACCCTTGGAGCGCTGCGGCGACGGAGGGATGCAGCGCGGCGGAACGTTCGGCGAGCGACCGGGCGTCCTCGGCCAGCCCCGCCACGTTCGCGACGTGCGCCGCCTCGAGGAAGACGCGGGCTGTGATGAGTGAGGTGAGGCCCTCGTCATTGTGGTCGGCGGCCGTCGTCAGCCAGTAGCGACCGAGGATGAACGATTCGTTGGGGGTGAGGCGGCTGCCGGATCGCAGGTCGGAGATGAGGGTCCGCTGTACGCGGTCGTGGCGATGGAGACGACCGCTGTGCCGCCACTCCGCGAGCGCCGACCAGGCGTGCAGTTCGTCGGCGACGATCCGGTCCTGGCCCGTCCCGTCGTTCCGGGCGAGGCCGAGCCGCATCAGGGCGTGCAGCGGGTGTTCGCCGAGGAGGCGTACCGCTCGTGCGTAGGGGACGGTCCCGAGTTTCGCCAACATGACGAGCGCGTACCGCTCCTCGTCCTCGAGGCGTGCGAGCTGCGGTTCCGTCAGGTCGTGCACGCGGGGGGAGACCCCGGCGACGCCGAGGGAGAGGATGCTGCGGGGGAGGTAGAACTCCCCGCCCGTCTCGAGCGCGTCCTTCGTGAGTTCGTGGACGAGCCGCGGCGAACCGTTGCTGAGGCGGACGATCGCGGCCTTCGCCATGTCGTCGAGCACCGCGTCGTCGGCTGCCGCGTCGGCGAGCGCCGAGGCTTCGAAGCCGTCGAGGGCCGGGAGGTCGATGCGGGTGAGTGCGCCGCTGCGCCAGACGGCGAGGAGGCGGTGTGCTGCTTCATCGGGCCGCCCCTGCAGGCCGGTGCGCTCCTGTTCCAGGGTGACCAGGGCGACCTGGTCACGTGATCGCGCGAGATCGACGAGGTCGCTCAGGCTCGAGGGGTGCAGGTCCGCACCGTCGTCGATGATGAAGACGGCACCGCTTGGGGCCTCGCGCCACCCGCCGAGGGCGTTCGAGGCGTTGAGCGATGAGTCCGAGAGGCGGATGACGGAGCGCCCTTGCTCGTGCATCCGGCGACCGATGTGCTCCGCGACGTGCGTCTTGCCGTAGCCGTGCGGGCCGACCAGCAGGGTGCTGGCCCGATCGTCGATCAGGGTGGTGACGCGGGCGATGGCTGCGGCCCGGCTGCTCTGGGCGGCCGGCGCTCGGGTGGCGGCCTGGCGGAATTCGCCCGAGCGCCGAAGTGCCGCGCCGGCCGACCGGCTCCCGCCACCGAAGTGGTGTCCGCCGGCGCTCATGGGAGGACCTGCTCGCGCGAGATCGTCCACCGCTCATGCGGTCGTGCCGTCGCCAATAGTCCATCCATCGCAGCCCCCTCAAGCTCCGTCAGCTTCCGCCGGGATCCGCACCACTAGGGATGCTGCGAATCCTCCGTCGGACTGCCCCCATTATCCGTACTCCCTGAGCGGTTCAGGAGACCTAGCTGTGGGTTCTCAGTAGAAACTACGTACCTCACATGGGGGTTATCTCGTACCCCCGACCGAATCACCCGCGATCGGCGTGGTTGCTGGGCGAAATACGGGTTTCGATCCCTGCACTACCGGGGTTGGTGTCCCCCCGGTGGGGGACAGGTGCGCCCGGCTCTAGATTGGCCGGGATTGACGCCAGTCACGGGTCCGCTCGTGCACCGAAGAAAGGGTTCCACCGTGGGGGAACAGCAACGAAGCATCCTCGGCAGAGGCCGTGCGTGGAAGGTCGCGGCCATGGCCGTGATTGGCACGGTCATCGCCATGGGGTCGACGACGGCGGCCACAGCGGCCCCGACCGACGTCTCCGACGGCTTCGGCCGCTTCCTCGGCGGGCAGGCGGCCGGGGTCAACCTCGACGCCCTCGCGGCGGTCCCAGGAGCCCGGGCCGAGAACCCCAGCGGTGTCTACCCCGTCGCGGCGAACCCGCTGTCCGCAGAGGTGCTCAACACGCTCGGCGTTGACCTCGGGAGCTCGCTCCAGCTCTTCGGCACCAACGGGGTCATCGAGCTCGGCGCGGTCGCCCAGTACGGTGCTGCGGCCACGAACGGTGACGCCTACGCCGGATCCGGCGCGGTCACCGACCAGGGCGGCGTCTCCATCGGCGGGCCCGACGCTCCGCCCGCGGACGCCGACCTGGACCTCACCGGCCTGCTCGGCCGCGTCGGCACGCCCACCGGTGGTGTCCTCAGTGACCTCTCCCTCAGCCTGGGCGCCCTCGCCTCGACGATCTCGCAGACGGGCGGCGCCACGGCCGTCCCCGACTACCAGATCTCCGGTGCGACCCTCAACTTCACCAGCCCGCTCGTGCAGAACGTCGGCACGCAGGTGACGGGGCTCCTCCCGCCACTGCAGACCACGCTCAACGGCCTGACGTCGGCGCTCAACACGGCGCTGAACGCGAACCTCATCGGCGCCCTCCGAGTGAGCGCCACGGCGACCGTCACCCCGCCGAACCTCGCGACCGCGGTCAACACGATCCTCACCACGCAGGCGTCGCAGACCGCAGCGACCGGTGTCTCCGTCAACCTGCTCACGGGCGCCGTCACCGTCGACCTCGCGACCCTGCTCGCGAACGACCCCACGCTGCCGGACCTCAACGACCTTCCGCCGAACACCTCACTGCTGTCGGGGCCGATCGGGGCTGCGATCGCCGCTGCCATCACCTCGGCCGTCACCGCGCAGATCACCGCGGTGTCCGCCGGCCTGCAGACGCTCGTCAACAACACGCGCATCCAGGTCACCGGCAACGTCACCACCAACGTGGTCGTCACGCAGGTGCCCGTCATCTCGCTCTCGTTGGACTCGACGCTCGGCGCCGTCCAGAACGGCACCGCCGCGTTCACCTCCGCCGGCCTCCTGCCGAACGTGCTCAACCCGATCCTCGCCACCCTCGGGCTCACCCTCGACGGTGTCGTCAACCTCGTCCTGAATATCGTGAAGAACACCGTCGCCACCGCGTTCACCGGGCTCGGCACGGTGAACACGGGGCTGAACACCATCACCGGTGGTCTGGCCACGAACGTCGTCGGCCCGATCCTCAACATCGTGCGCCTCGTCGCGGACGTCACCGCGAACGTGCAACCGGCGACCGGTGACCTCGGGGCTGGATCGTCGACGGTCCGCGCCGTGCAGGTCTCCCTCGTCCCGGCGATCTCGCTCGCCACCGTCAACCTCGCGTCCTCCTCGGTGCGCGGCACGCTCGTCGTCTTCGACACGGCGATCACGGCGACGCCGGCGACCGTCAACCCGGGGCAGTCCACGCTCATCACCGGTTCCGGCTTCGCAGCGAACGAGCAGGTCACGCTCACCGCGCCCGGCTTCGACCCGGTCGTCACGACGGCGAACGCCGCCGGTGAGATCAGCCAGCCGGTCGCGATCCCCGCCGGGTTCACCCCGGCGACGGTGACGTTCACCGCCACGGGGGAGACCTCCGCCACCCCGGCCACCACCGACCTCGTCGTGGCACCGTTCGTCACGGCGATCACCGCGGACCCGGCCACGGTCGCCCCCGGCGGCAGCACGACGATCACCGGCACCGGCTTCCTGCCCGGTGAGTCGGTGTCCATCACCGTGCCCGGCGTCACCGACCCCGTCGTCACCACCGCCACGCCCACGGGCACGATCTCGACGAGCCTCACGTTCCCGGCCGCCTTCCCGCTCGGAGCGGTGACGGTCACGGCGACCGGCGCCTCCTCGGCCAGCCCGGCGACCACGACGGTCACCGTGGAGGCCACGCAGTACGTCACCGAGATCACCGTCGACCCGGCGAGCGTCCTCGCGGGCGGTACGACGACCGTCACCGGTTCGGGCTTCGCCGGGGGAGAGACGGTCACCGTCACCATCCCCGACGCCGACCCGGTGACCACCACGGCCACCGCCGACGGCGACATCGAGGTCGACCTCACGGTCCCCGCGGACTACCCGACCGGCTCGATCGTCGTCACCGCGGTCGGCGCGACCTCCGACACCCCGGCCACGACGAACCTCGCGGTCGCCTACGACACGTCGATCGTCGCCGTCCCCGACACCATCGCCGGTGGGACGACCACGATCATCAACGGTGCAGGTTTCGCCCCAGGTGAGGACGTCGTCGTGACGTTCCCCGGCCTCGACCCGATCACCGTCACGGCCACCGCGCTCGGCGCCATCGGCACCCCCATCGCGGTTCCGCAGGACTTCGCGGTCGGCGATGTCACGGTCACCGCGCTCGGCGCCGTGTCCGCGACCGAGGCGACCACCGTCGTCACCGTCACCGAGACGATCTACGACACCGACATCACGCTCGACCCGACGTCCCTCATCCCCGGCACCTCGACGACCGTCACCGGCTCCGGTTTCCTGCCGGGCGAGACGGTCACCGTCGGCTACCCGGGCGGCACCCCGGTCACCGTCGAGGCCGACGCCGACGGTGAGTTCACCGTCGAGCTCCCCATCCCCGCCGGCACCCCGGCCGGCACGCTCGTCGTCACCGCGACCGGCGAGACCTCGGCCACCCCGGCGACCGCCGACCTCGAGGTCCTGCCGTACGACACGGCCATCACCGCCGACCCCGCGACGCTGCTCCCCGGGAACGCCACCACGATCACCGGTACCGGCTTCGCCGCGGACGAGTCGGTCTCCGTCTCCTACCCGGGCGGCACGCCGGTCGTCGTGACGGCGGACGGCGACGGCGAATTCACCGCGGTGCTCCCGATCCCGTCCGGCACCCCGGCGGGCACGCTCACGGTCACCGCCACCGGCGCCGTCTCGGGTGTCCCGGCCACGACGGACCTCACCGTCGAGGCCTACGACACCGCGATCACGCTCGACCCGACGACCGTCGCACCCGGCGGCAGCACCGTCGTCACCGGCTCCGGCTTCGTGCCGCAGGAGACGGTCACCATCACCATCCCCGGCCTCGCCACCCCCGTGACCACCACCGCGAACGGCGACGGCGAGATCTCCGTCAGCGTCACCCTGCCGGGCGACTTCCCGCTCGGTGACGTGACGGTGACCGCCACCGGCGAGATCTCGGCCACCCCGGCCGCTGCGGACCTCGCGGTCGAGGCGACCACCTACGTCACGGCGATCACCGCCGACCCGACGACGGTCGTCGCCGGCGAGAGCGCGCTCGTCACCGGAACCGGCTTCGAACCGGACGAGACGGTCACCGTCTCGATCCCCGGTGCGGCAGCGGTCACCACGCAGGCGTCGGGGACCGGCACCATCTCGGTGCTCCTCCCGATCCCCGACGACTACGCCGAGGGAGCGGTCGTCGTGACCGCGCTCGGCGAGGTCTCCGAGACGCCCGCCACCACGAACATCGCGATCGACGTCGTCTACACCCCGGCGATCACCGCCGACCCGGCCACCGTGCCCGGCGGCACGAGCACCGTGATCTCGGGCACCGGGTTCGCCCCGACCGAGAGCGTCACCGTCACCTTCCCGGGCATCGACCCCGTCACGGTCACCTCGAACGCCGACGGCGAGATCGCGACCACCATCGCCGTCCCACAGGACTTCGCGGTCGGTCCCGTGACGGTCACGGCGCTCGGCGTCGTCTCGGCGACCGAGGCGACGACCACGGTCGACGTCACCGCCACCGTCTACGACACGGCGATCACCGCCGACCCGGACGCGCTCCTGGCCGGCGGCAGCACCACCGTCACCGGCACGGGCTTCCTGCCCGGCGAGTCGGTCAGCGTCTCGATCCCCGGCGGCACGCCCGTCGTGGTCGAGGCCGGCACCGACGGCGGCATCACGGCGATCCTGCCGATCCTCCCCGGCACGCCCGCCGGACCCGTCGTCGTCACCGCGGTCGGAGCCGTCTCGAACACGCCGGCCACCGCGACGGTGACGGTCCAGGCGTTCGACACCACGCTCACGGCGACCCCGTCCACGCTGAACCCCGGCGACTCGACGATCCTCTCGGGGAGCGGCTACGTCGCGAACGAATCGGTGACCATCTCGGCCCCCGGCTTCGACGACGTCGTCACCACCGCGAACGGCCTCGGTGAGATCAGCCAGGTCGTCGCGTTCCCGGCCGGGTTCGTGCCGGCCACCGTGGTCTTCACGGCCACGGGTGCCCTCTCGCTCACCCCGGCGCAGACGTCCGTGGTGGTCGAGGCCGTCGTCTACGACACGGCGATCACCGTCGACCCGACCACCGCAAACCCCGGCGGCACCACCACGGTCACGGGTACGGGCTTCGCACCGAACGAGACCGTCACGATCACGATCCCCGGCGGCGACCCCGTCACGGTGACGACGGACGGCGACGGCGACTTCACGCAGGAGGTCACCATCCCGGCCGGCACCCCGGCTGGGCCGATCACGATCACCGCGACCGGGGAGACCTCGAACACGCCGGCTGACGCCGACGTCACCGTGGAGGCGTACGAGACCGCGATCACCGCGGCCCCCACGTCGCTGCTCCCGGGCACCTCGACGACGATCACCGGCACCGGCTTCGCGCCGAACGAGTCGGTCTCCGTGTCGATCCCGGGCGGCACCCCGGTCGTCACGACGACGAACGGCACCGGTGGCTTCACCGTCGCGCTGCCGATCCCCTCGGGCACGGCCGCAGGTGACCTGGTCGTCACCGCGACCGGTGCTCTCTCCGCGACCGACGCCACGACCACCGTCACGGTGCTCGCCTACGAGACGGCGATCGCGCTGGATCCGGCGACGGTCGCCCCCGGTGGGAGCACCACCGTCACCGGCACCGGGTTCGCCGCGAACGAGAGCGTGAGCGTCACGGTCCCCGGCATCGTCGAACCCTTCCCGACCACGGCGAACGCCGACGGCGAGATCTCGGTGAGCGTCACGCTCCCCGCGGCCTTCCCGATCGGTGACGTGACGGTCACGGCGACGGGTGTGGTCTCGGCCACCCCGGCCACGGCCACCCTCGCGGTCGAGGCCACGGTCTACGTCACCGCGATCACGGCCGACCCGGCCACGGTCGTCGCCGGCTCGAGCACGCTCATCACCGGAACCGGCTTCGAGCCGGACGAGGACGTCACCGTCTCGATCCCGGGTGCCGACCCGGTCGCCACGCAGGCCTCCGGCACCGGCACCATCTCGGTGTCGCTGCCGGTGCCGGCCGACTACGCCGAGGGCGCGGTGGTCGTGACCGCACTCGGTGCGACGTCCGACACCCCGGCCACGACGAACCTCACGGTCGACGTGGTCTACACGCCGACGATCGACGCCGACCCGGCCACCGTCGCCGGTGGTACCTCGACGGTCATCACGGGTGCGGGCTTCGCGCCCACCGAGAGCGTCACGGTCACCTTCCCCGGGCTCGCCCCGGTGACGGTCACGTCGAACGCCGACGGTGAGATCACCACCTCGTTCGCGGTGCCGCAGGGCTTCGCGACCGGCCCGGTCACGGTCACTGCCCTCGGGGTCGTGTCCGCGACGGAGGCGACCACGACGGTCACGGTGGAGGCCACGGTCTACGACACGGCGATCACGCTCACGCCGGACACGCTCAACCCGGGTGAGAGCACGACGGTCACCGGTTCCGGCTTCCTGCCGGGCGAGTCGGTCAGTGTCTCGATCCCCGGCGGCGACCCCGTCGTGGTGACGGCGAACGGTGCAGGCGGCTTCACGGCCACCCTGCCGGTGCCGGCCGGAACGCCGGCCGGTCCGGTCACGGTGACCGCCGTCGGTGAGACCTCGGCGACGCCCGCGGACGCCGAGCTCACGGTGGAGGCGTACGCCACCGCGATCGTCGCGAACCCGAGCACGGTCACGGCCGGCGGGGCGACGCTCATCACCGGCAGCGGCTTCGCGGCCAACGAGTCGGTCACGGTCACGGTGCCCGGTGGTACCGCGGTCCCGGCGACGACGAACGGTGCCGGCGAGTTCTCGGTGGGTATCACCGTCCCGGCGGGAACCACCGCTGGTCCGCTGGTCGTGACGGCCGAGGGTGCGGTGTCGCAGACGCCCGCCGCCGCGACCATCACCGTGACGGCGATCGTGTTCACGCCGGTCATCACCGCCGATCCCGCCGCGCTCATCGCGGGCAACTCCACGGTCATCACGGGCTCGGGCTTCGCGGCCAACGAGTCGGCGACGGTGTCGATCCCGGGCGCTCCCGTTGTCACGCAGGTGACGAACGCGGGCGGCGGCTTCACGGCCACGCTGCCGGTGCCCGCCGGCTACGCCCTCGGTGACGTCACGGTGACGGCTCTCGGGGTCGCATCGGACGAGCCGGCGACGACGACCATCGAGGTCCTCGCTTACGACACCGCGATCACGGTCGACCCGTCCTCGGTGCTGCCGGGTGAGTCGGTCACGGTCGACGGGACGGGCTTCGCCGGGAACGAGACCGTCACGGTCTCCGTCCCGGGTGCGCCGCCAGTCACCGTGGTGACGAACGCGGACGGTTCCTTCACCGTCGAGCTGCCCATCCCCGACGACTTCACGCCGGGCCCGGTGACGGTCACCGCCGAGGGCGACGTCTCCGAGACGCCGGCCGAGGCCGACGTGACGATCGAGGACGGCGCGGTCGACGTGGACACCGACGCTGCGGCGGTCGATGTGGACGCTGCTGCGGACACGGATGCTGCCACCGACGTGGACGCTGCTGCGGACACGGATGCTGCAACGGATTTGGATGCCGCTGCTGACACCGATGGTGCCGCTGATGTTGACGCTGCTGCCGATGTGGATGCTGCTGCCGACACGGATGCTGCTGCGGACGTGGATGCTGCCGCCGACGTAGACGCCGCGGCCGATGTGGATGCCGCTGCTGACACCGACGCTGCTGCTGATGTGGATGCTGCGGCTGATGTGGACGCTGCTGCCGACACCGATGCTGCTGCCGACACGGACGCTGCTGCGGACCTCGACGCTGCTGCTGACGTGGATGCTGCCGCCGACGCCGATGCTGCGGCCGATGTGGACGCTGCGGCTGACACGGATGCTGCCGCTGACGTGGATGCTGCTGCCGACACCGACGCTGCGGCCGATGTGGACGCTGCTGCCGACACGGACGCTGCTGCGGACCTCGACGCTGCTGCTGACGTGGATGCCGCCGCTGACACCGATGCTGCTGCCGATGTGGATGCTGACGCTGACACGGATGCTG
>NZ_JARVRZ010000011.1:0-64340 GCF_030209505.1 Plantibacter sp. LMC-P-059a | reverse complement strand
GGTCCCGGGAGCCTGCCACCTCGGTCCCTGAGCTTGTCGAAGGGCGGTCCCGGGAGCCTGCCACCCTGGTCCCTGAGCCTGTCGAAGGGCGGCTCAGGGACCTGGTGCTGTGCGAGGATGGGCTGATCCGAGCACACATTTGGGGGAATGATGTCGTTCACGCGAACACACCGACGACCGGTCGTCACCGTCCTGGCGATCGCCGCAGCCTTGGCCCTGGCCGGCTGCTCGGGCGGCGCCGGAGCCTCGACGACAGCGCCGACCGAGACCGTGACGGTCACGCCGACCGCCACACCCACGCCGACGCCCACGGGCCCCGACCTCGCGGACCCGTCGTCCTGGACTGTCGACTTCACCGGTGTCGGACCGGTCGAGCTCGGCACCCCGATCCTCGGGACGGCGTCGGTCATGACCGCGTTCACTGTGGCGACCCAGGAGGCGTGCCCGTGGGTCACCGCCTACGCTGCCGAAGGCCTGCCGTCGGTCTGGTTGCCCGATCCGCAGGACACGGGCGTGGTCGGTCAGATCGTGCTGCAGGCGTGGAGCGGTCCGGCAGCCGTCGCGGCGTCGTCGCCGAAGACGCACGCGGGTGTCGGCGTCGGCTCGACCCTCGCGGAACTCCGGGCCGCCTACTCCGCGCTCACCGAGCAGCAGGGCAAGTACGCCGTCTTCTACGCCCTCACCGACGACGCCGGACACTGGATCAACTTCTCCGTGATGGACGACGTCGTGGACGCGATCGTCGTGCGCGACGAGCCGAAGATCGACAGCGAGTACTGCGGCTGAGCCGGCTGATCCCGCCTCAGCGGGCGACGGGGACGACCAGGACGTCCGCGAGCACGCCGTCGTCCACCCGCGCGGTCATCATCGTGCACTCCGGTTGACGGCGGCGGTCCGTCGGCGAGCCGGGGTTGAGCAGCCGGAGACCCGCGGGGGAGACGGTGTCCCAGGGGATGTGGCTGTGCCCGAAGACGAGCACGTCGGTGTCGGGGTAGGCCTCGTCGGCGCGCCGTTCGCGGCCGGCGGCTGAGCCGGTCTCGTGGACGACGGCGAAGCGGACGCCGTCGACCTCGAACCGCGCGACCTCGGGGAGCCGCGCGCGCAGCTCCGGCCCGTCGTTGTTGCCGAAGACGCCGACGAGGCGGGTGGCGCGCTGCTCGAGGACGTCGAGTGTCGCCTCGTCGACCCAGTCGCCGGCGTGGACGACGAGGTCGGCCGCGTCGACCGCGGCCCACACGGCGTCGGGCAGGGCCTTCGCGCGCTTCGGCAGGTGGGTGTCGGAGATGAGCAGGAGCGAGGTCGACATGCCTCAACGCAAGCGGATCGTCCCGGCCGCGTCAACCGGGTGGTGCTCCTGCGCCCGTCGACCGGCTCAGGGACCGACGCCGACCACCGTTCCGGGGCTCGGTCCGGCACCCGTCGACCGGCTCAGGCGCGGATCCGAGCCCGCACCCAGACGGGCGGACTACAGTGGTCCGCATGCCCGCAACCGACCTGCGCTTCTCCGGGAGGATCGCCGGCTACGGCACCACGGGCGGCGTCCGCATCGTCCTCGGGCTCTGGTCGACGTCACCTTTCGGCTCCTTCGCCGACGCGATGATCGAGGACTCCCGCGGCAAGCGGCTCCTCCTCGCCCCCACGCAGGAGATCGCCGACTTCATCGCCACCACCTACACCTTCGACGACATCGAGATCGGCACGGTCGGGTGGACGCGACTCCCCACCGGCCTCCGGTTCGTCGGCGGCCCGCTCGACACGACGCTGCGCATCGGCGGCAGTTCGCCCCTGGGACGTGCACTCCGAGCCGTCCCCAAGCCGCTCGCGGTCAACCCGCTGTGGCTCCAGACGATCGACCCTGTCGCCCGGGTGCTGCAGCCCGGTGCGCGCACGGCGGGCTCTGCCGGCAACGGACGACGCGAGTACTACGGGGTGACCGGCGCTCGCCGCATCACCGCGGCGACGGCGAGCTGGTCGGGCTCAGACCTCGGCACCCTCGCCCCGCTCGCTCCACCCGTGCGGTTCGGCTTCGGTTCGGCGCCCGCCGACCCGCACCTCGTCGACATCGTCACGACGGTCCGGCAACCCGCCTGAGCTGCTCCGCGGTGGCGCGGCAGCCGGAGATCCGCGTGGTGGCAGGACCGGTTCCATCCTGACGTCCTGCTGTGGTGCCGAACTCCTGCTGCCGCGCCGCGCGGTGGTCAGCCCCGGCGGACCATCCACACGTCGACGTCGTCCTCGCGTTCGAGGGTGAAGCCGTGGCGTTCGTAGAGGCGGCGGGCCGGGCTGCCCTGCAGCACGTTCAGGCGGAACGGGCGCGGATCGCCGTCGTCGCTCAGCACCTGCGCGAGGACCGCGGTACCGAGGCCGACGCCCTGGTGCTCGGGGCCCAGGTAGAAGTGTTCCAGCCACCGCTCCTCGGGCTCCGGGCGGACCGCGAACAGCCCGGCCGCGACGCCGTCGACGACGATCACCGAGGTGTGCTCAGGCCGGTACGCGTCGAGGAACCGTCGACGCACGCGGGTCTCGTCGTAGCGGCCGAGGCGCTCGAGGTCGGGCCGCATCACGACAGCGCGCAGCTCGGCCATCCACGACGCATCGTCGAGGGTGGCTGATCGGAGCGTCCAGGTAGTGGGCATCCGTCCAGTCAACCATCCGCGCCAGCCGCTCGCGCGCGCAGGTGCCGGTGGACCCGCCGGTAGGGGACACTGGAGGGATCGAGCAGAGGTGGGCGTGTGGGTGAGGCGACGACGGCCGGGGCGACTCCGACGGGTGGGTCCGGCGCGGGGAGCGGACTCGACTCGGTGCGCCGTCGCAACCTCGGGCGGATCGTCGAACTCGTCCACCAGGGCGGGGTGCAGTCGCGGTCCGCGTTGACGCGGGCGACCGGGCTCAACCGCTCGACGGTCGCGGCGCTCGTCGCGGAACTCGCAGCGTCGGGCGTCGTCACGGAGTCGGTCCCGGTCGGCGGGCAGGGCGTCGGTCGTCCGTCGCCGCTCGTCTCTGCTGGTCCCCGAGCCGTCGCCTTCGCCGCGAACCCGGAGCTCGACGCGATCACCGTCGCGGCCGTCCGGCTCGGTGGCGAGGTCGTCGAACGCGTGCGTCGCGACGTCGACACGACCCCGACGGCAGGCGAGGCGACGGCGATCATCGCGGAGTTGGTCGCCGAGCTGGCCGCACGTCTGCCCGACGGCGCGCAGGGCGGCGGCGGCATCGGGCTCGCGGTCCCCGGACTCGTGCGCGACGCCGACGGGGTCGTCCGACTCGCGCCCCACCTCGGCTGGGTCGACGAGCCCCTCGTCGAACGGCTGCGTGCCGCGACCGGCCGGGCGGTGTTCGCGGCGAACGACGCGAGTCTCGGTGCCAGGGCGGAGCGGACCTTCGGGGCTGGCCGAGGCATCGACGACCTCGTCTACCTGAACGGTGGCGCGAGCGGTATCGGCGGCGGCATCATCGCTGGTGGCCGCCCCGTCGGCGGAGCGCGCGGCTACGCGGGGGAGTTCGGGCACACCTCGGCGACGGCCGCGGGCAACGCGCTCGAAGACGCCGTCCGCCGCAGTGAGCTGCTCCGCGTCGCCGGGCTCGTCGCCGGGGACGACGCGGTCCTCGAGGCGGCGCTCGCAGCCGGCATCGCCGCGGACCCGGCCGGGCCGATGCGCGAGGAGGTCGTCCGGCAGGCGAGGACGCTCGGGCGGGCGCTCGCCGGGACGGTGAACATCCTCGACCCCGAGCTCGTCGTCCTCGGCGGGCATCTCGGGATCGTGCTCGAACTGGCGTCGGAGGAGCTGCACGACGCGGTCCGTGAGCGGGCGCTCGTCCCGCCGTTCGAGGACGTCGCGATCGTACGTGCGGCACTCGGGCAGGACCTCCTCCTCATCGGTGCGGCGGAACTCGCCTTCGACCGTCTCATCGCGGACCCCGCCGCCTGGTGACTCCGTCCCCCTGAGTGCTGTCGGTGTGGTGGCCAGCGCGGTGCGCTGACGTGAGTCCGCCCGAGCCGGCCCGGGCGCGGGGCGTGGACGTGAGCGCGGGTCTCCAAAGGGGCGCGCTCACGTATCCGACCCGCGCTCGCGTCAGCGCACCGCGCTGACGCGAGTCGTCCTCACCCGGCGTCAGCGCGGTGTGGTGACGCGTATGTTCCCGAATCGGCATGGACGCGGGGCGTGGACGTGAGCGCGGGTCTCCGGAGGGGCGCGCTCACGTTTGCGACCCGCGCTCGCGTCAGCGCACCGCGCTGGCGCCAGCCACCACACGGGGTCAGAAGGCCGGAGGACCCGCGGACTTCCGCACGATGAGTTCAGGCTCGATCGTGCCCCGGTAGCCGACGGCGTCGACCTCGAGGTTGCCGAGCAGGTGCGCGACGCAGCGCCGCCCCAGCTCGTCGAAGTCCTGGCGCACCGTCGTGAGCGGCGGCCAGAAGTGCGACGCCTCGGGGATGTCGTCGAAGCCCACGATCGAGACGTCCCGCGGCACGTCGTAGCCCTCGTCCCGGATCGCGTGGATCAGCCCGAGGGCCATCTGGTCGTTCGAGGAGAAGATCGCCGTGAAGTCGCGCACCCGCATGAGTTCGATACCGGCGCGATACCCGAAGTCGGCCGTCCAGTCGCCGAGGATCGGCGCGGTCGTCGGCACGTCCTGCGCGCTCATCTCCGCGAGGAACCCACGCATGCGCGCCTCCGCCTCGATCCAGTCCTGTGGACCGGCGAGGTGGTAGATGTTCCGATGCCCGAGCTCGATGAGGTGCCGCGTCGCCAAGCGTCCACCGGCGACCTGGTCGACCCCGATCGAATGGTCGTCGAGATCGCCGCCGGACTGCACCGCCACGAACGGGACCCGCACCTGCAATTCCTCGATGGCGCGGAACACCCGGACCTGCGGTGCGATCACGACGATGCCGTCGACCGACTGCGCGAGGAGGTGCTCCACGGCCGCGACGATCGACGCCTCGCTGGTGTCGGGCAGGTTGGACGTGCTGACGAGGTACCCGGCGTCCTTGCTCGCGTTCTCGATGGCCTGGATCATGCTCGCGGGACCGTATTGGGAGCGCTGGCTCGCGAGCACGCCGATCGTCCGCGACCGGCTCGTCACGAGGGCTCTGGCCGCCCGGTTGGGACGGTAGTTGACCTCGTCCATGACGGCGAGCACGCGGTCGCGTGTGGAGTCGCGGATGCTCGGATGGTTGTTGAGCACTCGGGACACGGTCTGGTGGGAGACCCCGGCCAGGCGCGCGACATCGCGGATATTGGGGGCTCGCCCCCGTTCGGCGTCGTCGCTCACGGATTCCTCGGACCTCGATGTGCACGGTCACATTTCGTGCTGCACCCATTATGCACACGCCTCAGGCCGCCGAAGGATCGGCTCCGTCGGCCTCCGTGCAGCCGCCGAGCAGCTGGCGACGGTACCGTTGGAGGATGGACACCGCAAGCGTCGCCCGCGTCATCGAAGCCACCGACTTCTCGGGCGTCGTGCTCGTCAAGCGCGGAGACGAGACGCTCTTCGAGGTCGCGCGGGGGCTCGCGTCCCGGGAGCGCGACGAGGCCATCACCCTCGACACCCGGTTCGACACGGCCTCGATCACGAAGCTGTTCACCGCCGCGGCCGTGTTGCAGCAGGTCGACGCGGGGCACATCGACCTCGACGAGTCGATCCACGAGTACGTCGACCTCGACGGCACCACCATCCGCCGTGACGTGCAGCTGATCCACCTGCTGACCCACACCTCCGGTATCGCCGACGACGCCGACGAGACCGCCGGCGAGAGCTACGAGGAGTTGTGGGCCGAGCGCCCCGCCTCGTCGATCCGCGAGACCGCCGACCTCCTGCCGCTCTTCGCCCACAAGCCGCCGCTCGCGGCACCGGGCGAGGAGGCGAACTACATCAACGCGGGCTACGTCCTGCTCGGGCTCGCCCTCGAAGGCGTGACCGGTCTGCCGTACCGCGAGCTCATCGAGCAGCAGGTCTTCGCGCTGCTCGGCATGGACCACTCCGGGTTCGCCGACCGCCGCACGGGCGAGCCGGGCCTCGCCGAGGGTGGCGACGTCGACGACGACGGTGTCTGGCGATCGAACGTCGACGCCTTCCCGCCGCTCGGCGGCCCCGACGCCGGCGCGCAGTCGACGGCGGCCGACCTCATCACCTTCCTCCGGGCCGCGCGCGACGCGAAGCTCCTCACCGCAGAGCTCACCGAGGAGTTCACCTCGCCGCAGATCGAGGTCGACGAGGAGATCTCCTACGGCTTCGGATTCGAGTTCGACGTCGACGAGGACGGTCAGGTCCGCTCGATGTACCTCGACGGTGTCAACCCGGGTGCCAGCGGCATCGTCCGCACCTACTTCGGCCCGACGGCGGCCGACGCGATCGACGTCGTCGTGCTGTCGAACTCCGAGGACGGCGCGTGGGACGTCATCCGCGCGATCGACGCCGAGCTCTAGACGACTCCCGCTCCACCACTGGGATCGACCGGACCTGCGTCCGCTGAGCGACCGGGGTGTGCAGCGCCTGCTTGCGGTTCATCCATGCCCCGGAACCACGTCGCTGAGAGCGCGACCATACCCCGACGATCGCCGGTTATGAAAATGAGACACATCCCGACTTGACATCGGGTGGAGGTCTGGGGCTATCGTGTGACACACAATGTGAACGGTCACATTCGGAGTGACGAGGAAGTCGACGTGGGAACGAAGCGCAACGGAGCGAGCAGGTGGGCGATGAGCCTCCTCCCGATCCGCGGCACCGATCGAACCGACCACGACTCCCTCTCGGCCCGGCTTCCCGCCGGCCACCTCTCCCTGCACCCTCGCCGGCACCACGACGAGGCGTCCGCACCCGCACCCGCGAACGCCACGTAGCCGACGAGCGGCCTCGATGAGCTGGACACATCGACGCCGTTCGACCTGCGCATGACAACGACGTCCAAGCAACCCCCTAGGGAAGGAACCACACAGTGAAGAAGAGAATGCTCCTCGCCACGCTGGCCGCAGGCACGATGGTCGTGTCGCTCGCTGGCTGCTCCGGCGGCGCAAGCGGCGGATCGGGCGGCGGCGAAGGCGACGGCAAGCTCGTCGGCGTCGCGATGCCCACCAAGAGCTCCGAGCGCTGGATCCAGGACGGCAACGCCGTCAAGGAGCAGCTCGAGAAGGAGGGCTTCAAGGTCGACCTGCAGTACGCCGAGGACGACATCCCCACCCAGGTCTCGCAGATCGAGAACATGATCACCAAGGGCGCCTCCGTCCTGATCATCGCGTCGATCGACGGCACCACGCTCACGAGCGTGCTGCAGGAGGCCAAGGACGGCGACATCCCCGTCATCGCCTACGACCGCCTCATCCGCGACAGCGAGAACGTCGACTACTACGCGTCGTTCGACAACTACAAGGTCGGCGTGCAGCAGGCCAACTCGGTCCTCAACGGCCTCGGCCTCGTCGACCTCGAGGGCAAGCCCACCGAGGGCGCACCCGCCGGTCCGTTCAACATCGAGATGTTCGCCGGCTCGCCCGATGACAACAACGCCACGTTCTTCTGGGACGGCGCGCAGGACACCCTGAAGCCGTTCATCGACGCCGGCACCCTCACGGTCGCCAGTGGCCAGACCTCGTTCGAGCAGGCTGCAACGCTCCGCTGGGACGGCGAGACCGCGCAGAAGCGTATGGAGAACATCCTCACGTCGACCTACTCCGACGGTTCCAAGGTCAACGCGGTCCTGTCGCCCTACGACGGCATCTCGCGAGGCATCATCTCGGCACTGACCGACGCCGGCTACTCGGTGGGCGACGGCTGGCCCGTCATCTCCGGCCAGGACGCCGAGCTCGACTCGGTCAAGGCCATCGAGTCCGGTGAGCAGTACGCGACCATCTTCAAGGACACCCGCCAGCTGGCGAGCGAAGCCGTCAAGATGGCCGTCGCCGTCCTGAACGGTGAGAAGCCCGAGGTCAACAACACCGAGGACTACGACAACGGCAAGAAGGTCGTCCCGTCCTTCCTCCTCGAGTCGCAGATCGTCGTCAAGGACAACATCCAGGAGGTCCTCGTGGACTCCGGGTACTGGACCGAAGACGAGATCAAGGGCTAACACCCACCGAAGTCCCCAGTCGGGCTCGGGGAGCGGATTCCGCTCTCCGAGCCTGTCTCGGGGCCCGGGCCCGCACCTCGACGCTTCGACCACCTCAGTGACCATGTCCGGTCCCTGAGCAGGACGAAGTGCCAGAGGTCACCGGCCAGGCTCAACGACGACCACCAGTAAGGAGACTCAGGTGTCAGCCGAGACGACGAGCATCCTCGAGATGCGCAACATCATCAAGACCTTCCCCGGCGTCAAAGCCCTCTCGAACGTCACCCTCGATGTGCAGCGCGGTACCGTGCACGCCATCTGCGGCGAGAACGGTGCCGGCAAGTCCACCCTCATGAAGGTGCTGTCGGGCGTGTACCCGTTTGGGACCTACGAGGGCGACATCGTGTTCGAGGGCGAGACGATGGAGTTCAAGGACATCCGTGACTCGGAGTCCAAGGGCATCGTCATCATCCACCAGGAGCTGGCCCTCAGCCCCTACCTCTCCATCGCGGAGAACATCTTCCTCAACAACGAGCTGAAGGGGCCGCTCGGCCTCATCGACTGGAACCGCACCAACCAGGAGGCGGCAGCACTGCTCGCCCGGGTCGGTCTGCGGGAGAACCCGACGACGAAGATCCTCGAGATCGGTGTCGGCAAGCAGCAGCTCGTCGAGATCGCGAAGGCCCTCTCGAAGCGCGTGAAGCTCCTCATCCTCGACGAGCCGACCGCGGCCCTGAACGACGAGGACTCCGACCACCTGCTCGACCTCATCCTGCACCTCAAGGAGCAGGGCATCACGTCGATCATCATCAGCCACAAGCTCAACGAGATCAAGAAGGTCGCCGACACCGTCACGGTCATCCGCGACGGCAAGACGATCGAGACGATCGTGAAGAACGACGTCACCGAAGAGCGCATCATCAAGGACATGGTCGGTCGCGACCTCGAGCACCGCTACCCGGACCACACGCCGAACATCGGCGCCGAGATCCTGCGCGTCGAGGACTGGACCGCCCACCACCCGCAGGACCCGACCCGGGTGATGGTGGACGCCGTGAACCTCAACGTCCGTGCCGGTGAGATCGTCGGCATCGCCGGCCTCATGGGCGCGGGACGCACCGAGTTCGCGATGAGCCTGTTCGGCCAGTCGTACGGCAGCCGGATCAGCGGCAAGGTCTTCAAGAACGGCTCCGAGATCCGCACGCGCACCGTGTCGGAAGCCATCGCGAACGGCCTCGCGTACGCCACCGAGGACCGCAAGTACTACGGCCTCAACCTCATCGAGGACATCAAGCGCAACATCTCGATGGCCTCGCTGAAGAAGCTCGAACGCGGCGGACTCGTGAACGACAACGAGGAGTACAAGGTCGCCGAGGAGTACCGCAAGAGCATGAACATCAAGGCTCCCAACGTGCTCGCGAAGACCGGCAAGCTCTCGGGCGGCAACCAGCAGAAGGTCGTGCTGTCGAAGTGGATCTACTCCGACCCCGACGTCCTCATCCTCGATGAGCCCACCCGCGGGATCGACGTCGGCGCGAAGTACGAGATCTACACGATCATCAACCGCCTCGCCGCCGAGGGGAAGGGCGTCATCGTCATCTCCTCGGAGCTCCCCGAGCTCATCGGCATCTGCGACCGCATCTACGCCCTCAGCGAGGGCCGCATCACCGGCGAACTGCCGATCGAGGAAGCGAACCCCGAAGCGCTCCTCAAGCTCATGACCATGGAGAAGCCCCGCTAAGCGGGCGCGGACGGATCGAAGGAGAACCACCATGTCCGATCTGGACACCAAACCCACCGTCCCGGCAGGGGACGGCACCGCTGCCGGCGGCCTCGTCAACCCGGCCACGAACCGGTTCACGAGCTGGCTGACCCACATCCTCAGCGACCTCGGCAAGAACGGCATCTTCATCGCCCTCCTGCTCGTCGTCGTGTTCTTCGCCGTCATCACCGACGGCATCCTCCTGCGGCCGCAGAACATCTCCAACCTGATCGTGCAGAACGGGTACATCCTCGTCCTCGCGATCGGCATGGTGATGGTCATCATCGCCGGCCACATCGACCTGTCGGTCGGTTCCGTCGCGGCCTTCGTCGGCGCCGTCTCCGGTGTCTTCGCCGTGCAGATGCAGATGCCGTGGTGGATCGCGGTCATCCTCTCGCTCGCCATCGGTGCCCTCGTCGGCGTCTGGCAGGGCTTCTGGATCGCCTACGTCGGCATCCCGGCGTTCATCGTGACGCTCGCCGGCATGCTCATCTTCCGCGGCCTCGCGCTCGTGGTCCTCGGCAACGCGAACATCGGCTCCTTCCCGGCCGAGTACCGCGCCCTCGGCAACGGCTTCCTCAACGACGTGTTCGGCGACTTCCCGATCGACCCGCTCACGCTGGGGATCGGCGTCATCGCCGTCATCGGCCTCGTCGTGCAGCAGGTCCGCACGCGCCTCGGCCGCCAGAAGTACGGCCAGGAGACCGAGCCCTTCCCGTGGTTCGTCGCCAAGCTCGTCCTGATCACCGCCGGTATCGGCTTCTTCGTCTACGCCCTCGCCGCGTACAAGGGCATCCCGGTCACGCTCATCGTGCTCGCCGTCCTGGTGCTCGTCTACGGCATCGTCATGAACCGCTCGGTCTTCGGTCGCCACATCTACGCGATCGGTGGCAACCGCCACGCGGCCGAACTGTCCGGCATCAAGACCCGCAAGGTCGACTTCTTCCTGTTCGTCAACATGGGCTTCCTCGCGGCGCTCGCCGGCCTCATCTTCACGGCCCGCCTGAACCTCGCGGGCCCGAAGGCCGGTGACGGCTTCGAGCTCGAGGCGATCTCCGCGGCGTTCATCGGTGGAGCCGCGGTGCAGGGTGGTGTCGGCACCATCGGTGGCGCGATCATCGGTGGTCTCATCATCGGCGTGCTGAACAACGGTATGTCGATCATCGGCCTCGGCATCGAGTGGCAGCAGGCCGTCAAGGGCCTCGTGCTCCTGCTCGCCGTCGCCTTCGACGTCTACAACAAGCGCCGCAGCGGCGGACGCTGATCCGCAGCCCCGCTCGGGCGGCGAGCTGTCCAGCACGAACGACCAGTCACCCTCAGCGATGACCGCGAACCACGGAGGCGAGCGCACCGGCGAACAGGCCGGGGCGCTCGCCTCCGTGCGTGGTCCGGGCGGTGATGCGACGGCTTCGACGCCACCGGTGCTCGAGGTGTTCGACGGTGACGAGACGGTGCTCGCCGTCGAGGCCGGCGTCGTCCACGCGGTCGTCGGGTCGCGGTCGGCGACGCGGCGGTTCGTCGAAGCCCTCTCGGGAGCCACGGGCGGACGGCGACGACGCAGGGCCGCCGAGGTCGTGCGCATCGAGGGGAAGGTCGTCACCCTCATCTCGCGTGCGGCGTCGAGTGCGGCGGGGATCGCCGTGGTGACCGGCGGCCAGGCGATCAGCTGGACGCAGGACGTCGGCGACAACGTGCTGCTCGGCAACGAGCATGGCTCGGGTGTCGACGGCTTCGGTGCCGCCGTCCGTGCCGCCCTCCGCTTCGGGCGCCCCGGCGTCGATGCGCGCGGGACCGACCGGGAGCGCGTGGTCCGAGCGCTCGCGACCGTGGGCCTCACGACCGAGCCGACCACGGCGGTCGCGGAACTGACCACCCTGGAACGCCGACTCGTCGAGCTCGCGAGAGCGGTCGCAGCCGGGGCCGCCGTCGTGATCGTCGACGAGTCAGGAGCCGGTCTGTCCACGCCGGAACGCGAGCACTGGCAGGCCGCCCTGCGGGCCGTCGCCGCCACGCCTCGGCGGGCCGGGTCCGCACCGGTGGTCCTGCTCGTCACGGGGACGGTCACCGGTCTCGCCGCCGTCGCCTCGGCGGTCACCCTGCTCGGAACCGGATCCGGCGCGGGCGGCCCCCGCACGCTCCCGGTGTCGGACGCGGCCGACGAGCGACGGGTGCTCGACGCCTTGGCAGCGGGCCTCGGGAACGCCGCGGCTCTCCGCGGTGTGGACCGCACGAGCGACAGCGGGCGGTCCTGCCCGGATCGCGACGCCCGTCCCACCGAGCGCGCGGGTGGGCTGCGTGTCGAACAGTGGCATGCGAGCCACCCCGCCGACGCCACCAGGACCGTCGTCGACGGGCTGAGTCTCACGTGCGCTCCCGGCGAGGTCCTCGGCCTCTTCGGCCCCCTCGACTCCGGCGCCGGCGAGGTGCTCCTCAGCCTGTTCGGCCGCTCGTACGGCGCCACGGTGAGTGGAACGGTCGCCATCGACGGCGAGACCGTCGACCTCTCGACCATGGACCGCGCACGGGCCGCGGGACTGCTCTACACGACGGAACATCCGATCCGCTACGACCTCGCGTTCCTCGGCGGCGTGCCCTCGAGCGTGTCGCCGACGTCGCTCACCCGCATGGTCTCGACCGGGCTCGCGGACGGCCGCCGGGCGTATCCGGCGACCACCGCGGCGAGCGGCCTGGCCCCAGCGCTGCCCGGTGCGCATCGCGGCCCGACCGCCGAGCAGTTCACCGCGTCGCTCCGGTCGCTCCTCGACACACCGGCACGGGTGGTGCTCCTGGCCGAACCGTTCGGCGACCGCCGCGACGCCGGTGCAGCCGAACGCGTCGACCTCATCCGCGCCATCGCCGACTCCGGTCGCGCGGTCGTGGTGGCCGGCGACGACCCCTCGGCGCTCGTCGAGGTCTCGGACCGGGTCATCGCCGTCCGCAACGGTCGGGTGGTGGGGGAGACCCGTCCCGACCGCGACGCGAGGGGGCATCGGGACGCGGTCCTCGCGGTCCTCGACGCGATGGGCGGCCTCGCATGACCGGCGCTGGCCAGGCCGATATACAACGTTGTACACTGGGACCGGCCCGGACGCCGTCGAACCCCCATCCGACCCCGGCCCACCCACCCCGAGCGTCCCCGGGACGCCGCATGCTTCCGCACCACCCGACGAACCAGCACCACCAGACGAAGGAGTCCAGCCGGTGAACACCGAGCACACCGCAGCATCCCCCAGCGCGTCCGGCGCCCAGTCGCAGACGGACCCCGACGAGACCTACACGATCGGTGTCGACTTCGGCACGCTCTCCGGCCGGGCCGTCGTCGTCCGCGTGTCCGACGGCGCGGAACTCGGTTCCGCCGTCCTCGACTACCCGCACGCCGTCATGGACCGTGAGCTCGCCTCGACCGGCGCCACCCTCCCGCCCGACTGGGCGCTGCAGGTGCCGGCCGACTACGTCGCGGTCATCAAATCCGCCGTGCCCCGTGCGGTCGAGGCCGCGGGAATCGACCCGGCAGCGGTCATCGGCATCGGCACCGACTTCACGGCCTGCACGATGGTCCCCGTCATCGCGGACGGCACCCCGCTCAACGAGCTGCCCGAGTACGCGGACCGCCCGCACGCCTACGTGAAGCTGTGGAAGCACCACTCCGCGCAGCCGCAGGCCGACCGCATCAACGAGCTCGCCGCCGAGCGGGGCGAGTCGTGGCTGCCGCGCTACGGCGGACTCATCTCCAGCGAATGGGAGTTCGCCAAGGGCCTCCAGCTGCTCGAGGAGGACCCGGAGCTCTACGAGCGCATGGACCACTGGGTCGAGGCCGCCGACTGGATCATCTGGCAGCTGACCGGACGCTACGTCCGGAACGCCTGCACCGCCGGATACAAGGGCATCTACCAGGACGGCGCCTACCCGAGCCACGAGTTCCTCGCAGCCCTCAACCCGGCCTTCGAGCGCTTCGCCGACGACAAGGTCGAGCACGAGATCGGTGAGCTGGGCGCCGCCGCCGGCACGCTCTCGGCGGCGGCCGCGGCCTGGACCGGACTCCGCGAGGGCATCGCGGTCGCGGTCGGGAACGTCGACGCGCACGTCGCCGCCCCGGCGGCACAGGCGGTCTCGCCAGGTCAGATGGTCGCGATCATGGGCACGTCCACCTGCCACGTCATGAACGGCGACGTCCTCCGCGAGGTCCCCGGCATGTGCGGCGTCGTCGACGGCGGCATCATCGCCGGTCTGTACGGCTACGAGGCGGGCCAGTCCGGTGTCGGCGACATCTTCGCCTGGTACGTCGAGAACCAGGTCCCCGCCCGGTACACGGAGGAGGCGGCCGCGCGCGGCGTCAGCATCCACGAATACCTCACCTCCCTCATCCAGGACCAGCCGGTCGGTGCCCACGGGCTCGTCGCGCTCGACTGGCACTCCGGCAACCGCTCGGTGCTCGTCGACCACGAACTCTCCGGCACGGTCCTCGGCCTGACGCTCTCCACCCGCACGGAAGAGGTCTACCGGGCGCTGTTCGAGGCGACCGCCTTCGGCACGCGCAAGATCGTCGAGACCTTCAACGCCTCCGGCGTGCCGGTCACCGAGTTCATCGTCGCCGGCGGTCTGCAGCGGAACCCGTTCCTCATGCAGACCTACTCCGACATCCTGCGCCTGCCGATCTCGATCACCGCGAGCGCCCAGGGTCCGGCCCTCGGCTCCGCCATCCACGCGGCCGTCGCGGCCGGTGCCTACCCCGACGTCCCAGCGGCCAGTGCCGCGATGGGCAAGGTCGACCGCGCCGTCTACACGCCGAACGAGGCCGCGGCCGACGCGTACGACCTGCTCTACGCCGAGTACGCGACCCTCCACGACTACTTCGGTCGGGGAGCCAACGACGTCATGAAGCGGCTGAAGCGCCTGCGCCGGGCCGCCCTCGGTGGCGGCTCCGACAGTCTGCCGTCCGACACCGAGACCACCGCCCTCGAAGGAGCAACCTCGTGAACACCTACTCACCGGAGATCGAGGTCGCGATCGCCCGCGTCCGCGCCGACGTCGCGAAGCTCCACGGCGAGCTCGTGCGCTACGGCCTCGTCATCTGGACCGGCGGCAACGTCTCCGGTCGGGTGCCCGGCGCCGAGCTGTTCGTCATCAAGCCGTCGGGCGTCGACTACGACGACCTCGCGCCGGAGAACATGATCCTCTGCGACCTCGACGGCAACGTCATCCCGGGTACGCCCGGCTCCGACCGGTCGCCCTCGAGCGACACGGCCGCCCACGCCTACGTGTACCGGCACATGCCCGAGGTCGGTGGGGTCGTGCACACGCACTCCACCTACGCGGTCGCCTGGGCCGCACGCGCCGAGCCGATCCCGTGCGTCATCACCGCCATGGCCGACGAGTTCGGCGGGGAGGTCCCCGTCGGGCCGTTCTCGATCATCGGCGACGACTCGATCGGACGCGGCATCGTGGAGACGCTGACCGGCCACCGGTCGCGCGCCGTGCTCATGCAGAACCACGGCCCGTTCACGATCGGCAAGGACGCGCGGGACGCCGTGAAGGCGGCTGTCATGGTCGAGGACGTCGCCCGGACCGTGCACATCTCACGGCAGCTGGGCGAGCCGAAGCCGATGCCGACCGAGGCCATCGACGCCCTGTTCGACCGCTACCAGAACGTCTACGGCCAGGCGCCCCAGGGCGCGCTCTAGACCAGCCACCGCACCCGGTCCCTGACACCCCCCGGTCCCTGACCCCCTCCGGTCCCTGAGCTTGTCGAAGGGCAGGGACCGCGAACACCACTCCAGACCAGAAAGCAGACCCACCTATGCCGAAGCCCACCACCACCCTCGACCACTACACCGTCTGGTTCCTCACCGGCAGCCAGAACCTCTACGGCGAGGAGACCCTCCGCCAGGTCGCCGAGCAGTCGCAGGCCATCGCCGCCGAGCTCGGTGCCGCCGCCGACGTCCCGGTCCGGATCGAGTGGAAGCCCGTCCTCAAGGACTCCGAGTCCATCCGTCGCGCGATGCTCGACGCGAACGCCGACGACAGCGTCATCGGCCTCGTCACCTGGATGCACACCTTCAGCCCCGCGAAGATGTGGATCGCCGGCCTCGACGCCCTCCAGAAGCCGCTCCTGCACCTGCACACGCAGGCGAACGTCGAGCTGCCGTGGTCGGAGATCGACTTCGACTTCATGAACCTCAACCAGGCCGCCCACGGCGACCGCGAGTTCGGCTACATCCAGACCCGCCTCGGCGTCGCCCGCAAGACGGTCGTCGGCCACGTCTCCGACCCGCGGGTGCAGCGCGAGGTCGGCACGTGGCAGCGCGCCGCAGCCGGTTGGGCCGCCACCCACGAGCTGAAGCTCGCCCGCTTCGGTGACAACATGCGCTACGTCGCCGTCACCGAGGGTGACAAGACGGAGGCCGAGCTGCGGTTCGGCGTGCAGGTGAACACCTGGAGCGTCAACGAACTCGCCGAGGCCGTGCACGCCTCGACGGACGCCGACATCGACGCGCTCGTCGCCGAGTACGAGGAGCTGTACGACGTCGTCCCCGAGCTGCGGAAGGGCGGCGAGCGGCACGAGTCGCTCCGCTACGGCGCCGCGATCGAGCTCGGCCTGCGGTCGTTCCTCGAGGCCGGCGACTTCGCCGCGTTCACGACGAGTTTCGAGGATCTCGGCGAGCTGCGTCAGCTGCCCGGTCTCGCGGTCCAGCGCCTCATGGCCGACGGCTACGGCTTCGGTGCCGAGGGTGACTGGAAGACGGCCGTCCTCGTGCGCGCCGCGTCCGTCATGGGTGCAGGCCTCCCCGGCGGCGCCTCGCTCATGGAGGACTACACGTACCACATGGAGCCCGGCAACGAGCTCATCCTCGGGGCGCACATGCTCGAGGTCAGCCCGACGCTGTCCTCCGCGCGCGCCACGCTCGAGGTGCACCCGCTCGGCATCGGCGGCAAGGAGGACCCGGTGCGCCTGGTCTTCACGGCCGACTCCGGCCCCGCCGTCGTCGTCGCCATGAGCGACATGCGCGACCGCTTCCGGCTGACGGCGAACGTCGTCGAGGTGGTCCAGCCCATCGAGGCGCTGCCGAAGCTGCCCGTCGGTCGTGCCGTGTGGAAGCCGGCTCCCGACTTCGCGACGTCGGCCGCCGCCTGGCTCACCGCGGGTGCCGCGCACCACACGGTGATGACGACGGCCGTCGGGGTCGAGGTGTTCGCCGACTTCGCCGAGATCGCGAAGACCGAGCTCCTCGTGATCGACGAGTCGACGACCACGCGCGACTTCCAGCGTGAGGTGCGCTGGAACAACGCGTACTACCGTCTGGCCCAGGGCTTCTAAGCAGCCAGCAGTCCCATGAGGACGGCCTCCCACCGGACGGTGGGAGGCCGTCCTGCGTTCCGGAGTCGCCGATCGTGCGGGGCGACGTCGGCGCTTGCTAGCCTGGGGCGAGGCGCCGGGGGTGGCGCGTGGAACGACGGGGGTCGACCGATGACGGACGTGTTCGAGCAGGCCGGGGCACCGGGGCAGGACGAGGAAGCGGCGACCGGGCGGACCGGGCTCGGCTGGAGGCTCGCGATCGGCGGGACCGTCCTCGTCGCCGGTGTCGGCGCGGTCCTCGCGATCGCCGCAGTGACGGGCGGGTTCGCCGCGGCGGATCCGGCGGCCGCCGAGCGGGCGATGGAACGCTGCGTCGAAGACGCGTGCGAGCGGGATCGTCGACGCCGGCGACCGCACGCCCGAGGAAGCCGCGGCGGAGGGCTGCGCGCTCGACGCCGAGTCGGACACCTTCCTCGACGAGTACGGCGACTGACCGGACCGCTCGAGCCGGCTAGCGCAAGAGCCCGAAGACCAAGCCGACGACGAAGAGTGCGAGCGCGCTCCACATGAGGATGTCGTCGAGGCTCATCCGGACGGCGAGGCGCCGACCACGGGTGCTGACCCGGCCGGCCGCCGTCGTCGAGGCCGACGCGTCCGCCGTGACGCTCCGTCGGTCACCTCGGGTCTCGCGCCACCGGGCCCAGCGTTCGACGCGGTCATCGAGCGCGTCGACGGCGTCCGCGATGTCCCGCCAGTCCTCCGGTCTGGTCGTGACGAGGTCCTTGGTGGTCACGAGCAGGAGCCAGTCGTCGACGATCTCCACGTCGAAGCCGCGCACATGGTCGAGCAGGCGCGCCATCACGTCGGGCGTGAACAGGTAGAGCGCGTCGGCCTCGTAGCCGACCGGGCAGTACAGCTGGAAGTGGCGGTCGAACCCGCCCTCGAGGCTGAGGCGTTGCGCGTCGGCCGGGGCGCCGGCGCCGGTCATGCCTCGGCGGCGACCGTCCTGGGCGCGGAGCAGGATGTGGGGGAGCGCGACGGGTATCCGGAGCGCGCAGTAGCCGCCGAAGGGGGCCGCGAGGTTCTTGCGGTTGCCGATGACCTCGTAGTTCGCGATCTCGATGCCGCGTGGCTGGCGGCTCCGGAACACCCGGTGCAGGTTCGCCGACCCGCGGCTCCGCCAGGGCATGTCGCGTTGCAGGGCGATGGGACCGACCCGGTAGTCGAACCCGTTCGCCTCGGCGAAGGCGGCGAGACGGAGGTGCGTGCGCTTCAGGGTCCTGCGCGACCAGACCCGGATCGTCATCCGGACGAGGATCACGGCGAGGAGGATCATGACCACCACGAGGGTGCCCATGCCGAACGCGATCCCACCCGCGTTCCGACCGCCTTGCGCATAGGCGAGCAGGCCGACGAGCCCGAAGAACAAGATGCCGAAGAGCCCGCCCAACGCGCCGAGGGTGGTGGTGAGCCGTCGGAGTCGCCCGATGCGATCGCGGGCATCGCGGTCCTCCGCCACGAAGGCCGGCCACTGCGCTCGGATCTCGTGGCCGGGAAGTGGTCGGGTGAGCGCATTCGTGTCGAGTGGTTCGGGAAGCGCCTGCACGTCCTTCAGCCTACTTCCGCGCTCGTGGCCGGATATCGGTGAGGCATGGCCGGGAATCCCTCGGCGCGGCTCAGGCCACGCGCCAGAATGAAGGCATGACCGAACAACGCGCCGTCCTCGATGCCTCCGTCAGCTTCCTGAACGGTGGTGGCCTCGCCGTCGAGGACTTCCGCCTCGACCTCCCACCTGCCATCGCCCAAGCGAAGGGGAAGGCGCAGCAGCAGGAGATCGGCCGGCTGCTCGTCACGCATCTCGGTCTCGCCATGGTCGGTGAGATCCGCATCACGAAGCTCGAGATCGTGCGCGAACAGCACAAGGGTTCCCGCGGGATCCTCGCCGCAGCGGCGGCCGCGGGGCTCGAGCTGCCCACCGAGACGGCGGCTGAGACGCAGCGGCGGCCGCGCCCCGAGGGACGGCTCGTGGAGCTGAGCCACCCGATCCGTGCCGGACTCCGCACCTACCCGGGCCTGCCGGAGCCGGTGATCCGTCCCTTTCTCACCCGCGAGGACTCGCGCGCGAACTACGCGGAGGGGACCGAGTTCGCGATGGACGTCATCGAGATGATCGGCAACACCGGGACGTACCTCGACAGCCCCTTCCACCGCTATGCCGGCGGCGGCGACCTCGCGAGCCTGACGCTCGACCGACTCGTCGACCTCCCCGCCGAGGTCTTCCACCTGCAGGACTCGTCCGAGCGCGGCATCGGCGCGAACGTCTTCCTCGACCGCGAGCTGCGCGGGACGGCCGTGCTCCTCCACACCGGCTGGGACCGGCACTTCGAGACCGACGCGTACCGCTCGAACGCGCCCTACCTCGCTGAGGACGGTGTCCGTCACCTCGTCGAGCAGGGCGTGGTCCTCGTCGGCATCGACTCCATCAACATCGACGACACCGAAACGGGGTCCGGCGGAGCGCGTCCGGCGCACTCCCTCCTGCTCGACGCCGGGATCCAGGTGGTCGAGCACCTGACCGGCCTCGAGCAGCTGCCCGCGAGCGGCGCGACGTTCACCGCCACCCCTCCGCTCGTCGAGGGCTTCGCGACGTTCCCGGTGCGCGCCTTCGCCCGCCTGCCCTAGGTCCGGAACCGTCGCCGCCGGACGGGCGCTGCGGGCACCCGTCCGACGGCGCCCGTCACTCCGCGATCTCGGCGCGCAGGAGCGCAGCGTCGGTGTGCTGCTCCAAGCGCTCGTGCGCGTCGGCGAGCTCGGCCGTGACCGTCGTCCAGTCCGGCGAACCCGCCGGCAGCCGCCCGCGAGCGGAACGGAACAGCTCGACCGCGCCGAGGTGGTCGTCGACCGCCACCCGCGATCGCGCGGCGAACACCTCGGTGACCGCGGCTCCGTTCTCGTCGCCGGCCGCCACGAATCCCGCCGCCGCGCGACGGGCGGTCGCCGTCGCGTCGTCGGTCCGTCCGAGCGCGCCGAGGGCCCTGGCCTCCGAGTCGGTGATGTCCGCAACGAGCCAGGCCGCCTCGTGCGCGGTCGCGAGCTCGCGGGCCTCCTCGAACAAGGGGAGCCCGGTGTCGTCGCCGAACGCCGCCCGCGCGCTCGCCGCCCGCTGCAGCGCCTGGACGAGGAGCTGCGGATCGCCCAGGCGACGCGCTGCCGTGAGGGCCTGGTCGACGACCTCGACCGCGTCGTCGTCCTCGAACTGGAGGAGCAGGGTGCTCAGACCGAACCCCGTGCGGATGACGACCTGGTCGTTGCCGACCGCGGCGGCGTCGTCGAGCGCAGCACGCCACACCCCGTACGCCATACCGTGTTCGCCGATCATGCGCGCGGCCTCGCCCATGTTCGCGAGGAGGTCGGCGAGCTCACCGGGGGCCGCCTGCTCGCGCCGCGCCTGGTAGACCTCGTCGTAGTGTTCGAGGGCCGTGGCGGCGTCGCCGGCGAACTGCAGATACCGGGCCAGCTGCAGGGTGAGCGAATCGACGTCCTCGACCTCCGCGCGCCGAGCATGCGTGATCGCGAGCTGCATCCTGGCCGCCGCCTCGCGGTCGCGATCGGCGTCGCTCAGGAGCGCGGCCGAGAGGGTGCAGGCCTGGATGATGCCGAGCCGGTTGCCGAGCGTGGTCTGGAGGCCGACGAGTTCGTCGGCGAGCGCTACCCCTTCGGCGAACGCCCCGGCGCCCCCGAGCATGCGGGTGCGGAGGGTCAGCGCCGGCAGCCGAACGGACGCCCGCTGCTCGGGCTCGAGGAGCGGGTCGAGGAGTTCCTCGGCCTCCTGGATCCGTCCGGTCACCGCGAAGAGGTGGGCGTGCAGGAGCCGCGCCGGGGGACCGGCCTCGCCGGGATCGTCGACCGCGGCGGCGAGGACGGCCTCACCGGCGAGTCGGTCGGCGATCGCCATGAAGTGCTCCGCCGCGTCCTGCTCCGTCTGCTGGCCGGCGAGCTCGAAGGCGTGCCGGGCGGTGATGACCAGGGTGTGGATGAGTAGATCGGGATCGACGGGGACGAGGCGTGCCTCGTCGAGTTCCGCGAGCAACGCGGTGAGTCGTTCCTCCGTGGCCGTGCCGAGGAGCGCCGGACCGAAGCGGCCCTCGAGCTCGGCGACGGCGCTGCGGCCGGCTGCACGGAGGGCGGCGCCGCGGTCGGTCCACGCGGCACCCGCGCGTTCCTCGTCGCCCTGGATGACGGCCGCCTGGGTGATCACGCCGAAGAGTCCGGCGCGGAGGTTCTCGTCGGGGTCCGACTCGTCGGCGAGCAGGGCGAGGCCCTGTTCGGCCGCGACGATCGCCCCCGTCGTGTCGGCGCTCTGCAGGAGGGCCGAGGTGCGCTCACGCCACTCGGCGGCGGTCGCCGCCGGCTCCGGTTCGACGACGGGTGCGGCGAAGCCCTCGACGGAGAGCGGGAGGTCCCAGTGCTCCGTCGCGAGCGCGCGTGCCGCCTCGAGCCGTGCGGTGCGGAAGTCGTTGCCGTTCCGTTCGTCGAACGCCTGAGCGAGCCGTTCGGCCGAGGCCCACGCCCGCTCGGCGACCGCGGCCACGGTCCAATCCACGTCGCCGTGGGGCGCCCGGTCGGTGCCGTCGGCCGGCGTCACCCCGAGGTAGCGCGCGAGCTCGGGGGCGTCGGCGCCACGCACCGGCAGACCACCGTGGCCGGCCCGCGTGACCGCGTCGAGGAGCACGCCGACCGCGGTGAGGCCGTCGGTGTGCCCGGACAGGTTGATGGGGTCGTTGACGAGCGTCGGGAGGTGACGCTCGAGCATCGCGAGGCCACGCGCCTCGTTGCCGGTGACCGCGCAGAAGATCAGGTGGTCGGCGATGATGCCGAACCCGTCCGCGTTGGAACGCGCCACGCGGTAGCTGCGCTGATGCGCCGCCTTGGCGTCGTCGAGTCGGCCGGCGCGCAGGTAGGGGAGCAGCGCCTGGGCCTCGCTCGTCTCCGGCTCCTCACCGCAGCTCATCCGGTTCTCGAACATCTCGTCGTAGATCCGGATCGCCTCGTCGTCGTGCCCGCGGAGCTGGTGGAACCAGGCGTCCTCATTGCGGACGCAGGCCTCGCAGTGGCTGTACCGGTCGTCCTCGATGCTCGACCGGCGTTCGAGGAGCGCCGCCGCCTCGTCGAGCCGTCCGGTGACCGTCGCGATGTGGAACTGCGACTGCACGACGCCGCTCATCGTGGCGCCGGCCGCCGCGTACCTGGCCTGCATGTCCTGGTGCATGGCCTCGATCTGCGTGAGCGAGAAGGTCGGGTTCGTCGAGAGTCGTCCGGCCATCCACTTGTACTGGAAGAGGAGGTCGCAGCCGTCGACCGTGATCGGGAAGCGCTGCGGGTCCGCGTCGTGCTTGCCGACGCACCACCCGAAGGAGCTGAACATGGTGTCGGTGTCGCCCGTCATGTGGGCGGACTGGGTCAGCCGCATCCGGGTCGCGTACGCGGCCTCCTCGTCGCCGGCCGCGTCGGCGCGTCGCAGCGCCTCGTCGAGGAGCGCGCGCTCGGCCGGCCCGCACGGCAGGGTGTCGGCCTCCGCGAGGAGGTCTTCGACGCTCGCGTCGGGGTCGAGGTCGGTGGAGACGGGGGTGGTTGCTGCGTCGTTCATCGGAGTTCCTTGTCGTCGAGACCGACACTGAGGCCGATCAGGTCGGTCATGGCTGCGTCGAGCATGCGGCGGTCGCGGGCCTCCAGGGGGCGGTGGCCGGCGAGGAGCGCTTGCACGTAGAGGAGTTGGATGCTGCGCTCGAACACGAGGTCGTCGCCGAGCGTGGCCAGCCGGCGCACGAGCGCCGCGTTCCAGTTCAGGCAGAGGCGTGCCGCGGCCGTCGCGTCGCCGTCGTCCGGTTTCGCCTCGGCGAGGAAGGAGTCGACCGCGCCGACGACCTGGGACCAGATGCCGGGGGCGACGGCGGCCGCACGGTGGCGTTCGAGACGGCGGAGTACGGAGGGGTCGGCGACGTACAGGGCGGCGAGATCGTCGGGGCGGTACCGCCTGACCGACACCCGGCACTCGACCTCGTCGAGCACCCGGCTGGCGCGGTCTTCCAACGCGGTCGTCGCGGCGAGATCGTCGAGGTGGGGCGGCTCGAGGTTGTCGAGCTCGTCGGCGACCGTCACCCGCTCGACCCGGACGCCGTCGATCAACGACGGCAGGCGCTCGAGGATCTCCTGGTCGTAGACATACCCGCCGTTGACGATCGGTGAGGCCGGGTCGACGACCGAGGCGATCTGCCGGAACTCATCCCGCGTCGCCGTGTACCGGATGACCCCGGCCTGCGAGAGGTGCTCGTCGATGGTCATGGTGCCGGCGGAGGTCTCGATCGGCAGCCACCGGACCACCGCGGTCGCGAGGTCGTCGTCGTGTGCGGCGATGGCCTTGATGCCGAGCTGATGGACGCCGATGAACTCCTGCAAGCGGTGCGGGCGCTGGCGGGCGAGGTCGAGGATCCAGCGTCGGAGCGCGGCGCCGATGGCCTCGCGGGTGAACTCCAGGGCGTCGTCCTGGACGAGTTGCTCCCGCGAGGCCGTCGGCCGGAGGCCGGTGGTGTCGACGATGCAGCGCACGAAGAACGCCCAGTCCGGCAGGAGGTCGTCGACCTGCTCGCTGAGGAGCATGCCGCCCAGGTAGACCCGGCTCGCCTGCCGCGCGCCCGGCGGAGGTGGCGAGGGCAGGACGAAGGCGGTGCCGCGGGTGTCCGTGCCGGGCACCACGATCTCGACGGCGTCGAAGGGGCGCGTGCCGAGGAGCTCCTCGCCGAATGCGAGCAGCTCCTCCCGTGGGGTGGTCGCCGGCGTGCGGAACACGGGCTCGACGTTTACGCGCGTGGACGTCGCCGTCGTCGGGTCGACCACGTCGACGTCGAGGTCGAGGTACCGCCCGAAGCTCGTCGCGAGGCCGAGGACCGTCCCGTGCCCGAGGAGCCCGCCGTCGTGCAGCGGGCCGTCGAGGCGAGGCTCCAGCAGCACCTCCGAGCCGATCGGGCGGGCCGCGGTGGTCTCCTCGTCGAGTTCCCGGATGGTGAACGTGCCGTCGGTGTGACCGATCCACTCGATGGCCGGTCCGCCGCGGGCCGAACGGCTGTGGACGGTGATGGTGTCGGCGACCATGAAGCAGCTGAGCAGTCCGATGCCGAACCGACCGAGGTAGTCGCCACGCTGGAGCTCGTCGAGGTCGCCGCGTTTGGAGCTGCGGCCGACCGTCGCCAGGAGTTCGGCCGCTTCGTCGCGGGTGAGCCCGATCCCGTTGTCCTGGAATCGGAAGGGCGAGCCGGTGCCGTCGGGCGAGTCCGTCACATGCGGCGTGATGAGCAGCGCGCCGGACGGAGCGGTCGGGTCCTGGGCACGACGGGCGGCGACCGCGTCGCGACCGTTCTGCAGGAGTTCGCGCAGGTAGACGCGAGGGCCGGAGTAGATGTGCCGGCTCAGCAGGTCGACGACTCCGCGGAGGTCGACCTGGAAGGGCAGCGGGGCTCGGGCGTCGTCTGGCATGGCTCTCTTCCGTCGGCGTCTGCTGCGTCGGACACCGGCGGGCCACCGGTTCCGGGCAGGCGGCTCGGCGGACGTCTCGACCGCGGTCACCTGCAGCCGGAACAGCCTAGCGGGCGTCGCGAAACGGACGCTGGACACTTCCCGCCGGCACCGCGCGGCCACCGCACCCCACAGCGGTTGTGGAGCGAGATCACGACGAAACAGGCGTCAGGTGTCGTCGCAGAACCGGACCTCCGGCTGCTAGCCTTGATCCTCGTTCTCGAATCGATTCGACATCGGTTCCGCACCGCCGCCCGTTCCGCCCACACCTCGCTAGGAATCCGTACACCCGTGCACACCGCAGGAATCACCGTCGTCCACCCGGGCGACTCGCTCTCAGGCCGGCAGCGCCTCGTCTACATCCTCGTGCTCGGCGCGCTCACCGCGCTCGGTCCGTTCACGATCGACCTCTACCTGCCCGCGTTCCCCATCCTCGAACAGGACCTCGACGTCCCGGTCAGCCTCATCCAGTTGACCCTGACGGGCACGACCATCGGGTTCGCGGTCGGGCAGCTGTTCATGGGGCCGTGGAGCGACAAGGTCGGTCGTCGCCTGCCGCTCATCCTCGCGACGAGCATCCACATCGCAGCCTCGGTCGGTGCGGCCTTCGCACCCGACATCGGTTGGCTCATGGTGTTCCGGGTCCTCCAGGGGGCCGGTGCCGCAGCCGGCGGTGTCGTCGCGATGGCGATGGTCCGCGACCTCTTCGGCGGGAAGCCCCTCGTGCGGATGCTGTCGCGCCTCGCGCTCGTCAACGGTCTCGCGCCGATCGCGGCCCCGGTCATCGGGTCGCAGCTGTTGCTCGTCCTCGACTGGCGGGGGCTGTTCGTCTTCCTCGCCGCGTACGGGCTGTTCGTCGTCATCGCCGTGTCGCTGTGGATCGTCGAGACCCTGCCGCCGGCGCGTCGGCGCGACGCCGGCCACAGCACCGTGCGCGACCGCTACCGTTCGGTGTTCAGCGACCGCGTCTTCGTCGGTGTCGCCCTCATCGGCGGCATGAGCTTCTCCGGGCTCTTCGCCTACCTGTCGAGCTCCTCCTTCCTGTTCCAGGAGGTCTACGACTTCGACGCGCAGGAGTACGGACTCCTCTTCGCCGTGAACTCGCTCGGGATCGTCGCCGGCGTGCAGATCTCCTCGCGCCTCATGCGCTGGTACGGGCCGCAGTGGATCCTCGCCTGCACCACGATCGTCCAGCTCATCTCCGCGCTCACGATCGTCGCGCTCACCATGGCCGACGTCGGGTTGTTCGGGGTGCTCGTGCCCCTGTTCTTCTTCATCCTGTCGTGCGGCTTCGGCTTCCCGGCGGTCCAGGTGCTCGCCCTGGCGAACCACGGACACGAGGCGGGAACGGCGGCGTCGCTCCTCGGCGCGCTCAACTTCGGTCTCGCCGGCATCATCTCGCCCATCGTCGGGGTGTTCGGCATCGGCACCGCGATCCCGATGGGCACGGTCATGGCCGCCACCTCGGTCGTGTCGGTCTGCGCCCTCTGGTTCATCGTGCAGCCGAAGAAGGTCCCGGCGCTCGCCGGCTGACGCATCCTTCGTGCTGCGCCAGCGCGGTGCGCTGACGTGAACGCGGGGCTAGGACTCGAGCGCGGTGCTCCGGAGGAGTGCGCTCACCGTGCTGACCCGCGCCGGCGCCGATCCGGGTGTGCTCGCGCCACCGCACCGCGCTGACGCCGGTTCCGGTGTGCTCGCGTCGCCGCACCGCGCTGGAGTCTGCGGCTGGACCGTGGCCTCGGGCGCGACCCCCGCTCAGGCTCCGGGGTCGACGCCGTCCACGTAGGTCCAGGCACCGGTGTCCTTCGAGAACCGGCTCCGCTCGTGCTGGCTCCCGGCGGAGCCGCGGACGCCCGGGATCTTGTGGTGCGCGACGAACTCGACCATGCCCTCGGTGTCGAGCAGTCCACCGCGTGCCGTGGCGAGGATGTCGAGTCGGTACCAGCGGAGCGAGTCGTCGAGGTCGAGCGCAGCCGGTCTCGTGCTCGGGTGCCACGTGCGGAGGAGGTAGCCGGCGTCGCCGACCGCGAACGCCGAGAAGCGCGACCGCATGAGCGCCTCCGCCGTGGCGGCCGGAGCCTCGCCGCGGTGCAGCCGTCCGCAGCAGGCGCCGTAGGTCTCACCGGAGAGGCACGGGCATCGGGCGTCGTCGGCGAGGCGGGCGGTCGGGTCGTCGGCGGTCATCGTCCCAGTATCGCCCGCGACGGCGTCCGCGTCGGGATCGCGGCGTCCGTGCCGCTCCGTCCACTGGGCGCAAGCCTCCGCGCGATCCATTCCCGACACGGCATGATGGGACGATGACGGCACCTGACGACCACGACGACCCCGCAGCCGGTCCGGCTCCGGAGCTCCACGAGAGCGTCCCGCCGACGCTCGACGAACAGGGTGCGCTCGCGATGGACCCGGATCCGGCGTCGATCCGACCCGACCCGAAGCTCGCCGCGAAGGTGTCCCGGCGGTGGCCGCTCATCAGCGGTGCGATCGCCGTCGTCCTCGTCCTCCTGCTCGGCGTCCTCCTCTTCCAGCGCGGGCCGAACGCTCCGTTCGGGTTCGACGAGGAGTGGATGCAGGAGGTGCTCGAGGAGCGCTCCCCGTGGCTCGTCCAAGCAGCACTCGTCATGAACTGGTTGGGCGGCGGCGTCGTCGCGATCTTCGTCGTGCCGCTGCTCGGGATCGCCGTGCTCCTCCTGCTGCGTCGCCCCTGGGCCGCGTTGTACTTCGCCCTCGTCTCCGCACTGAGCGCCGGGGCCGTGCAGGTCATCAAGAACATCGTCGGTCGGTCGCGGCCGGAGGACATCCTCGTGCACGCCGACTTCGGGTCGTTCCCGTCCGGCCACAGTGCCAACGCGGCGACCATCGCGGTCGCGTTCGGGATCATCTTCCCGCGTGTGTGGGTGTGGCTGATCGGGGTCGCCTACACGCTGCTCATGATGCTGTCACGCACCTACCTCGGCGCCCACTGGGTGAGCGACACCGTCGGCGGGCTCCTCCTCGGTGCCGGCGTCGCGCTCATCGTCGCGGTCCCGCTGCTCCAACGCATGTCGGCGGAACCGAAGAAACGCGTCCCGCTGGCCGAGGCCTGACGGACCCGACTCGGCCAGCTCGCAGTCGGGTCAGCGCGGTGCGCCGGCTCGAAACCGACCGCACCGGCGTGAGCGCGTGGCTACGGCGTGAGCGCACCTCTCTGGAGGGTCGCGCTCACGCCACAGGCCCACGCTCGGTCGAGCGCACCGCGCTGGCGACGGCCACCGCCACCAGCAGGTCACGCCGAGGGTGACGCCGGACGGGTAGTCTGCTGACAGCTGAGCCGGGCCGGGAGGAGACGCGTGTCGATCACGATGCATGACGTCGCCGCGCGCGCCGGTGTCTCCATCAAGACCGTCTCGAACGTCGTCAACGACTACCCCTACGTCAGCGACGCGACCCGCTCCAAGGTCGAGCAGGCGATCGCCGAACTCGGCTACCGCCCGAACCTCTCCGCTCGCAGCCTGCGCTCCGGCCGCTCGGGCGTCATCAGCCTCATCATCCCCGACCTCCGCAACGCCTACTTCGCGGAGCTCGCGGACGCGGTCATGCGCCAGGCGCGGGCGCGCGGGCTCTCCGTCCTCATCGAGCAGGTCGCCGGTGGTCGCGACGTCGAACTCGAGATCCTCCGCGGACCTCGCATGCAGCTCGTCGACGGCATCCTCTACAGCCCGCTCAGCCTCGACCGCGAGGACAGCGCCCTCCTCCCCGACGGGCCGATGGTGGTGCTCGGTGAGCAGGTCTTCGACGGGCAGCGCGACCACGTGACGATGGCGAACGTCGACGGCGCCCGCGCGGCGACCGAGCACCTGCTCGCCCTGGGCAGACGCCGCATCGTCGCCCTCGGTACCGATCCCCACGACACCCTCGGGCCCGCGGAGCTGCGGCTGCAGGGCTACCGTGAGGCGCTCGCCGCGGCGGGCATCGAGGCCGATCCGGACTACGTCAGCACCGTCGTGAGCTGGCACCGGAGCGACGGCGCGAACGCCATGCGCGAGGTCATCGCCTCGGGGATCCCGTTCGACGGGGTCGTGGCGTTCAACGACGCGATGGCACTCGGTGCGATGCGGGTACTGCAGGACGCCGGGCGTCGGATCCCCGAGGACGTCGCGATCATCGGGTTCGACGACCTCGACGAGACGCGCTACGCCCTGCCGGCGCTGTCCACGGTCGACATCGGCCGCGAGGAGATCGCCGAGCGCGCGGTCGAGCTGCTCATCGAGCGGATCGGTGAGACGGGCGAACCACAGGCGCCGCGCTCGGTCGTCAGCGGCTTCCGCGTGGTGCCGCGCGAGTCGACGGCGCCGAGAGGCGTGGCGACGATGTCGGCGACGGACGCGACGGACGTGGCCGGTGGCCGGAGCGGCATCCCTTCAACGTTGTAGAGTGCGTACCGAGCGGCCGACACGGTCGCCGCCGAGGAGGATCATGGCGACCACCCTGCACGACGTGGCGAAGCTCGCCGGTGTGTCCGCCAAGACCGTCTCGAACGTCGTCAACGACTACCCGCACATCAAGGCGGCGACGAAGGAGCGGGTGCTCGCCGCGATCGCGGAACTCGGCTACCGGCCGAACCTCTCCGCCCGTGGGCTCCGCTCCGGTCGTTCCGGCGTGATCAGCCTCATCGTCCCCGACCTCCGCAATGCGTACTTCGCGGAGCTCGCCGATGCGGTCATGCGCGCGGCCGCCCGACGCGGCCTGTCCCTCCTCATCGAGCAGAGCGGTGGAGACCTGGCGCGCGAGGCGGACCTGCTGCGCGGAGCTCGGCTGCGGGCCGTCGACGGTGTCCTCTATAGCGCGTTGCAGCTGAGCGACGACGACCTGGCGGTCATCGAGGACGTCTCCATCCCGATGGTGCTGCTGGGGGAGCGGATCTTCAACGCGCCGAACGACCACGTCACCATGCGCAACACCGAGGGGGCCCGGGCTGCGACGGAGCACCTCCTGTCGATCGGGTGTCAGCGGGTCGTCGCGTTCGGCGCCCACCGCGGCGACCTGGTCAGCTCGGCCAGCCTCCGCTTCGCCGGCTATCGCGCCGCACTCGAGGCCGCTGGTCTGCCGGTCGTCCCCGAGCTCGTGCGCGACGTCGCGGTCTGGCACCGCTTCGACGGTGCGGTCGCGATGCGCGAGATGCTCGACGAGGGCTTGCGGTTCGACGGGATCGTGGCGTTCAACGACGCGCTCGCGCTCGGAGCGATCCGCGTCCTCGCCGAGCGCGGGATCCGCATGCCGGAGGAGGTCGCCGTCATCGGCTTCGACGACATCGACGAGGGCCGGTACTCGCTGCCGTCGCTGTCCACGATCGCTCCGGGCCGCGAGCAGATCGCCTCGACCGCCGTCGACCTCCTGGTCGAGCGCATCGAGTCGTCGGGCGGCGATGCGCCGTCTGCTCGCCGGGTGTACGCCGACTTCCAGCTCGTCCAACGCGAGTCGACCACCCGCTGACGACCTCCCGCTCCGGCGTGCATCGTCGCGCTTGACAGCCCGGGGACCCGCGGGCAGACTTTCATTACAACGTTTACCTTCAACGTTGGAAACGACGACGACGTCCATCGAAAGGACCGCCCATGGTCACCGCACGCCTCGCGATCGACCCGAACGCCACGGTCGCCCCCGTCAACCGCCGGATCTTCGGCTCGTTCGTCGAGCACCTCGGTCGGTGCGTCTACGACGGCATCTACGAGCCCGGTCACCCGACGGCGGACGCCGACGGCTTCCGCGGTGACGTCGTGGAGCTCGTCAAGGAACTCGGCACGAGCACCATCCGCTACCCCGGCGGCAACTTCGTCTCCGGCTACCGCTGGGAGGACGGCGTCGGCCCACGGGAGGACCGGCCCGTGCGGCGCGACCTCGCCTGGCACTCGCTCGAGACGAACCAGGTGGGCGTCGACGAGTTCGCGAGCTGGTGCAAGCTCACCGGCAGCGAGATGATGATGGCTGTCAACCTCGGTACGCGCGGGGTGCTGGAAGCACTCGACCTCCTCGAGTACACGAACCACCCCAGCGGCACGGCCCTGTCGGACCAGCGCATCGCCAACGGTGCGCAGGAGCCGTATGGCATCCGCATGTGGTGCCTCGGCAACGAGATGGACGGCCCGTGGCAGGTCGGTGCGATGTCGGCCGACGACTACGGCAAGCTCGCCGCCCGGACCGCGTCGGCGATGAAGATGGTGGACCCGAAGCTCGAGCTCGTCGTCTGCGGCTCGTCCAGCTCCTCCATGCCGACCTTCGGCGACTGGGAGCGCACCGTCCTCGAGCACAGCTTCGACTCGGTCGACTACATCTCCTGCCATGCCTACTACCAGGAGCGCGACGGCGACCTCGGCTCGTTCCTCGCCTCCTCGCTCAACATGGAGTACTTCATCCGCACCGTCGTCGCGGCCGCCGACCACGTGCAGCACAAGCGCCACTCCGACAAGCAGATCCAGCTCTCCTTCGACGAGTGGAACGTCTGGTACCTCGACGAGTGGAACGCCATCGAGGGCACGATCGAGGAGTGGGCCTACGCGCCCCGGCTCATCGAGGACGTGTACTCCGTCGCCGACGCGGTCGTGTTCGGCAACCTGCTCATCACGCTCCTGAAGCACAGCGACCGGGTCGGTTCGGCGAGCCTCGCGCAGCTCGTGAACGTCATCGCCCCGATCATGACGGAGCCCGGCGGGGAGGCGTGGCGGCAGACCACCTTCTTCCCCTTCTCGGTCACGAGTCGCCTGGCCGCCGGCGTGGTCATCGCACCGCGCATCGAGGTCGCCAGCTATGCCACGAAGGTGCACGGTGCCGCACCGCTCGTCGACTCGGTCGCCACCTACGACGCCGAGGCGGGGACCGCTGCCGTCTTCCTCGTGAACCGCAGCCAGGACGAGGCGATCACGGTGACGGTCGACGTCTCGGCCCTCGGCGTCGGGTCCGTCGTCGAGGCGAACGGCATCCATGACGACGACGTCTACGCGAAGAACACGATCGACGACCGCGAGCGCGTCGGCCTCGTCGCCAACGAGAGCGCCGTCCTCGCTGACGGCACGCTGACGATCACCCTGCCGCCGGTGTCGTGGACAGCGGTCGCGCTCGGCGCCTGACGCGTTCCGGGTACCCGAGGGCGGCGAGGGGAGAACCCCCTCGTCGCCCTCGTCGCGCAGCCCTACAATCAGCACATGACGGCTCGGGGATCCTACGCGAAGGGCGTCGCGCGGCTTGAGGAGATCCTGCGCGTTGCCCTCGCCGTCTTCGCGCGCGAGGGGTACCGGGGCACGTCGTTGCGCGAGGTCGCCCGCGAGGTCGGGGTCAGCCTGCCCGGGCTCATGCACTACTTCGCCTCCAAGGAGCACCTGTTCGCCGCGATCCTGCGCGTCCGTGACGCCGTCGACTCCGAGGAGTTCGCGGCGACCGGTTCGCAGGACGCGATCGAGGGGCTCGTCGCGGTCATGCGGCACAACAGCGACGTCCCGGGGCTCGTCGAGCTCTACCTGACGATGGCCGCTGCGGCAGGGGATCCGGCCCACCCGGCCAGGGCGTTCTTCGTCGAGCACGTCGCCGGGGTGCGGCGGAGTCTCGTCGAGGTCGTGCGTGAGCGGCAGGCGGAGGGCGTCGTGCGGGCGGAGCTCGATGCCGAGCATGTGGCGCGGATCATGATCGCCATCGCGGACGGACTGCAGGTGCAGTGGAGTCTCGACCCCTCGATCGACATGGGTGGCGACCTCGAGCGCGCCTGACACCTCCTCGTCCGGGACGACGCCGGCGCGGTGCGCTGACGCGAGCGCGGTGCTCTGGCGCGTGAGTGTTCGGGTGGTGCCGGCGCGGTGCGCTGACGCGAGCGCACCCCACCTGCGCGAGCGCGGGTCTCCGGAGAGGCGCGCTCACCTCCATGACCCGCGCTCGCGTCAGCGCACCGCGCTGGCACTCCACCACAGGCGTCGGGTGAAGCCGTGAAAACCTATTGACCACTCGGGTTTCGTGGATATACTCAAAGCCGTGCAGTGATCGGTTTACCGTGATCGCTCCAGCACCGCACCATCCGTGGACCAGAGTCAGTCCGCAGCAGCTCAGCGTTGAGAGGAATCCGGATGTCCACCACCCCCCGCGGCCCCAAACCCACCGGCCAGCGAGCCTCGAGCGGCCCGTACATCAGCCTGGTCACCGGCCCGAGCGGCCCCACGGAGCGGGCGTCGAAGCGCGTCGTCAGCACGATGGCCCTCGCCCAGTTCGGCCTGTTCGTCGCCCTGCTCGCGCCGGTCACGGTCAGCCTCGCGCTCAAGACGCAGCAGCTCGTCCCGGGCGATCAGGCCGCCGTCGTCAACGGCAACGTCCTCTCCATCGCCGCCCTGTTCGCCCTCGTCGCGAACCCCGTCATCGGTCGCCTCTCCGACCTGACGCTCTCGCGCTTCGGCCGCCGTCGTCCGTGGATGTTCCTCGGGGCCATCGGCTTCGTCGTCTCGCTCACGATCGTCGCGCTCGCCCCCAGTGTGCCCGTCCTCATCGTCGGCTGGTGCCTCGCGCAGCTCACCGGCAACGCCATCCTCGGCCCGCTGCTCACCACGATCGCCGACCAGGTGCCGCCGGAGCAGCGCGGCAGCGTCTCGGCGAACGTCGGCGTCATGCAGAACCTCGGCATCCTCGCCGCAGCGTTCGTCGCCAGCTGGTTCGTCACGAACATGGTGCTCCTCTTCGTGGCGCCCGCCGTCTTCGCGCTCATCACCGTCTGGCTCTACTGCTTCGTGCTGCCCGACCGCCCCATCACCAAGCGTCCGGACGTCGGCGGGTGGAAGGGACTGCTCTTCACCTTCTGGGTGAACCCGCTCAAGCACCCCGACTTCGGTTGGGTCTGGCTCTCGCGGTTCCTGCTCACGCTCGCATCCTTCCTCTTCGTCGCGTTCCGGCTGTTCTTCCTGCAGGAGGAGGTCGGGCTGAGCGAGCAGGAGGCGGTCAACACGCTGACCCTGGGCGTCCTCATCTACACGATCGCGCTCGTCGTGCTCGCGAAGGTCGGCGGCTGGCTCTCCGACCGCCTGCTCAACCGCAAGGTCTTCGTCATCGGCTCGACCGTGGTGTTCGGCCTGGGGCTCGTGCTGCTGGCCCACACGACGACGGTCCCGATGTTCTACGTGGTCGAGGCGATCATGGGTGCGGCGTACGGCGTGTACGTCGCGGTCGACACGGCGCTCGTCGTGGACGTGCTCCCGAACCCCGACGACGCGGCCAAGGACCTCGGTGTGCTGAACATCGCGAACGCCCTGCCGCAGTCGCTCGCCGGAGCGGTCGGCGCGGTCCTGCTCGGTCTGGGCGGGCTCGGCAACAACTACACGGCGCTGTTCTGGGGTGCCGGGGTCATCTGCGTGTTCGGCGCGTTGACGATCCTCCCGGTCCGGCACCGCATGATCCGCAACGCCGACGGCACGGTCACCGGGTCCATCGCGACCCGCGGCTGAGCCACCGCCACGAGCCTGCTCCGCCACACCACTCCTGCGTCACCACCACCATCACCACAGGCGCCAACGTCGGCGCCGGAACGGACGGCAACACCATGACCGCACCAGCGCTCTCCGTGCAGCTCTACAGCATCAAGGAGCACCTCGACCAGGGACTCGACGACGCGCTCGCCCGGCTGGCCGGGATGGGCCTCCGCGACGTCGAGGCCTTCGACTTCGTCTCCCGGGCGCCCGAGCTCCGCGAGGCGTTCGACCGCCACGGGCTCGCCGCCCGGACCGGCCACGCCACCCTCCTCTCCGACGAGATCCGGTTCGGCGATCAGGTGATGCCGGTCTCCTCGCAGGAGGACGTCTTCGCCGCCGCAACGGCGCTCGGCCTCGAGATCGTCATCGACGCCTTCGTGAGCCCCGACCGCTGGCTCGACGAGGCCGCGGTCGCGGACACCGCCGCACGCCTGAACGCCGCCGCTGAGCGCGCAGCCGACCACGGTCTCCGCGTCGGGTACCACAACCACTCGCAGGAGTTCGTCGCATCCTTCGGCGGCCGGAGCGCCTTCGAGGTCTTCGCCGAGCAGCTGCGTGACGACGTCGCGCTCGAGGTCGACCTGTTCTGGGCGGCGACCGCCGGGCAGGACGTCCCGGCGCTGCTCGCCCGGCTCGGCGACCGGGTGCAGGCGCTCCACGTGAAGGACGGCCTGCTCCCGGCGGACCCCTTCGCACCGGGTGCCGCACCGTTCGTGCCCACGAGTCTCGACCAGCGTCCGTTCGGTCAGGGCGAGGTGCCGCTGCGCGAATCCCTCGCCGCGGCGCCGTCGGCACGCTTCGCGATCATCGAATTCGACCACTACGGCGCCGGCGACATCTTCGACGGCATCCAGGCGAGTGTGGACGCGCTCGTCGCCGAACAGCTCGTCTCGACCGAAGCGGCGGCCCGCTGATGCCCGCGGCAGCGGACGGCACGATGCCCGCGGCAGCGGACGGCACGATGCCCGCGGCGGCACCCCGCGCAGCGCAGGGCAGCGGCCCCGTCGGCGTCGGGTTCATCGGCACCGGCATGATCAGCGACACCTACCTCGAGCACCTCACCGCGTTCCCCGACGTCACCGTCGTCATCCTCGGCGACCTCGACGTCGACCGCGCGAAGGCGCAGGCCGAGAAGTGGGGTGTCGGTGCCTGGGGGACCGCCGCCGACGTCATCGCCAACCCGGAGGTCGAGCTCGTCGTCAACCTCACGATCCCGGCCGTCCACGCGCAGGTCGCCTCCCAGGTGATCGCCGCGGGCAAGCACGTCTGGACCGAGAAGCCGATCAGCGTGGACCGGGCGAGCGGCCTGGCGCTGCTCGAGCAGGCGGACGCGGCAGGCCTCCTCGTCGGCATCGCCCCCGACACCGTCCTCGGCCCCGGCGTGCAGTCCGCCCGTCGCGCGATCGCCCGGGGCGACATCGGGCAGCCGCTCACGGCGCAGACCGTCATGCAGTACGCGGGCCCGGACATCTTCCACCCGAACCCCGAGTTCCTGTTCGCGAAGGGCGGCGGACCGCTGTTCGACATGGGGCCGTACTACCTCACGACACTCGTGCAGGTGTTCGGGTCGGTCGCGTCGGTCTCCGCCGCGGGTTCCCGTGGGAGGGCGACGCGCACGATCCAGCAGGGCGACCGAACCGGCACGGAGTTCGCCGTCGAGGTGCCGACGCACGTCAGCGCCATCGCCCGCTTCGTCGACGGCGGGGTGAGTCAGAGCGTGTTCAGCTTCGAGTCGCCGCTCGCCAAGATGGGCGTCGTCGAGATCACCGGCACGGAGGGGACCCTCGTGATCCCCGACCCGAACATGTTCACCGGCGAAGTGCGGATCACCCGGGCGGCGCCGATGGAGCGCATGCAGCAGGAGCCGGAGTGGGAGGTCGTGCCGACCGAGGGTGTGCTCGCCGGTCGGGGCACGGGCGTGCTCGACCTCGCGCGCGCGATCCGCTCGGGCGGTCAGCCGCTCGCCTCGGGAGCGCTCGGGTACCACGTGCTCGACACGCTCGTGTCGATCGACGAGTCCGTCGTCTCGGGCGAGACCGTCCAGGTGGAGAGTCGGGTCGCACCGGTGCCACTCGTGGCCGAGGACTGGGACCCGTTCGCCGCGACCCTCTGAGCACGAGCCGAGCAGAGCCGGGCGGCACGGGCTGGCAGCAGAGCCCGATCCAGTCGGCAAGCCCCCGGTGGTGTCCGTCGTCCCACGTACCCTGAGGCGATGGACACCACCGGTCGGAGCGTCGCCGAGCACGACGATGCAGCCGCTCCCGCTCGCCGTCGGTGGATCCTCACCGGGCAGCTGGGCCCGGCGTTCGACGACGGCGGGCCGATGCTGCTCGTCGAGTCGCGGTCGACCTTCACCAAGCGACCGATGCACCGGGCGAAGGCCCACCTCTTCCTCTCGGCGATCCGGCATCGGGCCGCCGAGCTGGGCGACCGGGCCGAGTTCCATCAGGTCGACCGGTACGAGGACGTCATCGACGTCGGTGCGGACCTCGAGGTGATCGATCCGCCCTCGTGGACGGCTCGGCGGTTCGTCCGTGAGCGCGGTCTGCGGGTGCTGCCGAGTCGCGGTTTCGTGACCTCGGAGCAGGACTTCGCGTCGTGGGCGTCGATGCGGGACGGCAAGCGGCTCCTCCTCGAGGACTTCTACCGTACCGTCCGTGAACGCACCGGCATCCTCATGCGCGGCGACCAGCCCGAGGGTGGCCGCTGGAACTACGACCACGACAACCGGAACCCGCCGCCGAAGGGCGCCGCCCGGCTCGGCCTGCCGGAGCCGTTCTGGCCGGAGGAGGACGACATCGACGCGGAGGTCCGGGAGGACCTCGACCGGTGGCAGCGCGACGGGCTGGTCCAGCTGGTCGGCGACGACGGGCCCCGACGCTTCGCGGCCACCGCGGCCGAGGCGGAAGCGGCGCTCGCGGACTTCATCGAGACGAGGCTCGGCGACTTCGGGCCGTTCGAGGACGCCATGCTCGGCGGTGACTGGACGATGGCGCACTCCCTGCTGAGCGCGCCGCTCAACCTCGGCCTGCTCGACCCGCGCGACGCCGTCGAGGCGGTCGTCGCCGAACACCACGCCGGTCGTGCCCCGCTCGCGAGCGTCGAGGGCTTCACCCGACAGATCATCGGCTGGCGGGACTACGTCTGGCACCTCTACTGGCATCTCGGCGAGCCGTACCGCACGAGCCACAACGCCCTCGGAGCGCACGAGCCGCTCCCCGCTGCGTTCCGCGAACTCGACGCCGCCGCCATCCAGTCGAACTGCCTCCGCGAGACGATCGACGGCATGCGTCGCCATGGGTGGGCGCACCACATCCAGCGGCTCATGGTGCTCGGCAACTGGGCCCTGCAGCACGGGTATGACCCGGTCGCGCTCAACGACTGGTTCATCGACATGTTCGTCGACGGCACTCCCTGGGTCATGCCGGCGAACGTCATCGGGATGTCGCAGCACGCGGACGGCGGGATCGTCGCGACGAAGCCCTACGCATCAGGTGGTGCGTACATCGACAAGATGTCCGACTACTGCGGGGGCTGCGTCTTCAACCCGAAGGTGCGGTTGGGCGACGACGCCTGTCCGTTCACCGCCGGATACTGGGCCTTCCTCGACCGCGTCGAACCGCGCATCCGACACAACACGCGCATGGCGCAGCCACTCGCCGGACTCCGTCGCCTGTCCGACCTGGCCGCCGTCGTCGACCAGGAGCGCACGCGCGAACAGTGGTGAGGGGTGCGGCCGTCGCGCCCTCGCGCGACCCCTCGACCGGTGGGGAGCGCGTCGCTAGGCTCGGCACATGACGCCCAGTGATGCAGCATCCGACCCGCAGATCGCCGCACTCCAGGCAGCCGCCGAGCAGGCCCAGGCCGAACTCGAAGCCGCCCAGGCGCAGGCGGCGCTCGCCGCGGCGAAGGTGAAGGCCGCCGAGGCGGCAGCGGCGCTCGCCGGAGCCGGGATCACGGCGACGGGCGGGGTACCGGGCACTGCTCCGGCCAGCGCTCCGGGCGAGGCGCCCACCACCGTCGTCCCGTCGGAGCCGGTCGCGGCGACTGCTGAACCGCTCGCTACCGATGCGCTCCCCGCCGATGCGCTCCCCGCCGATGCGCTCACCATCGACACGATCGGCCCGGGCCCCCTCGGTCTCGACGACGTGGTGCGGATCCGCGACGGCTACGTCGTGCACGGCCCCGCGCTCGAGATGGGTGCGCTGGTCAACGGTGATCCGCTTCCGGGCGTGCAGGTCCGCATCCCCCTCAGCGTCATGAACCGGCACGGCCTCGTCGCGGGCGCCACCGGCACCGGCAAGACCCGCACCCTCCAGGGGCTCGTCGAGCAGCTCTCCGCGGCGGGCGTCCCGGTGTTCGCCGCCGACATCAAGGGTGACCTCTCCGGCATCGCGACACCGGGGGAGTCGAGCCCCAAGCTCCTCGACCGCACCCGCGGCATCGGCCAGGACTGGACCCCGGCCGCCACGCCCACGGAGTACTTCGCGCTCGGCGGGGTGGGCAAGGGCGTCCCCATCCGGGCGACCATCGCCGCCTTCGGCCCGCTGCTGCTGAGCAAGGTCCTCGGGTTGAACGCCACCCAGGAGTCGAGCCTCGGTCTCGTCTTCCACTACGCCGACCAGGCCGGCCTCCCGCTCCTCGACCTCAGCGACCTGCGCGCCGTCCTCACCTACCTCGGGAGCGACGACGGCAAGAGCGAGCTGAAGGACCTCGGTGGGCTGTCGGGTGCGACCGTCGGGGTGATCCTGCGCGAACTCATCACGTTCGCCGACCAGGGCGCGGACGTCTTCTTCGGCGAACCGGAGATCGACACCGCGGACTTCATCCGTCTCGACCCGAGCGGTCGGGGCATCGTCAGCCTCCTGGAGGTGCCCGGGGTCCAGGACCAGCCGGCGCTGTACTCCACGTTCCTCATGTGGTTGCTCGCCGACCTCTTCAACACCCTGCCCGAGGTGGGCGACCCCGAGAAACCGAAGCTCGTGTTCTTCTTCGACGAGGCGCACCTGCTGTTCCGCGACGCGTCGAAGGACTTCCTCGCGCAGATCACGCAGACGGTGCGGCTCATCCGCTCGAAGGGCGTCGGGATCTTCTTCGTCACGCAGACGCCGAAGGACGTCCCGGGGGAGGTGCTCGCGCAGCTCGGTTCGCGGGTGCAGCACGCCCTCCGCGCCTTCACGCCGGACGACGCGAAGGCCCTGAAGGCGACGGTGTCGACCTACCCGACGTCGGGGTACGACCTCGGCGAAGTGCTCACCTCCCTGGGTACGGGTGAGGCGGTCGTGACGGTGATGAACGAGAAGGGTGCGCCGTCGCCGGTCGCCTGGACGAGACTGCGCGCGCCGGAGGGACTCATGTCGCCGACACCTGACGCCGCGATCGACGCGACCATCGCCGCGTCACCGCTGCTCGCGAGGTACGGGACCCCCGTCGACCGGGAGTCGGCGCGGGAGATCCTGACCGCGAAGCTCGAGGAGGCGAACCAGGCCGCACTCGCCGCGGAGGCCGAACTCGAACGTCAGCGCATCGCCGCGGAGCTCGCGAAACAGCAGGCCGCTGCGGACAAGGCGCAGGCCGCCGCCCAGCGCAAGGCGGACGCTGAGTACGAGCGCTTGCTCCGCAAGACCGCCGGGACGACGAGGCGGACGTCCACGAGGTCGACGTCGAGTTCGTCGAAGAGCCCGCTCGAGGAGATCCTCGGGTCGAAGGCGACGCGCTCGATCCTCACGGGCGTGGTCGAGGGGATCTTCGGGACGCGCCGCCGCCGCTGAGTCGATGAGCCCCTGAGTCGCGGGGCTCAGCGTCCGGTGCGGAGGGCGCGCTCCGCGAGGAGACCCACGGCGATGCTGTCGCGGGAGTCCTCGACTAACCCGTCCCCCAGTGACCACACGGCGGACAGCGCGGACCGGGCGACCGACCACTCGAGGATCGTGGTCCGGCCGATCCCGAGCGAGCGACCCAGCAGCTCCGCCCGCTGCTCGAGCAGCCGGGGGTCCTGCGCCGTCGCCCGGTCCGGATTCGCGAGCATCGCCGTCGCGTCGAACGCACGATGACCGACGATGCCCTTCGGGTCGATCGCCCGCCAGTCCCCGGGGGCGAACTCGAGCACGTTCTCGTGGTGCAGGTCGCCGTGGAGGACCACCGTGTCGGCGGGCGTCGTGTCGTCGAGGAGGCGACGCGCGAGGATCCGCCCGCGACCGAGGAACGCGGCGCTCGCCGGGTCGTCGGTCAGTGCGCCGAGCGCCGCAGCATCGGTGAGCAGCAGCGCGCGGAACCACTCGTCGAGCGAGGGGAGCTCGGCGAGGACGTCGCCCGTGTCGTGAGCCGTGGTCGCAGCGGGTGCGGGAGCCGCGAGGGCCCCGTGCAGGACGCCGAGCACTGAGCCGAGCACCCCGATCGCCCCGAGGTCGTTACCCGCCCGGGTCAACGAGGTGAGGTCGCGTCCGCCCACCGCTGGTTCGAGGACGACCGAATGCTCGTCGCCGACGAACACCGCCGCGCACCCGACGCCACGCCAGGCAGCGAGGAGCCGCCCACCGAGCGCCTCCTCGTGGACGAGGGGGACCTTGAGCATCGCCGGTCGGCCACGGTGCGTCACCGGGAGCAGGCGGCTCGACGGCGTGACGATCAGCTCGCCGTCGCGGACGAGGTCCCACTGCTCGACGGCTGCGTCGACCGTCCCCGCTCGCCACTTCATGGGAGCCAGCCTAGACAGCCGGGCCTGCATCCCTGCCGCGCGGAATGCTGGACCGCACCTCGGCTGCTCCGTTGGACGACGGGCCTCCGGGCGGACGCCGCCCTTCGACAAGCTCAGGGACCGGGGTTTCTGAGACCAGGGGCCGCGGGCCGGGGAGCAGAGGCCGGGGTCTGGCGAGGGGGCCGGGGTCTAGGCTGGCGCGGTGACCGAGATCCGCGCCTACCGCCCCACCGACCGTTCCGCCGTCGCGACGATCTGCACCCGGACTGGCGACTCCGGGGCGGACGCGACCGGGCACTTCAGCACGGACGAGCTGCTGCCGGACGTCTACGCGCTGCCCTACGTCGACCACGAGCCGGAGCTGGCACTCCTCGTCGATGCGGGCGCCGGCCCGATCGGCTACATCCTCGGCACGGCAGACACCGCCGCCTTCGACCGCTGGTTCGTCGAACGCTGGTGGCCGACGGTCGTCGGGAAGTACGAGGCGGCCGCGTCCTCCGGTGCCGCCTCCGAGCAGGAGCGTGGGATCGTCCGGTCGGCCACAGAACGGATCGGCCTGGCACCCGAGCTCCTCGCGCAGTACCCGGCGCATCTGCACATCGACCTCCTCCCGGAGACGCAGGGCATGGGGCTCGGGAGGCGACTCATCGACGCGTTCTGCGGGCTGCTCGCCGAACGCGGCGTGCCAGGGGTCCACCTCGGCGTCGGTGTCTCGAACACGGGCGCACAGCGGTTCTACGAGCGGACGGGCTTCACCCGCGTCGACGGTGACCCTGGCGCGGTCTGGTACGCGAAAGCGCTCTGACTCCGGGCGCTCCGCGGGTACCGACTACAGCAGTTCGGCGCGCGCCCACCGCAGGCGCTCGAGGGGCGTGAGGAGACCGGGGTGGTCCTCCCGCAGGTCGTCGAGTGACACCGGCTGCCGAGGCCGCTCCACCGGACCCTCGTAGGCGGCGACGACGGCCGTGATGCTGTCGTTGCTCCAGCGGCTGCTGCGCATGCGGAGCAGGGGTCGGTTCTCCGTGTCGCAGACGAAGAACTGTGAACTCGTCCGCTGGCCGCGTCCGCCGAATTCGAACAGCAGGCTGCGGCCGATGGCCTGACGAGGGACGAACCGTTGGCGTCCGAGGACGGGCTGCTCGATGAAGCCGTCGTGGCACACGACGATGCGTCGGCGACGCGAGAGGGTCGCGAGGATCAGCAGGGCGATCAGGCCGACGATGCCGAGCGTGACCACCCAGGTGTGCTCCATGCTCGGGGCGGGGCCGACGAGCCAGAGCGAGACGCCCCAGACGGGCAGGATCACGATGGCGGCGCTCAGGACGGTGTTGAACAGGATGCGCGGGTGCGGCCGGACCGTCACCGGTTCATCCCCCCGTTGCATCACGCGCACCTCTTTCCCCGCCGACCATCGTGGCGTGCTTTCAGTGGTGCGACAATCCGCCATCTGGGGGACAAGTAGGACGAATGTCCTACTCCGGCGGTCTCGGGGGAACCAGCCCCATGCATCGACGGCCGTCACTTGACTTCTCCGCTTTGCGATGTGCAATATATTGCATGCCCGCTCCCGCAACCGCCCAGCCGCACCGCCGAGCCCTCCTCAGGGACGACGTCTACCGCTCCCTGCGGAACGCCATCGTCGACGGCACGTTCACGCCCGGCGAGAAGCTCGTCGACACGGAACTCGAGCGCTGGCTCGGCGTGAGCCGGACGCCCATCCGGGAGGCGGTCCTCCGGCTGGCTCGCAGCGGGCTCGTGATCGCGAAACCGGGTCGGTCCACCGTGGTCGCCCCACTCGACACGAGGGCGACGCTGCAGGCACAGGCCGTCGCTGCGGCCATGCACGAACTCGCCGTCCGCGAGGCGGTGCCGCACCTGACCGACGCCGACCTCGACCGCATGCGCGCGGCCAACCGCGACTTCGAGGCAGCCCTGCAGCGGGACGACACCGATGCCGCGCTCGAGGCCGACGATGCGTTCCACGCCGTCGCGGTCGACGTCGCCGGCAACCCGTTCGTCCGCGACGCGCTCGAAGCCGTCACGCCCCTGCTGCGCCGGGTCGAACGCCTCCGGTTCTCCTCGGTCGCCGCCCGGGGGTCGATCGCGCAGCACGACGCGCTCGTCGATCGGTGCGCGGCGGGAGACGTCGACGCCGCCGCAGCACTCGTCCGGGGCAACTGGACGACGCTCGCCGACCTCGTCGTCGCCCACCTCGACGAGGACTGACGAGCGCGGTCCAAACGGACAGCCGCTTCCCCTGCGCCACCCGCCGAACCGTCACAGCCGCATCACCGCCACCAGCACACCCGCCGCACCACCGACCTCCAGGAGCACCATGTCCCTCAGCGACTTCGCCCGCTACCCGCTCACCTTCGGACCGAGCCCCGTCCACGAACTCAACCGGCTGACCGCCCACCTCGGTGGCGCGACGATCTGGGCCAAACGCGAGGACGTCAACAGCGGTCTCGCCTACGGCGGCAACAAGACCCGCAAGCTGGAGTACCTCATCCCGGAGGCCATCGCCCAGGGGGCCGACACCCTCGTCTCGATCGGCGGGTACCAGTCGAACCACACGCGGCAGGTCGCGGCGGTCGCGGCGAAGCTCGGCATGCGGGCCGTGCTCGTCCAGGAGAACTGGGTGGACTGGCCCGACTCGGTCAACGACCGCGTCGGCAACATCATGCTGTCGCGCATCATGGGTGCCGAGGTGCGTCTCGACCCCGCCGGCTTCGGCATCGGCTTCAAGTCGAGCTGGGAGCGCGCCCTCGACGACGTGCGCGACCGCGGCGGCGTCCCGTACGCGATCCCGGCGGGTGCCTCCGACCACCGGCTCGGCGGGCTCGGGTTCGCGAACTGGGCCGCCGAGGTCGAGCAGCAGGAGCGCGAGCTGGGCGTGTTCTTCGACACCATCGTGGTCTGCAGCGTCACCGGCTCGACGCACGCGGGCATGATCGCCGGGTTCGCCGGCCAGGATCGACCCCGCCGGGTCATCGGGATCGACGCCTCCGCCAAGATCCAGGAGACCCGCGACCAGGTGGCGCGCATCGCCCGCAACACGGCGTCGCTCATCGGGCTCGACCGCGATCTGCGGGACGAGGAGATCACCGTGCTCGAGGGTTGGGCCGGCGACCTCTACGGGATCCCGGTGGAATCGACGATGGAGGCGATCCGGCTGACCGGACGACTCGAGGGCGTCATCATCGACCCGGTCTACGAGGGGAAGTCGATGGCAGGGCTCATCGACCTCGTGACGAGCGGTGACATTCCGGCGTCGAGCAACGTGCTCTACGCGCACCTCGGTGGGCAGCCGGCGATCAACGCGTACAGCGCCCTCTTCCGCGACTGATCCCGCCGGCTCCTCGCACGGCGTGCGTCGGAGTGCGTCGTGGTCGGTTGCCAGCGCGGTGCGCTGACGCGAGTGGCACGGAATCGGCGCGGGCGCGGGCCAGGCGCGTGAGCGCGCCCTTCCGGAGACCCGCGCTCACCGCTGTGACCCGCGCTCGCGTCAGCGCATCGCGCTGGTCGGATGACCCTGACTCGCGCTCGTGCCGGTGACCCGCGCTCGCGTCAGCGGACCGCGCTGGCCGCATTAGCAGGGTCGATCACCTCGGTCCACCCGGTCGGGTCTGCGCGAGCGGGTGCGAGACTGGGAGCTCCACGACGCGAGGAGGTCGCATGCGCGCACCGATGGAACCCCGACACCAGAACCGGATCGCATGATCCGTCTGCAGTCGACCGCCTGGCCGACCAGCGGCATCACGCTCGACCTCCCGGCCCTCGACGCTGCGGCGGCGGGCTCGATCACCGATCTCGCATCGCGGCTCGCGTTCACCCGACAGGCGGTCGAGCTCGTCGGTCCGCTCGAACAGCACACCGCGGGGCGCGTCTTCGCGGGTCTCGCCGCGATCGCCGCCGTCGACGTCACCCTCGCGCGCGTCGTCGAACCGCACCTCGACGCGCTCGCCATCCTGCGCCAGGCGGAGCTCGAGCCCTCGCCCGACACCACGTGGGGGGTCTTCGCGGCCGAAGCACCCGGCGTCCGGCTCGACGCCGTCCGTGTCGACGCCGGCTGGGTCCTCAGCGGGACGAAGCCGTGGTGCTCGCTCGCCTCGAGCCTCAGCGACGCCCTCGTCACCGCCCACACCGGGCCGAACGTGCGGCGCCTCTTCGCCGTCGCGCTGTCCGCACCCGGGGTCACCACCGACGACAGCGCGTGGCTCGCCCGCGGAATGCCGCTCGTCCCCAGCGCCCCCGTCGGTTTCGACGTCGTTCCCGCAGCACCCGTCGGCGACGACGGCTGGTACCTCCGGCGACCCGGCTTCTCCTGGGGTGGCATCGGCGTCGCGGCCTGCTGGTGGGGCGGCGCGAGCACCCTCGTCGAGCGGTTGCTCACTGCGGCACGCGCACGACCGGACGCCGAACTCCTCCTCCGCACCCTCGGGTCGGCCGCCATCGATCTCGCGATCGCGGAGCAGGCCATCGCTGACGCGGCCACGGCGATCGAAGGGGGCCAGGCCGACGGCGCTGCCGGTCCTCGTCTCGCGCAGCGCGTGCGGTCGACGGTCCGTGCCCGGGTCGACGCGATCCGCTCCGGCGTCCTCGGCGCGCTCGGGCCCGGTCCGCTCACCGCAGAACCCGCCTACCTCGAGCGCATGTCCGACCTCGAGCTGTACGTGCAGCAGGACCACGGCGATCGCGACCTCGCGCGCTACGGCCGCATGCTGGTAGAGGCCGACTGATGCCCGCCTTCGACCACCGAGACCCCGGCACCTCCGCAGCCGCCTGGGGCACGCGCCTGCACGAGCTCGACCTGCCCGTCTGGGACGGCTGGCGGCAGGCGACGGGCCTCGTCGTCCTCTCGCCCCATCCGGACGACGAGTCGCTCGGCGCCGGCGGGCTGATCGCCGCAGCGGCAGCCGCCGGGATCCCCGTCACCGTCCTCCTCGTCACGCTCGGTGAGGGCTCGCACCCCGATTCGCCGACGACCACCCCGGAGGAGCTCGCTCCCCGCCGTGAGGCCGAGTTCATCGAGGCCGTCACCAGACTCGGCGCCCGGGTCGCCCACGAGGTCCTGCGGGTCCCGGACGGCGGGCTCGACGCGGAACGCTCCGCCATCGCCGCGTCCCTGCGCTCGGCGGTCGACGCAGCCGGAACGCAGCCGCTCATCGTCGCCCCCTGGCGCGGCGACGGCCACCGCGACCACCGCATCGCCGGTGAGCTCGCCGCCGCGCTCGCGATCGAACGAGACCTCGCGCTCGTCGAGTTCCCGATCTGGCTCTGGCACTGGGCCGACACTGACGACGACACGCTGCCGTGGAACGAGGCGCGCATCGTGCCGCTCGACGCCGCGGCGCACGGGGCGAAGATCGCCGCGATGGACGCCTACCCGTCCCAGACGGAACCGCTGTCCGACGCCCCCGGCGACGAGGCCATCGTCGACCACCACCACCTGCAGCACTACGCGCGTCGCTTCGAGGTGCTCTTCCCGAACGAGCGGGCACTCGACCTCGCCGCGGAACCTGACGTGCTCAAAACGGCGGCGGTCGGGCAGGTTGACGGCTCGCGGTCGCAGGAGTCCTTCGAACACCACTACCGCGAGCACCCCGACGGCTGGGACTTCGGGTCCTGGTACGAGGCGCGGAAGCGTCAGGTGCTCCTCGCCGCGCTGCCGCGCCAGCGGTACCGCTCGGTGCTCGAACTCGGCTGCGCCACCGGGGTGCTCACCGCGAGGCTCGCGGAACGCAGTGACCAGGTGCTCGGTGTCGACATCGCCGAGGCGCCGTTGCAGCTCGCCCGACGACACGTCCCCACCGCCCGGTTCGAACGCCGGACCGTACCGGACGAGTGGCCGGACGGCGAGTTCGACCTCGTGGTGCTGTCCGAGGTCGGCTACTACCTGTCCGAGGCGGACCTCGACCGCGTCATCGACCGGATCCTCGGATCGCTCACCCCGGACGGCAGTATCGTGGCGTGCCACTGGCGTCATCCCGACGATCACGCGGCGACCTCGGCCGAGTTCGTCCACCGTCGGCTGCTCGAACGCTGGCCCGGCCGTCGTTCGGTCCAGCACGTCGAGGACGACTTCCTGCTCGACGTCCTCGTGCCGGCTGGTGAGGCGAGCGTCGCCTCGGTGGACGGTCTGACGTCCTGATGCTGCGACGGATCGACGTCGTCGTGCCGGCCCACGACGAGGAGGAGCTGATCGGCGCCTGCCTGGACGCGGTGCTCATCGCCCGCGCCGAGGTGCAGCGTCGTCGCCCCGGCCTGCAGGTGGGCCTCGTGGTCGTGCTCGACGACTGCCGTGACGACACCGCCCGGATCGTGATGGAGCGCCTCGCCGGTCTTGGCGTCGACGCCGGGTCCGGCAACGACGGCGGGCCGACCACGGCGGTGGTGGCTGTCGATGAGCGCAGCGTGGGCGCGGCCCGCCGCGCGGGTGTCGACACCGCGACTGAACTCGGCGAGGCCGGCCCGACGGAGCGGTGGATCGCGAACACGGACGCCGACTCTCGCGTCCCGGCGGACTGGTTGTCCGTCCACGCCGACGCCTTCGACGCCGGCGTGGACGTCCTGCTCGGTACAGTCCGTCCCGACTTCGGCGACTTCTCCGAGCGCGATGTGGAGCGGTGGCTGGAGACGCATCCTGCCGGGCATCTGCCGGGGAACGTCCACGGGGCGAACCTCGGTGTCCGGGCCGATCGGCTCGAGGCGATCGGTGGGTTCCGCGAGTTGGCCGAGCACGAGGACGTCGACGTCGTCGAGCGGGCGCGGGCGGCGGGATTCCGGGTCGTGCCGACGCTGGACGGCGCGGTCGAGACCTCGGGGCGTCGCCGTGGTCGCACGCCGGGTGGGTATGCGGCGTTCCTCGCCGAGACGTACCCGATCGTCTGAGCTCGCGGATCGTCTGAGGTCCCCGATCGTCTGGCCGGTGTGCTCGCCTGGCCGTCCTCGTCGCCTGCCTGTTCCGGCCATCTGACGCGCCGGCGCGCCTGACGCCACCTCACGGGGTCGTGGTCGTGCCCTCCGGGTCGACGATGACCTCGGTGACCTCGTCGAGGTCGAGCACCGGGTACCGGGAGACGGCGCCGATCTTCTCCTCGCTCGCGAGCACGTAGACCTCGGTGCTGCGCTCGGCGAGGGCGCGTTTCGTCGCGGCGTCGTCGAGTTCCCCGGTGGTGAGACCCTGCTCCGGGTGCACCCCGGTGACGCCGAGGAAGCACGCGTCGGCGCTCAGCCGTCGGATCGCCTCGGCTGCAAGGGCTCCATTGGCGACCATCGAGTGCCGTCCCAGTTCGCCGCCGATCATGATCACGCGTGCCGGCGAATGCTCGGCCACGGCGAGGGCGACGGCGGGGCTCGGGGTGATGACGGTGAGGGTCGGGTCGTCGGGGAGCAGGCGGGCGAGGGCGAGGGCCGTGGTGCCGGCGTCGATGATGATGGTGCTGCCCGGGCGGATGCGTGCAGCGGCGACCCGGGCGACGCGCTCCTTGCTGTCCGTCTCCAGGGAGAGCCGTTCCGCGAAGGGGCGGTCTGCCGCGGGCACCGGCAGTGCTCCGCCGTAGACGCGGATGCACTGACCGGCGTCGGCGAGGTCGCGGAGGTCGCGGCGGATCGAGTCCTCAGACACGCTCAGCGAGGCCGCGGCCTCCTTGGCCACGATCCGGCCCTCGCGCTCGAGGAGGTCGAGGAGGTGCGTTCGACGTTGTGCGCTCAGCATGCGTACTCCTTCACGATGTTGCACGTTTGTGCGTGGTTAACGCTACAGTGCTGGGCATGAACACACCACTCCTCATCCTCATCGCCGGCCCCTACCGTTCCGGAACCGGTGGCGACCCGGCCGCCATCGCCCGCAACCTTGAACGCCTCGAAGCCGCTGCCGCGCCGATCTACGCCCTCGGTCACGTGCCGATGATCGGCGAGTGGGTCGCTCTTCCGATCCTCCGCGGGATCGACGCCGGAACCGCGGCCGGCGATGGCGACGTCATGTACGAGACGGCGAGGCGCCTGCTGCAGCACTGTGACGCGGTGCTCCGGCTGCCGGGTGAGTCCTCCGGTGCCGACACCGACGTCGCGATCGCCCGCGAGCGTGGGATCCCCGTGTACACCGACCTCGCGCAGATCCCGGCGATCGAGGGCTGACGCCGCCGCCCGCGGAGTCGCGGCGGTCCGGCTAGGCTGACCCGCGTGCTCGACGATGTCCTGATCCGCCCCTACCGCGATGCCGATGCCCGAGCGACCCGAGAGGTCTTCGAACGCGCGGTGCGGGTGACCGCTGCCGCCCACTACGCGGCCGAGCAGCTCGCCGCATGGGTGCCCGACGACCCGGCCGGCGCCGTGCTCGACGACTGGGCCGCGCGACGTGCCGCAGTGACGACGTGGGTCGCCGTCATCGACGACGCGGTGGTCGGATTCACCGACCTTGACCTCGAGACCGGCTACCTCGACATGCTGTTCGTCGATCCGGACGCCGGACGACGCGGTGTCGGTTCCGCACTCATCCGTCAGGTGCTCGACGAAGCCCGGGCGGTGGGGCTCCGGGAGGTGACCGTGCAGGCGAGTCGGACCGCGCAGCCGGTGTTCGAGCGTCACGGCTTCGTCGTGGTCCGCGAGCAGCGGGTCGAGCGTCGCGGGGTGCTCATCGAGAACGCGGTGATGCGGATCCCCCTGGACGCCCCGGTGCGGTGATGCTCCCGGGACGGCCCGTGCTCCCGGGGGGGGTGTCGCCACCGCGGTGCGCCGACCCGAGCGCCCTGGTTCGGGCCCCAGCGCGGTGCGCTGACGTGAGGTCGGGGTTGTCGGCGTGAGCGCGGGTCATGCGCGTGGGCGCGGCCCTCTGGAGACCCGCGCCCACACGGGTGACCCGCGCTCGCGTCAGCGCACCGCGCTGGCAGCCCGTCAGGCGTCGGCGAGTTGCGCGTCGGCTCGTTCCGGGGAGCCGGCGGCGAGCCCTCGGTCGATGGCCGCCCGCGAGCCGAGCCACAGGAGCACGCCCACCAGGAAGACGATGACCTCCGTGACGGTCAGCGACCAGACGATGCCCCCGAGTCCGAACCACAGGTTGCCGAGCAGCACGATGGGGACGAACAACACCCCCTGGGTGACGGCCATGACCGTCGCAGCGAGTGCCCGCCCGGTCGCTTGGAAGAGCGAGGTGATGAGCCCGGTGAAGCCGTTGGCGATCATCGCGGTGAGCTGCGCGACGAGGATCGTGACGCCGAGCCCGAGGACGGCCGGATCGGCGATGAACGCGGAGACGATCGGCTCGCGCAGGACGAAGACGACGCCGGCGAAGAGCACCGAGATCCCGCCGACCGTGAGGGCAGAGGCTCGGAGGGCCGAACGCAGACGCGCACCGTCACCCTTGCCGAACGCGTAGGCGAGAAGGGGGAGCACACCGAACGTCACCCCCATGACGAGGAACTCCGGTACCTGGGCGATCCGGACCGCGACCCCCATGGCGGCGAGCGGCGCGTCTCCGTAGCCCGCGGCCAGCGTGTTCAGCACAAGCGCGGTGACGATGAGGAATCCCGACTGGAGCAGGGTGCTGACGCCGACGCTGAGGATCGGCTTGAGGATGGTCGACGACAGCGTGAACCAGCGCGGTGCCAGGCTCACGTACTCGCTGTTGCGCTGCAACCACGCGACGAAGTAGACGAGGACACCGAGGTTGGCGAGGCCCATCGCGAGTGCCGCACCGGCGACACCCCAGCCGAACCCGAGGATGAAGACGAGGTCGAGGACGAGGTTGGCGACGGCGGAGGCGATGAGCGCGATCATCACCTGACGGGCAGCACCCTCGGCTCGGACGAGCTGTTCCAGACAGAATGCGGTCGCCATGACGGGGACGAACGCGAGCATGACGCCGATGAACGCGGAGGTCGCCGGCGCGGTGACGGCATCCGCCCCGAGCAGCGACACGAGTGGGCCGAGGAAGACGAGGCCGATCCCGCCCAGGACGGCACCGGTGAGGAAGGCTCCCCAGACGGCGAAGGTGGCGGCGCGTTTGATGTCACCGGCCTGCGCGGGGTCGCGTTCCGAGGCGCCGAGGAGCCTCGAGATGAGCGCGCCGCCGCCGACGCCGAACAGGTCGCCGATGGCCATGATCAGTCCGAGGATCGGCGCTCCGAGCGTGATCGCGGCGAGCAGGGTGGTGTCGTGGAGCGAACCGACGACGCCGGCGTTGATGAGGTTGTAGACGGCGCTGACGACGAGAGCGGCCGCCATCGGGACGCACAGGTGGACGAGCGCTCGGATGATCGGGGCGGTCGAGAGGTACCAGCGGTTGCTCCCGACCGTGTCCGCAGCGGACGAGGCGAGGGTCGGGGTGTGGTCGGGTGACGCGCCGGGCTCGACGGTGGCGGCGGTCGGGGAAGCGGTGTTGTCGGCGACGGACGCGTCGGCTTCGTGATGGGCGTGGTGTTCGGGGTGCATGGGAGGCTCCGTTTCGGGCAGGTTCCGGGCGCGACGATGAGCGCCGGCGAGGCGAGGGGTGAGTTGCGAGGAGGGTGACGGTCGGGGGCTGGGCGGACGAGCTCAGCGGGCGTCCGGGCGCGACGGACAGCGCCGTCGTGGCGATGGTGAGCGTGATGGCGGTGGCCATCGCCGTCGGCGGTGGGTGACGCGCGTGGCGATTGGTCTCGCCGGGCGGTCAGGGAGCTCGGGTTCCCCGAGCGGTGGTCAGCGGGTCGGCTGCGGCAGGTTCGCCGTGAGCTTCGTGAGCAGAGCGTGGAGGGTGTCGCGTTCGCTCTGGTCCAGCGGGGTGAGGATGGTGTCGTCGGCGTCGGCCATCGCGGTTTCGAACCCGTCGATGAGGTCGGCGCCGAGCTGCGTGGCGAAGACGCGTTTGGTGCGCGCGTTCCCGTCCTCCGCACGGCGTTCGACGAGGTCCCGGCGCTCGAGCCCCTGCAGGAGGCTCGAGACACTGGCGGCGCTCGTCCGGCTCACCTCGGCGATGTCGCGTTGGATCGAGCCTGGATGTTGGACGAGGTACCCGAGGACGAAGGCCTGTTCGTGACTGAGTTCGCGGGCGCGGATCCAGTCCTCGCCGGCCTTGCGCTGTGCCCACCCGATCCAACGGACCATCTGCAGGGTGCTGGTGAAGGCGGGTGTCTCGTCGTCCATGGTTAGAACACTAACGCTTCGATCTCTAACCGTCAACCTATGAACGATCTGTTCTTGCCAGCGCGGTGCTCTGACGCGAAAACCGACAGTTCGGCCCGGGCGCGGGTCGGAGCCGCGGGCGCACCCCTCCGGAGACCCGCGCTCACGCGTACGACCCGCGTTCACGTCAGCGCACCGCGCTGGGAGAGGGGGCGGACCCGAAGACACAAACCCCGGAAACACAGAACGCCCCACGAATCCGTGGGGCGTTCTGTGTATTGCTGGCGGAGAATGGGGGATTCGAACCCCCGAGGGCGTTAACCCAACACGCTTTCCAAGCGTGCGCCATAGGCCACTAGGCGAATTCTCCTCGGCTGTTTGTGAAAAACGGCCAGATAGCAGCATACCTGGTTCGCGGACCCCCGCGCGCCACCTGCCGGCACCTCGCACCGGTCGCCACCGGCGGATCAGCTCGCGGCAGGGGGCCGCCAGTCGACGCGTTGGTCCCGGTGCGACACGAGCGACCGCGGGAACACCACCGACAGGACCCGTTCGATCGGCGGGCTCACGGCGCGCAGGGCAACCCTCGCCTCACCGAGCGCGGCCTCGACGGCGTCGGCGCTCGCCGCAGGCTCGCCACCGGACGCGCGGGCGGTGTCGGCCCGCGCGTAACTCTCCCGCTCGACGGCGGTGACGAGCCGCTCGATCGCGGGCGAATCGACCTGGAACTGCCCGTGCAGTCTCGCCGCGAAACCGCGCGGCGACTCCGACGTCGTCACCGGGAACCCGAGATCCCTAGCGCTGTCGACGAACTCCGCCCACGCCCAGCCGGCCGAGGTCCCGGCGGCGTGCGCCCGTCGACGCCCGGCCGCCCGCCGGACACCGCGGGCGATCGAGGGTGTGGCGAGGAGCACGAGCACGCCGAGCAGGATCGCGAGCGGCACCAGCATGGCGGGCAGGCCACCGCCGGTCTGGGTGGCCGTCGATCCGCCGAGGGCCCCAGCCGTCGGCGTGGGCGTCGATGCCGCGGTCGGAGCCGGACGGCTGTCGGGACTCACCGATCCACTTCCCGGTGTCGCAGCGCTCGTGTCGGTGAACTGCGTCACGACCCCACGGCTCGCGGTCGGTTCGAACGGCACCCAGCCGACGCCCTCGAAGTACAGTTCCGGCCACGCGTGCAGCTGGTCGGAGGTCACGATGTAGGTGCCGCGGTTCGACGGCGTGTTGTCGATGGTCGTGCCGGGCAGATACCCGATGGCGATGCGCGCCGGGATGCCGAGGACGCGCGACATCACGGCCATCGCGGAGGAGAAGTGAATGCAGTACCCGGCCTTGCGTTCGAGGAACGTCGCGATGACCTCCGCGCCGCTGCCGTCGAAGCCCTCTTCCACGGGTGCCGATTCGGAGTACTCGAACGAGCTGCGGAAGTACCGTTGCAGGGCGATCGCCCGGTCGTAGTCGGTCGAGGCGGTCGCGGTGACCTCGGCGGCGGTGTCACGGATGATCTGCGGCAGCTCATCGGGCAGCTCGAGGTACGGGGCCGCGGACGCCGGGTCGGCGACGGGTGGGACGTCGCGCATCTGTTGCGCCGTCGGCAGGATCGCCGTGCTGGTCGCCGTGTACGTCTGGCCACGGGTGGACCCGCGCTCCGCCATCGCCGTCAGCCCGGCGGCTTCGAACCGCCAGTCACCGCGGAGCCCGTCGACCTTCTGCGTCGGATAGGGCAGGGGCAGCCACGGGCTCGACAGCGAGTCCACCGTGACGGTGGTCTCGAACGTCTCCACAGGGATAGCCTCGCTGAGCCCGGCCGGCGCGGGGAAGGCGTCGAGTGAGTTGCCGTCGTTGTAGCCGGAGTTGTCGGGGCCCCAGACGTTGCCCGTGAAGTCGCTGAGGTCGGTGACCTTGAGGTAAGGCGCGTCGTCGGCGGTGGTCGTGTATTCGAGCGCGGTCGTGTTCGCCGGGCGTCGCAGGCTCTGGCCGAGGGAGATGAGCGGGTTGATGCCGTTGGCGAAGGGGCCGTTGCCGCGGGCACCGGCGGTCACGTCGCGGACGGCGAGGTCGGGGAGGGCGGCCGGGGTGAGGAGGGCGACGACGACGGCGACCGCGCCGACGAGGACCGCGGGGCCGACACTGCCGAAGCGCCCCGCGATCGCCGTCGTTCCCGTCCGTCGGGTGGCGCCGGCCGCACGGGCCGAGGCGGCCTCTCGCAACCGTTCCCGGCGTCGCACGTCCTCGCGGAGCAACCAGAGGAAAGCGAGCGCGACGGCGGCGAACACCCAGGGGTCGAGCGGGAACGACACGGCGACGGTGGGGCCGGCGTAGACCGCGAAGACGAGGACGCCCGCGAGGACCGGTGCATGTCGGCCGAGGACGAGCCAGGCCACGGCGAGGGCGACCAGGCCACCGCCGGCGGCCATCACGAAGACGACCCCGGCGTCTGTGTCCAGCGGCGCGGACCCGTCGTGGAAGGTCTGGAACCCGGCGTCGCGGAGGCGTTCGAAGGTTGCGAGGGTGGTCGGTGTCGGCACGACGCCGAGGATGGCGGTGCCGCTGGCGAAGCCGATGGTGATGGTGATGAGCCAGACGACGGCGGAACCGATCCACACGAACACCGCCGGCAGCCTGGTGCGTCGGAGCAGGACGGCGCTGGCGAGGACGATCGCGATGACGACGTTCGCCACGACCCACCAGTCGAGCGTGTCGAGCACGCGGCCGAAACCGAGGCCGCCGGTCACGAGGAGGGCGAACGCGGCGAGGGCGAGCCGGAGGTCTCCGGTGGTCGCGGACGCACGTGGGTCTTCCGGTCGACCGCTGTCGACCCCGGACCACGATCCGCCGCTGGTCCCGGCTCCGGTCGGGCGTGCCCGGTCGCGCGAGGCGGGACCGGCCGCCCGTTGTCTGGCGCTGGCGGTCTCGGCCGCGCGACGTCCCTCAGCGACGGACATACGCACCCCCGCGACGACCGTTTCCGGCGGTCGACCGGGACGACCCGGCGGTGGTCGCGGGGCCACTGCTGTCGAGCCACAGCGCCGCGAACGATGCGCCGCGTTCGCCGACGTGGCACCGCCACCCGGCGAGCTCCAGCAGCTCGACGGTCCGGCGTCGCGCGCCGGCGGGCAGCAGCGCGATGGGCAGCGGGGAGAGCCGTGCGACCTCCGTCAGTTCGCCGAGGTCGCCCTCCTCCACATCGCCGAGGATCGCGATGACGGGCTGCGTGCGACGCGCAGCGATGACGGGGGAGAGGTCGAGGAACCGGGTCGGCTCGTGCGACGGACGCAGGAGCGCGAGGTCGAGCAGCGCGGCGTCGAGGTCGTCGTCCTCGAGGTGCTGCCCGCCGCGTTCGAGTGCGTCGCCCATGCCGCCGACGGGGCTGGAGCGCAGGCCGTTCGCCGCCGAGCCGGCGCCGACCTCGCGGGAGAGTGCCTCGTTCCCGGCACCGACGAGGTTCACCCGGTACTCGGCGTCGACGAGGTGCGCGGTGATCGATGCGCCGAGGGAGACGGCCTGCTCGAACGCCGGCAGGTGGGACGGGTCGTCGTCGGGCCAGGCCCAGTGGGCGGCGGCGGTGTCGAGGAGCACGGTCGCCTCGGGGTCGTTGCGCTGCTCCTCCTGGCGGACCATGAGCTCACCGTGGTGCGCGCTCGCCCGCCAGTGCAGACGCCGGATCGCGTCGCCGGGGAGGTAGGGGCGGGCGATGACGTCGTCCTCCCCGGCGCCCGCGCGCAGGGACGAAGGCCGGGTGGAGCCGTCGCGGCTGGCGGTCAGCGCGGGGATCTCCGGCAGGACCACGACCTCAGGCAGGACGACGACCGCGTGGGTCCCACCGACGTTCCGCCGGCGGACGACCAGCCCGAACGGGTCGCTCACCGCCAGGCCGAGCGGACCGAGCTCGTGCTGGCCGCGTCGCAACGCCGTCACCGTGTATTCGGCGGTCCGCCGGCGCGAACCGATGCCGGCGACGCCCGTGCTCGGGAGCGTGCCGCTCGCGTCGCCGTCGAGCCCGGACGGGATGCGGTCCTTCCACTCGGTGTGCACGTGCGGCAGCGCGCTCGTCTCGGCGATGGAGACCTCGACCGAGATTCGACCGCCGACGGCGACGAGGTCCGGCCGCGTCGTGCGGTCGACCCGGAGCGAGGGGCGTTCCAGGTAGACGGCGCCGAAACTGGCGGCGACGAGGGCGATGAGGAGTCCGGCGGCGGCGAGGAGCTCGGGCGACCCGATCCCGCGCGCGAAGATGAGGCACGCGCCGGCCGCGATGAGTACGCCGACGGCGCGTCTCGTCAACGGGATCCGACGCTTCATGGGCCCGGAACCGCCCGACGCGTCGCGAGGACCCGACGTTCGCTGTGCGGGTGCACGGTCAGGACCTCGCCTCGGCTCGGCCGGAGTGCGGCACCGGGGTCCGTTCGAGGAGTTCGACGAGCACCTCGGCGACCGCCTGCACCCCCGAGCGGTCGTGGGCGCTCACTGCGCGGCGCGTCGGGATGAGGCGATGCGCGAGCACCGGGGCGAGCAGCTGGTCGATGTCGTCGGGGAGGACGAACTCGCGGCCGTCGAGCGCCGCCAGGACCTTCGCGGCGCGGATGAGTTGCAGCGTGGCACGGGGGCTCGCCCCGAGGCGGAGTTCCGGGTGCACCCGCGTCGCCTGCACGAGCGACACACAGTACTGCTCCACGATCGGTGAGACGAACACGCCGCGTGCCCAGGCGATGAGGCGTTCGACGTCCCCGCGCGAGGCGACCGGGCCGATCGTGTCCAGTGGGTTCACCGTGTCGCGTTGGCGCAGCATCGCGAGTTCGGCGTCGGGGTCGGGGTAGCCCATGGAGATGCGCGCCATGAAGCGGTCGCGCTGGGCTTCCGGCAGGGCGTACGTGCCCTCCATCTCGAGCGGGTTCTGGGTGGCGACGACGGTGAACGGTGACGGCAGCGCGTGGGTCTCGCCGTCGACCGTGACCTGGCCCTCCTCCATCGATTCGAGGAGCGCCGACTGCGTCTTCGGGGAGGAGCGGTTGATCTCGTCCGCGATGACGATGTTCGCGAACACGGCGCCCGGTTTGAACTCGAACTCGCGATCGACCTGGTTGAAGATCGAGACGCCGGTCACGTCGGAGGGGAGCAGGTCGGGCGTGAACTGGATGCGGCGGACGGAGCTGCCGACGGAGGCCGCGAGGGCCTTTGCGAGGACGGTCTTGCCGACGCCGGGGACGTCCTCGATCAGCAGGTGCCCTTCGGCGAGCATCACGATGAGCGCCATGCGGGCGGCGAACGGCTTGCCGTCGATGACGCGTTCGACGTTGTCGAGGATGCGTTCGGCGAGGAGCTGGAACTCCACGGCGGTCAAGGCGGGGTTCAGTTCGGCGACGGAGTCCCTCGTCGCGCGGCCCAGACTGCTCTGCTCGGTCATGGTCGGCTCCTGCGGTCGTGGTCGTGCAAACGCCTGAACAGCAGCGCGACGATGGTGGCGAGCCCGACCGTCACGAGACACGGACCGATCGACAGGATGGTCTGGAAGACGAGGAACGCCATCGGTGGGCCTTCTCCGGTGCCGTTCCAACCGCGGTAGCCGTTGCTCGTGGCGAACCAGATGGCGAGGCCACCGCCGACCGCGAGGACGACACCGACCGCCCACAGCGCGCGTTCCAGTTGCGCGGCACGGGCCGATGCGGCGGCGCGGGCCGCGTCGTCCTCGTCGGCCCAGCGGGCGAGGTCCTCGGCGGACGGGCCGGCTTCCGGGGCGGTGCCGGTCGGTGCTCCCTGGCGGAAGGGTTCGACGCGGGCGCGTGGGCCGTCGTCGAAGCGGTCGTCGGTGGGCGGACGGACCGGGCGGCCGTCGGTCGGCGGCTGGATGAGTTGCGGCGCGACCTCCTCGAGGGAGGCGAGGCGGCTCCGACGGCCGGAGTCGACGGCGTTCGGGCGGGAGCGCTGGTCGGTGTGTCCGCGCTGGAACGCGGGGTCGTAGCGTTGGTCCATCGTCGGCCTCCGTCGCGCTGCGTGCATCGTCCGGGCCGGAACCCGTCTGCCCGATCCTAGGACTGATAACGAACAGGTAACACCCCTAGGCGATGCCGCACAGGAGCTTCATATGTGCTCGGGGTCGATCGCACACGGTCGAAGCTGCGGCGGTGCCCACTCTTCGACGGGCTCAGGGACCGGGACATGGACCGAGGGCGCCGGAAACCACGACAGGCCCGGGAACGGGGAGCCGTTCGCCGGGCCTGTCGAGGTGCGGATGTCTTACAGCGCGGAGAGCGCCTCGCGGATCGGGGTCTCGCCGCCGATGACCTCGAACTGCGTGCGGGAGGCCGCACCGGACTCGATGAGCGCGAACAGCACGGCGGCGACGTCGGCGCGCGGGATCGAGCCGCGGTCGGTGGTCTTCGCGGCGGTGATCGTGCCGGCGGGGGCGTCGTCGGTCAGGCCGCCCGGGCGGACGATCGTCCAGTCGAGGTCGCGGCCGCGCAGGTCGGCGTCCGCTTCGGACTTCGCGCGCAGGTACACCTGGAAGACGTCGTCCGACTCCGGGTCGAAGTCGTCGGTGCCCATTGCGGACACCATGATGTAGCGCGGGACCTTGGCGAGTTCGGCTGCCTCGGCGAGGAGGACGGCCCCGTCGCGGTCGAGGGAGAGCTTGCGGTCGGCGCCGCTGTTCGGGCCGGCTCCGGCCGCGAACACGACGACGTCGGTTCCGGCGAGTTCGTCGGCGAGTTCGGCCGGCGAGGAGTGCTCGAGGTCGAGGACGATGGCGCGGGAGCCGATGCCCTGGAGCTCGCCCACCTGCTCGGGGTTGCGGATGATGCCCGCGGGGGTGTGGCCTGCTTCGGCGAGCAGCCGCTGCAGGTGCAGCGCGATCTGTCCGTGTCCTCCGGCGATGACGACGTCGGTCATGTGAGTCCTCTCGTTCGATGCGGTGTCGATCCTCGCGCCGCGCGTTCGTGGGGGCGGCGGTCGATCGAGGGTCTGTGGCCGGTGGCCCCAGATCCGCCAGTCAACGCCTCCGACGGAGCGTACGCAACCCGGCCGCGGCTCGGGTACACTGGGTGACGGCTCCCCGCGTGGCGCCATCCAGGCCAACTCCCCCAGGGCGGAAACGCAGCAAGGGTAACCGGGCTCTGGCGGGTGCGCGGGGAGTCTTTTCGTGCGCCCGGCACCTTCCTCCACCGGGCCTGCTCGCGCCAGTGCAACCCGACATTGTGCGGTTACCCAGCCCCCACGGACGCCGCCCCCGTAGGCTGGAACGCGTGGCGCGAAGCATCTACATCATCTCTGCCGAAGGACACTCCGGGAAGTCGACGGTGGCCCTCGGGGTGCTCGACACCCTGAGTCATCAGATCGAGCGGATCGGGGTGTTCCGGCCCATCGCACGCTCGACGACGAAACCCGACTACGTGCTGCAGCTGCTGCTCGAGCACGACGGCGTCGACCTCTCCTACGAGGACTGCATCGGCGTGAGCTACGACGACGTGCACGCCGACCCCGAGGCGGCGCTCTCGCGCATCGTCCAGCGGTACAAGCACGTCGAAGCGCAGTGCGACGCCGTCGTCATCCTCGGCTCGGACTACACCGACGTCGGCAGCCCGACGGAGCTCGGTTACAACGCCCGGATCGCCACGAACCTCGGTGCGCCCGTCCTCCTCGTGCTCGGCGGCCGCGCCGGCCAGGGGTCGGGGGAGCAGCTCGGTCAGTCGCTCGCGCGCACGCCCGACGACATGCGCAACATCGCGGAGCTCGCACTCGGTGAGCTGGCCGACGCCCACGCCCAGCTGCTGGCCGTCGTCGCGAACCGTGCCGACCCCGACAAGCTGCTCGAGATCACGGCGGCGATCAGCGACGCGATCCACCCCAACGGTTCCTCGGGTGCGTCCGTCGTCGCCCCGGCGGGTCACGCCGCCGGCGCAGCGATGGTGCCCGTCTGGGCCATCCCGGAGGACACCTTCCTCATCGCGCCGACGATGGACAGCATCCTCGAAGCCGTCGACGGCACCCTCGTGAAGGGCAGCGCCGAACTCCTCACCCGTGAGGCACTGGGCGTCGTCGTGGCCGGCATGTCGATGGTCAACGTGCTGCCGCGGCTGACGGAGGGCGCGGTCATCGTGATCCCCGCCGACCGCACCGAGGTCCTGCTCGCCGCGCTCATGGCGAACGCCTCCGACACCTTCCCGTCGATCGCCGGCATCGTCCTGAACGGCGGGTTCCCCTTGCCCGAGGCCGTCGAGGAGCTCATCTCGGGCCTCGGCGAGATCCCGCCGATCGTCAGCACCGACCTCGGCACGTACGACACGGCGGTCCGCGTCATGAACACCCGCGGTCGCCTCGCCGCCGACTCGCAGCGCAAGTACGACACCGCACTCGCGCTGTTCGAGCAGAACGTCGACGCTCCGCTGCTGCTCGAGCTGCTCAACGTCGCGCGAGCCGACGTCGTCACGCCGCTCATGTTCGAGTACGGTCTGCTCGAGCGGGCCCGGTCGAACCGCAAACACATCGTGCTGCCGGAGGGCGACGACGACCGCATCCTGCGTGCCGCCGGCACGCTGCTGGCCCGCGAGGTCGCCGACCTCACCATCCTCGGTGAGGAGATCGAGGTCCGGTCGCGGGCGATCGAGCTCGGCATCGACCTCAGCAAGGCGACGATCGTCAGCCCCTTCGACGCAGTGCTTCGCTTCAAGTTCGCTCAGGAGTACGCACGCCTGCGGGCCCACAAGGGCGTCACGATCGACATGGCGAACGACGCCGTCACCGACGTCTCCTACTTCGGCACGATGATGGTGCACCTCGGCCTCGCCGACGGCATGGTGTCGGGTGCCGCGCACACGACGGCGCACACGATCCGCCCGTCGTTCGAGATCATCAAGACCAAGCCCGGCGTCTCCGTCGTGTCGAGCGTGTTCCTCATGGCGCTCGCCGACCGCGTGCTCGTGTACGGCGACTGCGCGGTCAACCCCGACCCGACGGACGCCCAGCTCGCCGACATCGCGATCTCCTCGGCCGAGACGGCCGAGCAGTTCGGGATCGAGCAGCGGATCGCGATGCTGTCCTACTCCACCGGAGACTCCGGTGCGGGTGCCGACGTCGAGAAGGTGCGGTCGGCCACACGGCAGGTCCGGGAGCGTCGCCCCGACCTCCTCGTGGAGGGGCCGATCCAGTACGACGCTGCCGCCGACGCCGCGGTCGCCGCGACGAAGATGCCCGACTCGCAGGTCGCCGGCCGCGCGACGGTGTTCATCTTCCCCGACCTCAACACCGGCAACAACACGTACAAGGCGGTGCAGCGTTCGGCCGGTGCCGTCGCCATCGGGCCGGTGCTGCAGGGCTTGAACAAGCCGATCAACGACCTGTCGCGCGGTGCCCTCGTGCAGGACATCGTCAACACGGTCGCCATCACCGCCATCCAGGCGCAAGAGCAGGAATAGGTCCACACGCACATGCCCACCGTCCTCGTCGTGAACTCCGGTTCCTCGTCGTTCAAGTACCAGCTCATCGATGTCGAGACGGAGCGGACGCTCGCCAGCGGGCTCGTCGAACGGATCGGCGACGCGACGGGCGCGGCCGAACACCGCGCGATGACGTATGAGGACGCGACCTCGGGCGAGGCCGACGAGACCGAGGGTGATGCGACCGACACTGACGCGACGCCCATCGAGGAGCGGTGGATCATCGAGCGGGCGATCCCCGACCACACGGCCGGGTTCCGCGTCATGCTCGACGCCTTCGCCGAGCACGGTCCGTCGCTCCAGGAGCATGCGCCGATCGCGGTCGGGCATCGGGTGGTGCACGGCGGGAAGCGCTTCTTCGAGCCGACGGTCGTCACGGATCTCGTGAAGATCAACATCGAGGACATCTCCGAACTCGCCCCGCTGCACAACCCCGCGAACCTGCAGGGCATCACCGCCGCGCAGGCGGCGTTCCCGGACGTGCCGCACGTGGCCGTGTTCGACACCGCGTTCCACCAGACGATCCCGGCAGCGGCGTACACCTACGCGATCGACGCCGAGCTCGCGGCGAAGCATCGGGTCCGTCGGTACGGGTTCCACGGCACCTCGCACAAGTTCGTGTCGGAGGCGGCGGCCGCCTACCTCGACCGCCCGCTCGGTGAGCTGAAGCAGATCGTCTTCCACCTCGGCAACGGGGCGTCGGTGTGCGCCGTCGACGGAGGCCGTTCGGTCGACACGTCGATGGGCATGACCCCGCTCGAAGGCCTCGTGATGGGCACGCGCTCGGGCGACATCGACCCGGCGGTGCTGTTCCACCTCCACCGGAAGGCGGGGCTCGGCTTCGACGAGCTCGACACGCTGCTCAACCGTCGCAGCGGCTTGCTCGGCCTGTCGGGCACGGGCGACATGCGCGACGTCTCGGACGCGGCGTCGAACGGTGATGAGGCGGCGCAGCTCGCGCTCGACGTGACCGTCCACCGCCTGCGGCACTACCTGGGCGCGTACCTCGCGGTGCTCGGTGGTCTCGACGTCGTCGTCTTCACGGCCGGCGTCGGGGAGAACGCGCCGCAGATCCGTGCCGGTGCGGTGCAGGGGCTCGAGGGGCTCGGCATCGTCCTCGACGAGGAGCGCAACGCGGAGCGTGTGCGTGGCATCCGAGTGATCTCGACGGACGACTCGCCGGTCACAGTGCTCGTCGTCCCGACGAACGAGGAACTCGAGATCGCCCGCCAGACGGTCGCCGCCCTGGCCTAGCGACCCCCGGTCCCTGAGCCTGTCGAAGGGCTCCGCGACCATCCCCGGTCCCTGAGCTTGTCGAAGGGTGCTGCCGTCCTGGACGCGACCCCCGCTCCCTGAGCCTGTCGAAGGGTTCCGCGGCCATCCCTGGTCCCTGAGCCTGTCGAAGGGCGGCCCCGGCGACCCGCGCAAGACGCGGCCCGAGCGCCATCCGCTGGCGAACCCGGCGAACGGGCTCCGGTCACTGAGCCTGTCGAAGTGTCACTCACCTATGTCCCCCGAGCGGAGGACAAAAGAATGAGTGGTTCCCCCTATTACCTTTGCCTGTGAATCCGCTTAGTCTCAGGAAACCGGCGCGTACGTCACGCTGTCGGACCCCTAGACGAAAGTACTCACCTCAGTGAATTTGAAGACGTCACGCCGCACTGCGGCTCTCGCCACCGGCCTCGCAGTTGTCGCCGGCTCCACCCTCCTCATCGCAGGCCCCGCGTCCGCAGCGGAGATCCAGGTCACCGCAGACCAGATCGCGCCCGACGAGACGAACTACACCGGCTGGCACGAGGGCGTCGCCGCTCCCGGTGCTCCGGCCGTCCTGAGCGAGGCCGGCCTCACCATGACCGGCGACTCGCAGATCATCTACGGGTTCAACGAAGACGCAGGCATCGCGGTCGAGGCCGGCGGCTTCACGACCGTCGCAGGCGGCCTCACGTACACCTCGGTCGAGGACGACCTGTACGCGCAGATCCCGGTCTTCGCCGACGGCACGGACGCGACGTTCACCACCCTGCGTCCCGCGCTTCCCGGTGTCGAGAACCTGGGCGGCGACTGGGTCGTCAGCCAGGCAGTTCCTGGCCTCGACGTGGACACCAACTACACGGTCGCCGAGGTCGACGCTGCGCTCGGAGACTTCAACCTCCTCGCGTTCGGTGTCTTCGCCAACGCCGGCACGGTCGACACGCTGCAGACCATCACGTTCGGTGCCGACACGTACAACTTCGCTGCTGCGGTCGTCGCACCGGTCTTCAACCCGCTGGTTGTCGTCGACCCCGACACGATCTACTTCTCCGACGTCCGCCCCGGTGGCGCCGGCTTCAGCGTGACCGTCACGGGCTTCAACCCGGGCGACACCCTGTCGTTCGCGGTGACCGACCCGAACGGTGAGATCTTCGGTTCGGCTGACGGTGCCAACACGGTCATCGCCGACGAGACCGGTGGCTTCGCAGCTGCGGGCCTCACCCTCGAGGGCGAGGGCATCCAGGTCGGTACCTACACGTTCACCGTGACCGACAGCGCCGGCATCGCCCGCGCTGACTCCATCGCGGTCATCGCTGACCCGGTCGCCGCTGGTGCTCCGGTCGTTCCGACGCTGGCTGACACCGGTTCGGACTCGGGTGTCCTCGTCGGTGGCGCTGCTGCGCTGCTGCTCCTGGGTGCTGCCGGCATGCTCGTCGCTGCTGCTCGCCGCAAGGGCGCGCAGGTCACGGCCTAGTCACCGCTGACTCACCTCCAACGAAGCCCCGTCCTCGACTCCGGTCGACGGCGGGGCTTCGTGCTGCACCCCGCCACCTCGGTCCCTGAGCTTGTCGAAGGGCTCGCGACCACCCCTGGTCCTTGAGCTTGTCGAAGGGCGTCGCGACCACTCTCGGTCCCTGAGCTTGTCGAAGGGCGCGCGACCACTTTCGGTTCCTGAGCTTGTCGAAGGGCGCGCGACCACTTTCGGTTCCTGAGCTTGTCGAAGGG